>NZ_JBHWFB010000047.1:0-1017 GCF_042733915.1 Nocardia sp. NPDC059691 | reverse complement strand
CCGTTACACTTTAGGAGGCGACCGCCCCAGTCAAACTGCCCACCTGACACTGTCTCCCGGGTCGATAAGACCCGTAGGTTAGAATTTCAATACAGTCAGGGCGGTATCCCACCAGCGCCTCCACCGAAGCTAGCGCTCCGGTTTCAATGGCTCCCGCCTATCCTGTACAAACTGTACCAAAATTCAATATCAGGCTACAGTAAAGCTCCACGGGGTCTTTCCGTCCTGTCGCGGGTAACCTGCATCTTCACAGGTACTATAATTTCACCGAGTCTCTGGTTGAGACAGTGCCCAAATCGTTACACCTTTCGTGCGGGTCGGAACTTACCCGACAAGGAATTTCGCTACCTTAGGACCGTTATAGTTACGGCCGCCGTTTACTGGGGCTTCAGTTCAGAGCTTCGCTTACGCTAACCCCTCTCCTTAACCTTCCAGCACCGGGCAGGTGTCACCCCCTATACTTCGCCTTACGGCTTCGCAGAGACCTGTGTTTTTGCTAAACAGTCGCTTGGGCCTATTCACTGCGGCTTTCCGTTAAGAAAGCACCCCTTCTCCCGAAGTTACGGGGTCATTTTGCCGAGTTCCTTAACCAGAGTTCTCTCGCACACCTTAGGATTCTCTCCTCGCCTACCTGTGTCGGTTTGCGGTACAGGCACCTTTTATCTCGCTAGAAGCTTTTCTTGGCAGCGGGGAATCAAAGACTTCGCTCCATAAGGAGCTTCCCCATCACAGCTCAGCCTTTACGATAAGCGGATTTGCCTACTTATCAGCCTAACTGCTTGGACGTGCACAACCAATCGCACGCTTCTTCTATCCTTCTGCGTCCCTCCATTGCTCAAACGATAAAGAGGTGGTACAGGAATATCAACCTGTTGTCCATCGCCTACGCCTGTCGGCCTCGGCTTAGGTCCTGACTAACCCTGAGCGGACGAGCCTTCCTCAGGAAACCTTAGGCATTCGGTGGACGGGATTCTCACCCGTCTTTCGCTACTCATACCGGCATTCTCACTTCTAAGC
>NZ_JBHWFB010000046.1:0-1055 GCF_042733915.1 Nocardia sp. NPDC059691 | reverse complement strand
ATCGGGTCTCCACGGTGATGGGTAGGTGCGCGAAGCCACGCACATTGGACGAATGAACCCGGGCGATCCCGGAATCGAGGACGTCATAGGACCGCACACGCGACGCGAACTCCGTCAGCGCCACCGTCGCTTCCACACGAGCCAGGTGCGCCCCCAAACAGAAATGCACACCCGCCCCGAAACTCACCAGCCCGGACCTATCGGCACGATCGATACGAAAACTGTCACCATCCTCGAACACCACCGCATCCCGGTTGGCCGAACCGATCAGCAACAACACCTTCGCCCCCGCCGGAACCACACCCCCGTGATACGCCAGGTCCTCGGTCGCGGTGCGGGCGATCATTTGACTCGAGGTGTCATAACGCAGCGTCTCCTCCACCCAGTCGGAGACCAGATTTGGATCGGCGACGACTTTCGCGTACTCCCCCGGATTGCGCGCACCCCAATACAACGCATTACCCAGCAGTTTGGTGGTCGTCTCGTTGCCCGCCACGACCATCAAGAACAGGAAACCGATGATCTCCGCATCGGTGAGCCTGTCACCGCCGATCTCCGCATCCAGCAAGGCCGAGGTCAGATCCTCTCTCGGGGCGCGCCGACGCTCGGCCACCATCTCCGTGTAGTAGCCCAGCAATTTGATCGAAGCCTCGACAGCCGCCATCGGGATATCCAGCACACCGTCCTCGCGGTGCACCACCAGATCCGCCAACCGGCGAATCTCCACCCGATCCACCGCCGGCACCCCCATCAGCTCCGAAATCACATCCATCGGCAACTTGCCCGCCACCTCATCGATCCAGTCGAAGACGGCACCGGACACCGCGGGCACCAGATACGACAGCGTCAACTCCCGGATCCGGTCCTCCATCTGCGCGACACGTTTCGGCGTGAACCCCTTGAACACCAACCGCCGCATCCGCATATGCCGCGGATCGTCCATCGCCAGGAACGACATGGTCCGATGCGCGTGCGGACCCCACGCGGCCGGATCCAGCGACACTCCATTCGCACTCGACAACCGCACACTGTCGCGGAACGCCCCCACCACATCC
>NZ_JBHWFB010000045.1:0-1073 GCF_042733915.1 Nocardia sp. NPDC059691 | reverse complement strand
GCACGCATCTCGGCGACGAAACCTTTGTTGTTACTGGTGTCATCGCCCTTGTCCCACCACTGCTGAGCATAGGTTTGGGCCTGATCACCGGTCCGGCCGCGCTTGGCGACATAGTTGACCGTGCCGTTGGTGTTCAACTTGATCTGGTCGTAGCGGGGAACGTGACCGTAGATGAACGCCAGGAAGTTGGCGGTGTTCCCCACGACATGAGACATGTCGACCATGCCCGCCCGCAACGTTTCGGCGGTACCGAGGTATTTGTCGATCGAGGCGATCGCCCGGTCGGCGCCCGCGCCCTGCCAGTGCCCCCGGGTGAACACGGGTTTGATGTTCTTGGTGAAGGTATCGATCGAGTTGCCCCAGATCTGGGACAGGGCCAGCCACTCACCCGACAACCACAGCATGTCACCACCGACCGAGCCCACGAGCATGGCGATGTTGGCGAAATCGTAGAGGTGCAGAGCGCCACCGAGTTCGATCAGCGGATCGATTCTGCCCTTGAGGGACTTGTCGAAACTCACCCCGGAACTGGCGGTGGTCGACAAACCCGGCCCGTCCGCCCACGACACCGAGGACGCCGCATGATACTTCGAGATCTCCGGCCAATGATCACGCGCGTTGGGTGCGACGAAGGTGTTCGCGTTCTGTCCCTCGGTGATCGAGTACTTCTTGTTCGCCGCGGTGAACGTGTTCGCGATATCGGTGACGATCGCTTGATGATTACCCAGAATGTCGACCAGTTCGGGGTTCGCTTTGTCGAAGAACGCGTCCGACAGATGTTTCATGCTCAGAAACTGATAGGAACTGGCCGGGAACGGTTTCGGCTGGGCAGGCCGTTTCGGATCGGTACTGGATTGATTGTTGTAATACCAGTCGAACTTCGGTGGCATGTTCTTCCCGGTCACGAAATTGATCAACCCGAGGATGTCGGCCACCAGATCCTCACAATATCCGGTCAGTTTACCCAGCGCGGCGCTGTCGACATTGAGAAGTTGAAGCTGACCGTTCTGGGCACTCTTCAACAATCCAGCCCAATCGGTCTGGTCGATACCCGCCGCCATCCTGCTCCTACC
>NZ_JBHWFB010000044.1:0-1173 GCF_042733915.1 Nocardia sp. NPDC059691 | reverse complement strand
GAGGAGTTGTCGTTGCCGGTGGATCGTCCCCGCCCCGCAGTGGCCTCCCACCACGGCGCCACCACCACCTACACCCTCGACACCGAACTCATCACCGCACTACACACCCTCGCACGCCAGCACGACTGCTCGGTGTTCATGGTCATCCACGCCACCCTCGCAGTCCTGCTCGCCCGCCTCAGCAACAGCACCGACATCCCCATCGGCACCCCCATCGCCGGACGCGGCGACCCCGCCCTCGACGACCTCATCGGCATGTTCGTCAACACCCTCGTCCTACGCACCCACATCAACCCCCACGAACCCTTCACCGACCTACTCACCCGCACCAGAAACACCGACCTGCAAGCCTTCCAACACGCCGACATCCCCTTCGAACAACTCGTCGACCACCTCACCCCCCACCGCACCCGCTCCCACCACCCCCTCTTCCAAACACTGCTCGCCTTCCAAAACCTCGACCAACCCCACCTCCACCTCCCCCACCTCGACATCACCCCCACCGAACCACCCACCCCCACAGCACGATTCGACCTACAAATCATCCTCACCGACAACCACAACGGCGAGATGACCGCCACCATCACCTACGCCACCGACCTCTACAACCCCACCACCATCGACACCCTCACCCACCGATGGCTCCACATCCTGCACGCCATCACCACCAACCCCACCCAACCCATCGCCACCATCGACATCCTCGACCCCACCGAAAAAACCGACCTCCTCACCCGCACCGGACCACCACCCACACCACCGACCACACTGCCCGACCTCCTCACCACCACCGCCCACAACCACCCCCACAACACCGCCATCATCCACAACAACCACCACATCACCTACCAAGAACTCGACCAACGCTCCAACCACCTCGCCCACCAACTCCTCCACCACCACATCGGCCCCGAAGACATCGTCGCCATCGCCATCCCCCGCTCCCCCGAAACCATCATCGCCATCTGGGCCATCACCAAAACCGGCGCCGCCTTCCTACCCATCGACCCCACACACCCCACCCAACGAATCACCCACATCACCACCAACTCCCACACCACCATCGGCCTCACCACCACCCCCACACACCCACACCTCCCCCACACCATCAACTGGCTCACCATCGACAACACCCCACCCACCACCACCCCACCCATCACCGACAAAGACCGC
>NZ_JBHWFB010000043.1:0-1175 GCF_042733915.1 Nocardia sp. NPDC059691 | reverse complement strand
GGGCGGGCAGCAGCCCTGCGCCGAGGTCTCGGCGTCCGGCGAGCCATACGGTGGCGGTCAGCAGTGCCGCGGTGGTGGCGGCGACAGCGAGGAGCGTGGGCCAGTGGCTGCGGATGAACGGGTGGGTCTCATCGATCCATCCCAGCGGGGTGACCCATCGCAACCATCGCAGGGAGGTGGTGCTGTAGGCGACCACCCGGATCAGATAGGCGACCACGAAGACACCAGCGGCCAGTGCGGCGGCTTGACGGCGGTTGCCGGCGACCTGACTGCACAACGCCCCGACCGCAAGAAACAACCCTGCCGCCGCGGTAGTGGCCGTGGCCGCGAAAAGCACTGTCGAGGCCGAGAACCGGGCCTCGCCCTGGCTCCCGGCGGCAGCGAACAGCACAGCGGTGAGCGTCCACAGCACCAGGTAGCCGATGGCGAGACCGCCGAGCGCTGCGGCGGTGGCGCGGCGGCGATCGGTCGCGCCGGCCAGCAGTGGCTCCCAGCGCCCGGCGTCTTCTTCGCCGCGCAGCACGCGGGTCGCGGCGAGCAGGGCCCAGATCGCGCCGGCGATACCGAGCACACCGATGGCGTGGGTTGCGGCGTAGCCACCTACGGTGTCGATCTGCGGTGACGGCCCGAACAGCGCGTCCAACCCGACGTTGGAGCCCATCATCATCACCAGCCGCTGACGGTCGGCGGCGGTCGGATACTCCCGGGCGAACTGAACCACCTCGAGCCAGGTCACCAGCCCGAACACCACGCCCCAGATCACCGCGCCACGCAACACTGCACGCGCTGTCACCTGCATCGGGGTCAGCTGGGAGACGAGCGTGCGCACGGGCGAGGGTGCGGCAGCCGTGCGGATGTCAGTCACCGCACACCGTCTCCGGTTCGGTGAGGGTGGGTTCGTCACCGTAGCGGGCGAGGAACAGCTCCTCCAACGACGGTTCCCGGCTGAGTAATTGGGTCACCCGGGCGGCAGTGAGCCGTTGCAGCAACGGTTCCACCGATCCCTGCACTCGCAGCCGCACCTTGGCGCCGTCGACTTCGACGTGGCTGACTCCGCACACATGCGACAGATCCGGCGGTGGGCCGGTGAAGGTCGCTTCGATCGACAGCGCCGACAGATGCCGCATGTCGGCGAGAGTGCCCAGATCCACCAGTTGTCCCGCACGCAGAATCGC
>NZ_JBHWFB010000042.1:0-1358 GCF_042733915.1 Nocardia sp. NPDC059691 | reverse complement strand
ACTTCGTCGCTGCTGCCGGAGCACCTAATCACGACGGTTCCGGGTTTTCGAGTCGGAACCGACGACGACCACTAATTGGTTACTCGCAGTTCACCTCGGCCAGTACCGCGCACGTCAAGCCTCGGTCGGTCACTGCGTGCGCCTCCGCCCCATCCCGCAGCGGCGCAGCACAAGCAGGATCGCCGGGATCACCGCCTCCGCCGCCCTGAACCTGTCGCCTCGAGCGGCGCGCTTCGCGGTGCTCCCGCAGTCTGTGCGCTCGAACCGATTCCCCGATCGTTCTCGGTGGGAGGCAGATCGGTTGTCGGGGTTTCTGTGAACAGCCGGTGTATCGACCGCTCGGCGGTGGCGCGGGCCTGCCTGTGCGGAATCGTCTTCGAAACACAGTGCTGCGCAACGGAGGTAAACGGTAGTGGCGGACGGCTGGTGCACCTGGTCACGACACAGGTCCAGGTTTTCGAGTCCGGACTCGACGTTGACTGCCGATTGGGATATTCGCAGTTAGTCTCGGCCAGCGTTGCGCGCTGCCCCGTGCCTGCCGAGCCGTTCATGCGGCTGCAGGTCTCCAGTGCCGTCCCGGGCGCCGACGGCACCGTCGGCATGCGCGGACTGGTCTCCTACCACTGGGAATCGGCGCTCGGCGACACCCCGATCACTCTGGCCGACAGGCTGGGCGAACTCGCCAGTGGGCAGCGTCGTGCGGGTCGCGGACACCAAGGTGGTGGCCGCCAGTCGCGAAAATCCTGGGCCACCAGCATGGTCCGAAGCAGGCTGCGGCGCCATCGGGGTTGCGGGCCCAGTTGCTCCCGAATGAGGAGTGCGGCCTGTCCTGGCCGGCCACCATAAATCCGCCGCACTGAGCCCGGCGCCGGTCCCGGACCAAGTACGTGAACGCCACAGTGGGGGCGGACAGTATCTCCCGGACCTACCGGTAGTGGACCGGCCGATGACCTACATCCCCGCCGCCGCGGTGGATGACACGGTGGCCGGCTTGATGGGTCCTGTACCCGCACTGGCTCAGATCGCACCCTGTGCGCAGGCGCGGGCCACCGCCGAGGTCCGTGAGCCGACCACGAGCTTGGCATAGATGTGCACCAGATGGGATTTCCCGGTGGTGGTCTCGCTGAGGAGCAGCTCCTTGGCGATCTCCCGGTTCGACTTGTCGTCGGCGACCAGGCGCAGCACCTCGATCTCGCGCGGGCTCAGCGTGGTGTCGGATGGGCTGCGGTGCCATCTCGGCAGACAGGCCTGCGGAGCTTCGGTGAACAACCGGTGTACAGACCGCTCGGCGGTTGCGCGGGCGCGCGCCCCCTTGTGCCGATGGTGTTAGAAACACAGCGCAACGCAATGGAGTTGAC
>NZ_JBHWFB010000041.1:0-2517 GCF_042733915.1 Nocardia sp. NPDC059691 | reverse complement strand
AACGGCAACGGCGCGACTGGGGCAGCCGCGAAGGCTATCCAAGTCGCACTCGCTCAGCTCGGCGATCCCTACATCTACGGCGCGGAAGGGCCGAACGCCTTCGACTGCTCAGGCCTGATGCAATACGCGGCGGCCGCCGCCGGTGTTCGAATCCCGCGAGTCGCGGCGGATCAGTATCGCCAGTTGCCCAAGGTGAATCCCAGGGATATCAAGCCCGGCGACCTCATCTTCCCGTCCGAATCCTTCAAGGGAGCGAACAATCCCGGCCACGTCATCATGTACATCGGCAACGGCATGTGCGTCGAAGCGCCACACACCGGTGGCCACGTCCAGTATCGGAAACTACCCAGCAGCTACGCGGCCGCACGCTGGGCCTGACTTTCCGGCCGCTTTCGCTCGACGGCGTCAGTACCCCACGTACGAACCGCCACCACGCATCTGCACGATTCCGGGCACATTACTGACCGACCCGTAACGCTCGATGGCATAGCGAACTCCCGCGACGATATTGTCCACCGGATTCCAGATATCACGATGCCCCGGAAGCGAATACGCGTTGAACGTCGGATCGATGGTCTGCATCAGACCTTTCGACGGAATTCCCGCCGCGGCGTTGCTGTCCCAGAGATTGATGGCGTTAGGGTTGCCGCCGGATTCGTGCTGGATGATCGCCGCGATGTCGGCCGGATCGATCTGGCGCGTGTCGTAGCCGTTCTGGCGCAACACTTGCAGCGCTTCATCGATCCATTGGCCCTGCTGCCCCGACGGGCGTGTGCGTGGCGGACCGCCGCTCGGCCCTCGCATGCCGGAGTGCGAAGTGCGGCGGGGTCTGCGCGGCTGCGCGGGACGCGACTCGCTCAGGTAGCGGTCGGCCAGGGCCGCTACCCGATCGGCGGTGAGGACTGCCGTGGCCTGCCCCTGACCGAGCACACTTCCCGCGCGCTGCAAGGCGGTGTCCAAGGTGGAGATCACCAATTGCCTACTCGCATTCGCATCCTGGATACCGCCGAGCGCGGTCAAGGCGGTGTTCACCTCGGCGATGATCGCTCCGATCGCCGCGCGTCCCTGCGTGGTGCTGTCGACGGCGCCACCGAGGATGCGTTCCAGTTCGGCGTTCATCGTCTGCGTCGCATCACCGTGGCGGGCGCGATTCTGATTGCTCGCGGCGTACTGAGAGCCGAGGGCGCCGTCCCACACGACGGGTCCGCTGGGCGGTGCGGCGCCCAGATCGGGCGGCGCGTACTGCTGTCCCGTCACCGCGGTCGGAGGACCGTCACCGTATTGGGCCGCGATGGTGGCCAGCGCGCCCATCGCCGCGGCCGCCATGGGCGTGGACGAGCCTGCCATGCCGAGTGCGTCCGAGCGCGCGACAGGAGTCGAACCCGATGTGGTGGAGGTTGTTTCCGATACCGCCGGCGTGCTCTGCGCCCTCCCCTGAGCCGCCGCGCCGGCCGTCGCCGCTGTGGCCGGTGCACCTGCTTGTGGCCGCGGGATCGGCGTGGGAGTGCCGCGCGCCGCGGACTTGGTGGATCGGCGCGGCGCGGAGGTGGTGGCGCTCGCACGTACGTCGCGAGCATCGCCGGTTTCGTCGGGATCCAGTTCGGGTGGAGTGCGATTCGGCACCATCAGATCCCCCGATGCGCCCGGCCGCTACGCACGGTGACCACAGAGGCAACCATGATTCACCTTCCGCCGGACGCTCCGGTACCCGCACCGGCGGTCACCGGACACGTTCAGTGCATGCCGAAGTCCGGAGAGGTTCGCAGCCAACGCGGCAACAAGTGTTGCGATTCGCGCCGATTCGGCGGACTAGTGCCGCCTTGCTCGCTGTCGGCTCACCGACTCCGAGAAACTTCTCCCAGTATTCGCCCCAAAGCGCATGCGCAGCTTAACCCGAATATCTCCGGAGTCTCGCCCGATGTGTTCCCGGGTGCGGGAACACCAGGTGACCCGTGTCCGGGCGGCAGCGGTAGCCGACCACGGGCCCCATGCGAGGCAGCGAGGCGCCTCGGTGGCAGGTGCACCGAGTGAACGTGGCCGAGGCCGGACGGCCAATCAAACGGCGACGTTGCGCATCGCCGACGCGATGCTGTTGGCGTAGGCGATGCGCTGTCCTCTCGCGTCACCGGAACTTCTTTCGTAATACTGATCGAAGACCGCCGCCGCGTAGGCAGGCGTCTGCGCGGCTCGGAGATATCCGTACGCAGTGGATTCATTGCTGCGCAATTCGGCCATCATGTAATCGATCTGGACCTTCCAGTCGGTGACCGGCTTTCCTTGGGCGGCCGCGAACCGCTCCAGAGCCTGTCGTCGCCCACCCCGCCACTGGCAAAGACCGATGGCGCCTTCGCGCGAGTTGTACGCGCTGGTATTGAAACCGGACTCGACCTGCAGGTTACCCACGATCCCCGCTGCTTGCGCGGGCGTGAGTCCATATTTCGATATGAGGTACCGATAGACATCCGCGGGATTCGCGTTCGAGCCCCCCGGGATGTTGTCGGCGCTGCCACCCGTTCC
>NZ_JBHWFB010000040.1:0-2810 GCF_042733915.1 Nocardia sp. NPDC059691 | reverse complement strand
GGGCCGGTGAAGGTCGCTTCGATCGACAGCGCCGACAGATGCCGCATGTCGGCGAGAGTGCCCAGATCCACCAGTTGTCCCGCACGCAGAATCGCCACCCGGTCGCACAGCGCTTCGACCTCGCTGAGCACATGCGAGGACAGAAACACCGTCTGCCCGTTGGCTTTGGCCTCGCGCACCGCGGTGCGGAACTGCTGTTCCATCAAGGGATCCAGGCCGCTGGTGGGTTCGTCGAGGATCAAAAGCTGGGCCCGGCTCATCAGCGCCGCGATCAACGCCAGCTTCTGACGATTGCCCTTGGAGTAGCTGCGCACCCGCTTGGACGGATCCAACGCGAACCGTTCGATCAGCTCGTCACGGTAGCGCTCGTCCACCCGGGCCTGCACCCGGCCGAGCAGGTGCAACGCCTCCGCACCGGTCAGCCCCGGCCATAGCGCGTTCTCCCCGCCCACGTAGGCCACGTTCCGGTGGGCGGCGACCGTCTCGTGGTGGGCGTCGAGCCCGAAGATCTCCGCACGCCCGCCCGAGGGCCGTAACATGCCCAGCAGAAGCCGGATGGTGACGGTTTTACCTGCGCCGTTGGGGCCGAGGTAGCCCAGTACCTCGCCGACGCCGACATCCAGATCCAGCGGCGCCAACGCTGGGAACGAGCCGAACCGCTTGGCCAGCCCTTCGGTGTGGATCGCGGTTTCCATCAGCAGTATCCGATCCGGCGAGGTCCCGAAGCGGTGACCACCGGCTACCTCGGCCTGCCGGGGGCGAGGGTCTTCATCCGCCGGTCGAATTCCTCCTCATCGATCTCGCCACGGGCGTACCGTTCGGCCAGAATCTGTTGCGGAGTGGGACCGTAGTGCGAGGATCCTGCGGTCGTATCGCGGCTTGAGGTGCCCGCGTAGCGGACCACTGCCACAATTCCGGCGACCACCAGAGCCCAGAAGATCACCATGCCCACGGTCATCAGGACGTAGCCCCACCCGCTCATACCGCTGCCGTACCACATCATCATCGCCGTGCTCCTTCAAGGTCGTTCGTGGTCGCCCCCACTGTGCGTGACCGGCCCGCGTGCGCACTACAGCCGAACAGCCCCACCGAACGGGACATCAATCCCGGATCAGCTGCCCGGGTTGGCCACGGTCGGCTTACCCGGCGCGTCTGTTTTCCCCGTCTTGCACTCTGGTGACCGCGGGCACCGGGCTGTCGCTCAGGCGGCATCGGCCCGGCCGGACGGTCCTTCTGCCGCCCGAGGTGTGTGGTGAGGCCGACCAACAGGTAGACGGCCAAGACCGCTACCGGCATCGCGCCCACCGCAATTGCTGGTTTGCGCCGGCCACGCCAACCATCACCGCACCGTCACATCGGCATGGTCATCGGCGGACAGACGCCCTGCTGGTGCAGCCACATCATGATCGAGTGCATCACCTGCATGAGCGGCGATTGCATATCCATAACGTCCAACTCCTCGAAATCCGCTACATGCCCTCGGAACGGCCCATGCCGCCCATCATCATCGCCATCATCACCGTGCACGCGACCGCGACCAGCAGGTAGCTCACCGTAAGCACGCCGGTGAACACCAGCACCAGTGCGATCACCAACATGGGGACACAGCAAGCGATCATCATCCAGCCGTGTCCGTGGTGCCCGCCCCCGTTGCGTCCCAGCGTCCAGCGCTGCATCGGACCGCCCTGCCCGTTCATCGCGCCGCCCGCGGCGACTTCGGCGTGTAACCCAGCGCCTGGTACAGCGGGCAGTGGCCCAGCGCGCCGGTCACCACAAGGTCCAGGCCGGCCGCCAGCAGCAAGATCTCCAGCACGACTGCCCATACCGAACTCGCGCCGACCAGCAACGCAACCGCCACGATCGCCACGGCTGCCCCGATCACGATGCGCCCGACCCGTTCCAGGGGCGTGATATTGATCGTGCGCCACTGAGGCGTTGCCGTGGTCATCGCCACACCTCCGCCAACCGGCGGTGACTACTGTTCATCGAAACCTCCCGATGCTTACCGGCGAGCCGAACCGGGCTCGTTACTCTCATAGAGTTCTCTCCGGCACAGCCCCACCACAGAGTCCTCGAGTCCCTCGCGCCGCGCCGAAGGACCCTTTCCGGCGAGGTCGTCCGGGCATGCCGAACCCCCATCGCAACGCCAGGTCGGCACTCGCCTGCTACCCCGCGCGGTGTATGGGTGCACCAGAGGGTGAAGCGCCCCTATGATGGCGCCGTGGCGGCCCGACACCAGCGGCAACACGCCTCCGGAACACTCCGGAGGCTGGGTCTGCTCATGTTGTTGCTCGGTGTCGCAGCCATGCACGCGGGATTGTTCACCCCCACATCGGGCTCCGGGTCTCCTGCACCGCGTACGGTGGTTTCAGCCACGCCGGTCGACCACCATGGCGCCGGCCCCGCCGAGGGCGATCATCACCGCACACACGCCGCCACTCACCCCTGCGTCTTCATCGAGGCCGCAGCGATCCTGATCATCGCGTTGGTACTGCTGTATCAGCTGGGCGGCATGCACGCATCCATCCGCCTCCCTCTCGCCGGTGTATGGCCTCGACGGCGGCAGCGATCGCCGCCCCGGATCACCCCGTCGCTGGCCGAACTGTCGATCCTGCGGATCTGACGGGCAACCGCGCCCATGCCCCCGTGCGGGCAAGGCGCCGTCGACGCCTGCCATCCGAACACGACAGACCCCAGGAAGCACTCATGTCACCCCAGTTCTCCTCCGCCGCACCGCTGAACCGCCGCGGATTCCTCACCCTCACCGCCGGCGCGACGGCAGTCGCCGCACTCGCCGCGTGTTCGACCAA
>NZ_JBHWFB010000039.1:0-3165 GCF_042733915.1 Nocardia sp. NPDC059691 | reverse complement strand
GGCTCGGTCGGCGATTGCCCCTTATCCGGCTAATATCCACCTATTTCCCTGGTCAAGGGGGGTTCGGAGGCCTTCGGCGATTCGTGTGTTCGCGTGTCGGCTAACCCGGAGTAGACCTGTCGGGCATGAGCACGGACAACCGTGATCGACTGCGCCTGGAACAGGATGGTGGCCGGTGGTATCTGGCCGGACCGGGTGCCGACGGGCTGCGGGTGATCGACGAGTATCTGGGTTATCTGGCTGATCGCAACTATTCACCGAAAACAGTGCGGGCCTATGGATTCGATCTGGTGATGTTCGGCCGGTGGCTGCTCGGTGAAGGATTCGGGGTCGACGATGTGACCACGTCGGTGCTGCTGCGGTTTTTGGCCGTGTGCCGGGCGGCGCGTTTACCGGGGCGGCCGGGTCCGAACGTGGTGGACCTGGCGGGCCGGCGGCTGGACGGATATGCGGCGGCGACGGTGAACCGGCGGCTGGTGGCGGTGTCGGGGTTGTTCGCGTTCCGCGCGATGCGCGACCCGGCACTGACGAGTCCGGTGCCGAAAGGCCGTGAAGCGCAACGGTTTGTGCCAGGTGAGAAGACCGGACTGCTGGCGCATCTGGTGCGTAAGCCGCGACCGCGATCGGCACTGCGACTGCGGGAACCGCGACGGCTGCCGAGGCCGTTGGCGGTGTCGGAGGCGGCACGGTTGCTGGCGAGTCTGCGGACCTGGCGCGACCGCGCGATCGCCGGGCTGATGCTGTATTGCGGGTTGCGGTCGTGCGAGGTGCTGGCCCTCGACGTCGCAGATGTCGACATCGGTCGCGGCTGGATCCGGGTCTGGGGCAAGGGCGCCAAGGAACGCGCCGTCCCGCTCGACAGCGACCTGGCCCGCGTGATCCAGGGCTATCTGCTGGCCGAGCGACCCGAATCAGGCTCGGCGCGTTTGTTCCTGGTCGCGAAGGGCCCGCACCGAGGGCAGCCGCTCACCCCGGCCGGGTTGCGGACGATCTTCCGCTATCACCGGCAACTGTCCGGTGTCACCGCCGGACATCCACACGCGTTGCGGCATTCGTTCGGCACCGCGCTGGCCGAGGCCGGGGTCGATCTGTCGGTCATGCAAGCACTGCTCGGGCACACCCATGTCGACACCACCGCCCGCTACATCCATCTGGCACCGAAGCGGGTGAAGGAGGAATTCGATGCCGCACGCGCACGTCTTCGCCGCCAGGTCTGACGCCGACGACATCTACCACACCTACCTGGCCGAACTGGCGCGCACCGGCCGCGGCAGCTCGCCCTACTACAGCTCGGCCCGCACATTCCTGCAACGCTGGCCCGACCCGCAAGACTGGGCCGATGAGCCGCTCGAGCTGCGGTGCTCGGCGAATTCCTCGACGCGACCGTTCATCACGTATTTGATGCTTCACGGCTGGTTGCGGCCCGGCTACGACTATCTGTTGGAACGCAAGATCTCCAGCCTCTGGCGCGAGATCGACGCCTCCCCGATCGGAGGCGATCTCGCTCGATACCTCACCGCCGCAAGAGAACTCGGATTCAGTCAACGGGTCCGCACGGCCACCGGCTCGCAGGCGCCGGCGCGGCTGCTGATCCAGACCGGCCGCCGCCTGCACCAACTCACCACCGGCGATCTCAACGAGTTCGCCGACGCCTGCCGCGACCGCCAAGACCGCACCGGCAAAGGCTGGCACCACTACAAGGCCGCACTGGCCAACACACATTTGGTGCTGTTCCACCTCGGCATCCTGCCCGAACCGCCTCGCCGCGGCGGTCCCTGGGACTTCGCGGTCCGTCTCGACGGCATCACCCCGGCGATCGCCGAGGCGATGATCGACTACCTCAACGCCAAACGCGGCACCTGCACCCGCCACACCGTCTCCAGCATGGCCACCCGCCTGACCGGGTTCGGGCGGTTCCTCACCGATCTCGATCCCACCCTGGCTCGGCTGTCGCAACTGGACCGCCGCCGCCACATCGAACCCTGGCTGGCCAGCCTGGTCGACGCGGTCAGCACCAAGACCGGCGAACCTATCGGCGTCGCCGACCACGCCCGCCGCGTCGTCGCGGTCAACACCTTCCTCACCGAGATCACCGAATGGGGATGGAACGACGCACCGAAGCGGAAACTGTTGTTCCGCAACGACATCCCCCGTCTGCCGCGCCCGCTGCCACGCTACATACCCCTCGATGCCGACCGCCGCCTCACCGACGCCCTGCAGGCCAGCGACCACGAACTCGCCGCCTCCGCGTTGCTGCTCGCACGCGCCTGCGGACTGCGGATCGGGGAACTGCTCGACCTCGAACTCGACTGCCTCCACGAGATTCCCGCAGAGGGAGCCTGGCTGAAAGTCCCGCTCGGCAAACTCGACACCGAACGCATGGTCCCCCTCGACAACGAAACCATCGAACTGATCGACCGGATCATCGAAATCCGCAGTCCTGGACGACCATTACCGCACCCACGGACCGGGAAGCCAGCCCAGTTCCTGTTCACCCGCCACGGCGGCCAGCTGTCTCAACAAGCCGTCCGCAACGAGCTCGACCGCGCCGCCACGGTCGCCAGGATCGGCCACGTCACTCCGCACCAGCTGCGCCACACCTATGCCACCGCCCTGGTCAACGCCGGTGTCTCCCTGCAATCGCTGATGGCGTTGCTCGGACACGTGTCCGCCCAGATGAGCCTGCGCTACGGAAAACTGTTCGACACCACCGTCCGCACCGAATACGAACGCGCCCTCACCCTCGCCAAAGACCACCTCGCCGCCCTGCCCACCACACCCGCCGGCACCAAAGCCCTGCCCCTGGCCGACATCACCGGCGGCAAGGACTGGACCGACACCCCGGCACTGAAATCCCGTCTGGCAGGCGGATTCTGCCTGCGCGCACCCGCCCAGGGCGCCTGCCCCTACGCCAACATCTGCGAACACTGCCCGAACTTCCGCACCGACCCCACCTACCTGCCCATCCTCGCCGCCCAACGCACCGACGCCCAGAAACTCGCCGACGACGCCCAACGCCGCGGCTGGATCACCGAAGCCGACCGCCACCACAAACTCATCGCCCGACTCGACGCCGCCATCACCGACATCCAGAAATCAGCCGGATAACCGCGAAACACCGCCAGCGGAACAAGATCAGCCCTGATTAGCCGGATAAGCCTACGA
>NZ_JBHWFB010000038.1:0-1742 GCF_042733915.1 Nocardia sp. NPDC059691 | reverse complement strand
GGTGTGTTGTTTGAGAACTGCACAGTGGACGCGAGCATCTTTGTTTGTAAGTGTTGAAGAGCGTTCGGTGGATGCCTTGGCACCAGGAGCCGATGAAGGACGTAGGAGGCTGCGATAAGCCTCGGGGAGCTGTCAACCGAGCTGAGATCCGAGGATTTCCGAATGGGGAAACCCGGCACGAGTGATGTCGTGTCACCCTCCGTTGAATATATAGGCGGTGGGGAGGGAACGTGGGGAAGTGAAACATCTCAGTACCCACAGGAAGAGAAAACAATTGTGATTCCGTGAGTAGTGGCGAGCGAAAGCGGATGAGGCTAAACCATGCGTGTGTGATAGCCGGCAGGTGTTGCACGTGTGGGGTAGTGGGGCTCACTTTCCTATCACTGCCGTGGTAGGCAACAGTCAGAAAAGTGCGTGTTAGTCGAAGTGGTCTGGAACGGCCTGTCGTAGAGGGTGAGAATCCCGTAGGCGAAAATGCGTGCTCTGTTGTAGTGGGTGCCCGAGTAGCAGCGGGCCCGTGAAATCTGCTGTGAATCTGCCGGGACCACCCGGTAAGCCTGAATACTCCCTGGTGACCGATAGCGGACTAGTACCGTGAGGGAAAGGTGAAAAGTACCCCGGGAGGGGAGTGAAATAGTACCTGAAACCGGACGCTTACAATCCGTCAGAGCCTTCCCTTTTGTGGTGGGGTGATGGCGTGCCTTTTGAAGAATGAGCCTGCGAGTCATCGGTGTGTGGCGAGGTTAACCCGTGTGGGGTAGCCGTAGCGAAAGCGAGTCCGAATAGGGCGCCCAGAGTCGCATGTCATGGACCCGAAGCGGAGTGATCTACCCATGGCCAGGGTGAAGCGACGGTAAGACGTCGTGGAGGCCCGAACCCACTTAGGTTGAAAACTGAGGGGATGAGCTGTGGGTAGGGGTGAAAGGCCAATCAAACTCCGTGATAGCTGGTTCTCCCCGAAATGCATTTAGGTGCAGCGTCACGTGTTTCACATCGGAGGTAGAGCTACTGGATGGCCTAGGGGGCCCACAAGCTTACCGAAGTCAGCCAAACTCCGAATGCCGGTGTGTGAGAGCGTGGCAGTGAGACTGCGGGGGATAAGCTTCGTAGTCGAGAGGGAAACAGCCCAGATCGCCGGCTAAGGCCCCTAAGCGTGTACTAAGTGGAAAAGGATGTGGGGTCGCGAAGACAACCAGGAGGTTGGCTTAGAAGCAGCCACCCTTGAAAGAGTGCGTAATAGCTCACTGGTCAAGTGATCCTGCGCCGACAATGTAGCGGGGCTCAAGTACACCGCCGAAGCCGCGGCATTCCAGCATTATTCTGCTTTCGAGCCAGGAGCTGGGATGGGTAGGGGAGCGTCGTGCAGCCGTGGAAGCAGCGGGGTGACCTAGTTGTGGAGGCTGTGCGAGTGAGAATGCAGGCATGAGTAGCGAAAGACGAGTGAGAAACTCGTCCGCCGAATGACCAAGGGTTCCTGGGCCAGGTTAATCCGCCCAGGGTGAGTCGGGACCTAAGGCGAGGCCGACAGGCGTAGTCGATGGACAACGGGTTGATATTCCCGTACCCGTGTATCCGCGCCCAATGGCGAATCAGTGGTGCTAAGTGCCCAAATGTGGATGGACTTCCTTCGGGAAGCTTGAAGCGGCTGCGCACGACCCCTGCTGTAGTAGTCAAGCGATGGGGTGACGCAGGAAGGTAGCTGGGCCAGGTGGTGGATTACCTGGTGTAAGCCGGTAGGGCGT
>NZ_JBHWFB010000037.1:0-3618 GCF_042733915.1 Nocardia sp. NPDC059691 | reverse complement strand
ACGTATGCGACCGATCTTTTCGATCGGGCGACGGTCGAAGGGTTCGCTGATCGGCTCTCGCGCATCCTCGCCGCCGTGGTCGCCGATCCCACCGTTCCGGTCGGGGATCTCGAACTGCTCGACGCCGCCGAACGGCACGACGTGCTGGCACGCTGGAACGCCACCGACCAGGCCGTCGACACGGGAGCGACGCTGGCCTCGCTGCTCGACGCCAGTGTCGCGGCGGACCCGCGCTCAACGGCGCTGGTCGCGGACGCGGTCGATGGTGAGCGGGTCGAGCTGACCTACGCCGAACTCGATTTGCGTGTGAATCGTCTTGCGCGGCATTTGATTTCGTTGGGTGTCGGTCCGGAGTCGCGGGTGGCGCTTGCGTTGCGTCGCTCGGTGGATTTGATCGTGGCGATGTATGCGGTGGCGAAGTCCGGTGGTGCGTATGTGCCGGTGGATCCGGATCAGGCTGCCGAGCGCACGAGCTACATCCTGGAGACGGCCGCACCGGTTTGTGTGCTGACGAATGCCGATGCGAAGTTCGAGACCGATGTCGCGCCGGTGGTGCGGATCGATGAACTGGATCTGTCGGAGCTGGATGCCGCGCCGGTCGCTGATGTCGATCGGGTCGCGCCGTTGCGTCCGGAGAACACGGCGTATGTGATCTTCACGTCGGGTTCGACGGGTCGCCCGAAGGGTGTCGCGGTTCCGCACGGCGCTATCGCGAACCAGTTGCAATGGAAGAACATCGAGTTCGGGCTCGACGCTGCGGATGCGATTCTGCTGAAGACGGCCGCGACGTTCGACCTCTCGGTGTGGGAGTTCTGGTCGGCGGTAGTGTGCGGTGGCCGTTTGGTCATCGCCTCACCCGACGGTCACCGGGACCCGACGTACCTCAACGAACTCATGGCCCAGGAATGGGTCACCACGCTGCACGTCGTCCCGTCGATGCTGGACGCCCTGTTGACTGCCGGTATGCCGGATTCGCTGTGGCGGGTGTTGGCGATCGGTGAAGCGTTGCCGGGTGCGTTGGCGCAGCGGTTCTTGCGTGAGAATCCGCGTACGGAATTGTTCAATTTGTATGGTCCGACCGAGGCGGCGGTGTCCATCACCAGCCACCGGGTCGGTGATACCGACCGGGTTTCGGTTCCCATTGGTGCGCCGGTGTGGAACAGTCGGGTGTTTGTGCTGGATGGGCGTTTGCGTCCGGTTCCGGTGGGTGTGTCGGGTGAGTTGTATTTGGCTGGTGCGCAGTTGGCGCGTGGCTATTTCGGTCGTGCGGATCTGACGGCGGATCGGTTCGTGGCGAATCCGTTCGAGCCGGGTGCGCGGATGTATCGCACGGGTGATTTGGTCGCTTGGACCGGTACGGGTGAGCTCGAGTATCGGGGTCGTACGGATTTCCAGGTGAAGATTCGTGGTTTCCGTATCGAGCTCGGTGAGATCGAAGCCGCGCTGCTCGCGCTGCCGGAGATCGCGCAGACCGCGGTGATCGCGAAGTCGGATCCGAAGACCGGTGACCGGTTGGTCGCGTACATCGTGCCTGTGGATGCTGGAGCAGGTGCCGCTGGCGATGCCGACGATACGGCCGGTGCCGGATCCGGCGTGGATGTGGCTCGGGTGAAGTCCGAACTGAGCGCTGGGTTGCCGTCGTACATGGTGCCGTCTGCGTTCGTGGTGTTGGATGCGTTGCCGTTGAACGTCAACGGCAAGCTCGACCGTAAGGCGTTGCCGGAGCCGGAGTTCGAGGTCCAAGCCTTCCGGGCGCCGTCGACTCCGATCGAGGAGATCGTGGCGTCGGTGTTCGCCGAGGTGCTCGGGGTCGAGCGGGTGGGCGCGGATGACGATTTCTTCGCTTTGGGTGGTAATTCGCTGTTGGCGACGCAGGTCGCGGCCCGGATCGGCGCGGCACTGGATGCCCGTGTGCCGGTGCGTGTGCTGTTCGAGGCCTCCACCGTGGCCGGATTGGCCGTGAAGGTCGAGCAGCACGCGGGAGCTGGCGGGCGTAAAGCCTTGGTGGCCGGTCCGCGTCCGGAACGGATCCCGTTGTCGCTGGCGCAGCAGCGCATGTGGTTCCTCAACCAGTTCGATCCGGCCTCATCGGTCTACAACATCCCGGCCGCCATCCGCCTCACCGGCGATCTGGACGTCGCGGCCCTGCGAGCGGCGGTCGCGGATCTGGTGGCGCGCCACGAGATCCTGCGCACGATCTACCCGCAGACGTCCGACGGCCCGGTACAGCGGGTGCTCGCGGCGGACGAGGTGCCGATCGACCTCACACCCGCGCGAGTCGACGCGGCCGATTCGGTCGCCGTGGTGACCAGCGTGGTCGGCGCGGGGTTCGAGGTCACCACGGAGGTCCCGTTCCGGGTCGCGCTGTTCGAGATCGCGTCCGCGAGCGCGGACGACCCCACCGAGCACGTGCTGGTCTTCGTCGCGCACCACATCAGCTCCGACGGCTGGTCGCTGGGCCCGCTCACCCGGGATCTGGTCCTGGCCTATGAGGCGCGCAGCAGAGGCGAGGCCCCGGCCATGGCCCCGCTGCCGGTGCAGTACGCCGACTACAGCCTGTGGCAGCGGGAGGTGCTCGGCTCCGAGACCGACCCGAAGAGCCTGATCTCGCAGCAGGCCGAGTACTGGCGGGACGCGCTCGCCGCTCTGCCGGAGGAACTGCCGCTGCCGACCGACCGGCCGCGGCCCGCCCAGGCGTCCTATCGCGGAGGCAGTTTCGCCTTCGACATCGACGCCGACCTGCACACCGGGCTCGAACAGCTGGCCAAACAACACAATTCGACGCTGTTCATGGTGGTGCACGCCGCGCTCGCGGTGCTGCTGGCCCGGCTGTCGGGCACCTCGGACATCGCGATCGGCACCCCGGTGGCCGGCCGCGGCGAGGCCGAACTCGACGACCTCATCGGCATGTTCGTCAACACGCTGGTGTTGCGCTCCGAGGTCGACCCGGGCACATCGTTCGAAACGCTTCTGGCCGAGGTCCGCAAAACCGACGTCGCCGCGTTCGGCCATGCCGACCTGCCGTTCGAGCGGCTGGTCGAGTTGCTCGATCCGGTCCGCTCGGCGGCGCGGCATCCGCTGTTCCAGGTGATGCTGGTGCTGCAGAACCTCGCTCCCGCGACGCTCGAGTTGCCCGGGCTCACGGTATCGGGCATCGATCCGGGAGTGTCGGCGGCCAAGTTCGATCTGCAGATCACTCTGGCCGAGCAGCCCGGTGCGCCGGGGATGTCGGTGGTGATCGGTTACGCGACCGACCTGTTCGACGAATCGACGGTGCGGAACTTCGCGAGCCGGTTCCGTCGTGTCCTGGCGGCGGTCGCGGCCGATGCCACCGCCGTGGTGGGCGATATCGATGTGCTCGCGCCCGGCGAGCGCGACCAGGTGCTGAGTGCGTGGAATGTGCCGGGGGCCTGGGTTCCTGGTGCGACACTGCCGGATGTGATCGCCGAACAGGCGTGGTTGCGTCCGGACGCGGTGGCGATCCGTTCCGGTGAGACCACGTTGACTTTCGGTGAGTTGCACCGGCGGGCGAATCAGGTGGCGCGGGCGTTGATCGCCCACGGTGCGGGTCCGGAGTCGTTGGTGGCGGTGGCGGTGGCGCGGAGCGAGGAGTTGCCG
>NZ_JBHWFB010000036.1:0-5276 GCF_042733915.1 Nocardia sp. NPDC059691 | reverse complement strand
GTATCGGTCGGGTGGTTCGCCGACGCAGGTGCGGGTGTCGCCGGATCTGGTGGCGCCGGGGTCGTTGCCGCCGGTGGGGCCGGGCACGGACATGACCGCGGTCACCACGTTGGTGCAGGCGCCGGAAGTGACGCCGCAGACGTCGGCGCCGCCGCAGCGGCAGTATGCGCCGACGCAGGTGATGATCACGCTTCCCGGTCTGCCGCCGATCCCGTGCGGGATCTTCTGCCCGCCTCCGCCGCCAATGAATCCCTGTGTTGCGCAACCGGTTCCCGCTCCGATGCCGCAACCGGGACAGCCCGGCACGGGGCGCATCCCCTTGGCGCCGGGGCAACGGTACGGCGCGGCCCCCGGGCAGCTCCCCGGCCCGGACGTGAACAGTGCCGAGGCCGAAGGCATTCCGCAAGCTGCCGGTGCCGAAGCTGTCGACTGCACGCAACCCGGAGCGGACACCGCCACGGGCCCCGCGCCTGACGCTCCGCGGCGGGACGGCGCACCACGCAACCCCGAACCTGCCATCACCACACCGCCCGCGCCGGAACCCGAGCCCGAACTGGTGCCCGCCGGAGAGCCGACACCCACGCCGCAG
Source organism: Nocardia sp. NPDC059691 (assembly GCF_042733915.1). Taxonomy (NCBI): domain Bacteria; kingdom Bacillati; phylum Actinomycetota; class Actinomycetes; order Mycobacteriales; family Nocardiaceae; genus Nocardia; species Nocardia sp. NPDC059691. The sequence goes on along the minus strand of NZ_JBHWFB010000036.1, from coordinate 4,687 downwards.
CCCGGGATCACCCTGCCCTTCGGCATCGTCATCCCACTGCCCGGGCCGCCCCCGCCGCCTCCGGCGGGCTGACCCAGAGCCCGACACACCGCCTGCTCGCATCGCCTGCCGCTATGCCGCCTGCGGGGTGTCACGGCGGTAGTTCTGAGGATGAACGGCGGCATCGGCCGCAGACCCATTGCGCTCGGCTTGTCCGCCGGAGGGATGCGCGAAATCCGATCCGAGTGTGGGCGAAGTCGCCGGGCGACTGAAGGAGTTCTTCGAACATTGCGTCCGGCTGGGCCGGATCATGGTTCGCCCGGCGGCGGGAGCCTACTTCGGTAAGAGATCGCACGCACTCGAAGGCGGCCGCAAGCGCGAGAGTGCACGACGCTGCCGCAAAGGCGTATCCGGACTGCGTCAACCAACGTATTGTGGTCGGTAGCTATCGCGTGGCATCTACCAGCGGCGCCCAAGAGACCAGCGGTCTTCGAGGACGCCATTTCGTGCGGTGGGCGCTCGGCGAACGGGTGGTCCGGTGCACCGACCGGCGCCGATCGCCGGCGGCCGCGGTGACGAACCTTTACCGAGACCGGTCGAGCAGAGGTGATCTCATGAGGGCCACAGTCGGAATATCAGCGGAGCAGGCGGTGGTGCGCGGTGTGATGGTCTCGTCGACGGCGCGACGAGGCACTCGCCCGGCCGTGCTGCGCGAGATCGAACAGCCGGTCGAGCACTCCACCGCCGCCTCGGTGGCCGCCACGCTGGACGCGTTGACGTCCGCCGCGGGATCGCGCACCGAAATCGATGACGTCGCGGTCGCGTACCGCACCGTTGCCGAACGGCGGGCAATCGTCTCGCAACTTTCGTCGGCCACGTGGCGATCGTCGTCGCTGGTGTCGACCAAGACGGCGCTGCTCGCGCTGCTCGAGGAGATGCCGGGCCTGGGCGAGTACGACACGTTGCTGGTATCGGAGGTCGTCGGATACCACACGTCGTATCTCGTGGCCGGGCCGAATCGGGGCGAGATCCTGGTCTCCGGCACATGGTCGTCCGGTGTCGTCGACGCCGAGAGCGCGGATTCGGCGGTCGACCGGATCCGGCCCGCCCTGGAGGCGGCCGCGCTGCGGCCCGACGCCGTTGTGCTGTGCGGCGCGTCGGCGGGAGATCCGGATGTGGTCTCCGCGCTGCGGACCGGGCTCGACGCCCCGGTCATCGTGGTGCCCGACCATGCCAACGCCGCCGCTTACGGTGCGGCCTTGGTCGCCGCAGCTCCGTTCCGGCGCGCGGCGGAACCGGCAGTGGCCGATCGCAGGCATGGCGGCCGCGTGATCCTCGCCGGGGCCGCCGTCGCCGCACTGCTGGGCGGAGCCGCGATCGCGGTCGCGCAGGCGCGGGAGGACCGTCCGGCCGACGCCGAGATCGGCGGCCCCGCGGAGGCGTCCCTCACCGCCCCCCAGCCCGTCGACCCGAATCCAGCGCTCGCGACCCCGACGCCGGCGGCGGAGCGGGCGCCCGTGTCCATCGTTCCGGAGGCGGCGGTCACCCCGGAGCCGTATCCTGAGCCGCCGGCGCCGCATCCCGCGAACGCGCAGGCTCAACTGCCCCTGCCGGTGCCCCCTGGCCCCGAACCGCCGCCGGCCGAGCAGCAACCGCCGCCGCACCCGCGCACCACGACGGAATACCCCGAACCGACGACCGCCGCCGCCCCCAACGACACCTTCCTGTTCCCGGGCGAGTCGCCGCCGCCACCCTGGAACGCCGACCCGGCAGCGGTTCAGGCCTGGTGGGACAACCACGCGAAGCTGAAGGAGAGCTGGCTGAACGGCCGCTGACCCCGATCGGTGTGCCGCCGCCGTGATCGGCGGGGCGGCGGTACCCGCGGCCGGTCGATAAGCTGGCCGGGTGAGCGCACCAACGGCGGGATCGGTGGCGATCGTCGACGACCTGGAGGCCGTGACGACCCGAGGCCCTGAAGACGATCCCGCGGCGACCGGGATCGGCCGCGCCGGCGTGGAGGCGCTGTGGGCGTCGGTGCAGGCGTGGTACCGCTTGGGCACGACTCCGGCGATCCAGGTCTGCCTGCGCCGCGAGGGCAGGATCGTCCTGAATCGCGCCATCGGGCACGGCTGGGGCAACGCGCCGGGCGACGGGCCGGACGCGGTCAAGATCCCGGCTACCCCGGACACGCCGTTCTGCGGCTTCTCGACCGCGAAGGGCGTTGCCGGAGCGCTGATGTTCATGCTCGTCGAGCAGGGGGCGTTCACCCTCGACGAGCCGGTGTCCGGCTACATCCCCGAGTTCGCGTCGAACGGTAAGGCCGCCATCACGATCGGTGACGTACTTTCGCACTCCGCCGGGATCCCCTTCGTCACACCGCCGTATCAAGGCGTCGATCTGGTACTCGACGAGGAACTGGCCGTGCGTGGGCTGGCCGACCTGGTCCCGAGTTGGAAGCCGGGACGGTTCCGCGTGTACCACGCGCTGACCATCGGGTTGATCCTGCGGCTGCTGGTGCAGCGCGCCACCGGCAAGCGGATGCGGGACCATCTCACCGAGCAGGTGCTCGAGCCGTTCGATTTCCGCTGGACCAATTTCGGTGTGCGACCCGAGGACGTCGGCAAAGTCGTGCCGAGCGTGAAAACCGGTCCGGCTCCGTCGCGCACGGCGACCTTTCTGGCGAGCAAGGCCATCGGCGGACGAATGGACCGGGCGTCGCGCTCGGCGACCGACGCCTTCCTCACCGCCGAACTGCCGTCGGGCAATCTGATCACCACCGCGTCGGAGTTGTCGCGGTTCTACGAGATCCTCACGCGCGGCGCACCGGACGGACGGCGCATCATCAGGCCGGAGACCTTGGCCGAGGCGGTGCGCCCGGCTCGCTGGATACCCGGTGTCGCCGGACGTGTCAGCCGGGCGGGGTTCGAACTCGGCGGGCGCAGGTCGAAATTCGGCCGCGACACCGGGTCGCACTTCGGGCGCAGCGGATTGACCACCCAGTACGGGTGGGCCGATCCGGCTCGTGGGCTGTCCGGGGCGATCCTCACCAGCGGCAAGGCCACCACCGACACCGAGCGGCCGTGGCAGCTGGTCGCTCAGATCTCCGCCACTGTGCCTGCCGACCGGTAGCCAAGCACCGGGCGCCCATCCGCGCCGATCGCCTCCACCAGTGAGAAGCCTTAGCCATCCGAACGATTTAGTCTGTTAACTCGCTTGTTGCCAACCCGTCGGGTTGTGCTAGCGCTAGCGGAACAGACTGACCCGTCGGCTCTTTGGCGGTGAAAGCGTTGGTGTTGATGAGGATTGACCTTGACGTGGCGGTGAGCGCACCCCGGCACGAGATGTTCCCCGACGAACGCGGGCGGTTCGGCGTGTTCGGCGGCAGATTCGTCCCCGAGGGCCTGATGGCCGCGCTGCTGGATCTGGAGGACGCCTATCGCCTCGCGCGAGACGACCCCGGGTTCGTGGCCGAGTATCGAGAACTGTTGCGGGACCGGGTCGGCCGGCCCACGCTGCTGCATCAGGTACGGCGCTTCGGAGAGTTGCTGGGTGTGCCGGGCGCCCGCGTGTATCTCAAGCGCGAGGACATGGCCCACACGGGCGCCCACAAGATCAACAACGCCATCGGGCAGGCGTTGCTGGCCCGGCGGATGGGCAAGAAGCGGATCGTCGCCGAGACCGGCGCTGGGCAGCACGGCGTCGCGGTGGCGACGGTGTCGGCGATGCTCGGATTGACCTGTGTGGTCTACATGGGAACCGAGGACATGCGCCGCCAGGCGTCGAACGTGATGCGGATGCGGCTACTCGGCGCCGAGGTGCGGCCGGTCGATATCGGCTCGCGCAGACTGAAGGAGGCGATCAGCGAGTCGGTCCGCGACTGGGTGTCCACCGTGGACACCACCCACTACCTGTTCGGCACCGCGGCTGGGCCCGCGCCGTACCCGCGGATCGTGCGGGATTTCCAAACGGTGATCGGCACGGAGACCAGGAATCAGATCGCGCGCGTCGAGGGCAGGCTGCCCGATTACGTCCTGGCCTGTGTCGGCGGCGGCAGCAATGCGATCGGGGTCTTCCATCCGTTCGCCGACGATCCGCAGGTGCGGCTGATCGGCGTCGAAGCGGCCGGACGGGGGGTGGACACCGGCGAGCACGCGGCAACCCTCTGTATGGGCAGCCCGGGTGAGATCGACGGCTCCTACAGCTATCTGCTGCAGGACGAGGACGGCCAGATCGCGCGGACGCACAGCATCGCGGCGGGACTGGACTATCCGGGCGTCGGTCCCGAGCTGAGCCATTTGAAGGACAGCGGCCGGGTGACCTATCGGGCCGCCACCGACGCGGTGGCGCTGCGCGGCATGCAGGCACTCAGCCATACCGAAGGAATCCTCGCGGCATTGGAATCCGCCCACGCCGTGGGCTACCTGATGGAGATGGCCGACCGCGGTGAGATTCCCGCGGGCTCGCTGATCGTGCTGTGCCTGTCCGGCCGCGGGGACAAGGATCTCACCGTGGCCGCCGAGCGGCTCGGTGTGGCATGACCGCTGCTATGGTCGAAAGCGCCCATGGCGCCGGAGAGGGACCGCGCGCTACACCCGCGCACGAGGACGAGCCCTCTTGAAGTTTGTGCCCCGCCTGATCTTGTTCCTGGCGATTCCCGCTGTCTTGTTCCTGCTGCCCTGGTGGACGCTGGTTGCGGCGACCACCGAGG
>NZ_JBHWFB010000035.1:0-6362 GCF_042733915.1 Nocardia sp. NPDC059691 | reverse complement strand
GGCAACGCCGCCCGATCCAACTTCCCCACCGGCGTCAACGGAATCTCATCCAACACCACAATCGACGCCGGAATCATGTACCCCGGCAACGACTCACCGATGTACTCCACGAGCGCGTCGGTGTCCACGTCGGCGCCGGGGCGCGGCAGCACGTACGACACCAGTGCGGTCGCACCCGATGGCAGCGCCTTGCCCAGGGTGGCCGCGAAGTCGATATCCGGATGGTCGGTGAGAGCGTTGTCGATCTCGCCCAGTTCGATGCGGAAACCGCGGATCTTCACCTGGAAGTCCGAGCGGCCCAGGTATTCGATGACGCCGCCGTCCTGGCCGGCCGATTCGGTGCGTCGCACCAGATCACCGGTGCGGTACAGCCGCGCCGCCGGGTTGCCGCTGTCGGCGCCGAACGGGCTGGCGACGAATCGCTCCGCGGTCAGGCCCGGCCGGTTGAGGTAGCCCTGCGCCAGCGCGGGACCGGACAGATACAGCTCGCCGACCACCCCGGCAGGAACCGGCCGCAGCCGCGAGTCCAGCACGAACGCGCCGACGCCCGGGATGGCCGTGCCGATCGTGATGGGCTCGCCCGGCGTCATCGGCGGCGTGCTGGTGGCCAGGATCGTCGCCTCGGTGGGCCCGTAGCCGTTGTAGAACTCGCGCTCGGCCGCCCAGCGTCCGACCAGTTCCGGGCCGAACTTGTCACCGGCCACCACCACGGCCTGCAGGTCGTCCAGTCCGGCCGGATCCACCGATTCCAGGGCGCCCGGCGTGATGAGCATGTGCGTGACGTGCTCGCGCCGCAGCAGATCCGCCAGCTCGAAACCGCCGAACACCGTCGGCGGCGCGATCACCAGCGTCGCGCCGGAGGAGAAGGCCAGCAGCAGTTCCAGCACCGAGACGTCGAAGTTCGGCGAGCAGACGTGCAGAACGCGCGAGTCCTCCGTCACGCCGTAGTGCTCGCGCTCCGCGGCGACCAGCCCCGCCAGACCGCTGTGGGTGACCACGACGCCCTTGGGCTTGCCGGTGGAGCCGGAGGTGTAGATGACATAGGCCGGGTGCCGCTCGTCGAGCGGACGGACCCGGTCGGTGTAGGAGATGGGGTGCTCCGGGCGCGCGGCGATGCGCGCGGCCTGCACCGGGTCGTCGAGTTCGATCCAGTACACACCGGTGCCGAGCACCGGGCGGTGCGCCGAAGTGGTCAGACCCACCGTGGCGCCGGAGTCGGCGACGATGTGATTGATCCGGTCGGTGGGATAGGTCGGATCCACCGGCACGTAGGCCGCGCCGGTCTTGGCGATGGCCCAGACAGCGAGCACCGACTCCACGCTGCGCGAGATTCCGATGGCGACCACGTCGCCGGGCCCGACACCGCGCTCGATCAGCTCCCTGGCCAGCCGCGAGGACGCCGCGTCCAGCTCGGCGTAGGTGAGCTCCCGATCGTCGGCCGGGTTCCCCGTGGGGTTGAACCGGATCGCGACCTCGGTGGCGGCGGACTCGACCGCGGCGGTGAGCAGCTGCGCGAAAAGCGGACTGCCCGACCTGCGGCGACGGCTACCGCGAGCAGAGCGACGGGCGGTTTCCATTCGAGTGCATTCACCTCTCGGATCGAGCCAGGACCCGGGCTCTACCCTGCTCAGGGCTTGTTATCCGGGGCCAGCGCGGACCGAGCAATCATATAAGGGGCTGACCACTGAACCCGCGCGCTGTATTGGATTGCCGCGGATGCCGTCGGTACGGTCCGCATCCCCCTTGTCGAGTGCTGTCCTCTCGTAGGACACCATCCGCCCCCCTGGAATCGGTGTCTTGCCTGATCCCTGCCGTTATATCGGTACTTACGCCATCGTGTTGCACTAGTGCCCGAATCGGTGAGCTTGGTCACAGCCATCCGCGCCGCGTGGCCTGCACCCCCGCCTGGAATCTGGTGCTCGCCCCGAGGCGCTCCAGTAGCCGTGCGGTCCGGCGGACCACCGTGCGCCGGGACATCCCGAGTCGCCGCGCGATGGTGTCATCGGTCGCGCCGAGCCCCATCAGGGTCAGGATCGCGCGGTCGCGTTCGTCCAGCGCCTCCGCGGCCGGGTTCACCGAGATCGGCGCCGCCATCGTCCACAGCACGTCGAAGGTCTTGATCAACAACTCGAGCGTGGGGGAACCGGTGATGCGCAGACCCATCGGGTCGGGCCTGCGTTCGTCGGCGTGCAACACCAGGCTGGCCCGCTCGTCGTCGCTGATGATCAACTTGAGCGGCGGCTCGGGCAGGGTTCTGGCCTGCGCACCGCCCGCGTTGGTGGACAGCGCGTGCCGCAGGCGCTCGGGGTCCTGATAGACGGTGTCCTGATACAAGGTCTGGTAGCGGATGCCGTCGGCGAGCCTGGCCCGTTTGAGTTCGAACAGTTGGCGCTCGCGCTCGGGATCGCTCAGATAGGGCCCGCGCTCGACCAGCTTGACGCAGCTGCGCGCGCCGGTCTGCATCTCCTCGAAATCCGCCAGCATCTCCAGCCGCTCGTACACCGGCACCACCGCGCCGTTGCCGCGCGGCGAGCGGCGCACCGAGCGGAACGTCTCGCTCAAGCGTGCTGCGGCGGCGTGCATCTGGTTGATCTCCTGCTGCCTGCGCCGAGCCTCGGCTTCGGACAACGATTCCGGCGCGTGCGCGTCCCACAGCGGTTCGCCGTCGGGCGACTCGACGCGGACCGCGGCGTGCAATTCACACAACACATCCAGCGTGGCCGCGGCGAGGTCTTCCGAAACGCCCAGGTAATGCGCGATATCGGCGAGACTCGACCGCGGATGGTGCACCAGCACGGCGTACGCGCGGCCGTGCGGTGACCCAGGCTCGAAGATGTCGCCCAGCTCGATCACGGCCCGAGCCTAGCGACCGACCGGTGTCCGTGGGGCAGCTCTACGAGACCCGGCCGCGAACCGCCTCCCACGTCACCGGGACGCGGGAGGCTTCGCTGCGCGCAACCGTGCGCTGATCGGAATATCAAGCCGGACAGGGAATGTCAGTGCGCCGACGGGCCCCACTCCAGGGGCACTCCCTTGGCGGCCAAGTAGGGCATCGGGTCGATCTTGGCGCCCGACTGGTCCCAGATCTCCAGGTGCAGATGCGGACCGGTGGACTGACCCCGGTTGCCGACGGTGGCGATCACATCGCCCGCGTTCACCCGCTGGCCCGCGTGCACGAACATCTCGTTCACGTGGCCGTAGACGGCGGTGGTGCCGTCGTCCTGCAGGATTCGCACCCACAGACCGAAACCGGAGGCGGGCCCCGCCTCGATGACGGTGCCGTTGCTGACCGAGTGGATCGGCGCGCCCAGCGAGTCGGCGAAGTCGAGACCGTAATGCATGGCGCCCCAGCGGCTGCCGAACCCGGAGCTGATCTCGCCGGCCACCGGGCGCACCGCGGGCGCCGGAGCGACCTGCTGCTGCACGCCCTTGAGGGCCTCCTCGGCCTGCGCCAAGGGACCGATGACCTCCGGGGGAAGATTGGGAATGCCGAACGGCGCGGCGACCGGCGCGGCGATCTGGCCTGCGACCGCGGCGGGCTCCGGCGCGGCCTGCGCGACCGGCTCGGCGGCGGCCTTCGCCTCGACGATCGGAAGGATGCTCGTACCCTTCACGGTGGAGGGCGCGGCCTGCGTCTCCTCGTCGGCATCGTGCGAACCGGGCAGCAGCGGCGACGCGTAAGCGAGCGCGGGAGCGACCTGGCTGGCAGCGCCGATCAAGGCGCCCGCGGCAACCGCCGCGGTGGCGGCGGCCTTGACTCGTTCGGTGGCGGACGGCTCGGCGCGGTGCCGCGTCGGACGGCCCGATTCGCCGCCGTCGCCGAGGAGGCTCTGGACGGTAATGGAACTGGGGCCTACACGGTGCTGCGACAAAGCTGAATCCTCGGTCGTACAACAGGGTCCGGGATGCCGGAGCCCTAGCGGAACCGGTTCGATAACGATCCGGTAAAGCCGGGCGGATAACGGTTTGGCATCCGTCGTGACGGGAACTCTACCGCGTCGTGACCATTCCGCAACCTTCCAGCGGAAAAACGCTGGTGAGGCCCGGGTCACATGTCCAGATACGCGACAATCGAACCGTGATCCTCGACCAATTGGACGTTCCGATCGCGCTCGCCCCCATGGCGGGCGGCCCCTCCACCCCCGAGCTGACCGCCGCCGTGGCCGAAGCGGGCGGTTTCGGCCAGCTGGCCGCCGGTTATCTGAGCGCCGCCGACACCGCGGCGCGGATCGCGGCGACTCGCGCGGCCACCGGCAAGCCGTTCGGCGTGAACCTCTTCGTGCCAGGCCCGCCGACTCCTCCCGCCGATCTGGCGGACTATCTGGCCGAACTCGGCGCCGAACACCAGCTGGGAGATCCGCGCTTCGACACCGACGACTGGGACGCCAAACTCGAACTGCTCGTCGCCGACCCGGTCGCGGCCGTGTCGTTCACCTTCGGCTGCCCGAGTGCCGCGGACATCGAACGGCTGCATGCCGCCGGTTCCGAAGCCTGGGTCACCGTCACCTCGGTCGCCGAGGCGCGCCTCGCCGTCGAGGCAGGCGCCGACGTGCTCATCGCCCAAGGCGCGGAGGCGGGCGGGCACCGCGCGACGTTCACCGATCGGCCCGCCGACGACGCCACCGACCCACTCGGGCTGCTGGCGCTGCTGCAATTGCTCTCCGCCGCCACCGACCTGCCGCTGGTGGCCACCGGCGGCCTCACGACGGGCGCGGGCATCGCCGCCGCGCTCGCGGCGGGCGCCACGGCCGCGCAACTGGGCACGGCGTTCCTGCGCTGTCCCGAGGCGGGCACCAGTCAGGTGCACCGCGCCGCGCTGACCGCCGACACCCCGACGATGCTCACCCGCGCCTTCACCGGACGCAGGGCACGCGGCTTGCGCAACCGCTTCCTGGTGCGGCACACCGCTACCGCGCCGACCGGATACCCGGAGATCCACTACGCCACCGCCCCGCTGCGAGCCGAGGCGCGGGCGGCGGGCAACCCCGAGGAGGTCAACCTCTGGGCGGGCCAAACCCATGAGCTGACACCGGAGCTACCCGCGGGCGAACTGGTCTCGACCCTGGCCGCCGACACGAAAGCCGCACTGGAAAAGGCACTTTCGCGCCGAATCCAGCATTATTGACAACGACTTTCGTTTAGACTTCAGTGGCATCGCATCGACGTTCAGCACTGGAGGAGAGCGCCATGTCCCTTGATGTCCCCACCGCAGTACTCGAACGCGCCGAACGCGGCGAGGTCGACGACGCCGACTTCGTCGAGGTCGTACGCAATTCGCTGCCCTACGCCTGGGAAGTGGTCAGCCGCGTAGCCGGTGAGCTGCGTTCCGGGACGGCGGAATTCGCCGACAACACGATCGCGCCGCCCGACGAGGTGGCGCGCGGGCAACTGCTGCGCGCCATGGCTTCCGACGCGATTCGCGGTGGGCTGGAGCGGCACTTCGGCGTGAAGCTCGCCTTCCAGAACTGCCACCGGGTCGCGGCGTTCCCGCTCTCCTCGGTCGGCGGCGAGACCTACACCACGTTCATCGGCACCCGGGCCCAGCTGCTCAACCAGAGCCCGGAACTGCGCAACTGCTGATCCACCGAATCGAACACCCGGCGCGGCAAACCGTTTCGCCCGCGCCGGGTGTTCTCGCGTATGCGGCGCCGTGCCCGCGCGTCGCCGCCGCCCGTCACGGACGGCTGCGCGTAGGGTGAACCGCCATGAGCAGCAACGATCTTCGCGATGAGGTCGAGGCCCGGCTCGCGCCGTGGCGCCAACAGCTCGGGGCGGACCGCGCCGCCTACACCAATCATGTGCTGCGGGTGCTCACGTTGTGCGATCTGCTGGCCGACGACCGGCAAACCCCGCCGAGCGCCCGTGAGGAGTTCCTGACCGCGGCCGTGCTGCACGACATCGGCATCTGGTCGGCGGGCAGCTTCGACTACCTCGCGCCCTCGTGCGACCAGGCGCGCGCCTGGCTGGCGAGCATCGACCGCGACGACCTGACCGGACTGGTGGTGGCGATGATCGACCAGCATCACAAGATCCGCCCGGCGGGCCCACCGCACGACCCGGTCGAGATCTTCCGGCGCGCCGACGCGATCGACGTCGAGCTCGGCTTGCTCGGCCGGTTCGGCGTCTCGCGCGGAACCTACCGTGAGCTGGCGAAGCGCTATCCGAACCACGGCTTCCACCGCAAGCTCGTCTCCCTGGTCGCGCGGCGGGTGCGCAGCCACCCCGCGTCACCACTGCCGATGCTGAGGTGGTGACGCGGGGCGGTGGGGGTCAGGACAGGGTGGTGACTTCCAGGTCGCCGTCGGCGTACTGGGCGCGTAGCCGCTTCTTGTCGAACTTGCCCACGCTGGTCTTGGGGACCT
>NZ_JBHWFB010000034.1:0-6415 GCF_042733915.1 Nocardia sp. NPDC059691 | reverse complement strand
CAACGCGCTCGCAGAGTCGATCATCGGCCTGTTCAAGACCGAGGTGATCAACCGGCACGGCCCGTTCAAGACTCTCACCCAGGTCGAGTTCGCGCTCATGGAATGGTGCGACTGGTACAACAACGCCCGCCTGCATTCCCGCTTGAACTACCTGACCCCGGCCGAGTACGAAGCCGCCTACTACGCTCAACAACCACCACGCCGACCGGCGCGGGTCTGAAACCGAAGCCGGTCTCCAACTCGTGACGGTTCAGATGAACCACAACGCCGCCCTCCGCCAGCTCGGGAACCGGCTCGTGGGCATCCTGCACGGCTGCCTGAAAACCAAAACCCCCTACAGCCAGGAAGCAGCCTGGTCACACCGCTACCAACACCTCGCTGCCTGACTTCCCTTGACATCCAAGCTCCTGGGATGTCTGACACTGGTCTTCGGCATCTCCCACAACACCGTCGCCCGCTACGCGGCCGTCGCCGAGCAACTGCTCAGCGACGAACTCGAACATCCACCGGCCGACTGAGCCCAGTCGGCGACCGCTACACTTCCCCCAACTCACCGCGGTTCCCAGTGCCGCACATGGAAAGCCGTGAGTTCCCGCTGAAAGTCCCTCAGTCAGCGTGCACCCGCGGGAGACGTGCGGTTAAGGATTGTGTCACCAGGTACACGAAGACTCTGGGTTGCGGGCAGAGCGGATCGAGCCGCTTTTGATGGTTCGCGGAGTCCGTGGTCTGTTCCCGAGCTTGGGGCAGTTACCATGGCCCGGGGCCGAACTCGATTCGTAGGTCCGCGACAAGCCGGCCCCAGTCTTGGCTGAGACTGCTCATCGTCTCTCTTGTTACTGTGCCACCCCAGCCTCTTCCTTGACTGAGTGGACTTCCTGGGTCTCGGTAGAACGAATACAGGACAGGCGATCCAAGGGGATCGACGCGGCCGGTCGCTACGGCCAGGTGCACCCAATCCTCGGGAGCGCCGCGAAGCATCGAGCCATGCAAAAACACCAGATCACCACGGCGCGGGCGCGGGCCACCGGTCACGAACTCCTGCCGACCGTTGGGAGTGAGGCGGTCGGGAAGTTCGTCGAGCCAGCGAGTGTATTCTTCGACACTGTCGCCGCGGCTGTAGAGCGCGCGGACTTGTGCGCGAGTGAGTGCACCGGACTCGGTGGCAGCGTACAACGGCATATCGATGCAACTTAGTTCCAGGTTTCCGGTCAGAGCAGGCATCGAGTCCTCCATATCCGACCTGGCCCATGAAGGAAACGGACTGTCCGAGCCCAGCGGCGCCCACCTGACTTCCGGTTTCCGTATGTGGTATTCCCACAATCGGTCCGTCATCGGGTCCGGGGCAAGCACTTCAGGCCGAGGGGCAAGCACTCCAGACCGCGGGGACGGCCACCTGAGTTCCGGCATTCCCTCACCTGCCTTCTCGACCTCGTGGCTGCCGCGCTGGTCGGCGTACACCTTCTCCTCGACATCCCGTCTGACAAGGCGGGCCGTGCCGGCGGTTTTGTCTGCGAGAAACTTTGCTTCCTTCCTGGTCAGGCGTTTCAGCTCGCTCAAGGCCTGGCCCAAAGCCCTGGTCACACCATTGCTCACTTTGAGCCTCACTATGGGGCAGGTGCGTGCTGTGTGGCCGCGACGAGGCGTGCGCAGCGAGGTCGTCCGCGCCTGGTATTTAGGTGCCGCGGCTGGTGTTTACCAGACAGCTTCGTCGTCCGGTGCTGATACAGTGTCGGGTCCGTCGTCCGGTATCGCGACTGTGTCGGGCGCGGTGTCCGTGGCACTGTCGTCGTAGAATTCTGGCGCCTGCCGATCACGTGCTGCCTTGACTGCCTCGTAGGATTGATCACTTGGGGAGAAATCGCGACGTCTCTCCAGTAGATGCTGTTCTTCGTCACTAACCGGTAAGTAATTCTCGCGGTGATCCGGATCGAGCCCACCCTTCTTCTCCTTGACTGTCATGCGAAAGCCGCCGCGGAAGCGTAGCGGCACCTACCCATCACGACCGCATCTCCACAGCCGAGACCAGCTGCCGAACCCAAGAAGGGACCCAACGGACATGACGTTCGAGGAATTCCGTAAGAATACTATAGTATTATGGGTGCATCATTTAGGTCGCTCTCGTTGAAGCTATCGGTTCGCCTGAGTGCTTTGATCGTGTCTCTGTAGGAATGCGCCATCGCTACAATTCCGCTCCGGGTGATGTCGATAATATGTTGAGTGCAATTACGTATATACGTCGAAACGTTGAGGTTCATTAGAATTCCCTGCTGGCATGGACAACGGTCGGGCTGAACTGCACGGCCCGGGTTCTGGCGGCCAAGCGAAGAATGATTAGCGAACGGGGCGGCGGGGTTGCTTTGCTGATGCGAATCTACTGATTTGCGCGGAAATGGGCATAACTAAAGCGTACTCGTGAAGTGAGTGGCCGTAGCTTCTCCAGGCATTTCTTGTTGCAGTTATGATTCTTCCGATGTGCGCGATCTCTCGAAGTTTGTGTTTGCAACCTCTGTTTTCTTCTTGACGTTTTCCTTGATGTCGCCCACACGGCGGTCTTGTGGTTGCGGATGCGTCGGAGGACTCCCCGTCGAGGATGCGAAAACCCTCGGGGCGGTGACTGCAGGACTTCTGGCCTTAATCCATGGTGAGGTTGATGCTGATCGATCGGTGCCTGCGGCGATCGTCGGCGCGGGTGCGGTGGGCTGCGCGGCCACTGGCCGCGAACGCGTCCATGGCGTCCTGGGCGTCGTAGAAGTACCTAAAATAGGGGCTTTGCCGCCTGTCGCAGCGGGTCTGTCGTGCCCTGCTGGTTGTGTGGCGGCTGGTGCGGCGTTGCTGTCCGGTGGGCGTAGATATGTGTCATTCGGTTGGCTACTGTCTGTAACTGAATCGGTCGCTAGAATCGGTTCGTCGGGATTTAATTGGACCGCTGGCTGGATGTCTACAACGGAACGCTCCGTGAAGGCGAGTTCCGGACGTGCTTCTTGCTGTACTTGGGCTTGCGAAGCAGCCGAATCAACGCTTCGGGGGTGGATGCTACGTTCTATTCCAGTGCTGCCGGTATCCACAGCCTGACTGGTGGGCGGGTGCACTGGGGGCGAGGCGGTGGTCGGTTGAGCCGTGGCGGACTCGGCGGGTGCGCTTGCTTCGCTTGGTCCGCCTGGGTTCAGTTTTCCGGCCACTACCTCATGCTTACGACCGTTTCCGTGGTCAGTTGTGATCCGTTCGGCGTCTGCGACTGATGCGACGATCGGCCGTGTTGCCTCAGGCTGTATGCGGGGAGCTGGCGTTCGATCGGGTTGGGAATTGATCGTCGGAAGTAGGTCGGGGACGGGTTTTTGCCTTGAGAATACTGTTTCAGCAGCGGCACTGGAATTGATTGTCGGAAGTAGGTCGTGACTGGTTCTTTGCGTCGAGACTGTTGTTTCTGTAAGGGCACCAGGCTGATCTGTTTCGGTGGTGAAATCCAACTGTGAGACGTTGTCGGCGAAAATTGTGGCATGCCTGAGAACCTCGTCGGCGTGGTTGGTTAGAATGTCGGCATAACGCAGCACTTCGTCCGGTTCGATGCTCAGCATTTTTGCGGCCGCACTGTCGGATGGCATGCCCGGCGTGCGAGCCATTGCGTCGTATACGACTCCGTTGATCATCCTGTCTATCGTGTCTTCGAACGGCTCGATCGCCTTGCTGACGATCTCGATGGCGATGTATTGAACCAGCGCCTCCTGCATTTCGGTGCACAGCCGACGCGCTGCGGCGGTGAGGAGCGGGGCGGCGGCTGGTCCGGCCGGCGAGGCGATTACGGCTGCGTAGCTCGCGGCCATCGCGGCTAGTTCGGCGATCACCGCAACCTTCATCGCCGTGATGACGCCTGCCGCGACATCCAAAGCTGTCGCCACAGTTCTGCAAGCATGGTCGAAGTCCGCAATATGTGTCGCGCTTACCTGCGCCCATGATGCGGCTAGCTGGTCGTAGGAGTATCCCGAGTAGACCGAGCCGATGTCCTTGACCGTTTGCGTCGCTGATTCGTGAGTTTGCTGAATGTTGGTCGAGAAGGTGCGAACGTGGTCCGCGAAGTCGCGGACATGATCCTCGTTAATGTCCGGATACGGCACACCACAGAGATCGAGGAAGAACACGACTTCACTCGGAAGCGTTATAGGCACGTGGGACCTTTGCTACCTTCCGTGGTTGGCTGAGGATCGTCGGCAGTCGCATGTGACCAGCGCTCCCGTCGAGGGCCCGGGTGCAGATGTACCAGTCAATGAAGGCGATTCGGCACGGCGGTGTACCTGCCACTGGCGTCGAATGCTGAGTAAGCGAGCGGCAGGCGAAGTAATTCGTCACCAGTTGGGCGCTACGCCGCGTCCGCGGCAGTGCACTTAGGACGTCATCGCACTTAGGACGTCATCGTGGTAGACGTCTACCAGCAGGGGGCGGAGCCCCTGCGGAGAAACCCACCGGTCCATATCCCGCGAATACACAGCCGCGCGCCGATTTCCCAGGAGCAAGGACGCAGACCGGGTTAAGAGTGCAGAGACCGATCAACGTTTCGTCGCGGGCCAACAACGTGTACGCGTGGGAATTTTTCCGATGGCGAATGGTACTGCGGCTGCGCCTTCGCCGAAGGTTGTGTCCAGCAACCCATGCAGGCCCATACGCCGAATTGTGAACCAGGTTAGGGCTGGGGTGTCGGAGGAGACCGGGTCTGCTTCTTCGCTCCGGGCCGTTCACCGAATCCAGTATGCGGTAGGGCACAGGCTGCGCCAAGACGCCCATGGGATCCCTCTCCGACGATCCGAGCTAGTTGTACCACTGAGCGCTATGGCCCGGGTGTTCCACAAGTTCGCCTCTGCAACACGTCCCACTCTGCAAACCCGTGGAGTCACCGATGCTCTATTGCGTGCTTGGTGCGGAGCGCGGCGTCGAGCGCGAGAGTGTCTTCCAAGACGAGGTCCTCGATCATGCGTCCCCACCGCAAGGTAAGCCATTGGATTGCCGTATTGCAGTACGATGTTCCATCAGCAAGGGTGGCAGTGACGCGCAACTGAGTCGCGACTTTGGTGTTCCAGGGCCAGCCGTCGGCCACGACATCTACCAGATCCAGCCGGACGCCGGGCAGGTGGCGCTCGAGAGCGCTGAACCACTTTCGGAATGATTCGCGCCCACGGATGTCTGCGCCGAGTGCGGTGTCGCCCACGAACCGGAACCTGATATCGGGGTGGGCCATGGCCACAGCAGCGTCGAAGTCTCCCGCGCTGACGCGACGCCAGGTTCTCCGGACCAGTGATCGCACAATAGCGTGATACATATGTAGACTCTAAACTGCTGACTTGCGTAAGGCAAGTGACCTTTGCGGCGTCGCGCGGCGTACACCGGTGGTGGTGGCGCGGGCGACGATGGAGAAGCGCCGGTTCTCGGTGCCAGGATTGATCAGCGGGCGGTGAGGGAAATCGAGGACCTGAACTCGACTGTCGTTCGTCAGGGTGACTGGTTGGTGTTGATCGAGCCGGGCCGGCAGGAAACCGTGCGTGAGGTAATGCCGCCGGCCGAGGTGATCCTCGGTGGCTGGATGATCGGCGAGGACGGCGTTCCGGGTCCGTTCGAACCCAATCCAAACTACGTCCCTGCTGACGAGGCGTTGCCGACCGATCCCATCGATGCCGTGCTGCGGCGAGTCGCCAACGGCGACAACATCGGCGGCGACGAGATCATCGCTGCGCTGCGCGGTGCCGTGGTAGAGATCGCATGCGACGATCAGGACGAACCACTGGTGGGACCGGCTCCGGATGGGGTGCCATGCGTCGCGGTTGCCACCGCCACGATATACAAACACCGGGTCGAGGCGGATCGCTGGCGGCCGGTGCTGGGCACCGTGCTGCCCGACATCGTGCCTGCCAGCACCGATATCCTGCTCAATCCGGGCAGTCCCACACAGTTCCGGTTACTGACCCGCAGTCTGCGACCGGCCGAATGATGCTCGCCGCTAGCCTCGCCCGAATGACCGGGCGGCTTCGCACAGCAGTCACCGAGGCGGGCGGCGCGCTGCAAAGAAGTGTGCGTGGAATCTCCAGCGATATCCGCACAATTGCCGACAATCTCGTCACAGCCGACGGAACAGGCGCCCGGGCGATAAGTCGAGTTGCCCCGGACACGCCACGCCTTGTCGGCCAGAGTGAGGTTCCCCCGCATTGTTGGAGGGCGGGGTTATCAGGTTCCAGCCGGAGCCGGTTGATGGTAGCTGGCTTCGAACTCGGCGGGTGATCGCCAGCCCAGCTTCTTCTGAATGCGCTGGCTGTTGTACCAGCCATCGATATAGGCGAACAGGGCGTTCTCGGCCTCGTCCCGGGTCCGCCAGGCCCGGCGATAAACCAACTCGGTCTTCAACGTGGAGAAGAAATTCTCCATCAACGCGTTA
>NZ_JBHWFB010000033.1:0-6635 GCF_042733915.1 Nocardia sp. NPDC059691 | reverse complement strand
GACGCCGGGCACCGCGTGAATGTGGTTGGCCCCGAAGCGGTTCAGGAAATCCTCGGCGCGCGCGTCCAGCCGGGCGAACGCGTGCGGCCATTCCCGGGTCGACTGCTTCATCAGGGCTTCGTTGGTCTGCTCGTCGTATTCCTCGAATTCGCCGAGCATCAGCTGCATGCGGTAGTCGCCGTCGAGCCGGGTGAGCCGGGCGAGGGTCATCCGGCCCGGCGCGGCCAGATGATGCACCGAGGCGCCGCCCGCGGGAAAGAAGAACACTTCCGGGTACAGGTGTACCTTCGCCAGGTTCTCCGCCGGATCGTCGCTGCGGGCGGCGAACCAGGTGGCGTGCTGGCCGGAATTGCAGAGATCCCAGATGTCCCGATCGGCGTGATAGTGCCGGACGTCGGCGAACAGCACCGGGGTGCCCGCGATCCCTTTGAGCAGCTGCATGGTCAGCGCGCCGTCCATGTCCGCCTCGGTCGCGCAGACGTGCGGCTCCTTCGGTCCGTTCCAGTCGTAGGGATCGTTGAGGAAGGCCTCGGTGACGTCCATGGTGGCGAAATACTGGGTGAGTTCGGGCTGCCCCTTGATCCCCGAGAAATCCAGGCGCCACTCGTCGATCAGTTCGCGCACCGCCAGATACGAGCGGATCTGACGTTCCAGCAGTTGCGGGGTGAGTTTGGCGCCGTCGTAGTACACGCCCGCGGTGTTGCGCTCCAGCCACTCGCGCGCGGCCTTCGTCTCGCCCGCGTCGGCCAGTTCCGCGCGCCGCACGATCTCCCACTGATCGATTTCCTCGACGTCGATGCCGAATAGGCGCTGCCACTGATCGGTGTTGGCGACCGCGGTGTTCATGCCCATCGGCCGCCCACCGAAGCGCCCGAACGTCGAACCGCGCAGGCTCGCCACGGCTGCCGCGGCCCGCGCGCGCACGCCGATCGCGTCGATGAGTTCGGCATCGGACGGATCGCCCCACAGCCTGCTGTGCCGACGTCCGATCTGATCCAGCGCACCTCCGGCGGCGAGCATGCCCACCATTCCCGGCTGGACCGGGTCGATATTCGACAGCAACAGCAGCGGCCCCGGAATCGCGCCCGCCGCCAGCATGGTGAAATGCGGGAACGCCCAGACCGCGTAATGCAGGACGGTGAGATCGACGCCCGCCGCGGCGACCGTGCGCGCCACCGCACCGGCCGCCGCGTTGTCGCTGATCGGCGCCGCGCCACGGACCACATCGTGGCCCGCGTCCGCGAGCGCGGCCACCAGCCGGTCCTCGGTGGAGGCGATGAAATCGGCGATGCCCGCATGCACATAGTCGCGGCCATCGGAGACGCTGATGATGCCGATACGGGCCATGCCGGTCCCTCCCGTAGGTGGGTGATCGGAGAGTTCGACTCGCTCAAGAGATACCAGCCGCGACCGCGCGCGGAGACGCGTTTCGCCGAAATAGCGCTCGGCCCGGTGCTTCGGACCGCTTAGCGTGGAACCGTTTTGACGACCCGCGACTGCGGGAAGCCGAGCGGCGCCAGATGTACCCCGCCCTGTCCCCACCCCGCACTGGTGATCCACCAGCGGCCGTCCTCTTCGACCACCTCGGCGGCGTGCGCCGCGATGTGTCCGACCTTGTCGCCGATGCGGAAATGGAAAGGATTGTCACTGCGGAAGACGTCGGTGCCGACGTAATGCGGGCGCGGACCGATGAACAAGTACCACCATCCCCCGTACCGAATGACGTAAGGCGATTCGGTGTTGCCCGCCTCGGTGCCTTTGGCCGGATCCGTGTACGCGATGTGCCGATCGCCCCAGTGCACGAGGTCGGCGCTGGTGCGGTAGGCGACGACATGGTGACCACCCGCCGGGGCACTGGTCGCGCAGTAGTACATCACCCATTGGTCGCCGACTCGCACCACCATGGGATCGCGAGCGTCGTAGCCGTCGCGGAACAGCGGGCCCTCCGCCGATCTGGTCCAGTGGAACAGGTCGGGCGAGGTCGCCAGGTTCATCGCCGCGGCGGTGCGGTCGGCGCCGCCCGCGGCGTAGAACATGTAGTACCGGCCGTGAGCGCCGAGCACAAAAGGCGCCCACAGATGCGTCTCCCCGTAGTCCCGATCCACCCGCAACGCCGAGGCATGCTTGGTCCACGAACCGCGCAGCCGGTCGGCGGTGGCGTGCGCGAACTCGATCTCGTCGAACGGATCCGCGGGCTCGGGGTGGGTGATCCCGAAAAGGTGCCACCTCCCGGCAGCGTCGCGAACGAATGTGTGATCGTTGATGTACCAGGCTTCCGACTCCCCGGCGCTCGGATCGTAGATCCGCGCGAAAGCTCCCGCCCGGACCACCTCCCGTGTCGCCATGGATTCATGATGCCGCGATCACGTCCTCGGTGGCGGAATCATCGGGCAACGACACTGCGCCGCAGGTATTTCGCGGTCAGCGACCGGCCGTCCGCCAGCAAGTCCGCCGGTGTCCCGGCGAAAACGAGTTCGCCTCCGTGCTTTCCGCCGTCGGGTCCGAGGTCGATCACCCAGTCGGCCCGAGCGACGACGTCCAGGTCGTGCTCGATGACGATCACCGTGTTGCCCGCGTCGACCAGTCGGTCCAGCAGCCCGACCAGCGCGTCGACATCGGCCATGTGCAGCCCCGTGGTCGGCTCGTCCAACACGTAGACGGCGGCTTCGGCGCGACGCTGGAGGTGATCGGCCAGCTTGACGCGCTGGCGTTCGCCGCCGGACAGGGAGGACAACGACCGGCCGAGGGTGAGATACCCGAGACCGACGTCGAGCAGCGACCGCAGCGGCGTGCCGATCCGCCGGTCCCCGTCCGCGGCCCAGAAGTCCAGCGCTTCCGCCGCGGGCATCTCCAGCACGTCGGCGATGGACGCCCCGCGAATCTCGTAAGCGAGCGCCTCCGGACGGTATCGGCGTCCGTGGCAGGCCTGGCAGATCGTGGTGACCGGATCCATGTACGCCAGATCGGTGAAGATCACTCCGGCGCCGTCGCATTCGCCGCAGGCGCCGTCGGAATTGAAACTGAACAAGCCCGGTCGTACGCCGTGCCGCTTGGCGAACAGCTGACGCAGTGGATCCATGATGCCGAGATAGGTCGCGGGGCTGGAGCGCCGGGAGGCGGCGATCGCGGCCTGGTCCACCGCGATGACCTGCGGATGCGCCGCGACGAACGCGCCGGACACCAGCGTGCTCTTCCCGGAGCCCGCCACGCCGGTCACCGCCGTGAGCACGCCCGTCGGAAACCGCACGGTGAGGTTCTTCAGGTTGTAGGCGTCGGCATCGGCGACGGTGAGCCATCCCGCCGGCTCGCGGACGTCCTCCTTCACCCGCCGCACCCGGCGCAGGCCCGCACCGGTCGGCGTCTCCGCACGCCGCAAGCGATCGACGGTGCCCTGGAACACCACCTGCCCGCCGCGGGAACCGGCGCCCGGCCCCATGTCGACCACATGGTCGGCGACGGCGATGACATCGGGGGAGTGCTCCACCACGAGCACCGTGTTCCCTTTGTCCCGCAGCCGGCTCAGCAGAGTGTTCAGCCGGCCCACATCCCGGGGGTGCATGCCGACGCTGGGCTCGTCGAAGATATAGGTCATGCCGGTGAGGCTGGAGCCGAGATGCCGGACGACCTTCAGGCGCTGCGCCTCGCCGCCGGACAGGGTGGCGGTTTCCCGATCGAGCGACAGGTAGCCGAGCCCGACCTCCTCGATCCGGCGCAACCGGGCGACAGCGGCCTGGGCGATCGGCCGAGCCACCGGATCGTCCAGGCGGTCGAGCACCTCGATGAGGTCGGTGATCTCCAGCCTGCCGTAGTCGGCGATGCCGAGGCCATCGATCCGGCTCGCCAGCGCGGCGGCGTTGAGCCGTGCGCCCCCGCAGTCCGGGCAGACCTCCTCGGTGACCACCGCGCGGGCGGCTTCGCGATTCTTGTCCGACAACGCGGTGAGATCACGCTTGATGTAGAGGCGGTCGAACCGCTCCAACAGGCCTTCGTACGCGTTGTTTCCCGCCGAACCGTTCCGATTCTTGCGCGGCACCCGGAAACCCTTGCCATGCAGGAACAATCGCCATTCCTCGGTAGTGAAGTCCCGCAGCGGCTTGTCCGGATCGAAGAGCCCCGACTCGGCGTAGAGCTGCCATTGGAACGTTCCGACCGCAAAGGGCCCGAAGGTGATGGCGCCCTCGTTGAGCGATTTGCCGCGGTCGATGAGCTTGCCCAGATCCGGCCGCACCACATTGCCGAGGCCGCCGCACCCGGGACACATGCCCAGCGGATCGTTGAACGAATAGCGCGTGGCCTCGCCCGCGCTCGGCACGCTGTGCCGGGAGAACAGGACGCGGATGACGGAGTGGATGTCGGTCATGGTCCCGACCGTGGAACGGGAATTGCCGCCGATCGGCTTCTGATCGACGACGACGGCGGGCGCCAGGTTGTCGATCGCGTCCGCCTCCGGACGCTCGTATTTGGGCAGCCGATTGCGGATGAACCAGGTGAAGGTCTCGTTGAGCTGCCGCTGCGATTCGACCGCCACGGTCCCGAAGACGATCGACGACTTGCCCGAACCGGAGACGCCGGTGAAGACCACGATCTTGCCTTTGGGGATCGTCAGCGAGACATCGCGCAGATTGTTCTCACGAGCCCCGACGATCCTGATGGTGTCTCGATCTGCATGCACGGACCTCACGCTAGGCAGCGATGAGGTCGGATTCTGTCCTCCTTCGCGGCCATACTCGAGTACGTGACCCGGACCGCCGAGCGACTGCTCCAGCTGCTGTCGCTGTTGCAGACCCGCCGCGAATGGAGCGGTCCCGAACTGGCCGCGCGGCTCGGCGTCACGGTGCGGACGGTGCGCCGGGACGTGGAGCGTCTGCGCGAGCTGGAGTATCCGGTGGTCGCGAGCCTCGGCGCGATCGGCGGCTACCGCCTGGAAGCGGGCGCGGCACTGCCGCCGCTGCTGCTCGACGACGAGGAAGCAGTCGCGATCACGCTCGGACTGCGCGGCGCGGCGCAGGGCGCGGTCGCGGGTATCGAGGAATCGGCTGCTCGCGCCTTGGTGAAGCTGCAGCAGGTCCTGCCGTCGCGCTTGCGCCGCCGAGTCGACGCGATAGGCGCCACCACCGTCTCGCTCGGCGGGCCCGCCACCGGTCCGATGATCGATCCCGAGGTGTTGGTCGCCCTGGCCGCCGCCGCGCGCGACAGCGAGCGGATCCGCTTCCGATACCGCGACAAGACGGATACGGAAAGCAGCCGCCTCGCCGAACCGCACAGTCTGGTCTCGGCGGGTCGGCGCTGGTACCTGGTCGCCTGGGATGTCGACCGCGCCGATTGGCGCACTTTCCGCGTGGACCGTGTGACGTCACCGAGGCCGA
Source organism: Nocardia sp. NPDC059691 (assembly GCF_042733915.1). Classification (NCBI taxonomy): domain Bacteria; kingdom Bacillati; phylum Actinomycetota; class Actinomycetes; order Mycobacteriales; family Nocardiaceae; genus Nocardia; species Nocardia sp. NPDC059691. The sequence goes on along the minus strand of NZ_JBHWFB010000033.1, from coordinate 1,269 downwards.
TCGGAATACGCTGCGCACCTCGCACGCTGCCCACCGCCGACGCGGCGAGTTTCGTGAGCAGCCAGTTGGCGCGCTCCAGACCGGTTCGTCCCGTGGTGCTGCGGGTGCATGCCCGCGCCGCGGTGCTGGCCGAGACGTTCCGCGTTCGCGCGGAGGAAGTCGAACCGCTGGACGAGCGAACCTGTCTCTTGCGCACCTCCGCGGATTCGCTGGAGTGGACCGCCCTCCGCATCGCGCACCTCGACCTGGACTTCGAGGTCGTCGAACCCGTCGAGATGAAAGACCTGCTCGCTCGGCTCGGCGCCAAACTGCTTCGTGCGGCGGACAAGCCTGGCTGAGCGAAGGCCGCCGCGGCGTGCGGATACTCGGCTGCCCGATGCGGGAAGCGGCACTACGGTGCTGCGCATGACGCTCTCAGTGGAAGACCGCCTCGATATCACCGACCTCATCGCCCGGCACGGCCACATCATCGATGCGGGCGAACTGGATCGCATGGACGAGCTGTTCAGCGCGGAGGTCGTCTACGACCTGACCGCCTTGGGATACGGCGAATTGCGCGGCATCGCCGCTGTGCGTGACGCGGCCCTCGCGCTCGGCGACGCGAATCCGGTCGGCCATCACGTCACGAATGTGATCGTCACCGAAAGTGAGGCCGACCGCGCACAGGTGTTGTCGAAGGGAATCGGGATCGCCGCCGATGGTCGCTGCGGAAGCGTTACCTATGAGGACGTGGTGGTGCGAGAACCCGTCGGCTGGCGGATCACGTATCGCAAAGTCATTCCGCGCCGCGCTCCACTGGGTGGCTGATCGCCGACGGGCGCATTGTCGTAGAAGCGCTGCCAATCGATCTTGTCGTGGTCTGAATCACACTTGTGTCATTCGCGCCGGAGTTTCGCTGCGCGCACGCCGCTGACCTGCGAAAAAGCGCGCTGGGCAGGCGATTTGACGAAGCGTTATCCGCCGCGTAACTTATTCCAAGTCAGAGCGACACGGACACCGACCCGGAGCCGAGAAGCGAGGCGGAGACGCCGAGCGGAAGTACCGGGAAACGAGGTAGGACGAGGAGCGCCTGGCGATCACACTGGCTCGATCGGGAGCCCGATTTTGATCGGGTGAACGAATGAGCTAAGCTGGAAAAGTTGCCTCACTGAAGGTCCGAAGTAATTCGGATTGAATGTGTGTGCGTGTGTTCTTTGAGAACTCAATAGTGTGTCGATGAATGTCAGTGCCAATTATTTTTTGGTTCCGGCCTTTTCACTCCCCGTGTGG
>NZ_JBHWFB010000032.1:0-7513 GCF_042733915.1 Nocardia sp. NPDC059691 | reverse complement strand
ACATGTACGGCATCACCGAGACCACGGTGCACGTGTCGTTCCTGTCGTTGGACGAGCAGATGGTCGACAACCCGGCCAGCGTGATCGGGCGGGCGATCCCGGGTCTGGAGGCGTATGTGCTCGACGACCGGTTGCATCCGGCGCCGGTGGGGGTGGCCGGACAGATCCATGTGGTCGGCGCGCAGCTCTCGCGCGGGTATCTGGGGCGTGCGGGGTTGACCGCGACACGGTTCGTGGCCAATCCGTTCGGTGCGCCGGGCTCGCGGATGTATCGCTCCGGGGATATCGGGCGCTGGCGTGCCCGTGGTGACGACGCCGCCCTGGAGTACGCCGGTCGCGGTGATCAGCAGGTGCAGTTGCGTGGGTTCCGCATCGAACTCGGGGAGATCGAGGCGGCGCTGCTGCGGTGTGCGGGGGTCGGGCAGGCGGTCGCGGCGGTCCGTACCGACGAGCATGCCGGTGACCGTTTGATCGGCTACGTCGTGCCCGACCCGGGCGCGAGCATCGACCCGACCGCGGTGCGCGGCGAAGTCGCCGACTTCCTGACCGGGTACATGGTCCCGGATGCGGTGGTCGTGCTCGAGGTGTTGCCGTTGACGGCGAACGGGAAACTGGACCGCAGGGCGCTGCCCGCACCGGAGATCGTCAGCACGGCCGCCTACCGCGCGCCGCAGACGGTCACCGAGCAGGCCGTGGCCACCGCGTTCGCCGAACTGCTCGGCGCCGACCGCGTCGGCCTGGACGACGATTTCTTCGGGCTCGGCGGTAACTCGCTGCTCGCGGCCCAGGTGGCCGGACGGCTGCGGGACGCGACCGGAGCGACGGTGCAGGTGCAGTGGTTCTTCACCGACGCCACGGTGGCGGGCTTGGCCGCGCGCATCGACGCGGGCGACGCCGACGCCACCGCGGCGCTGGACGTGCTGCTGCCCATCCGGGCGAGCGGATCGGCGGCCCCGCTGTTCTGCCTGCATCCGATGTACGGCTTGGCCTGGTCGTACGCGGGTCTGGCCCAGTTCCTGCCCGTCGAGCAGCCGATCTTCGGCCTGCAATCGCCCGCGCTGTCGGAGGACGTCGAGCTGCCCGGTTCGCTGGACGAACTGGCCGAGCGCTACCTGTCCGAGATCAGGGCGGTACAACCGCAGGGTCCGTACCGGTTGCTCGGCTGGTCCCTCGGCGGCGTGCTCGCCCATGCCATCGCCACCAGGTTGCAGGACGCGGGCGAGCAGGTGGAGTTGCTGGCCATGATGGACAGCCATCCGAATCCGGACGTGGTCGGATTCCGCGCGGCGGTGCGCGGGGCCCTGGCCGAACTCGGCCTCGGCACGGCGGTCACCGCTGACGGCGATGTCTACGAGCTAGACGACGAGTCGTTGGCCGCGTTGCACGCCATGATCCCGGCCGATCTGGTCGCGGTGACTCCCGAGCGGCTGCGCCGGATCTACCGCACCGCGGTCCGCTCGGCGGAGTTGATCGCCGAGCACCGGCCCGGAGTATTCCGCGGCACCGTGCAGTACTTCAGCGCGGCGGTCGCCGATCCCACCGACGAGTTGCGCGCCGCCGCGGCCGACTGGTGGCCGTACGTCCAAGGCATGGTCGTCGACCGGCCGGTCGAGGTCACCCACGCTCGGATGGCCACACCGGAGGCGCTGGCGGTGATCGGACCGCAGCTGGCCGCTCTGCTCGACGCTCGCCGTTGACCATCCTGCCGACGTCGCGACCCCAATCGCGCGTCGGCAGGTAATAATCAACCGCGGCACTCGTCACGTGCGTCCGTTTTCGACCCGAAACCCCAGGGTCGAGGCCGGTCGCGCTCGGCGTGCGCCGGTGGTCAGGTAACGATCGACCTGCGCACGTTCGATGATCCCAGGGTGGGGAGCATGGTGACGTGCGTGCGGCGACGATAGACAGGGTGAGGCAGCACGATGGTTCGGGCGGTCGGGCAGCGGCGTGACGAGACTGCGGAAGCGGTGCGCGTATGACCCGCCCGGCGCGTGTGCGCCCGACCCGGACCCGCCGCCCCCGCGTCACCACTCTGCCGCAATTGATGGCCACCGCCGTCGAGGCCAACCCGAGCGGCGCGGCCGTGGTGTTCGCCGACGCGACCGCCACGCTGGCCGCGCTGAGCTATGCCGAGCTGGACGAACGGTCCACGCGTTTGGCGCGTTTGTTGATCGATCGTGGGGTGGGTCCGGAGGATCTGGTCGCGGTCGGTGTTCCGCGTTCGGTGGAGTCGGTGGTCGCGGTGTGGGCGGTGGCCAAGACCGGTGCGGGGTTCGTGCCGGTGGATCCGAACTATCCGATCGACCGGGTCGAGCACATGGTCGCCGACTCGGGCGCGGTCTTCGGGCTGACCGTGGAGGAACTCCGCGGTGACCTACCGGACCGGGTCGAGTGGCTGGCCATCGACACCGCGGACTGCGCCCGGCGGCTCGCGGAGTTCCCGGCAGATCCGGTGACCTACACCGATCGGGTTCGTCCGCTGCGCGCGGAGCATCCCGCCTACGTCATCTACACCTCCGGCTCAACGGGCAAGCCGAAGGGTGTGGTCATCACGCAGGCGGGGTTGGCGAGTTTCTGTGCCGAGCAGCGTGATCGGTATCGGGTGACGAGTGCGTCGCGGACGTTGCATTTCGCGTCGCCGTCGTTCGACGCGTCGGTGCTGGAGTTGCTGCTCGCGCTGGGTGGCGCGGCCACCATGGTCGTCGCGTCCCCCACGGTGTTCGGCGGCGAGGAATTCGCGTCCCTCATCCGCCGGGAGGCCGTGACCCACGCGTTCGTGACGCCGGCCGCGCTGGCGTCGGTGGATCCGGCGGGGTTGGACGAGTTGCGTGTGGTGGTGGCCGGTGGCGAGGCGTGCCCGCCGGAGCTGGTGCGGCGCTGGGTGCTACCGGTGTCGGGTGGGCGCACCCGTGAGTTCTTCAACGGGTACGGCCCGACCGAGACGACGATCATGACGAACATCAGCGCGCCGCTGGTGCCGGGGGAACCGGTGACGATCGGCGCGCCGATCCGGGCCGTCACCGAATACGTGCTGGACGAGCGGTTGGTCCCGGTCCCCAGCGGTGTCGTGGGGGAGCTGTACATCGCCGGTGCGCAACTGGCCCGCGGCTATCACGAACGGCGGGGACTGACCGCGTCCCGCTTCGTGGCGAACCCGTTCGACGCGCATGGGTCACGCCTCTATCGCACCGGTGATCTGGTGCGTTGGACGCCGGATGGTGAGTTGGAGTATCTGGGTCGCAACGATTTCCAGGTGAAGATTCGCGGTTTCCGTATCGAGCTCGGTGAGATCGATGCGGTGCTGGCGGCGCACGAGACGGTCGATTTCGCCGTCACCGTCGGCCACCACCTGGACAGCGGCGCGACCATTCTCGTCTCCTACGTGCACGCCACGCCGGGGATGGACGCCGACGCGGCCGAACTGGCCGCGCTCGCCGAGCAGAGCCTGCCCGCGCATATGGTGCCGACGGTCGTCATGGTGCTGGACGAGATCCCGCTGACTCCGGTCGGCAAATTGGACCGCGAGGCGCTGCCCGCGCCGCGGTTGCAGACCAAGGTGTTCCGCGCGCCGGTCGGCCCGCTCGAAGAGTTGGTCGGCGAGGTGTTCGCCGAACTGCTCGGCCCCGGCGCGCCGGTCGGCGCGGACGACGATTTCTTCGAGCTGGGCGGCAACTCGCTGATCGCGACGCAGGTCGCGGCCCGGTTGGGGGCCGCCATCGCGGCGCGGGTGCCCGCGCGGCTGATCTTCGAAAGCCCCACCGTCGCCGCGCTCGCCGCGCGGTTGGAGCCGTTGAAGGGCGCGGGCGACCGGCGCGCGTTGGTGGCGGTGGAGCGTCCGGAGCGGGTGCCGTTGTCGCCCGCGCAGCGGCGGATGTGGTTTTTGAATCAGTTCGATACCGGGTCCGCGGCGAACAATATTCCGTTCGCGGTGCGGTTGTCGGGTGTGTTGGATGTGGCGGCGTTGCAGGCGGCGGTGGCGGATGTGGTCGGGCGTCATGAGACGTTGCGGACGGTGTATCCGGCGGTGGACGGTACCGGGTATCAAGTGGTGCTGCCAGCCGCACAGGCCGTTCCCGACCTCGCGCCGAAGCCGGTCGCCGAGCACGAGCTACCGGACTGGCTGCGCGGATTCGCGCTGACCGGCTTCGACGTCGCGGCGGAGGTGCCGCTGCGCATCGCACTGGCCGAGATCGGTCCCGGTGACCACGTGGTCGTTGTGGTGGTGCACCACATCGCGGCCGACGGCGCTTCGGTCGCGCCGTTCCTGCGTGACCTGCTCAGCGCGTTCCTGTCCCGGCGCAACGGGGCGCGCCCGTCGTGGCAACCGCTACCCGTGCAGTACGCGGACTACACGCTGTGGCAGCGCGCGATGCTCGGCGACGAGGACGACCCGGATTCGGTGGCCGCGGCCCAGATCGCCTATTGGCGCGACGCCTTGGCGGGCATCCCGGACCGGATCGACCTACCCGCGGACCGGCCGCGTCCAGCCGTCGCCTCCGGCCGGGGCGCGGAGTACACCTTCGTGGTGGACGCCTCCGTGCACCGAGGTCTCGCCGAACTGGCACAGAGCGCGGGCGCCTCGGAGTTCATGGTGGTGCACAGCGCCCTGGCGGTGCTGCTCGCCCGGCTCACCGGCACCGACGACATCACCATCGGCACGCCCGTGGCGGGCCGGGGCGAGCGGGAACTCGATCCGCTGATCGGCATGTTCGTCAACACGCTGGTCCTGCGCACCCGGATTGATCCCGGCGCGTCGTTCCGTGCGCTGCTCGAACAGACGAAGGAAACGGATCTCGGCGCGTTCTCGCACGCCGAGTTGCCGTTCGAGCGGCTGGTCGAGGTGCTGGACCCGGTGCGCTCGCAGGCGCATCATCCGTTGTTCCAAGTGGCGCTGTTCTACCAGAACCTCAGCATGCCCGAGATAGTACTGCCCGGACTATCCGCTCAGGTGGTCGAGTTCGACAGCGCGATGGCGAAATTCGATCTGCAATTGACCGTGGTGCCCGCCGCCGATGGACAGGCCACCGGGTTCACGGCGATGTTCACCTACGCCACCGACCTGTTCGACGAGCGGACGATCGCCGAGTTCGCCTGGCGGCTGGATCTGTTGCTGACCGCCGTCGCGGCCGAGCCGGATCGGCCGATCGGCGCGATCGACCTGCTGGCTCCCGCCGAGCGCGAACGCATCCTGCTCGAGTGGAACAGCACCAGGTACCCGGTGTCCGCCGAGTTGCTGCTGGACGGTTACCGGCGCGCCGCGGAGGCGTACGCGGACGAGGTGGCCTTGGTGCACGAGGGCGCCGAGCTGACTTATCGTGAGTTCGATGCGCGGGTGAATCGGCTGGCGCGTTTGTTGATTTCGCAGGGTGTGGGTGCGGAGTCGTTGGTGGGGTTGGCGGTTCGGCGGTCGTTGGATCTCGTGGTGGGGATGTATGCGGTGGTGGCGTCGGGTGGGGCGTATGTGCCGTTGGATCCGGATCATCCGGCCGAACGCATCGCGCACATCCTCGACACGGCGCAGCCGGTCTGCGTCCTCACGACCTCCGCCGACGCGGTCGACGTGCCGGAAGGCACCGCGGTCCTGCTGCTGGACGCGCTGGATCCGAACCGATTCGACGACAGCCCGGTTCGCGCGGAAGAACTCGTGCGCCCGGTGTCGCCGCACCATCCGGCGTACGTCATCTTCACTTCCGGGTCGACCGGCAGGCCCAAAGGCGTGGCGATCTCGCACTTCGCGATCCAGAACCAGATCAGCTGGATGCTCGCTGCCTATCCGCTGGACGCCGACGACGTGTACCTACAGAAGACGGCGACGACCTTCGACGTCTCGCTATGGGGATACTTCCTGCCGCTGCGCGTGGGCGCGAAGCTGGTCGTCGCCGCCCACGACGGGCACCGCGATCCGGTGTATGTCGCGGAAACGATTGCGGCACAGGGTGTGACGGTGACGGATTTCGTGCCGTCCATGCTGACGGTCTTCGCCGCGCACACCGCTCCCGGGTCGTGCCCCACTTTGCGCGACATCTTCGTGATCGGCGAAGCGCTGCCGCCGGAGACCGTCGCCGCGGTGCGCACGGTGACCGACGCGGCCGTGCACAATCTCTACGGCCCGACCGAGGCGGCGGTGTCGGTGACCTACTGGCCCGCGACGGCCGCGGACGAGCGTTCCGTGCCGATCGGCGTGCCGCAGTGGAACACGCGGGTGTACGTCCTGGACTCGTGGTTGCGGCCGGTGCCGGTGGGTGTGCCGGGTGAGTTGTACTTGGCCGGTGATCAGCTGGCCCGCGGTTATGTGCGGCGTCCCGATCTCACCGCGGACCGGTTCGTCGCCAACCCGTTCGGCAACGGCGAGCGGATGTACCGTACCGGTGACCTGGTGGTCTGGCGCGCCCCGACCGAAGCGCTGCCGCATCGGCTGGACTACCTCGGCCGGACCGATTTCCAGGTGAAGTTCCGTGGTCAGCGGATCGAGCTGGGCGAGATCGAGACGGCGCTGCTGGCGCAGCCTTCGGTGAGCCAGGCGGTGGCCTCGGTCGCGCCTTCGTCGCTCGGGGACCAGCTCGTCGCCTACACAGTCCCCATGCCGGGGTACTCGATCGAGCAAGGCGAGTTGCTCGCTGCAATCGGGGAAACGCTGCCCGCCTACATGGTTCCGGCCGCCATAGTCGCGCTGGATGCGTTGCCGCTGAACTCCAGCGGCAAGCTCGATCGTAAGGCGCTTCCCGAACCTGCCTTCACCGCGCGTGAGTTCCGTGCGCCCTCGAGCGCGGTCGAGGAGATCGTGGCGGGTGTGTTCGGCGAGGTGCTCGGTGTGACCCGGGTCGGCGCGGATGACGACTTCTTCGCGCTCGGCGGCAATTCGCTGGTCGCCACGCAGGCGGCGGCGCGCTTGGGTGCGGCGGTCGATGCTCGCGTGCCGGTGCGGGCGCTGTTCGAGACTCCGACGGTGGCGGGGTTGGCGGCGGCGCTGGAGTCGCACACGCACGGTGAGCGCGTGGAGTTGGGGAGCATCGCCCGGCCGGAGCGGTTGCCGTTGTCGTTGGCGCAGCGGCGGATGTGGTTCCTCAACCGGTTCGACCACGTGGACGGCGCTGCCGCCACGGCCGGTTCCGCGGCCTACAATCTGCCCTTCGCATTGCGGTTGACCGGCGAACTGGATGTCGCCGCGCTGGGTGCGGCGCTGCACGACGTGGTGGCGCGCCACGAGGTGCTGCGCACGGTGTATCCGGAGACCGCGGATGGTCCGGTGCAGGTGGTGCTGGCCGCCGGGCAGGTGGCGCTGGATGTGGGCGCGCATGCGATCGGCGCGGACGAGGTCGCGAGCGAGGTGTACACGCTCGCTGCGACTCCGTTCGACGTGACCGCCGAAGTGCCGGTGCGGGTGCGGCTGCTGCGGATCGCGGACGCGCCGCAGGAACATGTGTTGGCGGTGGTGGTGCATCACATCGCGGCGGATGCGTCGTCGATGGGTCCGTTGGTGCGGGATGTGATGGTGGCGTATGCGGCGCGTACT
>NZ_JBHWFB010000031.1:0-9061 GCF_042733915.1 Nocardia sp. NPDC059691 | reverse complement strand
ACCGCCGCTTGCTCCTTCGTCGCGTACGCGGCGGCCGCGCAAACGCGAGCCGGGCCGCGAACGGAACAGGCTCGATCTCGCTTCGCTCGGAACCTGGAGTGACGGTGCGCTGGCCGCGTTGGCGTTCGAGCTCGGGACATTCGCATGTAGCTCGGGTGCCTGACCGGTGCTGAGGGTGTCCCGGGGCGCGCAGGCCCGAGCGCGAGCCGGGCCGCGAATGGAATTCAGTCGCCTTCGGTGCTCAAGTTCTCCAAGATCTCCGTCGCCCACGTCGCGGGGACCGCGTCCGGGCCCGCCACTCGCATGGCGCTCATGACGGTGAGCAGCATTCCGGTGGAGAGGAAGCGGCGCGCCTCGGTTTCCGGCGCTCCGGTCAGGTCGCGGATCAGGTGGTAGATACCGCCGAACCTGGCCCGGACCTGGTCGCCGATCTCCGGGTCCGCGCTGGCCGCGAAGCCGTGCAGCAGAAGTTGGAGCAGTTCGCGTTCGGCGAGGAAGACCGAATAGCCGGTGGCGAGGGCGGCGAGGGCTTCGTCGGGGGCCGCCTCGGGCGATGCCTCGGCGCGCGCGGCGCGGAAGATCTCCTCGATCCGGTCGCAGACGCGGTGCTGGGCGGCGCGGAACAAGTTCTGCTTGGTGCCGAACAGCCGGATCACGTAGGGCTGTGACACGCCCGCTCGCCGGGCGATCTCGTCGGTCCTGGTAGCGGCGTAACCGCATTCGGCGAACGCGGAGACCGCCGCGCGCAGCACCTGTTCGCCCCGTTCGGAGGCCGTCATCCTGGTTCTGGTCGCCATCGTTCTCCGTTTCCGCTGGTACCTGCCTTTCTCTTGACATGTTATCAGTCGATGCATACCGTTTCGAGCATTAGTTATCAGTCGATTACAACAAGGACTGGACATGACCGAGACCCTTCCATCCGCCCCGGCGCCCGTCGCCGCGCCCGAGGCGACGATCGGCGGTCGCAGGCTCGCCGCCGTCCTCGCCGCGGTCGGTATCCCGATGTTCATGGTCACGCTGGACAACCTGGTCGTGACGAACGCGCTGCCGGTGATCCGCACCGAGCTGGGCGCCTCGCTGGCCGACCTGCAATGGTTCGTCAACGCCTACACGCTGTCGTTCGCCTCGCTGTTGCTCACCGCGTCCGCGGTCGGTGACCGACTGGGCAGGCGGCGGATCTTCCTGCTCGGCATCGCGCTGTTCACACTGGCGTCCGCGGTCTGCGCGCTGGCGACCGGGCCGGGCATGCTCATCGCGGCGCGGGCGGTACAGGGATTCGGCGCGGCGGGAGTGATGCCACTGTCGCTGACACTGTTGTCGGCGGCGGTGCCGGAGAAGATGCGCAGCGCCGCCATCGGCATCTGGGGCGGGATCGCCGGCCTCGGCGTCGCGCTGGGGCCGCTCATCGGCGGCGCGGTCGTCGAAGGGCTGAGCTGGCAGTGGATCTTCTGGGTGAACGTGCCGATCGGCCTGGTCGTGCTGCCGTTCGCGCTGCGGGTGCTGGCGGAGTCGCACGGCGGCAGCCGACGAGTCGACCTGCTGGGACTGCTGCTGTCGGCGGGCGGCGTGCTGGCGGTGGTGTGGGGCGTCATCCACGGCGCCGATGATGGCTGGACGTCTCGTGGCGTGCTGTCCGCGCTGGTCGGTGGTGCGTTGCTGCTCGGTTGCCTGATCGCCTGGGAGCTGCGCACGCGGGAGCCGATGCTGCCGCTGCGCCTGTTCCGCTCCCGCGCGTTCCGGGTGAGCAACATGACCGGCTTCACCTTCTCGATGGGCGTCTTCGGCTCGATCTTCCTGCTGGCCCAGTACTTCCAGGTCGTGCAGGGCTACGGACCGCTGCAATCCGGCATTCGCACCATGCCGTGGACGATGGCGCCGATGGTGGTCGCTCCGCTGGCGGGTTTGATCGTCGACAAGATCGGCGCCCGTGCGCTGCTCACCACCGGGCAGACGCTGCTCGCCGTCGCGCTGGGCTGGATGGCGTTGGTCACTTCCGTCGACGCGAGTTACCTGTCGTTCGTCGGTCCGTTCCTGCTCGGCGGGATCGGCATGGGCCTGACCTTCGCGCCCGGCGCGACCGTGGTGATGGCCGCCGCGGCGGAGGAGGACCGCGCGATGGCTTCTGGAACCAACAACACCCTGCGGGAAGTCGGTGTCGCCATGGGCGTCGCGGTGCTGGCGTCGGTGTTCGCGGCGCGGGGCTCGTACCTGGATCCGCAGAGCTACGTCGACGGACTGGTGCCCGCGGTGTGGGTGGGTGCCGCGATCGTGGCGGTCGGCGCGCTGGGGTCGCGGTTGCTGCCCCGCCACATCACCGCCGCGCGCTGACCGCACTGTCGCGCGCTGATCGCGGAGCGCCCGGTCACTGGGTATCGCCCAGGGCCGGGCGTTTCGCGGCGGCTGTCGGAGCTGGTCTTTCGCTGCCCTGACCGGTCACCGTCTGCGAGCATGTGATGAGTCGCGCCGTTCCGGACGGATAATGGAGCGGGGCCGGCGCGCGCCGGTCCGGCTCGCGGTTACCACACGGCTCGCGCGGCGTGGCGGGTAATCCGCGTGAATCCGCCGAGGCCCATCGAATACGATTGCGACCAGCAGCAATGCGGGCAGGCGAGCAGCGGTGCCCGCGAATTGATCCCCAGGGGAGAGACGGAGCATCGTGGCCGACGACATCGACGCAGGCGAGCAGAACGCGGCGCTGACCGAGGAGGCACTGGCCGCGGCCGCGGCGGCCGCCGAGAAGGCGTTCGCCGCTGCCGCCGACCTGGATGCGCTCGCGGTCGCGAAAACCGAGCACCTCGGCGGCAAGGCGCCGCTGGCGCTGGCCCAACGCGCGCTGGGCGGCCTGCCCAAGACGGAGAAGGCGGACGCGGGCAAACGGGTCAACGTCGCCAGGTCCAGGGTGTCGGAGGCGTTCGAGTCCCGCCGCGCCGCGTTGCTGGCCGAGCGCGACGCCGCCGTGCTGGTCGCCGAGACCATCGACGTGACGCTGCCCGCGCGCCGGGCGGCCGTCGGCGCGCGGCATCCGATCACCGTCATCTCCGAGCAGATCGCCGACGTGTTCGTCGCGATGGGCTGGGAGGTCGCCGAAGGTCCCGAGGTGGAGACCGAGCACTTCAACTTCGACGCGCTGAACTTCCTGCCCGACCATCCGGCTCGCACCATGCAGGACACCTTCCACATCGCGCCGGAGGGCTCGCGCCAAGTGCTGCGCACGCACACCTCGCCGGTGCAGGTGCGTTCGATGCTGGAACGCGAGCTGCCGATCTACGTGGTCTGCCCGGGCCGCACCTTCCGCACCGACGAACTGGACGCCACGCACACACCGGTGTTCTCCCAGGTCGAAGGCCTGGCGGTGGACAAGGGTCTGACCATGGCGCATCTGCGCGGCACGCTGGACGCGTTCGCTCGCGCGCTGTTCGGACCACAGACCCGCACGCGCATGCGGCCCAACTACTTTCCGTTCACCGAGCCCTCCGCCGAGGTCGACGTGTGGTTCCCGGACAAGAAGGGCGGTGCGGGCTGGGTCGAATGGGGCGGCTGCGGCATGGTGAACCCGAAGGTGCTGATCGCCAGCGGGATCGACCCCGAGGTGTACAGCGGGTTCGCCTTCGGCATGGGCCTGGAGCGCACGCTGCAGTTCCGCAACGGCATCCCGGACATGCGCGACATCGTCGAGGGCGACGTGCGTTTCACGCTGCCCTTCGGTATCCGGTCCTGACCTCACCCTTCGATCGAGAGAGCGAAACGTCAAGTGCGAGTAGCGCAGTCCTGGCTGACCGACATCATCCAGCGCACCAACCCGGAGTGGTCGGTGACGCCGGAGGAGCTCGACGCGGGATTCGTCCGGGTCGGGCTGGAAGTCGAAGAGCTCGACCAGCTCGAGCGGATCGCGGGTTCGGAGGAGGGCGGCGAGCCGCTGGTGGTCGGCCGCGTCGCCGAGATCACCGAACTGACCGAGTTCAAGAAGCCGATCCGCTTCTGCAAGGTGGACATCGGTAAGCCCGAGTTGCAGGAGATCATCTGCGGCGCACGGAATTTCCAGGTCGGTGATCTGGTGGTCGTGGTGCTGCCCGGCGGCGTGCTGCCCGGCGGGTTCGAGATCACCTCGCGCAAGACCTACGGTCACGTGTCCAACGGGATGATCTGCTCGGTCGCCGAACTGGGGATCGGCAAGGACCATTCCGGCATCCTGGTACTGGAACCGGGCACCGCCGAGCCCGGCGCCGACGCCAACGCGCTGCTCGGTCTGGACGACACCGTCATCGAGCTGAACATCACTCCCGACCGCGGCTACTGCTTCTCCGTTCGCGGCCTGGCGCGCGAGCTGGCCTGCGGTTTCGATCTCGAGTACGCCGATCCGGCGGTGCGCACCCTGCCCGACCACGAGCAGGAAGCCTGGCCGATCCGGGTCGAGCCGGACTCCCGGTGCACGCGCTTCGCGGCCCGCCGGGTCACCGGCGTCGACCCGGAGGCGGTGAGCCCGTGGTGGTTGCAGCGCAGGCTGCTGTTGTCGGGCGTACGCCCGATCTCGCCCGCCGTGGACGTCACCAATTACGTGATGCTGGAGCTGGGGCAGCCGCTGCACGCCTTCGACGCGAACAAGGTGTCGGGCGGATTGGTGGTCCGTTCCGCGCACAAGGGCGAGAAGTTGCGCACCTTGGACGACGTGGAGCGCGCCCTCGACGTCGAGGACGTGGTGATCGCCGACGATTCCGGCGTCATCTCCTTGGCCGGTGTGATGGGCGGCGCGAGCACCGAGGTCGGCGCGGAGAGCACCGACATCCTGCTCGAGGCGGCCACCTGGAACCCGCTGCTGATCTACCGGACCGCGCGCAAGCACAAGCTGGTGTCCGAGGCGGGCAAGCGGTACGAACGGGTCGTCGACCCGGAGATCAACGTGGCCGCGCTCGATCGAGCGGCCACGTTGCTGGCCGAAATCGCCGGCGGCACCATCGAACCCGTGCTGACCGACGTCCGGACCCCCGTCCCGGCGCCCGAGCCGATCCGGATGGACATCGACCTGGCCGACCGTGTCGCGGGCGTCACGTACGCGACCGGCACCTCGGCGCGCCGCCTGGCCCAGATCGGCTGCACGGTCGAGGTCGGCGTCAGCGAGGCCGGGCACGGTCAGCTGGTGGTGACCCCGCCGAGCTGGCGGCCCGACCTGGCTCAGCCCGCCGACCTGGTGGAGGAGGTGCTGCGGCTGGAGGGCCTGGAGCGGATCCCGTCCGTGCTGCCGGCCGCACCGGCCGGGCGTGGGCTCACGCCGACCCAGCGCCGCAGGCGCGCCGTCAGCCGCGCGCTGGCGTTCGCGGGCGCCGTGGAGGTGCCGCCGCCGGTGTTCCTGCCCGCCGGAGTGTTCGACACCTGGGGCCTGGACGCCGACGACCCGCGCCGCGCCACCACCAGGGTGCTGAATCCGCTCGACGTGGAGCGCGCCGAGCTGGCCACCACCCTGCTCCCCGGTTTGCTCGAGGTGGCGGTCCGCAATATCTCGCGGGGCGCGCGTGACCTGGCGATCTACGGCATCGCGCAAGTCGTGCTGCCGGGCGCGAACACCAGAGCGGTCGATCCGCTGCCGGTGGACCGGCGCCCCACCGACGACGAGATCGCCGAGTTGCTGGACTCGCTGCCCGAACAGCCGGTGCACGTGGCCGCTGTCCTGACCGGCCGCAGGGAACCGCGCGGGCCGTGGGGGCCGGGCCGTCCGGTCGAAGCCGCCGACGCGTTCGCCCTCGCCGACGCCGTCGGCGACGCGGCCGGTGTGACCATCGAGCGCCGTGCGGCGGCTCAGCTGCCCTGGCATCCCGGGCGCTGCGCCGAGCTGGTGGTCGACGGAACGGTTGTCGGCTACGCGGGTGAGCTGCATCCCGCCGTGCTGGAACGTTCCGGCCTGCCGCCGCGTACCTGCGCCGTCGAACTCGACTTGGACGCGCTGCCGCTGCGCGAGTCCCGGCCGGTCCCGACGGTGTCGCCGTTCCCGGCGGTGCTCCAGGACGTCTCGGTGAGCGTCGAGAAGACCGTCCCGGCGGCGTCCGTCGAGTCCGCACTGCGCACCGGCGGCGGCGAGCTGCTGGAGGACATCGCGCTGTTCGACGTGTACGAGGGCGCTCAGGCGGGTGAGGGACGTAAGTCGCTCACCTACGCCCTGCGTTTCCGTGCCACCGACCGCACCCTCACCGAGGACGAGGCCAGCGCGGCACGCGACGCGGCCGTCGCGGCGGCGGCCGACGCCGTGGGCGCGGTGCTACGCGGCTGACGCACGCGGTCACCGCAACCGGCTACGGCCGAGTTCGATCGTCTCCGCGGGTCGGGCGGCGACCGGCGTCCGCACCGGCCCTGCGGCGGTGGGCCGCGGCTCGAGCACTCGTGTCGCGGCACCCGCCCGACCCGGCCTTGCCTGTTCAGGAGTAAGAACAAGGGCATGCGACACCCGGCCCGTCCGATCCTCAACGCGCTGACTTACCTGCCGGAGCGGACGGTGCTGCAAACTCCGGCGCTGCTCGGCATGGAGTACACGGACCTGTCCCTGCCCACGGCGGACGGGCAGACCGTGCACGCGTGGTGGATGCCTGCCCGCGATTCGATCGGGCACATCCTGTTCGCGCACGGGAACGCGGGCAATCTCGGCGACCGGGTGCCGATCTTCGCGTTGCTCACCGAGGCCGGTTTCGACGTGCTGGCCTTCGACTACCGCGGCTACGGGCGCAGCACCGGGAAACCGACCGAGCACGGCACCTACCTGGACGCGCGCGCCGCGCGCAGGGCGCTGCTGGAACAGCCCGGCGTCGATCCGAATCGCGTGCTGTACCTGGGCAAGTCCCTCGGGGGCGGTGTCGTGCTCGAGCTGGCACAGCACCATCCCCCGGCCGGAGTGATGCTGATGTCCACCTTCAGCGGCCTGCGCGACGCGGCTCGCTCGGTGTATCCGTTCCTGCCCGCGGCCTTGGTGCCGAACGCCTATCCGAACGAACGCCGCATCCGCGCGCTGCGCGCCCCGGTGCTGATCATGCACGGCGACCAGGACGAACTGCTGCCGCTGCGGCACGCGCAACGGCTCTACGCCGCGGCGCCGGAGCCGAAACGGCTGGTGGTCTTCCCCGGAGCCGGGCACAACGATCTGATCGTCGTGGGCGGCTCGGCCTGGTACGACCTGGTGCGCGACTGGGCGGGTGCGCGCGTGCGGTCGTGAACGGCCTTCGGTGCGGTCGCGCGTGCGTAGCCTGGCGGTATGAGCGACAACAGCGAAATCGCGAGCCGGTTGGCCGGGCTGCCGGACGCGGAGTTGGCAGGTGTACTGCTGGCCGCAACGGCGGCGCGTCCCGGGTTCGCGGCGGTCCACGCCGCGCTGGTCGGGCTGTTGGAAACCGGTGATGCGGCTGCGGCCGGAAATGTGACTCCTGCCACCCCGGCCGGTGGGCCTGGGTTCCCGCGGCACACGCCCGATGTGTCGGGCCAGGTCGGCGGCGGTTCCGCGGTACCGGCGGTACCGGTACCGCCGCCGGGTATGCCGGAGTCCGCCGCGAGTGGCGGATATTCGGCCTCCGGCGTTCCTACTTTCGAGTCAGTTCGCGATAAGGTCGAGCATCGCTACGGCACCGCGCAGGGGATGGGTGAACTCGACCGGCAGACTCCAGCGGGCCGCGGCGTGGACGAACAATGGCAGGCACGTGAGCAGGCCGCGCGTGAGCGCCTGGACCGGATCCGGAAATCGTTGCACGGCAACGACGCCGACCCGCACCAGCCGTGAACCGCGCCGGGCGCGCCGCACGAGGTGTGATGGGTGGAATTCGATGAGCGAGCCGCGTGAGATCGCCGAACGGCTACTGGAGGCCCAGGTGGCATTCCTGCTCGCCGAGGTGACCGGCGAGCGTTTCGCGGAGGTGGTCGCGCGCGACACCGAGGCGGTGCTCGGAGTCGCCGACACGCTCGTCTTCCGGGACGTCGTGGAGATCGACCAGGCCAAGCAGACCGTCCGCACGGTCGTCGAGCTGATCGGCGGCAGTCCGGTTCTCGCCGATATGGTCGGGGTCTTCGCCGACTCCATCTACGACCACATCGCCGCCAACCACGACTACACGCTCGGCGAGGTGGTCGAGCGCGAGCCGGTGGAGGCGCTGCTGGAGAAGATCTTCGGCATGCACCAGGCGCAGGAGCGCATCCTGGACCGGCTCACCGAGAGCCCGCTGGTGGCCACGGTCGCGTCGAAGTTCGTGGACAAGCTGATCAACGACTTCGTGCAGGCCAACCGGGAACGCGCGGAGAAGATCCCGGGTGTGTCCTCGCTGATGTCGCTGGGCCAGTCCGCGGCCAATCGCGCCAAGAAGGCCGCCGACGGCACCTTCGTCGGCGACCTCGCGGGCAAGGGCGCGCTGTTCGCCCTCAAGCGGACCAACAACGCCATCCGCGAGATGCTGCGCGATGCCCCGGTGCACGCCGCCGCGATGGAGTTCTGGGATCTGCATGCCGACGAGCCGGTCAGCGGTCTGCGCGAATACCTCAGCCGGAAGGATCTCAACGAGCTGGTGCTGCTGTGCTACGAGATCGCCGTCACCACCCGCGAGAAGGAGTACTTCGGCCTGCTCCTGGACGAGTGCGTGGAGGTGTTCTTCACCAAGTACGGCGACTACACCTTGGCGGCCATGCTGCCCGAACTCGGTCTGACCGGTGACGACATCGTCCAGGAAATCCTCCGGTACGGACCGGCGGTCATCGAGGGCGCGAAGCGCGAAGGGGTTCTCGCCGGGTTGATCCGCGAGCGCCTCGCCCCCTTCTATACCTCCGATGAGGTACTCGCCATCCTCTCTGTCTGATTTCCAGCGCCTGCGTGTGTTGGTTTCCAGCGCCTGCGGCGCTGGGTGTTCGCGGCCCCTTCATGGCTCGGGTCCGAGCGACCGCCGCTTGCTCCTTCGTCGCGGACGCGGCGGCCGCTCGGACGCGAGCCGGGCTGTGTTCGTTTTTCCAGCGCCTGCGGCGCTGGGTGTTCGCGGCCCCTTCATGGCGCGCGTGCGAGCGACCGCCCCATTCTGCGTCGTAGCGGTCGCCACCGCCCCCGGGGCCC
>NZ_JBHWFB010000030.1:0-9563 GCF_042733915.1 Nocardia sp. NPDC059691 | reverse complement strand
GCCGCCGCGTCCGCGACGAAGTCGCCAGCGGCGGTCGCGCAAACGCGAGCCACAAGGGGGCCGCGAACACGCCGCGACGAAGTCGCGGCAATCAGACAGAGCTACGCTCTCGCACATGAGTGATACGACCTTGTGGGAGTACGCGACCGTGCCGCTGCTGACGCATGCGACGAAGCAGATTCTCGATCAGTGGGGAGCCGACGGCTGGGAGCTGGTCACCGTGCTGCCCGGCCCTACCGGTGAGCAGCACGTCGCCTATCTCAAGCGGCCCAAGTAGCGGAGGAGGGTGACGCAGTGACCCAGTGGGAGAAGAACCTCGCCGAGCTCGGAATCACCCTGCCCCCGGTCGTGGCACCGGTCGCGGCCTATATTCCCGCGATCCGCACCGGGTCGCTCGTCTATACCTCCGGTCAGCTGCCGTTCGTGAACGGCGAGCTGTCGGCGGTCGGCAAGGTCGGCGCGGAGGTTTCGGTGGAGGCGGCCAAGGAAGCGGCCCGGCTGTGCGCGCTCAACGCCTTGGCCGCGGTGCACGACCTGGTCGGGCTGGACGCGGTGGTTCGGATCGTCAAGGTGGTCGGATTCGTGGCTTCGGCACCCGGATTCGGCGATCAGCCGGTGGTGATCAACGGTGCGTCGGAGTTCCTCGGTCAGGTCTTCGGTGACGCGGGCAAGCACGCGCGCTCGGCCGTCGGCGTCTCCGAACTTCCCCGGAATACTCCGGTCGAAGTCGAACTGATCGCCGAGGTGCGCTAGACCGGAACAGTCGGCTCCGTTTCTATCCGAGGTTTTGCGATGACGTTGACACACCCCGCCTACGGGCAGCTCCGACAGGTCACCGAGACGGCGGCGGTGCTGCTCGCCGACAATCCGGGACAGATGACCCTGGAGGGAACCAACACCTGGATCCTGCGGGCGGCGGGCCGGTCGGACTGTGTGGTGGTGGACCCGGGTCCGAAGGACGAGTCGCACAGCGCCGCGATCGCCGAGGCCACCGGTGGCCGGGTCGCTCTCACCTTGATCACCCACCACCACCACGACCACACCGGCGGGATCGATCATCTGGTCGAACTGACCGGGACATCCGTGCGCGCCAAGGATTCCGGCTTTCTGCGCGGCTCGGCTGCCGCCTTCGCCGACGGCGAGGTGATCGAGGCCGCGGGCCTGCGGATCACCGTGCTGGAAACGCCGGGCCACACCGACGACTCGGTGAGTTTCGTCCTCGATGACGCGGTGCTGACCGGCGACACCATCCTCGGCGCTGGCACCACCGTGCTCGGGTCGGGCAGTGGTGCGCTGGCCGACTATCTGTCCTCGCTGGACCGGCTGCTGGAAGCGGGCAAGGGCAAGGCGTTGCTGCCCGCGCACGGCCCGGATCATCCGGATCTCGAGCCGGTGGCCCGTTACTACATCACCCACCGGCACGAGCGCCTCGGCCAGGTGCGGGAAGCGTTGCGGGTGCTCGGCTCGGATGCGGACGCGATGGCGGTCGTACGGCGCGTGTACGCCGATGTGGACGAGCGGCTGTGGCCCGCGGCGCGCAGTTCGGTGCAGGCGCAGCTGGACTACCTGCGCGTGCACGGCTGACGGGAACAACGGAACGCCGGGTTCAGTGGAGCGCTGAACCCGGCGTTCGTCGTTCGGGGCGTGTTACCGGGCGCGGCGGGCCAGGCGCTCGGAGTCGGAGATGAGCACGCTCTTGCCCTCCAGCCGCAGCCAGCCGCGATGCGCGAAGTCGGCGAGCGCCTTGTTCACGGTCTCGCGGGAGGCGCCGACCAGCTGGGCGATCTCCTCCTGGGTCAGGTCGTGGGTGACCCGCAGCGCGCCGGCTTCCTGCGTGCCGAAGCGCTGTGCGAGCTGCAACAGCGCCTTGGCGACGCGGCCGGGCACGTCGGTGAAGATCAGATCGGCCAGGTTGTTGTTGGTCCGGCGCAGGCGGCGGGCGAGGACGCGGAGCAGTTGCTCGGCGATCTCGGGGCGCTGGTCGATCCAGGTCTTGAGGGCGTCGCGGTCCATCGTCACCGCGCGCACCTCGGTCACCGTGGTGGCGGTGGAAGTGCGCGGACCTGGGTCGAAGATGGACAGCTCGCCGAACATGTCGGACGGGCCCATGATGGTCAGCAGATTCTCGCGCCCATCGGGCGAACGGCGTCCGATCTTCACCTTGCCGGACGTGATGATGTACAGCCGGTCACCCGGCTCACCCTCGTTGAAGATGACATGACCGCGCGGGAAATCCACCGGCTGAAGTTGCTTGGCGAGGGCGGCCACCGCAGTGGGCTCGACGCCCTGGAAGATGCCTGCTCTGGCGAGGGCCTCGTCCACGAATGTGCTCCTTAGGGAAATGGCTCTGTACCGGACCGAAGCGACTCGGCCAACAGCGCAGTCTACGCGGCGTCACTACAGCGTAGTGACGGACACCACGTAACGAGTGGATTGCGCGACACTTGCGCCGCGTCAGCTGGCGCGGGCCACGTCCATCTCATCGCCGCGGGAGCGGCGCTTGCGCATCCGGGCGACGGCGGCGGGCAGACCGAGTTTGGTCAGCTCCTTCACCTCGGCGTTGCTTGCCTTGTCCAGGTACTGCTGAACCTCTTCGTCGGGTTCGAGAAGCTTGCGGAGCCGGTTCTCGACCCGCTCCATACCCAGTGCGAACAGCATCAGCACCACTGGGAAGAGCACCACAGCGAGTCCTTGCATGACGAGCAGTAAACACGGTCGAGGTCTCAGATGGAACACGGCAACTGAACTGGAAGGACAACGTTGTCTGCCGATTCCGTATGGTGGACGCGTGCGCGTCTCCCCCTCCACCGCCTCCGGGAACGGGCTTCCGCCCGGCTCCGACCCCTCCGGAACGCCGCCGGTCGCCGCCGCGGCTCCGAATCGGAAAACCAGGGCACGACAGGCGGAAACCCGGCTCGGGCTGGTCCGCCGCGCGCGCCGGATGAACCGTGAACTGGCGACCGCCTTCCCCGACGCGCACTGCGAGCTGGATTTCACCACACCGCTGGAATTGGCGGTGGCGACAATACTTTCGGCACAATGCACCGACGAGCGCGTGAATCTCACCACGCCCGCGGTGTTCGCCCGTTACCCGGACGCGCGGGCCTACGCCGAGGCAAATCGCGCGGAGCTGGAGGAATACATCCGGCCGACCGGGTTCTACCGGAACAAGACCTCCTCCCTGATCGGACTCGGCCAAGCGCTGCTGGAACGTCACGACGGTGAATTGCCTCACACCCTGACCGAACTGGTCCAGCTCCCCGGCATCGGACGCAAGACCGCCAACGTCATCCTCGGTAACGCGTTCGGGGTCCCCGGCATCACGGTCGACACCCATTTCGGTCGCCTGGTGCGCCGGTGGGGATGGACCGACGAGGAGGACCCGGTCAAAGTCGAGCACATCGTCGGCGCGCTGATCGAGCGCAAGGAATGGACGATGCTGTCGCACCGGGTGATCTTCCACGGACGGCGCGTCTGCCATTCCCGCAAGCCGGCGTGCGGTGCGTGCGTCCTGGTCAAAGACTGTCCGTCGTTCGGGATCGGGCCGACCGATCCGGAGGCCGCGGCCAAGTTGGTGAAGGGGCCGGAGCGGGAGCATCTGCTCGAGCTGGTGGGCCGGTGAGTTCTGAGCCCTCGGGCCGAAGGAGTGCGGGACATGCGTGGCGCTGGGCACTTGCCGGTCTGATCGTCGTGGTCGCGCTGGCGGTCGCGGTGTGGCCGCGCGGCGACGACCGGAGCGAGGAGCAACCCCAGGCTCCCGTTGCCTCCGGCGTCTCCGATGACCTGCGCGCCGCCACCCATCTGTCCGACTGCCCGAGCGGCGCGGCCCCCGGCAACGGTCCGCTGGCCGGGATAACGCTGGGATGTCTGGCGGACGGCGAACCGGTCGACCTGGCCGCCGCGCTGGCGGGCAAGCCCGCCCTGCTGAATCTCTGGGCCTACTGGTGCGCACCGTGCGCCAGAGAGTTGCCGTATTTGCAGCAATACGCCCAACGCGCCGGAAACGCGATTACGGTGCTGACCGTGCACAGCGACCCTGATGAGGCCAAGGCACTGTCCCGTTTGCGCGGACTGGACGTGAGATTGCCCGGCGTGCTCGACGCCGACGCGCGAGTGCGCACAGTCGTCGGCGCCCCCTCTGTGCTGCCGATCTCGGTGCTTGTGCGTGCCGACGGCTCGATAGCCGACGTCGAGGTGCGCGCTTTCGACGGGGTGGATGACATCGCGAATACCGTCGCGGGCAAGCTCGGAGTGGCCGCATGACGATGCGGGTGGACGAATCAATGGTGGAGGTGACGGTGCGGGCGTGCACGCGGGTCGGTGGGCGAATGCGCGGGGGAGGTGCGCGATGACCATCGAAATGCCCCCCGGCATCCCGAACTGGCTGACCCGCTCGGCCGAACCGGCCCTCGACAGCGCCGACACCGCGACCAGGGCGCGTGCGCTGCGCCGCGCCATGACCGTGACCTCGAAGCCGCGTCAAGCGGCGGTGCTCGTGCTGTTCGGCGGCTCGCCGGAGCCCGACCCGGACGCCCCCGGCGGTCTGCCCGCCGACGCGGAGGTGCTGCTCACCCAGCGCGCCTCCACCCTGCGTCAGCATCGCGGCCAGGTGGCCTTCCCCGGTGGCGCCGCGGACCCGGGCGATGCCGGGCCGATCGATACCGCGCTGCGGGAGGCGTGCGAGGAAACCGGCCTCGACCGTTCCGGCGTGGAACCGTTCGCGGTACAACCCAAGCTGTTCGTGCCGGTCTCTCGTTTCGACGTGACGCCGGTGCTCGCGTACTGGCGTACGCCGGGTGCGGTGCAGGTGGTCGACCGGAGCGAGACCGAGCGGGTCGTGCGCGTGCCGCTCGCGCAGTTGCTGGATCCGGCCAACCGCTTCCTGGTTCGCAGCCCGCTCGGTTATCAGAGCCCGGCGTTCCAGGTGGACGGGATGCTGGTCTGGGGCCTCACCGGCGGCATCCTCGCCGGGATCAGCAAGGCCGCGGGCTGGGATCGCGAGTGGGACCACGCGGACGTCCGTGATCTGCAGACCGCACTCGCCGCCGTGGGGATGACGTTATGAGTTCGTCGGCCTGGCTCGACATCGCCGTCGTGCTACTGGCCCTGCTCGCCGCTTCTTCGGGCTGGCGGCAGGGCGCGGTGGCCTCCGCGCTCGCCTTCCTCGGCGTGGTGCTCGGCGCGGTCGCGGGCATCCTGATCGCGCCGCACATCCTGGTGCACGTCGACGAGGGCCGCACCAGGGTGCTCACCGGCGTGCTGCTCATCGTGGTGCTGGTGATCGTCGGTGAAGTCGCGGGCATGGTGCTCGGGCGCGCGGCGCGCAGCGGCATGCGTCATCCGTTCACGCGCAGCGTGGACAGCGTGGTCGGCGCGGGGCTGCAGGCGGTCGCCGTGCTGGTCACCGCGTGGTTGCTGGCACTGCCGCTGGCCACCTCGTCGCAGCCGGCCATCGCGACCGCGATCAACGGCTCGCGGGTGCTGGCCGACGTCAACGACGTCGCGCCGAACTGGCTGCGCAAGCTGCCCAACGAATTCTCCAAGCTGCTCAACACCTCCGGTCTGCCGGACGTGATCGGGCCGTTCGGGCGGGCGCCGATCGCCGCGGTGGAACCACCGGATCCGAGCGTGCTGGCCAGCCCGGTCGCCGCCTCGCTGCAGCAGAGCGTGCTGCGGATCCGCGGTGTCGCGCCGAGTTGCCAGCGGGCGCTGGAGGGCTCGGGCTTCGTGATCGCCCCGGAGCGCGTGATGACCAACGCTCACGTCGTCGCGGGCACGACGAGCGTCGACGTGGACACCGCCTACGGCTCGCTGCCCGCTTCGGTGGTGCTGTTCGACCCGTTCACCGATGTCGCGGTGCTCTCGGTACCCGGACTCACCGCTCCGGTCGTGCCGCAGGCGCCGTCGCCCGCGCGTACCGGCGACAGCGCCATCGTGCTCGGCTACCCGGGCGGTGGCCGGTACACCGCGAGCGCGGCCCGGATCCGCGAGACCCTGGATCTGACCGGCCCGAACATCTATCGCGACGGAACGGTGAAGCGTGAGGTGTACACCGTCCGCGGGCTCGTCCAGGCGGGCAATTCCGGTGGGCCGCTGGTGGATACCGAAGGGCAGGTGCTCGGGGTCGTCTTCGGCGCCGCGGTGACCGACAACGACACCGGTTATGTGCTGACGCTCAACGAAGTCCGCTCCGAACTCGAAGCTTCGCAGCGTTCCGATGGGCCGGTGGCCACGGGGGCATGTGTGCTGAGCTGATCCGCGACGCGGGTCGGCCGTACCACCGGAACGGAGCCGTGGTATCCCGATGTCGCGGAACTCGTTCCGCCGCAGGGCTTGGTCGCGACTTGGGCAGGCGGAAGCGCGGGATCGGTGTGGGTACGCGCTTCCATCGAACCGAGACCCGGCCGCGAACCCGTGGCAGGGCCGGAACGCGAAGCGTTCAGCCGAGGAGTTTGGCCAGTTCCTTCGTCACGGCGTCCGGGTTCTCCTGGTGGGCGAAGTGCCCGGCCGCCGGGATACCGGCCAGCCGCCGCTCCGGCGAGAGATGGAGGTCGCGGCGGAAGGTTCCCGGCAGTACGTACGGGTCCAGCTCGCCGCGCATGGCCAGGACGGGGATGCGGATGGGTTGGCGCATGGTCGCCATGAACCGGCGGCCGTCCGGACGCCACTGGCTGCGGAAGGCCCAGCGCTGGTACTCCAGTGCGCAATGCGCGGCGCCGGGGATCCGGATCGCCGACCGCATCCGCTGTGCGGTGTCGACGAATTCGGCGGTGTTCGCCCAACCCGCGCTGACCCGTTGGCGCAGCAGCCGTTCCACTTCGAAGCCGTCGGCGGTGGTCAGCAAGTGCTCGCCGTACCAGGGGAGCTGGTAGCGAAGGAAGTTCGGCAGCCAGGCCGCCCGCTGGCGGCGGTTGCGCAGCACGGAACTCTTCAACGCCGACGGATGCGGCGAGCCCACCAGCGCGATCGAGCGAACCAAGCGCGGATGCAGCACCGCCGTCGTCCAGCAGACCAGACCGCCCTCGGCGTGCCCGGCGAGCGTCGCCTCGGTGTAGCCCAGCGCTCGGATCAGCCCGGCGACGTCACCGGCGAGCGTCCAGCCGTCGTAACCGCGCGGCGGCTTGTCGCTGTCGCCGTAGCCGCGCAGGTCGACGGCCACGGTGCGGTAGCCGAGCTCGGCCAGGCCGGTCAGTTGGTGCCGCCAGGACCACCAGAAGTCGCCGAATCCGTGCAGCAACACGACCAGCGGTGCGTCGGACCGTTCGGGCGCCGCGTCCACGACGTGGAAGCGGATGCCGTTGGCGTGCACGTCCCGATGCGTCCACGGTCCGTCGTAACGGACGCTGGACGGATCCGGGAGCAAGTTCGCCGACACGCCGATCGAGCCTAGTAGCCGCCGTACCGGCTCGCGCACGCGCGCCTAGGAAGTCTGCTTCTCCAGGGCGAGGCGGTCCTCGTGCGCGGCCGCGCCCAAGCCGTGCGGCAGCACCGTGCGCGCCTGCTTGAGCGAATCGATCGTCTTCTCCGGCGCGCGCAGTTTCTTCACCCGCCGGTAGCCGAGGAACGCCAGTACCGCGGTGGCGACGACCATGAGCAGGAAGACGATCAGGAAGGCCGCCCAGCGCGCCAGCCACACGTCGAGCAGTTCGCCGAGGAAGAAGAAAAAGAAGAACGTGCTGAACAGCAGCACGGTGAGCGCGAGGATGAAGTAGACGCTGCCCTGCAGGCCCTTCTTGATCTCGCCGGTGACCTCGGCCTTGGCCAGTTCGACCTCGGCGCGGACCAGGGTCGACATCTGCTCGGCGGCGTCGCGCACCAGCGTCCCGAAACTGGCGTTGCCGAGCGGATCGGCATCCGTGAGGGGAATGGAGGTGACCGTACGACCGCGCTCCGCGTCGCTCCCGTTACCGCCGTGGTTGAAACTCACTTGGTCGACCCTTCTCCCTGTCCCGGCACTGCTTCAACTCCCGTTCGATCGGCGGTGCTCCCGGTGCCCTCCGTGGTCACGCAGGCTACCGCCTCCGGGCGGATCGCTCGCGCCGCCGTATTGTTCACGTTGTAGCGCACGGGCGTCCCGCCGAGCCTGGTGGACACGCCCACGCCGCAACAGTAGCGCCGAACCGGCGAGCGACGCCGCCATTGATGTCACCAACACAGCGGCCTTCGCCAACTCGACGGCCGACCCGTCCGCGACATCGGCGAGGGCGAGTTCCGCCACGAGAAGGCTAACCGTGAAGCCGATCGCGCCGAGCACCGAGAGGGCGAACATGTCCCGCCAGCCGAGTCCGCTGGGCCGCGTCGCGACGCCCAACCGGATTGCCACCCAGCTCATCCCGAAAATCCCGAGCGGTTTGCCCACCAGCAGGCCGAGAATCACGGCCAGCGCGAGCCGGTCGGTGAACAACTCACCGAAGACCGTGGGATTCAACGGGACTCCGGAGGCGAACAGAGCGAACAGCGGAACGCACAACCCGGCGGAGACCGGCTGGAAGATGTGCTCGAGCCGGGTGGCGGGCGCTTCGGATTCACCGGGATCCGCACGCACCCGGGTGAGCAGGCCGAGGGCGACGCCCGCCAGGGTGGGATGGATGCCCGCCTCGTGTAGCGCGTACCAGGACACCAACGCAAGCGGCACGTAGAGCAACGGAGTGCGGATTCGCGCGCGTTGCCCCGATGCCCACCCGGCGAAGCACCCGGCGGCGACGAGCAGCCACAGCAGCGACACCGTCGTGGTGAACAGCACCGCGATCAGGACGATGGCCATCAGGTCGTCGACCACGGCCAGGCTGAGGAGGAAGACCCGCGCGCCCGTGGGGATGCGTGAACCGGTCAGCGCCAGGACGGCGAGCGCGAACGCGATGTCGGTGGCGACGGGGATGGCCCAGCCGCGGTCCATGCCGGGGATCCCGAACCCGACCACCGCCGCGATCAGCGCGGGCGTCACCACACCGCCGATCGCCGCGATGACCGGCAGAGTGGCGCGTCTGCGGTCGGCGAGTTCGCCGACGACCAGTTCGCGTTTGAGCTCCAGGCCTGCGACGAAGAAGAACACCGCGAGCAGACCGTCCTCGGTCCACTCGGCCAGGGTCAGTTCCAGATGCAGCGGCGGTATCGCGACGACCGTCTCGGTGATCGTTTGATAACTGGCTCCCCACGGCGAGTTCACCCACAGCAATGCTCCGGCCGCCGCGATCAGGAGGAGTGCGCCTCCGAAGGTTTCCGTGCGGAGGTAGCGGGACAGTTCCGAGCGCACTCGCGTGATCACGGGAAACCTTTCGGCCGGTGGTCGGGCGGCGCGGCCGCGGCACCCACCGGCGTCGGCTGAAGGGGTGCGCGACCACTCGCCGACCAGACTTCCCGGCACACCTGACGCAATCTTAACGGGTGCGGCCGGTACCGGGTCCCGGCACCGGCCGCGCTCAGCGCTGTGTGATCAGCCCTTGCCCGCCCGGATCGCCTCGAAGACGCTCGGGTCGACGAGGGTGGAGGTGTCGCCGAGTTCGCGTCCTTCGGCGACGTCGCGCAGGAGTCGGCGCATGATTTTGCCGCTGCGGGTTTTGGGG
>NZ_JBHWFB010000029.1:0-11077 GCF_042733915.1 Nocardia sp. NPDC059691 | reverse complement strand
CTGCGTTGGAGGTGCAGTACGCGGATTACGCGTTGTGGCAGCGGGAGATTTTGGGGGATGAGCGGGATCCGGGGTCGTTGCTGGCGGCGCAGGTGGAGTTTTGGCGGGAGGGGTTGGCGGGGTTGCCCGAGCAGGTGGAGTTGCCTGCGGATCGGGCGCGGCCGGTGGTGGCGTCGTATCACGGGGCCACGGTGGGGTTCGAGGTCGATGCCGAGGTGCATGCGGGGTTGAGCCGGGTCGCCGCGGAGTGCAACGCGACGGTGTTCATGGTGGTGCATGCGGCGTTGGCGGTGTTGCTGGCGCGGTTGTCGGGCAGCCGGGATATCGCGGTGGGCACGCCGGTGGCCGGGCGGGGTGAGGCGGCGTTGGATGATCTGGTCGGGATGTTCGTCAATACGTTGGTGTTGCGTACCGAGATCGATCCTGGGGTGCGGTTCGAGGAGTTGCTGGCGGGGGTGCGGGCGGTGGATGTGGCGGCGTTCGGGCATGCGGATGTGCCGTTCGAGCGGTTGGTGGAGGTGCTGGATCCGCCGCGTTCGCCGGCGCGGCATCCGTTGTTCCAGGTGATGTTGACCTTCCAGAATTTGACGGTGCCGGAACTGGAGTTGCCGGGGTTGTCGGTGTCGGGGCTGGATCTGGCGGTGGGGTTGGCGAAGTTCGATCTGCAGTTGGCGGTGGCGGAGAATCTCGACCGTCACGGTGGGGCGGGTGGGTTGTCGGCGGCGTTCACCTATGCCACCGATCTGTTCGATGACGCGACGGTGCGGGATTTCGCCGATCGGTTCACCCGGATCCTGGCCGCGGTGGCGGCGGATGCGTCGGTGGTGGTGGGTGATATCGATGTGCTGGCCGCGGGTGAGCGGGAGTTGGTGTTGCACGAGTGGTCCACTCCGGGGGCGCTGGTGCCGGAGGTGACGTTGGTCGATGTCATCACCACCCAGGCCCGTAACCGCCCGGACGCGGTCGCGATCCGCTCGGGTGAGGGGTCGTTGACGTTCGGTGAGCTGCATGCGCGGGCGAATCAGGTGGCGCGGGCGTTGATCGCCCACGGTGCGGGTCCGGAGTCGTTGGTGGCGGTGGCGGTGGCGCGGAGCGAGGAGTTGCCGGTCGCGTTGCTGGGGGTGTTGATCGCGGGGGCGGCGTATCTACCGATCGATACCGGGTATCCGGTGCAGCGGTTGGAGTTCATGCTCGAAGACGCCGCCCCGGTGTGCGTGCTGACCACCGCCGCCGAGCTGGACTCACTGCCCGCGGGCAATATTCCGGCGCTCCTGTTGGAGGAGACCACCGGCTACGACGATTCGCGCGTCCGCAACCGCGAGCGGGTGCGGCCCCTGCGCCCGGACAATCTGGCGTATGTCATCTACACCTCCGGTTCCACCGGGGTGCCCAAGGGCGTGGGTGTGGCGCACCGCAACGTGGTCGAGTTGTTCGCCAACACCCAATTGCTCTTCGAGTTCGACGAAACCGATGTGTGGACGCTGTTCCATTCCTTCGCGTTCGATTTCTCGGTGTGGGAGTTGTGGTGCGCGCTGGCCAACGGCGGCAGCGTGGTCGTGGTCGACTACGTGACCTCCCGCTCGCCGGAGCAGTTCCGCGAACTGCTGATCCGCGAACAGGTCACCGTGCTCAACCAGACCCCCTCGGCGTTCTACCAGCTCGCCGAGGCCGACCGGGCAGCACACCACGACCAAGGCAAGTTCGCGCTGCGCTACATCGTGTTCGGCGGTGAGGCACTGGATCTGCGCCAGCTGCGGCGCTGGTACGAGCGCCATCCGGTGGACGCGCCGTGGCTGGTGAACATGTACGGCATCACCGAGACCACGGTGCACGTGTCGTTCCTGTCGTTGGACGAGCAGATGGTCGACAACCCGGCCAGCGTGATCGGGCGGGCGCTGCCAGGTCTGGACGCGTACGTGCTCGACGACCGGTTGCATCCGGCGCCGGTCGGGGTGGCCGGAGAGATCTACGTCGCGGGCGCGCAGCTCTCGCGCGGGTATCTGGGGCGTCCCGGTCTGGCCGCGACACGGTTCGTGGCCAACCCGTTCGGTGCGCCGGGCTCGCGGATGTACCGCAGCGGTGACATCGGCCGGTGGGTCGGATTCGGTGGTCGAGCAACCCTGGAGTACGCCGGTCGCGGTGATCAGCAGGTGCAGTTGCGTGGGTTCCGCATCGAGCTCGGCGAGATCGAGGCGGCGCTGCTGCGCTGCCCGGGCGTGAGTCAGGCGGTGGTGCTGGTCCGTACCGACGAGCATGCCGGTGACCGTTTGATCGGCTACGTCGTGCCCGACGCCGGGGCGAGCTTGGATGCGTCGGTGCTGCGTACCCAGGTCTCGGAGTTCTTGACCGGGTACATGGTCCCGGATGCGGTGGTCGTGCTCGAGGTGTTGCCGTTGACGGCGAACGGGAAACTGGACCGCCGGGCGCTGCCCGCGCCGCAGGTGGTGTCGGCGGTGGCGTTCCGCGCGCCGAGTTCGCCGGTGGAGCAGGCGGTGGCCGAGGTGTACGCCGGGCTGCTGGGCGCCGGCGAGGTCGGGTTGGACGACGACTTCTTCGCCCTGGGCGGCAACTCGCTGCTGGCCACCCGCGTGGTCGCACGCATCAACGAAGCCCTCGACGCCGATGTCGCGGTACGCGAACTGTTCGAAGCCCCGACCGTGGCCGCGCTCGCCGCGCGGGTGGTGCCCGGCGCCGGCGGCGGCGCCCGCACCGTGCTCGAACGCACCGAACGCAGCGAACCGATCCCGTTGTCGCTGGCGCAGCAACGCATGTGGGTGCTCAACCAATTCGACCCCGCCTCCGCCGCCTACAACATCCCGATGGCCATCCGCCTGCACGGCGCCCTGGACGTCTCCGCCCTGCGCTACGCACTGGCCGACGTCCTCGAACGCCACGAATCCCTACGCACCCGCTACCCCGCCGGCGGCCCCGGCGGACTACCGTTCCAGCAGATCCTCACCGTCGACCAAGCCCTGCCCACCGGACTGGAGGTCGTGGTCACCGACGACCCCACCACCCAGGTGATGGACTTGATGCTCACCGGCTTCGACGTCACCACCGAAGTCCCCGTCCGCGCCCTGCTGCTGGAATCCGGCCCCGACGAACACCTACTGGCGTTCGTGGCCCACCACATCGCCGCCGACGGCGCCTCCATGGCCCCCCTGGCCCGCGACCTGGTCACCGCCTACCTCGCCCGCATCGGCGGCAACTCCCCCCGCTGGGCGCCACTGGAAGTGCAATACGCCGACTACGCCATCTGGCAACGCCACGTCATCGGCACCGACGACGACGAAACCTCCGTCGCCGCACGACAACTCGCCTACTGGCGCCACCAGCTCGCCGGGCTCACCGGGCAAGCCGAACTCCCCACCGACCGGCCCCGCCCCCCGATCCCATCCATGCGCGGCGCCAACACCGGCTTCGCGGTCTCCCCCGACATCCACCAAGCCCTCACCGAGCTCGCCCGCGCCCACAACTGCACCCTGTTCATGGTCGTGCACGCCGCCCTCGCGGTCCTGCTGGCCCGCCTCACCGGCGACCCCGACGTCGCGATCGGCACCCCCATCGCCGGACGCGGCCAACGCGCCCTCGACGAACTCGTCGGCATGTTCGTCAACACCCTCACCCTGCGCACCCGCGTCGAAACCGGCATGAGCTTCACCGAACTCATCGACCAAGCCCGCGAAACCGACCTCGCCGCCTTCGCCAACGCCGACATCCCCTTCGAACGCGTCGTCGAAATCGTCGCCCCCGGCCGCGCCACCACCCACAACCCCCTGTTCGGGGTCGTGCTGTCATTCCAGAACAACGAACAACCCACCCTGCAGCTGCCCGGCCTCACCGTCACCGCCCTGGACACCGACACCGTCGCCGCCAAATTCGACCTACAAGTCAACATCAACCCCCACCACCACGACGACGGCACCCCCGCCGAACTCGACACCATCTTCACCTACGCCACCGACCTCTTCGACGAAACCACCATCCACACCCTCGGCCACCGACTCGAACGCATCCTCACCACCATCGCCACCAACCCCCACACCCCCATCGGCGACATCGACATCCTCGACCCAACCGAACGGGAGCGGATGGCGGCCGCGGCGGAGTCGGTTAGCGTCGAACCGCCCACGGCTACCGCGGGCACGGCGCTGACCCAGGCGCTGGCGGCGGCGGTCGAGGACGACCCGGAGGGGCCCGCCGTGGTCGCCGGTGAGAACGCGCTGTCGTACCAAGATCTCGACGCCCGCTCTTCGCGTTTGGCGCGGGTGCTCATCGCGCGGGGCTGCGGTCCCGGCGCGGGTGTCGGAATGCGTCTGGATCGCGGCATGGAAGCGGTCATCGCGACCTGGGCCGTCCTCAAAACAGGCGCCGCCGTCGTCCCCGTCGACACCCTCGACACCGCACTGCCCGACGACCTCCAAACCAAAGTCGGCCTCACCCTCGGTGATCCACCCACCGGCACCCTCGACTGGCTCGCCCTCGACGACCCCGCCGTCATCGCCGAGATCGCCGCCGAATCACCCCGCCCGGTCACCTACGCACACCGCACCCGGGCACTGCGCGGCACCGACCCGGCGTTCGTCGGCGCGCAGGTGCTCAGCTACGACGACTTGGCCTCGGCGGCCGGACGGCTGCGCGTCCGCACCGAGCTGACCTTCGAATCGCGCACCTTCCAGCACGGCAGTCCGCAGTCGCCGGCCGCGCTGATCGAGGTGGTCGCCGCGGGATCGGTGGGCGCGTCGGTGGTGCTGGTCGGCGCGGACGGCGCGCTGACGGAGTCGCTGGCCGACGAGTGGGTAACCCATCTGGTGACCGATCGGACCGGGCTGGAAGCCCTCGACCCGACGGCCCTGGAGGATTTGCACGCTGTGGTGCTGGACAATGGTGTCGGCGCCGTACCGGCGGGGCCGTGGGCGGATGTGGCCGCTATCGTCGAGTTCACCGAACTGCTCGGTAGCGAGTGAATCGGTTCGCGGCCGGACACGAGCCACCAGTTGTGTGACCATGGACACAGCTGGTTGGTTTGGAGTATCAGGGTGTCCGCTGGAAATGTGTCATGGACGTGTTCTTACAGGCAGGATGTGCAGAGTTTTCATGTTTCGCTTGTCGGGGAATAGTCTGCCGGCTCAGGGATGGGGGACCAGGGACGAAGCGGGGCTCGCGTGACGCGGCCCGCGCGGGTGCGGCCCACACGCACCCGGCGACCTAGAGTCACTACCCTTCCGCAACTGATGGCAACCGCCGTCGAGGCGAATCCGACCGGTACCGCGGTCGTGTTCGCCGACGCGGTCAGCTCACGCGGACAACTCACCTACGCGGAACTCGACGCCGAATCCACGCGTTTGGCGCGTTTGTTGATCGATCGTGGGGTGGGTCCGGAGGATCTGGTCGCGGTCGGTGTTCCGCGTTCGGTGGAGTCGGTGGTCGCGGTGTGGGCGGTGGCCAAGACCGGTGCGGGGTTCGTGCCGGTGGATCCGAACTATCCGGCCGACCGGGTCGAGCACATGGTGAAGGACTCCGGCGCCGTGCTCGGACTCACCGTCACGCGTGTGGCGGAGGATCTGCCCAACGAAATCGAATGGCTGGTGATCGATTCCGACACCTGTGCCAGGCAGCTGGAGGACTACCCGACCGAACCGGTCACCTATGCGGATCGGCTGCGCCAATTGCGCGCCGAACATCCTGCCTACGTCATCTACACCTCGGGATCGACCGGCATGCCGAAGGGTGTGGTCGTCACGCAGGCGGGGTTGGCGAGTTTCTGTGCCGAGCAGCGTGATCGGTATCGGGTGACGAGTGCGTCGCGGACGTTGCATTTCGCGTCGCCGTCGTTCGACGCGTCGGTGCTGGAGTTGCTGCTCGCGCTGGGTGGCGCGGCCACCATGGTCGTGGTCGCGCCGACGGTGTACGGCGGTGACGAGCTGGCCGCGCTCCTGCGCAGGGAGGCCGTCACGCACGCGTTCATCACCCCGGCCGCGCTGGCGTCGGTGGATCCGGCGGGGTTGGACGAGTTGCGTGTGGTGGTGGCCGGTGGCGAGGCGTGCCCGCCGGAGCTGGTGCGGCGCTGGGTGCGCCCGCTCGCCGACGGTGATCGCGAGTTCTACAACGGGTACGGCCCGACCGAGACCACGATCATGACGAACATCAGCGCGCCGCTGGTGCCGGGGCGGCCGGTCACGATCGGCGCGCCGATCCAGGCGACCACCGAGTACGTGCTGGACGAGCGACTGGTGCCGGTCCCGATCGGCGTGGTCGGCGAGTTGTACATCGGCGGGCCCCAGTTGGCGCGGGGCTACCAGTTGCGCCCCGGCCTCACCGCCGTGCGTTTCGTCCCGAACCCCTTCGACCCGAACCACTCTCGTCTCTATCGCACCGGTGATCTGGTGCGCTGGACGCCGAGTGGTGAGTTGGAGTATCTGGGTCGCAACGACTTCCAGGTGAAGATTCGCGGTTTCCGTATCGAGCTCGGCGAGATCGATGCGGTGCTGGCGGCGCACGAGACGGTGGATTTCGCGGTCACCGTCGGGCACCAATTGGACAGCGGCGCGACGATTCTCGCCTCCTACGTGCATGCGGCGAGCGGACACTCGATCGACATCGACGAGCTGACCGCGCACGCCGAGCGCAGCCTGCCGGTGCACATGGTGCCGACCTCCCTCACCGTGCTGGACGAGATCCCGCTGACCCCGGTGGGCAAGCTGGATCGTCGAGCCCTGCCCGCTCCGCAGTTGCAGACCAAGGAATTCCGCGCTCCGTCGGGTGCGCTGGAGCAACTGGTGGCGGGTGTGTTCGGCGAACTGCTCAGCGCCGGTGACGAGATCGGCGCGGACGACGATTTCTTCGAGCTGGGCGGCAATTCGCTGATCGCGACGCAGGTAGCGGCCCGGCTCGGGGCGTCGATCGGCGCGCGGGTGCCCGCGCGGACGGTGTTCGAAGCGCCGACGGTCGCGCTGCTGGCCGCCCGGCTCGCCGAATTCGACACCGGCGCGCAGCGTCCGGCACTGGTGGCGGTGGAGCGTCCGGAGCGGGTGCCGTTGTCGTTGGCGCAGCGGCGGATGTGGTTTTTGAATCAGTTCGATACCGGGTCCGCGGCGAACAATATTCCGTTCGCGGTGCGGTTGTCGGGTGTGTTGGATGTGGCGGCGTTGCAGGCGGCGGTCGCGGATGTGGTCGGGCGTCATGAGACGTTGCGGACGGTGTATCCGGCGGTGGACGGTACCGGGTATCAGGTGGTACTGCCCGCCGCGGAGGCGACGCCGGACCTGACGCCGCACGACCTGCCCGCCGGGGAACTCCCGGACTGGCTGCGTACGTTCGCCGCCACCGGTTTCGATGTCGCGGCCGAGGTGCCGTTGCGGCTTTCGCTCGCGCGGACCGGTCCCGACGACTACGTCCTCGCCGTCGTCGTGCACCACATCGCGGCCGATGGCACCTCGATAGCGCCGCTGGTGCGCGACTTGATGACCGCCTACGTCGCGCGCAGCGCCGGCACCGCACCCGGCTGGGAACCGCTGCCGGTCCAGTACGCGGACTACACGCTGTGGCAGCGCGCCGTGCTGGGCGAGGAGAACGACCCCCGTTCCGTGGCCGCGACGCAGATCGCCTTCTGGCGCGAGGCTCTCGCGGACATTCCGGACCGGATCGATCTCCCCACGGATCGGCCGCGTCCCGCCGCGGCATCCGGAAGCGGAGGCGTCTTCACCTTCACCGTCGACGCACCCACCCGGGCCCGGCTCGACGAGCTCGCGCACGCGAACGGCGCCTCGTTGTTCATGGTCGTGCACACCGCTTTCGCGGCGTTGCTCGCCCGATTGTCCGGCTCCGCCGACATCACCATCGGCACGCCGGTCGCGGGCCGCGGCGAGGCCGAACTCGACGATCTGGTCGGCATGTTCGTCAACACGCTGGTGTTGCGGACCGCGGTGGATCCGGCGGCCTCGTTCGCCGAACTGCTGGCGGTGACCAAGGAACGTGACCTTGCCGCCTTCTCACATGCCGAGTTGCCGTTCGAGCGGCTGGTCGAGGTGCTGGACCCGGTCCGCTCGCAGGCGCATCATCCGCTGTTCCAGGTGGCGCTGTTCTTCCAGAACATGGACCGAGCGGAGCTCGAGCTGCCCGGCCTGTCGGTCGGCGCGGTCGAACTCGACGGCGCGGTGGCCAAATTCGATCTGCAGCTGACGGTGACGCCGCAGGAAGGTCCGGACGCGGGCCTGGCCGCCATGTTCACTTACGCCACCGACCTTTTCGATGAGGGTTCGGTCGCCGAATTCGCGGCGCGCCTGAACCGGTTGCTGCGCGCGGTAGCGGCCGACCCCGATCGCGCACTGGGCGGCATCGACCTGCTCAGCGTGGTCGAGCGGGATCGAATCCTGCACGAGTGGAACGACACTCGTTACCCCGTCCGCTCCGAATTGCTGCTCGACGGATATCGCCGTGCCGTCGAAGCGAATCCGGAACGGATCGCCGTCGCTTACGAGGGCGCTGAGCTGACTTATCGTGAGTTCGATGCGCGGGTGAATCGGCTGGCGCGTTTGTTGATTTCGCAGGGTGTGGGTGCGGAGTCGTTGGTGGGGTTGGCGGTTCGGCGGTCGTTGGATCTCGTGGTGGGGATGTATGCGGTGGTGGCGTCGGGTGGGGCGTATGTGCCGTTGGATCCGGATCATCCGG
This sequence comes from Nocardia sp. NPDC059691, assembly GCF_042733915.1. Classification (NCBI taxonomy): domain Bacteria; kingdom Bacillati; phylum Actinomycetota; class Actinomycetes; order Mycobacteriales; family Nocardiaceae; genus Nocardia; species Nocardia sp. NPDC059691. The sequence goes on along the minus strand of NZ_JBHWFB010000029.1, from coordinate 2,407 downwards.
CCGAACGCATCGCGCACATCCTCGACACCGCTCGCCCCCTCTGTGTCGTGACGACCAGTGCCGACGCGGCGGCCCTGCCCGAGGACGTCCGGGCGCTCGCCGTCGACACCCTGGATCTCGACGGCTTCGACGACAGCCCGGTTCGCCCGGAGGAACTACTGCGTCCGGTGTTGCCGGAGCACCCGGCGTACGTGATCTTCACGTCGGGATCGACCGGCAGGCCCAAGGGCGTCGCGGTGTCCCATGCGGCGATCGACAACCAGATCGCGTGGATGCTGGCGGAATACCCGCTGGGCCCGGACGACGTGTACCTGCAGAAGACGGCGACGACGTTCGACGTCTCGCTGTGGGGCTACTTCATGCCGTTGCGTGCGGGAGCGAAGCTCGTCGTCGCCACGCCGGACGGGCACCGCGACCCCGCCTACGTCGCGGAAACCATTGCCGGGCAGCGCGTGACGGTAACCGACTTCGTGCCGTCCATGCTGACCGTGTTCGCCGCGCACACCACGCCCGGCAGCTGCCCGACGCTGAAACACGTCTTCGTGATCGGCGAGGCGCTGCCCCCGGAGACCGTGGGAGCCATGCACGCGGTGTCCGACGCCGCCGTGCACAACTTGTACGGCCCGACCGAGGCGGCGGTGTCGGTGACCTACTGGCCCGCGTCGGCGGACGAGCGCAGCGTGCCGATCGGTCTGCCGCAGTGGAACACGCGGGTGTACGTCCTGGACTCGTGGTTGCGGCCGGTGCCGGTGGGTGTGCCGGGTGAGTTGTACTTGGCCGGTGATCAGCTGGCCCGCGGTTATGTGCGGCGTCCCGATCTCACCGCGGATCGGTTCGTGGCCAACCCGTTCGGCAACGGTGAGCGGATGTACCGCACCGGTGACCTCGTCGTATGGCGCAAGGACGCCGACGACGCGGTCCTCGACTATCTCGGCCGGACCGATTTCCAGGTGAAGTTCCGTGGTCAGCGGATCGAGCTCGGTGAGATCGAGACGGCGCTGCTGGCGCAGCCTTCGGTGAGCCAGGCGGTGGCGCTCGTGTCGCCTTCATCGCTGGGCGACCAACTCGTGGCCTACGTCGTCCCCGCTCCGGGAGACCGGATCGACACGCAGGCACTGCGCTCCGCGATCGGTGAGACGTTGCCCGCCTACATGGTTCCGGGCGCCATCGTGGCGCTGGATGCGTTCCCGCTGAACTCCAGCGGCAAGCTGGACCGTAAGGCGCTACCGGAGCCCACCTTCGAGACCAAGCATTTCCGTGCGCCCTCGAGCGCGGTCGAGGAGATCGTGGCGGGTGTGTTCGGCGAGGTGCTCGGTGTGACCCGGGTCGGCGCGGATGACGACTTCTTCGCGCTCGGCGGCAATTCGCTGGTCGCCACGCAGGCGGCGGCGCGCTTGGGTGCGGCGGTCGATGCTCGCGTGCCGGTGCGGGCGCTGTTCGAGACTCCGACGGTGGCGGGGTTGGCGGCGGCGCTGGAGTCGCACACGCACGGTGAGCGCGTGGAGTTGGGCAGTATCGCCCGGCCGGAGCGGTTGCCGTTGTCGTTGGCGCAGCGGCGGATGTGGTTCCTCAACCGCTTCGATCAGTCCGATGAGGCCGCGGAGCAGATCGGTTCGGCGGCCTACAACCTGCCGTTCGCGTTGCGGTTGACCGGTGCGTTGGATGTCGCCGCGCTGGGTGCGGCGCTACAGGATGTGGTCGTGCGCCATGAGGTGCTGCGCACGGTGTATCCGGAGACGGTCGACGGCCCGGTGCAGGTGGTGCTGCCCGCCGGGCAGGTCGCCTTGGATCTCACTCCGCGGGTGCTGGCCGAGTCGGACGTGGCGAGCGCCGTGTACGCCTTGGCGGCGACTCCGTTCGACGTGACGGCCGAGGTGCCGTTGCGTGCCGTCCTCATCCAGGTCGACGGAGCGCCCGAGACGTATGTGTTGGCGGTGGTGGTGCATCACATCGCGGCGGATGCGTCGTCGATGGGTCCGTTGGTGCGGGATGTGATGGTGGCGTATGCGGCGCGTACTTCGGGTGAGGTTCCGGGGTGGTCGTCGTTGCGGGTGCAGTATGCGGATTACGCGTTGTGGCAGCGTGCGGTGTTGGGGGAGGAGTCGGATCCGGGTTCGATTGCGGCTCGGCAGATCGGTTTCTGGCGGGAGCAGTTGGCTGGTCTGCCTGATTTGCTGGAGTTGCCGACGGATCGTCCGCGGCCTGCGGTGGCGTCGCTGGCCGGTGCGCGAGTGGATATCGAGATCGATGCGGCGACGCATGCGGGGCTCGTGGAGTTGGCTCGTGCGCATGGGGCGACGTTGTTCATGGTGGTGCATACGGCGTTCGCGGTGTTGCTGGCTCGGTTGTCGGGTAGTTCGGATATCGCGATCGGTACTCCGGTGGCGGGTCGTGGTGAGCGGGAGCT
>NZ_JBHWFB010000028.1:0-11990 GCF_042733915.1 Nocardia sp. NPDC059691 | reverse complement strand
AGCGCCGATGGTACTGCACTCGACAGGGTGTGGGAGAGTAGGACACCGCCGGAACATCCTTTCACGAAAGGCCCTCGACACCGTCGAGGGCCTTTTGTCATTTATGCCCAGAATTACTTTCCATGCCGACCGGCGGTGAGCGCGTTCGTCAATTCGGCTGCCGCGCTGCGGGTCGCATCGACGAATTCATCGCGTTCCACGCGCGTCGTCGCCACCTGCAATGGCCCCAGCTGAACTTCGTAGGCCGCGGTGCCGCTCGCATCGAAAACCGGGGCCGCGAGATAACTCAGCGGCAATAACTCATCCGAATCCAGCTCCGCCCGCGTGAAAGGCCGGGACGTGAGCGCGGCGAGCTGGCGTAGCGCGCGCGTACGCAGATGCGGTCGCAGCAATTCGGATCCGACCGCGCCGAGCAGATCGGCGAGCAGGTCGACCAGGCCCGCATCGTCGGCGCGCGGCCGGAACACCGCGACCCCGCGTTCACGCACCAGTGCCAGCAGCGCGCCGACGATGCGTTGATCCGCCTCGTTGGCGGTGTTCAGCCACGTATTCTGCTCCTTTGCCGGACGCCACGGCATCACACTCGCGCCGGCCGGGAATTGGAGCGGAATGCGATGTCCCACCGGGATTCCCGGCACCACCCGGTCGACGCCGTGCCGGACGTCGAGCACGGTGAGCCGGTCCGGCTCGATGCGGCTGAACGTGGCGCCATAGCCGGTCCGGGCAGCGAGACCGGCGAGAAGCTCGCCCACGTCCTGTGGAAGCGCGGCGCCGTGCAATCCCACCAGCGCCGGGCCGATGCCGTAACCACGAGCCGGGTCGCGCACGACCCAACCGGCCGCGTCCAACTCGACCAGGATCGCGGTCGCGGTCGCGCGCGCGATGCCCAGCCGTTCGGCGATGCCCGCGATGCTGATCGGCTCCCCAGAGGTCGCCAGTAGCGACACGATGTCGACGACGCGCCGCGTGGGCGGCGACGCAGATCGGTCCGGCATGGCGGCAACCCCTTGTCCCGGCTCGGTGAGCGACTTACGATGACGAATATTAGATCACATGCTGTCGAATATTCGTCAGTCGCCGCTTAGGAGCGTGAATGATTCTGGAACGGTTCCGAATCGATGATCAGGTCGCGATAGTCACCGGCGCAGGACGTGGCCTGGGCGCGGCTATAGCGGTCGCGTTCGCGGAGGCGGGTGCGAATGTCGTCATCGCCGCACGCACCAAAAGCCAGCTCGACGAGGTAGCCGAGCGGGTTTCCGCCACCGGGCGACAGGCCCACGTTGTACCCGCGGATCTGAGCGACGCCGAGGCCACAGCGGCACTCGCCGAGACGGCGGTCGAACGCTTCGGGCGATTGGACATCGTGGTGAACAACGTGGGCGGCGCACTGCCGTGCCCGCTGCTGGACACGACGCCGCAGGCACTGCGGGACGCCTTCGACTTCAACGTCTCGAACGCGCACGCCTTGGTCCGCGCCGCGGTGCCGCGCATGCTCGAAACAGCGGGCGGCGGCTCGATTCTCAACATCACGTCCACGATGGGGCGGCTCCCCGGACGTGCGTTCGCGGCATACGGCACCGCCAAGGCGGCTCTGGCCCATTACACCAAGCTCGCCGCTCTCGACCTCAATCCGCGTATCCGGGTCAACGCCATCGCGCCGGGCTCGATCCTGACCTCCGCACTGGAAGTAGTCGCCGGAAACGACGCCATGCGTACCGAATTGGAGTCGAAGACACCGCTGCATCGCATCGGCGAACCGGAGGACATCGCCGCGGCCGCGCTCTATCTGGTGTCCCCCGCGGGGAAGTATCTCACCGGCAAGATTCTCGAACCCGACGGCGGCTTGATCGTTCCCAACCTCGACCTTCCGATCCCGGACCTGTGACATGACATATCGCGTAGTGCAATGGGGCACCGGCAATGTGGGCAAGCATGCCTTGGCCGGCGTAATCGCCCATCCTGAGCTGGAATTGACCGGCGTGTGGGTGTCCGGTGCCAAGAGCGGAGCGGACGCGGGGACGCTCGCGGGGCTCGATCAGCCCGTCGGCGTCGCCGCGACGACCGACGCGGAGGCATTGCTCGCGTCGCGTCTGGACTGCGTCGTCTACTGCTGCATGACCGACAACCGGCTGTTCGAAGCCGTACAGGATCTGCAACGCATCCTGGCCGCCGGGATCAATGTCGTCGCGTGCGCACCCGTGTTCTTCCAGTACCCCTACGGCGTGCTGCCCGACGAGTTGCTGAAGCCGGTGCAGGAGGCGGCCGCGCAGGGCAATTCGTCGCTGTGGGTGAACGGCATCGACCCCGGTTTCGCCAACGACCTGCTGCCGCTCGCGCTCGCGGGAACCTGTCTGCGCATCGATCAGCTGCGCTGTCTGGAGATCGTGGACTACGCCAGCTACGACAACCGCGCGGTCATGTTCGACATCATGGGCTTCGGCAAGCCACTCGACGAGATCCCCATGCTGTTGCAGCCCGGCGTGCTGTCGCTCGCCTGGGGCGGCACGGTTCGCCAGCTCGCGGCCGGGATCGGGGTCACCCTCGACGCCGTCACGCAATCCTACGAGCGGATCGCGGCGCCGGAGTCGTTCGACATCGCGACCGGGCACATCGCCGAAGGAACCGCGGCGGCACTGCGTTTCGAAGTGCGGGGCATGGTCGGAGACGTGCCCGTCACGGTCCTCGAGCACGTGACCAGGCTGCGCCCCGACCTGTGCCCGGACTGGCCCCAACCGGCGGACCCGGAGGGCTCCTACCGGGTCGAGATCACCGGCGAGCCCAATTACGCGTTGGACTTGGTGACCTCGAGCCGCAACGGGGATCACAACTACGCGACCGTGCTGGCGACCGGCCTGCGCATCGTCAACGCGATTCCAGCCGTGGTAGCGGCGCCCGCCGGAATTCTCACCGCGCTCGATCTCCCGCTGATCACCGCTCCCGCGCAGCGTCCCGGTCGCTGACCCCCACGGCCTGCGGAGCTACTGGCCGATCGCACGGCGGCCCCGGCCGGGGCTATTCGGCGTACCGCGCGGACTGTGCGCGGTCGAGGTCATCGATGAGCTCCGGCTTGCCGACCGGGCGACCGGCCTACCGACCGACCGGCTGCACGGCGTGCCGGTCGGTCGGCGACAGCGTGTCACGCTATCGGCCCCGCCCGGTCGTGTGACCGGACCGGTAGCACGCGGAGCTACCCGGCCCGCAGGCGACAGTGCCCCGTCGTCGCGAACTCGGACGCAGGAAGCCGACCGGAAGTGTTGGCGCGGTTGCTCGGCCAACACTTCGGGCTCGCCCGTTTCGACTGGTCGGGCAGGTAGGCGGCCGCGGCGGGGACTACCGGGCTCGCGGCGCGGACAGTGCCCGCTCGATGTCGTCGGCGCGGTTGCTCGGCCAACACTTCGGGCTCGCCCGTTTCGACTGGCCGGGCAGGTAGGCGGCCGCGGCGGGGACTACCCTGCTCGCAGCGCGGACAGTGCCCGCTCGATGTCGTCGGCGCTGTTGTAGAGGTGGAAGGCGAATCGCAAGCCGCCGCCTCGCGCTGAGGCGACCACCTCGGCCTGCTCGAGCCGGGCCGCGAGGTCGCCAGCGCCAGGGACGGAGACGATCGGCGAGGGCGCCTCGACGGGCTCGAAACCCAATTCGCGCAGTCCGGCCCGGAAATGGCCGGCGAGTTCGAGGTCGTGCGCGCCGATCTTGTCGACGGTGAGTTCCTCGATCAGCGACAGTCCCGCCAGCGCCGCCACGACGCCGAGCCAATCGGGCGTCGTGTCGAATCGCCGTGCCGTCGCGGGCAGCGCGGCCGGGCGGTACAGCTCCGCCCAGCGGTCCTCGGCGGCGTACCAACTGGCGCCGATCGGACGCAGCTGCGGGACGAACTCGGGCGGCGTGGCGAGGAACGCGACGCTGCGCGCGCCGATCAGCCATTTGAAGCTGGCGCAGACCCAGTAGTCCGCGTCGGCGAAGCGCAGCGGCAGCCAGCCCGCGGCCTGGGTGGCGTCCACGAGCAAACGCGCGTTGTTGGCCCGGGTGACCGCCCGCAGCTCGGGGAGATCGGCGACGCGGCCGTCCGCGGATTGGACCACGCTCACCGCCACCAACTCCGTCTCCGGACGGACCTGCGCGGCCAGCTCCGCCAAAGGGACGAAGCGCACGACGAGATCGTCCCGGTACACGAAAGGCATCGAGACCGAGGCGAATTCGCCTTCCGGCAGGAGGACCTCCGCGCCCGGCGGCAGTGCGGCGGCCACGGGTGCGATCAGGCCCGCGACACCGCTGCCGAGCGCTATGTCATCGGCGGTGGCACCGTCGAGCAGCCGGGCGAAGCCCGCGCGCAGGTCGGGTACCAGGAGGTCCACTTGGGATGTCGGGCCACTGCGGCCGGTGGCCCAGCTCGTGCTCGCCTCGCGCACCGCGGCCAGGGCGCGGGCGGACGGCAGACCGAAGGAGGCGGTGTTCAGGTAGGTGATCTCGGGAGTGAACTCGTCAGGCGCTAGCGAGGGCATGTTCGCAGCATCCGCCGGGCGGCGCGGGACCGTCCAGCGCCACCGGGCGGATAGTGGACCGTTTTCCCGCCCGTCACTTACCGGGCGTCCACATGTTGGACAGCAACTGGAAGCTGGGTGTGTCCGACAGCGACTGCATGGATTCGTAGATGCGCCGGTAGGCCGTGGAGGTGATGCGCCACTTGCCGTCGTCGTCGCGGCGGTAGGTGTCGGTGTAGTAGCCGGCTCCTCGGATCAGCACCCCGTACTCGGTGGCGAGCACGGTGTCCTCGAAGGCCCAGGATCCCGTGGCCGTCGCGCCGTCGACGCCGATCTCCGGGTGGTTGGCGATGTGGACGGTGACCACCGAGGGGCCGAGATTCTCCCGCATGAACGCGGTGATGGCGTCCCGGCCGTCGAGGTTCAGCGGCTCGCCCATGGCGTGGGTGCCGTAGCGCCCTTTCGCGTCGACCGCGAGGGTGTCGGCGAACTCGTCCCACTCTTTGAGGTCGAGGGTACGGAAGTAGCGGTACTTCAACTGGCGGACGGCTTCGATGGCGTCGAGATCCATCTGTCGAGCCTGGCACGCGCGGCCCCCGCAGACAAGAACGTGTTCTATTTTGGTGCGAGTCGGCGTCGCGAAGGGACGGATCGAGATCCGCGAGGATCAACTGTGTCGTCCGGAGCGGAGGCCCGATCGGGGACCTCAGCCGCAGGCGAGGGTGTCGAACCGGCGGGGGGCGGGTACCCATATGACGGGCGTTATCGTGCGCCACGACAGCGTCCTGGGTACCGATCCGTCACGACCAGGGGAATCTTGCGATGACCGACCGCCATGCCACCCACGACTCGAACCGGCAGACCCCTCTCGACCAAGAACTCGCCCTCGAGGCGGCCGCGCGGCGCTTGGAGAACGAATTCGACGGCGTCGCCAGCGAAGCCGCGATCGAGGACCATCTCCAGGCCTCCTACGACCATGTCGCCCACCACGCCACCATCGTCAACTTCTTGCCGCTGCTGGCCGAACGGTACACCCGCGAGTGGCTGTTCGCCCTCGAGGATTCCGCGCACGGGTCCGCTTAGCGGCCTCTAAGCTCTACGCGAGCGCGCGTGGAGGTTGGCAATGACGGTCGAGGTGATGACCGATTCCGAGACGGGGGATTTGCCGACCGAATCCGGACAGGCAATACGACCGAGCCAGCCCCCGGTATCGATGATCGAGCGGATGACGCTGATATTGGAGGCGTTCGACGGCGCGACGCCGACGCTCACCCTCGTCGAACTGGCCGAGCGCACCGGACTGCCGCGCTCCACGGTGCATCGCATCCTCGACCAGCTGATCCGGCTGCGCTGGCTGGCGCACGCGCCCGGCGGCTATCGGCTCGGCTTGCGCACTCTGGAGTTGGGTGGCCTGGCCGCCGACCAAAACGAGATCCGCGATGTGGTGAGCCCACTGCTGCACGACGTCTGCCAGCAGACCGGAATGGTGGGCCATCTCGGCGTTCTGGACGGGCGCGATGTGTTGTACCTGGACAAGGTCGGCGGCCGGATCGCCGCCAGTGTGCCCACCCGGCTCGGCGGCCGGATGCCCGCGCACAGCACCGCACTCGGCAAGGCGCTGCTGGCGACGCTGGACCCGAGCATCGTGGAGGCGTCCTTCCGGGATCGCCTGCCGCAACTGACCGCTCGCACCCTCGCCGACCGCGCCGAACTGCATCGCGAACTCGGCCGCATCCGCAACCGTCAGGGTGTCGCCGTCGACAACGAGGAGTCCGTGCCCGGAATCACGTGCGTGGCAGTGCCGATTCGCGGTCGCGGCGCGGCGGTGGCCGCGGTGTCGCTGTCGGGCCTGATCGGTGCCGACGCGGTGGCGCCGGACACCGCGCGGCTGGCCATGGCGCTGGCCGAGATCGCCCGTGAGGCGGGGCGAACCCTGTGTCCTCGGCACGCGCGTAGGCTCTAGCTGCACCGCGCGGCCCGGCACCGGTGCGCCCGGCTCCGCCGGATCATTTCCGATCGGCCGCGGTCGTCCCCGGGCGGAATGGCCGAAATTAGCGGCGCGCTTGCTGAATTGCCCGCCTTTCACTGTGAAGAATTTTCGTTCGCTGTGCGCGCGAGCGGCCGGGCTGCTTTCCTGGTGGAGTCAGGATGGACAGTCCGTGAGGAGCCGAGCCGGAGTCGGGGAAGCGATGCACCGGGTACCGATCCAAGAGCGGCCATTCCGTTCCGAATGGCTATGGTTTGCGGCGGGCGCGCTGGCCACCGTCGCGGTGGTCGTCTGGCTGGTACGGCCGTCGGCGCCGACCTGCGCCGCGGCGCATCCGCTCGACGAGGTGTCCTCGCCGTCCCGATTTCCCGTGTCCGCCGTGACTTTCGCGCCGATCGGGCCGGACATGTCCGCCGAGGTGCGCTACTACGTCTTCGGCACGCGGACATCGTGTTCCTTCCGCGAGCTGCCGCCGGACGGCTACTATGCCGGGCTTTCGACCCGCGACTACGGGCGCGCCGATCTCTGCGGGGCATTGCTGGACATCGCGGGCCCACGGGGGTCGGTCCGCGCGCTGGTGGTCGACCACTGCCCGGCATGCGCTCCGGGACAATTGGATCTCAGCGCCGCGGCGTTCGAACGGATCGCCGATCCCCGTGACGGAGTGGCGCGGGTCGGCTACCGTCTGGTCCGCGATCCGCAACCGGCGCAGGAGCTGACCTACGAGGTGAAGCAGGATTCGTCCGCGTCCTGGTTCGGCATCCTGTTCGGCGGCACCGGAAACCCTTTGCGCGAGGCGGCTGTTCGTCCGGCGGAAGGTGGGCCGTGGCGACAGCTCAGCCGACGGGCCGACAATTACTGGACCCTTTCCGGCGCCGGGCTGGGCCCGTTCACCGCGCGCGTGACGGACGTCTTCGGCAACGAGGCCGAGATCACCGATGTGCTGGTGGAACCGGGGCGATACTCGGCGGGCACCCGGCTCTATTCCGGCGCGCCGTCGTTCAAGTCGTCGCCGTCGCTGGCGACCGCGACAGGGCACGTCACGGTCGCGTCCGGCTGTCGACGGTAACGCTCAGGTGAGCCTGGCGGCCAGCGCACGCCCAGCGGCCCGGCCGGAGAAGATGCACCCGCCGAGGAAGGTGCCCTCGAGCGCGTTGTAGCCGTGCACACCGCCGCCGCCGAATCCGGCGACCTCACCCGCGGCGTACAGACCCGGGAACGCCGTGCCGTCCGGCCTGATCACCTGGGAACTCAGGTCGGTCTGCAGACCGCCCAAGGTCTTCCGGGTGAGGATGTTGAGCCGGACGGCGATCAGCGGGCCCGCGGCGGGATCGAGGATCCGGTGGGGTTTGGCGACCCGGCCCGCCTTGTCGCCGAAGTAGCGGCGCGCGTTGGCGATCGCCATCAGCTGGCTGTCCTTGCCGTACTTGTTCGCCAGTTCCCGGTCGCGCGCGACGATCTGGCGTTCCAGGTCGTCGTAATCCAACTGGGGGCCGCGCGCGATCTTGTTCATGCCCTCGACCAGCTCGCGCAGCGTGTCCGCGACGACGAAATCGACGCCGTGCTGCTTGAACGCCTCGACCGGGCCCGGCGCGCCCTTGGCCACGCGGCTCTTCAAAGTGAGTTTGAGGTCCTTGCCGGTGATGTCCGGGTTCTGCTCGGAGCCCGACAGCGCGAACTCCTTCTCGATGATCGACTGGGTGAGCACGAACCAGGAGTAGTCGTAGCCGGTCTTCAGGATCTCCTTCATCGTCGTGTTCGTATCGAATCCGGGGAAACACGGTGCGGGCAGCCGCTTTCCGTTGGCGTCGAACCACAGCGAGGACGGCCCCGGAATGATCCGGATGGCGTGGTCGGGCCAGATCGGGTCCCAGTTGACGATGCCCTCGGTGTAATGCCACATGCGGTCGCGGTTGACGATGGCGCCGCCCGCTGTCTCGGTGATGGCCAGCATTCGGCCGTCGACGTGCGCGGGCACGCCGGAGATCATGGTCTCCGGACACGGGCCCAGTCGTTCGGTGGGCCAGTTGCGCCGGATCAGCTCGTGGTTGTGGCCGATCCCGCCGGAAGCCACGATCACGGCCTTGGCGCGCAGTTCGAACCCGCCGACTTCGGTGCGGGACGAGGCGCGACCGCGCTCCAGATCGGTGTCCTCGAGCACGGCGCCACGCACACCGACCACCGCGCCGTCCTCCACGATCAATTCGTCCACCCGGTGACGGAAGCCGAAGCGGACCAGCCCGCGCCGCTCGCCTTCGAGCACGGGCTCGGCGAAGACCCGGACCACCTCGGGGCCCGTGCCCCAGGTGAGGTGGAAGCGCGGCACCGAGTTGCCGTGCCCGTCAGCGGTGGCGCCGCCACGTTCGGCCCAGCCGACCAGCGGCGTCACGCGCAGGCCGAGGTCGCGCAGGTAGTCCCGCTTCTCGGTGGCCGCGAACCGCACGTACGCCTGCGCCCACTGCCTGGCCCATTTGTCCTCGTCGTCGCGGTCGAACCCGGCCGAGCCGAGCCAGTCCTGCAGGGCCAGATCGTAGGAGTCCTCGATGCCGAGACGCCGCTGCTCCGGGCTGTCGACGAAGAAGAGCCCGCCCAGCGACCAGAACGCCTGGCCGCCGAGGTTGTTGCGGTTCTCCTGATCGAGCACGTGCACCGTGCGACCGGCCTTGACCAGTTCGTGCGTGGCGACCAGGCCGGCCAGCCCGGCGCCGACGACGAGGACGTCCGCCTCGGGGCTGCTGTGGGACATGTTCATCCTTCGGTTGCGGTGCTGTAGGCCAGCACGACGTGGTGGAAGAGCTCGGTGCGGCGCTCGCGCACGGCGCGGCTGTCCGGCTCCATCAGTACCTGCACGCTGGTGCCGTCGTGGACGGCGATGAGCGCTTGCCCGAACGCCTCCGGATCGGGCACGGTGCGGCCGCCGCGGGCGAGCGCCGCGACGATCGTGGGCATGAGCGCCGCGACGATGGCCTCCTCACGAGCGGCCATCACCCGGCGCAGCGCGGGGGTGCGCAGGGCGTGCGCGGTGAATTCGGCGGTGATCCGGTACCAGCCCTCGTCGACCGGGACCGCCCGTTCCAGTCGCTGGACGGCGGCGCGTACGTCATCGGTGCCCTCGGCCGCGATCTCGTCCAGGATGGCGCTCGCCTCGGTGAGCATCGCCGTGGAGCGCTGCTCCCACATGGCCAGGAAGAGCTCGTCCAGCGAGCTGAAGTTCGAGTAGAACGCCCCGCGGGTGAATCCGGCGCGCTCGCAGACCCGCTCCACGGTGGCGCGGCCGAAACCCTCCTCGGCGAACGCCTCGTAGGCGGCGGTCAGCAGCCGGTTCCTGGTTTCGGCGCGGCGGCGGGTGACCCGGGCGGGCGCGGCCTGCACGGCATCGGACGTCATCGGGCACCTCCTCGGTCGAGGCGTTGGATACAGGAATGTACTCGATACAGAAACGTATCAGAATTCGCCGGGCCGTGTGGCCGTATTCGCCGAGTAGGGTGATTCCGGCCCGGCCGACGCGGTCGGGGTGCCCATCCGTGTCGATCCGATCGGTGCGAGGTGATCCGATGAGCGAGGTTCGCAGCGGTACGTCCGCGATGCGTTGCTGGCGGGTGCGCAGGCCGGGTCCGATCGAGAGCGGACCGTTGGACGCGGAGCGAACACCCGTTCCCGAACCCGGTCCCGGCGAACTGCTGGTGCGTGTGCTGGCCTGCGGCGTGTGCCGGACCGACTTGCACGTGGCCGAAGGCGACCTTCCGGTGCACCGCGCGGGGGTGGTGCCGGGGCACGAGGTCGTCGGCGAGGTCGTCGCGGTCGGCAGGGCCGCGGAGGGTTTCGCGGTGGGGGACCGGGTGGGCATCGCCTGGCTGCGGCACACGTGCGGCGAGTGCAAGTTCTGCCTGCGCGGTGCGGAGAACCTCTGTCCGCATTCGGCCTACACCGGCTGGGACGCCGACGGCGGCTACGCCGAATTCGCCTGTGTGCCCTCGACTTACGCGCTGCGCCTGCCCCCGGGCTACTCCGATGCCGATACCGCCCCGCTGTTGTGCGCCGGCATCATCGGGTACCGAGCGCTGCTGCGGGCCGCCGTGCCGCAGGGCGGGCGGCTGGGGATCTACGGTTTCGGCGGCAGCGCCCACATCGCCGCTCAGGTAGCCGCCGCGCGCGGAGCGGAGGTGCACGTGATGACGCGGGATCCGGCGGCGCGGGAGCTCGCCGCCGCGCTGGGCGCCGCCTCGGTGCGGGGCGCGGCGGATCCGCCTCCGGTGCTGCTGGATTCGGCGATCCTGTTCGCCCCCGTCGGTGAGCTGGTGCCGCCCGCGCTGGCGGCGCTCGATCGCGGCGGGATCCTCGCCGTCGCCGGTATTTATCTCAGCGACATTCCCGCCTTGAACTACCAACGGCATCTGTTCCAGGAACGAGAGATTCGCTCGGTGACCGCGAACACCCGCGCGGATGCCCGCGAATTCCTGGCTTTCGCCGGCGAACACCGGATACATCTGACCACGCACGGGTATTCCCTGGACATGGCGGATCGGGCGCTGGCCGATCTCGCGCACGGACGATTTGCCGGTGCGGCGGTTCTCCTGCCGTAGAACACGATTCGGCGCTGACTCCGTATCGGTCGGATGGAGTTCCTTGACGGCCTCCTGAGCCGTTCTTACCTTCGCGGATATAGCCGAGTAATTGTCACTGACAAGTGTCGATCGGCTGTCTCACAACGGCGTGAGTAGGTGAGTACGATGGCCAACCGGAAGGTAATCCAGTTCGAGAAGTGGCGTGTAGTAAGGGCATTCGCCGTGCTACTGATCGTCGCGGGTTTCGGGGCTGCGACGGGAATGCACGCATGGGCCGCGTCCTGTGCGGCGGTCGACGTCGTCGTCGCCAGAGGCACCCATGAACCCGGGTATCTGGGTTCGGTGGTGGGCGATCCGCTGTACGACGCACTGTGGCAAGCGCTTCCGGTCGATTCGCAGGCCTATCGGGTGGACTACCCCGCCGACCTGCTCGATCCTTCCTCGATCAGCCGCGGCACCCAGGACATGACCGCGCACCTGATGTGGCAAGCGGCGAACTGCCCGGACCAGCGGTTCATCCTGGTCGGCTTCTCGCAAGGAGCCGTCGTCACCCACGGGGTGCTCGGCACCGGCATCGTCACCGTGCTCGGTGGCATCTACTCGCTGCCCGGAGATCTGGAATCCCGGGTGGCGGCGGTGCTGCTGTTCGGCGACCCGATCCGGCTGATCGGCTGGAACGTGCCGGACGGATACGCCGGGCGGACCGGAAACTACTGCGCGAGTGGTGATCCGGTGTGCGAAGGCGGCATCCGTCCGGCCGCGCACACGGACTACCGGTGGGCCATGTGGCCCGCCGTGGAGTTCGCGGTAGACCGGATGTGACATCCCGAGACGGGAAATCCGCGGGGTGGGGGGGCGCCCCCGAGGGGGGGGCCCCCCCCCCCCCCGCGGGAATATTAAAAAAAAAGAACCCCCAAAAAAAAAACAAAAAGCATATGGGGGGGTGTTGGTGTATTGGGG
>NZ_JBHWFB010000027.1:0-37122 GCF_042733915.1 Nocardia sp. NPDC059691 | reverse complement strand
GCCAAGGGCACTGCTGGTTGGCTACGTTCGGAAGGGATAACCGCTGAAAGCATCTAAGCGGGAAGCCTGTTCCAAGATGAGGTTTCTCACCACCTTCGAGTGGTTAAGGCCCCCCACAGACCATGGGGTTGATAGGCCGGAACTGGAAGCACGGTAACGTGTGGAGGTGACCGGTACTAATCGGCCGAGGACTTACCAACAAAGGTTGCTACGCGTCCACTGTGCGGTATCTGAAACAACACACAGATACCCCCGAAAACACTCTGTCCCTTGTGGTGGAGTCCCATATCCTTCGGGTGTGGGTTGGGGGTGTGGATAGTTTCATAGAGTTACGGCGGCCATAGCGGTGGGGAAACGCCCGGTCCCATTCCGAACCCGGAAGCTAAGCCTGCCAGCGCCGATGGTACTGCACTCGACAGGGTGTGGGAGAGTAGGACACCGCCGGAACATCCTTTCACGATAGGGGACCCAGACTCTGGGTCCCCTATCGTCGTTTGAGCACCTGATGGAGCTTCGGCGAAGCCGCCGTGCCCGCGCCCCACCGTTGGTACGTGATTGAATCTGTGGGCAATATCGACTTTTCGAAACAGAAAGGGAGCACCGTGCCGGAACAAAACGACGATCGGAAGCCCTTCCGGCGCGGCGCTCCCGATTCCGGGTCCGGCCGGCGAGGCGACAGCCAGGACGCGGGCCGCCGCGGTGGGGGATTCAACCGTCGAGGTGACTCCGGGGAACGCGGCGGTTACGGCCGCCGCGGTGATTCGGGCGGTTACGGTGCACGAGAGGGTTCGTCCGACCGGGGCGGGTTCCAGCGCCGAGACAATTCCGGCGGGTCCGATCGTCGCCGGGACAGCGGTGGTTACGACAAGCGCGGCGGCGAGCGCGGTGGATTCGGCCGCCGGGATTCCGGCGACCGGCCCGGTGACACCGGTGGTTTTCGTCGCGGTGGTGACGCGCCCAGGCGCGGGAGTTTCCAGCGCCGGGACGAGCCCACGGGCCGTGGCGCCGCCGGTCGAGGCGGTCCGGGCGACCGCGGTGGTTCCAAGCGGTACGAGGATTCCGGTGAGCGCGGTGGCTTCAAACGCCGGAGTGATTCCGAAGAGCGGCGCGATGAATCGCGGGGTGGCTTCCGCCCCGGCGGCGATTCGGGAAGTCGCGGCGGGTTCCGTCGTGGTGATTCCCCGCGCGGTGGATCCGACCGTCGCCGTGACGATTTCGGCGATCGAGGTGATGCCCGCCGCGGCGAAACGGGCGAGCGGGGTGCGTTCAAGCGGCGTGGCGACTTCGAGGATCGCGGCGACGCCGGACGGCGTGGGGAGTCCGGTTTCCAGCGCCGTGACGACGATCGCCGTCGCCAGGGACCGGACCGGGAAGGTCGGCGCGACGTGGGCCGCGAGACATCGGCACCGCGTGGTGAGGCGCCGCAGGAACGCCGCAGGGGCGGCGAAGGCGCTCGCGTCGGCGGAGGCCGTTCGCTCGACCGCCGCCCGCCGCGGCCGGAGGAACCCGATCTGCCGGAAGAGGTGCAAGCGACCGATCTCGACTCCGCCGTGCGGCGGGATCTGCTCAGCTTGGACAAAGGCAATGCGGAGACGGTCGCCCGGCACCTGGTGATGGCGGTGCGGCTGCTCGATGACGATCCAGGGCTCGCTCTCGCGCATGCCAGGGCTGCACGGCAGCGTGCCGGGCGGATCGCGGTCGTGCGCGAGACCGCGGGAGTGGTGGCCTACCACGCCGGTGAATGGGCGGAGGCCTTGTCGGAGTTGCGTACCGCGCGCCGGATGTCCGGTGGCTCGGGGCTGCTCGCGGTCATGGCCGACTGCGAGCGCGGCCTGGGGCGTCCCGAGCGCGCGATCGAGCTCGGTCGCAGTGACGAGGCGCGCGCCCTGCGCGGAGACGATGCCGCCGAACTGCGCATCGTCGTGGCAGGCGCGCGCATGGACCTGGGCCAGTACGACCAGGCCGTCGTGACCCTGCAGACCTCTGATCTGGACCCGTCTCGGACGGGCTCGGCCGCGGCCCGCCTCTTCTACGCCTACGCCGACGCCCTGGTCGCCGCCGGCCGAACCGACGAGGGTCTCACCTGGTTCCTGAACGCCGCCTCCGCAGACTTGGACGCGGAGACGGACGCCGAAGAACGCGCCGCCGAACTTACGGGCGACACCGACATCTGAACCTGCGATCGCAGCCGCGGAGGCGGGCTACCCTCGACGGCCCGTCATGGCGGAGTTGCCGAGCATACAGGCTCATCTCGTGGATTACGGGCGACCCGAGGCGCTGCGGTGTACGGAAGCTGTGTTGCCCATGCTGTGCCGGTCCCGCGAGGTCGTCGCCGTGACTGGGCCCGCGGAGATGGGTGGGCCTCCGCGGTCCGTCGTGGCGGATCGGGTGCGGCGCGGTCTCGACCGGAGAACCGGCAGGCTCATCTCGTGGATTACGGGCGACCCGAGGCGCTGCGGTGTACGGAAGCTGCGTTGTCCATGCTGTGCCGGTCCCGCGAGATCGTCGCCGGGACTCGGCCCGGTCGAGGCGGATCGTGGGCCGTTCGAATGTGCCCCCCTGTCGGACGCGGCGACCGTTCCGGCGACGAGCAGCGCGAACGCCCCCTTCTTCGACTTTTCCCGGCCGCCTCTGGTCGCCGGGCCGCGACAACCCGCTCCCCCTGCCGCGATCGTCACCGGAAGAACACTGCGCATGCGGACCTCAATCGTTTCGGGGTGTGCAGCCTGTCGGCATCGCGCTGAGGCGATTTCGACTGCATGACCTCACCCCCGTGTCCGGGTCGCTCCCGGTGATACCGAGTCCGGAGCGAATTGCCCGGCGGACGCGGGCGTATCGAGGACGAGGCCGCTGGTCGGAAACCGCCGTCGGGGTATGTGATCCGACGTCACGGGAGTGGCTGACGCCACGTCTTTCCGGTCCGCTCGCTGGCGTAGTGTCGGTGTCTCGGACTCGGCGGACGGCGGGTCCGGCGGTGATGCGTCGGCACGGCGCCGATCGGTGACACGGAGTGAGAGTGGTGTGAAGCGACTACGAGAGCGCTACCGAGCCCTGCTGCTGGATCTGGACGGCACGTTGTATCGCGGTCACGCGGTGATCGAAGGGGCGCCGGAAGCGCTGGCGGCGGACGGGCAGGCGGACCAGCGGCTGGTGTACGTCACCAACAACGCCAGCCGCGGACCGCAGGTGGTGGCCGCGCATCTGTCCGAACTCGGGTTTCCCGCATCCACCGACGACGTGGTGACCAGCGCCCAGGCAGCGGCGCGGCTGTTGGCCGAGCGGCTCGACCCGGGTGCGCACGTGCTGGTGGTCGGCACCGACGACCTGGCCGCCGAGGTGGACGGCGTCGGACTTCGGCCGATCCGGCGCTTCGACGGGGCCGCGCCCGCCGCTGTGGTGCAAGGACATTCACCCCACACTTCTTGGCCGGACCTCGCCGAAGCCGCCTACGCCCTGCGCGCGGACGCACTGTGGATCGCGGCCAACACCGACCGGACCCTGCCGAACGAACGCGGCCTCGCGCCCGGTAACGGTGCGATGGTCGCGGCGTTGCGCGCCGCCTCCGATCGGGAGCCGATCGTCGCGGGCAAACCGTATGCGCCGCTGCTGGAGGACGCGCTCGTCCGGGCCGGTTCCCGCTCCGCTCTGGTGGTGGGCGACCGCCTCGACACCGATATCGAGGGCGCCAACCGTGTCGGCCTGGACTCGTTGCTTGTGCTCACCGGTGTCAGCACGCTGGACGAACTCCGGAAAGCCCCGGACGGGCAGATCCCGACATATGTCGCCGACTCGCTCGACGCCCTCAACCACGCGGTCGTTGCCGCCGAGCCGGAAGCCGATCTCGGTGAGATGCTTCAGCGCAACCCGGGGCGAGCTGTGACGGTCCGCGCGTCCGATTCGGAAATCCGATAGCGTTGACGCCACGATGACTACTCCAACGCCTCGTCCGCACGGCCCCGGTACGGGCGCCGGTGCACCGGGTCCCCGCCCAGGGGCCCCACTGCCCGGTCAGCACCTGCCGGGTGCGCAAGGGCGCCCGGAGCCTGCCGACCCGGATCGAATCCGCGGCGAGGTCGACAGCCTGCTCGCCGAACTCGACTACCCCGGCCGAAGCGGAGTCGCGACCGACAGCGCCGAAGCCGGAGTCGACATCACCCGTCGCGCTCGCATCCTGGAGCAGGCACATGACGTGCTGGTACAGGCCTTGGCCACGGTGGACAAGATCTGAGGTGGCCAGGCGCGCGCGGGTGGACGCGGAACTGGTTCGCCGCGGGTTGGCGAGATCGCGAGAACACGCGGTCGAGCTGATCGGCGCGGGCCGCGTCCTGATAGCTGGAACGGTCGCGGTGAAGCCGGCGACCGCCGTCGAGACGGGCACCCCGCTGGTGGTCCGCGACGAGCCCGACGAGGTGTCGTGGGCCTCGCGCGGTGCGCACAAACTGCTCGGGGCGCTGGAGCGGTTCGAGCAGGACGGGTTGTCCGTAGCGGGTAAGCGCTGTCTGGACGCGGGCGCCTCGACCGGCGGTTTCACCGACGTGCTGCTGGCACGGGAAGCGCGGGAGGTCCTCGCGGTCGACGTCGGCTACGGCCAGCTGGTCTGGCGCCTGCGCAACGACGAGCGGGTCCGGGTGTTCGATCGGACCAACGTGCGCAACCTGACGCCCGAAACCATCGGCGGCACGGTCGAAATGGTGGTGGGCGACCTGTCGTTCATCTCGCTGAGCCTGGTGCTGCCCGCGCTGGCCGCGTGCGCCGCGCCGGGCGCCGACCTGCTGCCCATGGTGAAACCGCAGTTCGAAGTCGGCAAGGAGCGGGTCGGTTCGGGCGGTGTGGTGCGTGATCCCGCGTTGCGCGCCGAGGCGGTGCGCACGGTGGCGGCCGCGGCCGCGGAACTGGGCATGCGTACCGCCGGTGTCGTGGCGAGCCCGCTGCCGGGCCCGTCCGGCAATGTCGAATACTTCTTGTGGTTGCGTAACGACGGGCCGTTCGAATACGACGGTGAGCAGGTCGCCGCGCTGGTCGAGCGTGCGGTTGAGGAGGGTCCACAGTGAACGCGCTGGCCGAGCCCTGCGGCCGGGAGATCTTGCTGGTGTCGCATCCCGGTCGCGCGGAGATCATCGAAACCGCCCACCGGGTGGCGAAGATCTTCGCCGACGCGGGCATCTGCCTGCGTGTACTCGCCGACGAAGCGGACAGCACGCGGTTCGAGTCCGAGCCGGGCGGTTTTCCGGTGCGCGTGGTCGAGCACAGCGCGGAGGCGGCGGTCGGCTGCGAGATGGTGCTCGTGCTCGGCGGCGACGGTACGTTCCTGCGTGCCGCCGAGTTGGCGCGCCCGGCCGGGGTGCCGGTGCTCGGGATCAATCTCGGCCGCATCGGTTTTCTCACCGAAGCCGAGGCCGAGCACTTGGACGAGGCGCTCGCGCAGGTGGTCCGGCGTGATTACACGATCGAGCACCGAATGACCATCGACGTCACCGTGCGGATCGAGGACGAGGTCGTCGACAGCGGATGGGCGCTGAACGAGGCGAGCATCGAGAACGCTTCGCGCATGGGAGTTCTGGAAGTGGTGCTGGAAGTCGACGGGCGCCCGGTCTCGTCGTTCGGCTGTGACGGCATCCTCATCTCCACACCGACCGGGTCGACCGCCTACGCCTTCTCCGCGGGCGGCCCGGTGGTGTGGCCGGAACTCGAAGCGTTGCTGGTGATTCCGAGCAATGCCCATGCCCTGTTCGCGCGACCGCTGGTGACCAGCCCGGATTCCCGGATCGCGGTCGAGTCCGTGGCGACCGGACACGATGCGATAGTTTTCCTGGACGGCAGGCGCACGCTCGCACTGCCCAGCGGTGGACGGGTCGAAGCGGTTCGCGGCGCTCGACCGGTGCGCTGGGTGCGGCTGGACTCCGCACCGTTCGCCGACCGGATGGTGCGCAAGTTCCAATTGCCCGTGACAGGCTGGCGTGGCCGACGGCGAACGGAGAGCACAAGTGCTGACAGAGATCAGGATTGACGGGCTTGGCGTCATTTCCACGGCGACCGCGCAGTTCCACGCGGGACTGACCTGCCTGACCGGCGAGACCGGCGCGGGCAAGACGATGGTGGTGACCAGCCTGCATCTGCTCAGCGGTGCGCGCGCGGACGCGGGCCGGGTCCGGCTCGGCGCGTCCCGTGCCGTGGTCGAGGGCCGGTTCACCATCGACGATGTCAACGACGCCGCCCGCGCGGAGGTCGCGCAGGTACTGGAGGCGGCCGCGGCCGAGCAGGACGACGACGGCAGCGTCATCGCGATCCGCACGGTCGGCAGCGACGGTCGCTCGCGTGCGCATCTCGGTGGCCGCGGCGTCCCGGCCTCGGTGCTGGCCGATTTCACCGCCCCCCTGCTGACCGTGCACGGGCAGAACGATCAGCTGCGTTTGCAGCGCCCCGACCAGCAGTTGTCCGCACTGGACCGGTTCGCGGGCGACGCGGTGGGTGCGCTGCTGCGGAAATACCAGGTGCTGCGCCGATCGTGGCTCGACGCAAGAACCGAACTGCTCGAACGGACCGCTCGCAGCCGGGAACTGGCGCTCGAGGCCGAGCGACTCGAGCACTCGTTGAACGAAATCGACGCCATCGCGCCGGAACCCGGCGAAGACGCGCGCATCGTCGACGAGGTGCGCAGGCTCAGCGATCTGGACTCGCTGCGGGAGGCGGCGGCCACCGCGCACGGCGCGCTGGCCGGGCCTGCCGACGCGCCCGAGGACGGTTCCGGCGCGCTGGAGGCGCTCGGCGCCGCGCGCGCCCGCATCGAAGCCGCCGACGATCCGGCGCTGGTCGCGCTCGCGCCGCGCCTGGCCGACGCCATCGCCGTGGTGGTCGACGTGACCACCGAGCTGAGCGGGTATCTCTCGGATCTGCCTTCGGATCCGGGTGCGCTGGATTCGCTGCTCACCCGCCAGGCGGAATTGAAGACGCTGACCCGGAAGTACGCGCCGGACATCGATGGCGTACTGGCTTGGGCGCAGGAGGCGCGCACCCGGCTCGGCTCGCTGGACGTTTCCGAGGAGGCGCTGGCCAAGCTGGCCGCCGAGGTGGACACCGCCGCGGAACGGGTGCGGGAGGCGGCGAAGAAGTTGAGCGCCGCGCGGACCAAGGCGGCGGGCAAGCTCGCGACCGCGGTGAGTGCCGAGCTGGGTGGTCTCGCCATGGGCAAGGCGCGTCTGGAGGTCGAGGTGCGGCCGATGCTCGCGGGCGCGCAGGACTCGGCGCCGCTCACTGTCGACGGCAAGGAATTGCACGCGGGGTCCACAGGCGTCGATGAGGCCGAGTTCCGGCTGGCCGCGCATTCGGGCGCGCAGTCGTTGCCGTTGAGCAAGAGCGCGTCCGGCGGTGAGCTGTCCCGGGTGATGCTGGCGCTGGAGGTGGTGCTCGCTGGGTCCGAGCATGGAGCGACGATGGTGTTCGACGAGGTCGACGCGGGCGTCGGCGGGCGAGCCGCGGTGGAGATCGGCCGCAGGCTGGCCCGGCTGGCGCGTACCCACCAGGTGATCGTGGTGACCCATCTGCCGCAGGTGGCGGCGTTCGCCGACACCCACCTGGTGGTCGACAAATCCGACGACGGCAAGGGCACTGTCAACAGTGGCGTCCGTGCGCTCACCAACGACGAGCGGGTGGTGGAGCTGGCGCGCATGCTGGCCGGTCTCGACGACACCGAGACCGGCCGGGCACACGCGGAGGAACTGCTGGCGACGGCGCGCGCCGAGAAAGCGGGCGCCGAGGTGGCCACGCGCTGAGCGCGCGGGTCAGCGCACCGCTTTCTGCGCGCCTTTGATGAACTGGCCGATCAGGTTCTTCAAACCGAACTCGAGCACCTTGGCCGGCACCGGAAGCGACGGATCGGACTCCATCGTGTAGGAGACGAGAGTGCCGTTGTCGGCGTCGGCGAAGGTGACGATGCCGACGTGCCGCTTCACCGGCGCGCCCTTGACGATCTTGTACTCCATTCGCTCACCTGGCACGAGCTTGGTGATCTCCTCCGTGACACCGACCGGGCCGAGGCCGATCAGGTGTTGCGCGCCGACGCCCTCCCGCTCGGTCAGGCCGGGTTTGACCAGCTTGACCTGCACCGGAATGTAGGGGCTTATGCTCTCGCGGTCGGCGAAGAGCCGGTACACGACCTCACGCGGGGCGGCGATGACGGCGTCGACGGTGGTGCTGGCCATGAATTCTCCTCTTCCAGTTACGTGTGACGGGCAGCATATAGGTACAGCGGGCGCGGCTCGGTGATCGTGTCGTCCGCATCACAATCGGCGGCGAGCCGTTCGGGTGGCCGGTGTTCCGCGCCGCTGCCGCCGGGGGCGCGAAGTGTCCGAGTCGATGCGCTGTGACGACGGGCGTCGAGCGCATAACCGGTCAGATCTACTGGTGAGGTCCGTGAAATGTCTAGTCACGGATGCGGATCTTGGTTGCCGAACCCGAGGGTGGCCCCGGAGCGATGGGTAGTCCGCTGCGATCAGAGGGTTGTGTATCAAGGATTTTCGCGTCTGGTGTAGATGTCGAGCGAATCCGTGTCCGTAATGTCCGTTTAGTAATCTACTATTGAAGTCAGTAAGTGAACGGCGGGTGAATTCCGCTGAATATGGGAAGCGCCGAGGCAAAGGGGCCATCATGCGCAGTGTTCTTACGGTGACGATCGCGACGGGGGAACCGGGTCGTCGCGGCTCGGCGACCGGAGGTGGCCGGGAAAGGCCGAAGAAGGGCGCATTCGCCCTGCTCGTCGCCGGTCTCGCCGCCGGAACGGTCGCCGCGGCGGGCGGCGCTGCCGCGGAGTCCTTGTCGCGCTCCGATCACTCAGGGCGTTCGGGTTCGCACGGCGACTCGACGGGGTGGCACAAGATCGATCCGTTCGGATACCGACACTCCGACCCGAATCCGCTGCGACAGAACGAGCATCAGCATGCCCTGCGTGAGTATCACCGGCAGAACATGCCGCGACCCGACGAAAGTGGTGCGAGCGACGGCTCCGGCGAAACGGCCTGGTCCCGCACACAACGCCCGGACGGCAGTGGCTGGACTGTGTGCCGTCCGCAGGCGAAGTGGTGCTGACCGGTGATCGAGGCGCGAACTCCGCCGCAGCGATGGGCGCGGTGAGTCCTCGCGTGCTGTCGACGTCGCTCCGCACCAGATCGCTTCCAGTGATGAGTAGCGAGCTATTCGCTATGTATTGAAAGCGCACTGTGTCGCGCAATCAGTGTGACTCGAAGCGGGATTCGCAACTCGATTGCTGATTGGGGTCGCTTGTGGGGATTACCTGCTGACCTGCCTTCGGTAGTTTGTGGGTAATTCGCCGCCTTGCTGCACAAATGCAGGGATCGCTCGGTGAGCCGAGTGAAGGCAGTGCGGTCGGCTGAGGAATTGCCAGTGCATAGCGTGATACCGAATGGGGCTGCGTGAGACGGCGCGCCTCCACCAATGGTTGAGGGTTTGCGGTCATCATCGCTGCATGAAGATGCCGGCGCTGTTGTCGAGAAACACCGAAACGCTTCCTGGTCTGATCGGGACGGCCCGGGTGGATCGCGACACCCGGCGGCTGCTCGGCCGGGTCGGGCCGGGCGACATCGTCGTCCTCGACGAGATGGACCTCGATCGGATGACCGCCGACCGGCTGGTCGAGGCACGCGTCGGCGCGGTGATCAATACCTCGCCGTCCATCTCCGGCCGTTACCCCAACCTGGGCCCCGAGGCGCTCGTGTCCCACGGGATCCTGCTGCTGGACACGGTGAGTTCGGATGCGTTCAAGCGGATCAAAGACGGTGTCAAGGTCCGCGTCGACGGTGGCGTGGTCTACGCCGATCGGCTGATCAAGAAGGAACCCGAGGTGCTCGTCGAGGGCATCGAGCTCACCGGGCCTGCCATCGCGGAGCGGATGATCGAGGCGCGCAACGGTCTGGCCGATCACCTCGAGGCCTTCGCGGGCAACACCATCGAGTTCATCCGGACCGAGAGCGCGCTGCTCATCGACGGGTTCGGCGTCCCGGAACTGGATCTGGTGATGAAGCAACGGCACGTGGTGGTCGTCGCCGACGGACCGGACCACGCGGAGGATCTACAACGGCTCAAGCCGTTCATCAAGGAATACGCCCCCATCCTGATCGGGGTGGGGCGCGGCGCGGACACCCTGCGCAGGCGTGGATACCGGCCCGACGTCATCGTGGGCGATCCGGAGGAGATCACCACCGCGACGATGAAGTGCGGCGCCGAGGTGATCCTGCCCGCCGACACCGATGGCCACGCCAAGGGCCTCGAACGCATCCAGGACCTCGGCATCGGCGCGACGACCTTCCCGTCTTCCGGTTCGCCCGCCGATCTTGCGCTGCTGCTGGCCGAGCATCACGAAGCCGCGCTGATCGTCACCGCGGGAGCGCCCGCCTCGCTCGACGACTTCTTCGACCGGGGCCGCCGCGACAGCAATCCGGCCACCTTCCTGACTCGGCTCAAGGTGGGCACGAAGCTGATGGACGCCAAGGCGGTGGCCACCTTGTACCGCAACCGCGTGTCCGGAGTCGCCGTCGCGCTGGTGGTGCTCGCCGCGCTGGTCGCGGTGATCGTCGTGTTGCTGGCGTCCAACAGCGGTGGCGACGTCCTGGACTGGGGTGTGGACAACTGGAACCGCTTCGCGCGGTGGGCGCAGGGGCAAGTCGGAGCTCGAGAATTCTGAGGAGAACGATGATTTCGATGCGCCAGCACGCCATCTCGATCGTCGCGATCTTTCTCGCGCTCGCGATCGGTGTGGTGCTCGGATCCCAGACGCTCGCGGCGGATCTGCTGTCGGGCTTGCGGGCGGACAAGGCCGACCTGCGGCAGCAGGTCGACGCACTGACCGAGCGGAACCGCCTGCTCGATGAGCAGACCTCGGCCGCCGACCGGTTCATCGCCGGTTCGTCGGGCCGCATTCTCGGCGGTGCGCTGGCCGACCGCAGTGTCGTCGTGTTCACGACCCCGGACGCCGATCCCGGGGACGTCGACGCGGTGACCAGAGCGCTCGCGGCCGCGGGCGCGGGCGTCACGGGACGGATCGCGCTCACCGAGGCGTTCGCCGACGGCAGCGAAGGCGATCGGATGCGCACGGCCGTCACGAACGTCATCCCGGCCGGGGCGCAGCTGCGTACCGGCGCGGTGGACCAGGGCAGCATGGCCGGTGATCTGCTCGGCCTGGTACTGCTGCTCGATCCGGCCAACGGGCAAACCCGGAGCACCCCGGAGGAACTCGGGCTGGTGCTGGAGACCCTGCGCGGCGGCGGCTTCCTCGCCTACGGCGACACGCCGGTGCGACCCGCGCAGCTCGCGGTCGTGATCACCGGCGATGGCGCCGCCGCGGCCCGGGACGGCGTCGGCTCGAATACCGCGCGCTTCGCGGGCGCTCTGCGCGGCCGGGGTGCGGGAGTGGTGCTCGCCGGTCGCGCGGGCGCCGCCGACGGGCAGGGGCCGATCGCCGTGGTCCGCTCCGACGCGGCGCTCGCGGCGCAGGTGAGCACCGTCGACAATGTCGAGCGCGAGCTCGGCCGGGTCACGACCGCGCTCGCGCTCACCGAACAGCTCAACGGGGGCGCCGGACGATACGGCACCGGCGCCAAGGCCGCCTCGCTCACACTGGCCGTCGTGCCTGGCTGACCAGCCGGAAGACTGCCGTCGGGCAACTGGAGGATGCGCGCGCCGGGACCGGATCGATCGCTATCACGGGCGTCGCGGCACCCGCTTCCTCCGCACGTCGGCGACCGCGACGAGACGCGCCCCACAGTCCGGCCGCGCGGGCTCTGATCGATGTCCCGCGATCGGCGGGCAAACGCGCGTGGCATTCGAACGGACGGGCGGATTCGTGTTACCGTGAAGACCCGTGGGTCAAACACGGATTCAGGCGCGAACGGACACGAAGCACATCTTCGTCAGCGGTGGTGTCGCCTCCTCATTGGGTAAAGGTCTTACCGCCTCCAGCCTCGGTCAGCTGCTGACGGCGCGTGGGCTGCGCGTCACGATGCAGAAACTCGACCCGTATCTGAACGTCGATCCCGGCACGATGAACCCCTTCCAGCACGGCGAGGTGTTCGTGACGGAGGACGGCGCGGAGACCGACCTGGACGTCGGCCACTACGAGCGCTTCCTCGACCGGGACCTGTCCCGCGACGCGAACGTGACCACCGGGCAAATCTATTCGTCGGTCATCGCCAAGGAGCGCCGCGGCGAGTATCTCGGCGACACGGTGCAGGTGATCCCGCACATCACCGACGAGATCAAGAGCCGGATCCTCGCGATGCGCGGCCCGGATCTGCAGGGCCAGACGCCGGACGTGGTGATCACCGAGATCGGCGGCACCGTCGGCGACATCGAGTCGCAGCCGTTCCTGGAGGCCGCCCGCCAGATCCGCCACGACGTCGGCCGGGACAACGTCTTCTTCCTGCACGTCTCGCTGGTGCCCTACCTGGCGCCCTCCGGGGAGCTGAAGACCAAGCCGACCCAGCACTCGGTGGCGGCGCTGCGCAATATCGGCATCCAGCCCGACGCGCTGATCCTGCGCTGCGACCGTGAGGTCCCGCAAGGGCTGAAGAGCAAGATCGCGCTGATGTGCGACGTCGAGGTCGACGCCTGCATCTCCACGCCGGACGCGCGGTCGATCTACGACATCCCGCGGGTGCTGCACCGGGAGGGCCTGGACGCCTACGTGGTGCGCAGGCTGGGCCTGCCGTTCCGCGACGTGGACTGGACGGTATGGGGCGACCTGCTCGACCGGGTGCACGCGCCGCGCGAGACGGTCGAGGTCGCGCTGGTCGGTAAGTACGTCGATCTGCCCGACGCGTACCTCTCGGTCACCGAGGCGCTGCGCGCGGGCGGGTTCGCCTCGCGGGCCAAGGTGAACATCCGCTGGGTGCCCTCCGACGAGTGCGAGACTCCCGCGGGCGCGCAGCACGCGCTGCGCGACGTGGACGCCGTGCTGATTCCCGGCGGCTTCGGCATCCGCGGCATCGAGGGCAAGGTCGGCGCGATCCACTACGCGCGTACCCGCGGCATTCCGCTGCTCGGCTTGTGTCTCGGATTGCAGTGCGTCGTGATCGAGGCGGCGCGCACGGTGGGGCTGGCGGAGGCCAACTCGGCCGAATTCGAACCGGACACGCCGCACCCCGTCATCTCCACCATGGCCGACCAGGAGCAGGCCGTGGCAGGTGAGGCCGACCTGGGGGGCACCATGCGGCTCGGCGCCTACCCGGCGACCCTGGAGAAGGGCTCGGTCGTCGCCCAGGCCTACGGCAGCGAGCACGTCTCCGAGCGTCATCGCCACCGTTACGAGGTGAACAACGCCTATCGCGACAAGGTCGCCGAGAGCGGCTTGAAGTTCAGCGGCACCTCGCCGGACGGGCACCTGGTCGAGTTCGTCGAGCTGCCCGCCGACGTGCATCCGTTCTTCGTCGCCACGCAGGCGCACCCTGAATTGAAGAGCCGGCCGACCCGCCCGCATCCGCTGTTCGCGGCGCTCATCTCGGCGGCGCTGAAATACAAAGCGGCCGAACGCCTTCCGGTGGACATTCCGGGCGAAGAACTGGCGGGTGCGGCGGAACAGGCATAGTGGCATGACCAACGGGGGCGCTGCCGAGCCGGGCAGCCACGACTTCGAGATCGAATCCAGCAGAACCGTCTACAGCGGCGCGATCCTCGCGTTGCGGCTCGACCAGGTGCGGATGCCGGGTGGCCGGGTCGTCGAGCGCGAGGTGATCGAGCACCACGGCGCCGTCGCGGTCGCCGCGATCGACGACGACGGCAACGTGGTGCTGATCAACCAGTACCGTCATCCGATCGGCAGGCGGCTGCTCGAACTGCCCGCCGGTTTGCTCGACGTGCCCGGGGAGGACCCGCTGCTCGCGGCGCGTCGTGAGCTGGCCGAGGAGACCGGGCTGGCCGCCCGGGAATGGGCGGTCCTGGTGGACGTGGCGCTCTCGCCCGGGTTCACCGACGAAGCGTTGCGGATCTACCTGGCTCGCGGGTTGTACGAAACCGATCGTCCGGAACCGGAATTCGAGGAGGCGGACCTGGAAGTGGTCCGCATGCCGGTCGACGCGGCGGTCCGCGCGGCGTTGAGCGGGGAGATCGTCAACGCCACCGCGGTCGCCGGCGTGCTCGCGCTGGCGGCCGCGCGGGCGGACGGCATCGAACCGCGGCCGCCGGACGCGCCATGGGACGGGCAGCCGACGAATTTCCTCCGCCGCAAGGCGGCCCAGAAGTCCGAAGACTGACCGGAGGTGCTCGGTCGCGAGCTCGACACCTATCTCGACCACCTCACCGTCGAGCGCGGCGTCGCGCCCAACACCCTGAACGCCTACCGGCGTGATCTCGGTCGGTATCTGGACTTCCTGACCGGGCGCGGCATCGGCTCGCTCGACCGGGTCGACGAGTCCGACGTCGCGGAGTTCACCATGGCGCTGCGCTCGGGCGGTCCCGGCCACCCGCCGCTGGCGGCGAGTTCGGTGGCCCGCGCGCTGATCGCGGTGCGCGGCTGGCATCGCTTCGCCGCCGCGGAGGGTTTGACCGACACCGATGTGGCGCACGCGGTGAAGCCGCCCGCGCCGGGGCGCAGGTTGCCCAAGGCGCTGCCCTACGACCAGGTGCTGAAACTGCTGGAGGCGGCGGGCGGCGGGCAAGGCGATCCCGCTGCGGGCGTAGACGGCGGACCACGCGGCCTGCGTGACCGAGCGCTGCTGGAATTGCTGTATTCCACCGGCGCCAGGATCTCGGAAACGGTCGGGCTGGACGTCGATGATCTCGACATCGAGGAACGGGCGGTCGTCCTGCGCGGCAAGGGCGGGAAACAGCGTCTTGTGCCGATCGGGCGGCCCGCGCTCGCCGCCGTGGACGCGTATCTGGTGCGGGGAAGGCCCGTGCTCGCCGCACGCGGAAAAGCCAACGCGGGAGCCCTGTTCCTGAACGTACGCGGCGCCCGGCTGTCCCGGCAGAGTGCCTGGCAGGTCTTGCACACCGCCGCCGAACGCGCGGGCATCGCGGCGGCGGTGTCACCGCACACCCTGCGCCATTCCTTCGCCACCCATCTGCTCGACGGCGGCGCCGATGTGCGAGTGGTGCAGGAATTGCTGGGCCACGCCTCGGTGACCACGACCCAGATCTACACCTTGGTGACGGTCAACACCCTGCGCGAGGTCTGGGCCACCGCGCATCCGCGCGCCCGGTAATCCGTTGCGCGGTCGGGAACTCCGCGTGCGCGATGTGACGGAACAAAGTGGACTGCAGTCCGGTTGTGCTGGTCCGCCGGGTGAGCGCGGTGCTGACACCGACGGCTCGGTTCCCGACCACAACGCGAGGTGAATTGCATGGCAAAGTCTTTCATCGTCCACGAGTCCGATGTCGAGGCGATTCCGCTGCCCGGCGGCGGCTCCTTCCGGCTGTTGGAGGACAGCGAGAACTCCGAAGGGCTCTTCGGCGCCAATCGGCTGACCCTGGCCGCGGGTGCGGACGGCACCCGGCCGCATCATCACACGAAGTCGACCGAGATCTTCTATGTGCTGGGCGGCACAATGGATTTTCTCGTCGACGGCGCCAGGACCGCGGTGAGCGAAGGTGGTCTGGTGGTGGTTCCGCCGGGCACGGTGCACGCCTTCGGGGCCACCGCCGAAGGGCCCGCCGAGTTTCTGGCTGTGCTCACACCCGGTATCGTCCGCTTCGAGTACTTCCGGCAACTCGGCCGGATCGCACGCGGGGAGGCGGACTGGGACAGCATGAACGAGTTGCACGACCGGTTCGACGTTCATTTCGATGGCGGACCGCAATGGCGCTGACCAGCGCGGCACGAACACGCCGCGCGCAGGCGCGGCACTCGAGTGCCGTCAAGCGGTAGCGTCTATCGAGAGCTGGACCGCACGAAAGCGAGGTCGGCACCGATCGGCCTCGCTACGCTCGGCGAGGCAACCGGCAAGGACGTATAAGGAGCAGCGGATCGTGACGACAGCCGGCGCGGCAGAGCCGCCGATGGGTGCTGGGGCGGAGCCGCTTACGGGCTCGCGACCGGGTCCGTACTCGGACGCCGCGGCGGAAACGCTGTGGGGCCATGGAGTGGAGCCGGTCCCGGAGGACGCGACGCTCGGCCCGACCGGACGGCCGTTGCGGCTGGTGCCGGACCCGCCGCCGGTCGGCCAGCACGGTGACGCGCTGATCGTGGCCATGTGCAACCAGAAGGGCGGCGTCGGCAAGACCACCTCCACCATCAATCTCGGTGCCGCACTGGCCGAATACGGCCGTCGCGTCCTGCTCGTCGACCTGGACCCGCAGGGCGCGCTGTCGGCGGGTCTCGGCGTCGCCCACCACGATCTCGACCTGACCGTGCACAACCTGCTCATCGGTTCCAAGGTGTCGATCGACGACGTGCTGATGCAGACCAGGGTCCCGAACATGGACCTGCTGCCAAGCAATATCGACCTTTCCGCCGCCGAGATCCAGTTGGTCAACGAAGTGGGCCGGGAACAGTCGCTCGGCCGCGCGCTGGAGCCGATCCGCAACCGCTACGACTACATCCTCATCGACTGCCAGCCTTCGCTCGGTCTGCTCACGGTCAACGCCTTGGCCTGCTCGGACGGCGTGATCATCCCGATGGAATGCGAGTACTTCTCGCTGCGCGGGCTCGCGCTGCTCAACGACACCGTCGAGAAGGTGCGGGACCGGTTGAATCCGCGGTTGAGCCTGTACGGAATAGTGGTCACCATGTTCGACTCTCGACTGCTGCATTCCCGCCAGGTCATGGCGCGGGTCGTCGAGGTGTTCGGTGACCTGGTCTACGACACCGCCATCGCGCGCACCGTCCGTTTCCCGGACGCCAGCGTCGCGGGCGAGCCGATCACCACGTGGGCGCCGAAATCCAGTGGCGCCGAGGCGTATCGGTCGATGGCTCGGGAAGTCATCCACCGATCCGGCCGGTGACCGGCCACTCGGACCCTTCGTCTGCGTCCCACCACAACCCGCCCGGCCAAGGGTCTTCCGCGGCGGGATCGACACCCACGCCGGACGACCGCGCGTCCGATTCTCGTGGGCCGGACCCAGCCGGCCCTGGGCAGGGTCCCGCACTCGGCAACGCCGCCGCCGCCTTCATCGCCGCAGGCCGGGACGCTGCCCCCCGGCGCGCGAACCCGGCCGTCGTCGGAGGCGCCACGCCCCGGCCCGCACCGGAGGCGGAGGCCTCCCCGGCACGGGACAGCGCGGACGAACCGTCTCCGAAACCATCCACGCAGCCCACCGAGGATGTCGCGCGGGAGGACTCCGAGACAGTGGGCGATCGGCCCGCTGACGTGCCGGACGCACCGGGCCGTTCGTCAGACGTGCCGGATGCACGTGGCCGTCCGTCGGCTACGCCCGGCGGTTCGGACGCCTCTGGCTTTCCGCCGGACACATCGGACGCATCCGATCCCTCGCCCGGCACGCCGGAGGCGAAAGAACAGCCGACGGCCGAGCCGCACGCGTCCGGATTCCGGCTGCGCCTGAGCAACTTCGAGGGGCCGTTCGACCTGCTGCTCACCCTGATCAGTTCGCGCAAGCTGGACGTCACCGAGGTGGCGTTGCACAAGGTCACCGACGAGTTCATCGCCTACACCAAGGCGCTGACCGCGAACATGGCGCGGCAGAACACCTTGCGCGCGGACAAGATCCTGGACCAGACCACGGAATTCCTGGTCGTCGCCGCCACGTTGCTCGATCTGAAGGCGGCGCGCCTGCTGCCGTCCGGCGAGATGACCGACGCCGAGGACCTGGAACTGCTCGAGGCGCGCGACCTGCTGTTCGCCCGGCTGCTGCAGTATCGCGCGTTCAAGCAGGTCGCCGAACTGCTCGGCGAACTGGAGGCGGCCGCGCTGCGCCGCTATCCGCGCGCGGTCGGCCTGGAGGAGCGCTACGCCGGTCTGCTGCCCGAGGTTAGGCTTGGTGTCGGGGCGGCCGAGTTCGCCGCGATCGCCGCGGCGGCCTTCCGGCCCCGTCCGGTACCCAAGGTCGGGCTCGACCACTTGCACACGCACGCGATCTCGGTGGCCGAGCAGGCGGCACTGGTGCTGGAGCGGCTCAAACAGCGTGGTGCGGGTGCGTGGACATCCTTCGGCGAGCTGGTCGCCGACTGCGAGGTACCGGTGCAGATCGTCGCCCGCTTCCTGGCGCTGCTCGAGCTGTATCGCGGCAAGACGATCGAGTTCGATCAGCCCGATCCGCTCGGTCCCTTGGCGGTCAGCTGGATCGGCGACGAGGCCGCGCAACAGGTGGACACCGTGACTATCGAGGAGGACTACGGGTGAGCGAGCACAGCGCGCGTTCGCGCACGGCGGAGGCGAATTCCGGTGAGGCGCGGTCGTGAGTGAGGCAGTGGTGGAACTCACCCCCGAACCGCTCGCGGACGCCGATTTCCGTTCGGCGCTGGAGGCCATGCTGCTGGTCGTGGACGTTCCCGCGCCGGTAGACCAGCTCGCGGCCGCACTGGGCGACAGCGCCGAACGCGTCGAGCGGGCCCTGCGTGAAATGTCCGCTGAGCTGTCGGCGCGATCCAGTGGGATAGATCTGCGTTTCGTCGGTGACGGCTGGCGCTTCTATACTCGCAGCGAGTACGCGCCGTATGTGGAGCGGATGCTGCTCGACGGCTCCCGATCGAAACTGACCCGGGCGGCCTTGGAGACGCTGGCGGTGGTGGCATACCGTCAGCCGGTGACCAGGACCAGGGTCAGCGCGGTGCGTGGCGTGAACGTCGACGGGGTGATGCGCACCCTGCTGGCCAGGGGTCTGATCGCCGAGGCAGGCGTGGACCCGGAGACCAACGGGACGCTGTACCGCACCACCGAGCTGTTCCTGGAACGGATCGGACTCGCTTCGCTGAGCGATCTGCCACCCCTGGCGCCCCTGCTTCCGGGCGTCGACCTGATCGACGAGATCAACGAGAGCCTGGAGACGGACCCCCGGTACACCAGGTTGAGGAAACCCGCCGAGGCCGATTTGGACCTCGGCACCGAAGAATGACAGGACACCATGAATACGCCCGCTCGCCGAGATGGCACACCGGATCGTAGGAAACGCGGCGCACAGCCCGAACGAGGCGGCGCGAGCCGCAACTCGTGCTCACGCGACGCTCGTTCGGCCCAACGGGGTATCGCCGCCCGCGGCGCCCAGCAGGGCGGCGGGGGCCGAGCGGACCGACGCGGATCCGCTCCGGTTCCGAACCCGCAGCGGCACACGGCCGCGAGCAAGAAGAAGCCCAAGCCGCAGCGGCAGGTCGCGCCGCCGCCGCTGCTGAGCAACGCCAAGCCCGCGCGCCACCAGAACGTGGAGCCGGACTCGTCCGGCGGGCACACCAAGCTCCCGTGGGGCGAGGGGGAGCGGTTGCAGAAGGTTCTCGCCAAGGCGGGCGTGGCCTCGCGCCGGGCCGCCGAGGAGATGATCGCGCAGGGCCGCGTCGAGGTCGACGGCATGATCGTGCGCGAGCAGGGCCTGCGCATCGACCCACAGCACGCGGTGGTGCGCGTCGACGGCACGCGCGTGGTGGTGCGCGAGGAACTGGTGCACGTCGCGCTGAACAAGCCCAAGGGCTGGCAGTCCACCATGTCCGACGATCTGGGGCGCCCCTGCGTCGGTGACATCGTGGCCGAGCGTATCGCCGCGGGTCAGCGGCTGTTCCATGTCGGGCGACTCGACGCCGACACCGAGGGCCTGCTGCTGCTCACCAACGACGGCGATCTGGCGCATCGGCTGATGCACCCGTCCTTCGAGGTCTCCAAGACCTATCTGGCGACGGTGCACGGCGAGGTCAACAATCGCGCGGTCGGCAAGCGGTTGAAGGAAGGCCTGGAGCTGGAGGACGGTCCCGCCAAGGTGGACCGTTTCCAGGTGCTCGAGCTGGGGGAGGGACGTTCTCTGGTGAAGGTGGTGTTGCACGAAGGGCGCAAGCACATCGTGCGCCGCCTGCTCGACGCGGTGGGTCATCCGGTCATCCGGCTGGTCCGCACTCATATCGGCCCGGTCGCGCTGGGCGACCAACGGCCCGGCACGCTGCGCGTACTCGGCCACGATGAAATCGGCAAACTCTACGAGGCGGTGTCGTTGTGAACGGTGTGGAGATCCCGGTGCAGGCGCCGGCGCGGTTGGCCGGTACGAGCCCGCTGGTGGTCGCCATGGACGGGCCGTCGGGTACCGGGAAGTCCAGCGTGTCCCGGCGCCTGGCCACCCGGCTCGGCGCCCGGTACCTCGACACCGGCGCGATGTACCGGGTGGCGACGCTGCGCGTGCTGCGGGCGGGCATCGAACTGACCGACTCCGCGGCCATCGGCGCCGCGGTCAAGGAGCTGCCGCTGTCCATCGGCACCGATCCCAGCCGCGAGGTGATCGAGCTGGACGGCGAGGACGTGCGGTCGGAGATTCGCGGCGACGCGGTCACCAAGGCGGTTTCGGCGGTCTCCGCGGTGCCCGAGGTGCGTGAGCTGCTCGTCGCCATGCAGCGCGACATCACGGCGGCCGCGGGGCGGATCGTGGTGGAGGGACGCGACATCGGCACCGTCGTGCTGCCCGACGCCGACGCCAAGATCTACCTGACCGCGTCCGCCGAGGCGCGGGCGCACCGGCGCAATCAGCAGAACATCGCCGAGGGCAGGGGCGACGACTACGCGGGCGTGCTCGCCGACGTGCAGCGCCGCGACACCCTCGACTCGACCCGCAAGGTGTCCCCGCTGCGCCCCGCCGAGGACGCGGTACCGGTAGACACCAGCGAACTGTCCATGGATGAGGTCATCGACGAGCTGTATCGCGTTGTCGCGCAGCAGGTCTCGACGTGTGGAGCCGGAGGGGACCGATGAGTGGGGACGTACTCGCAGGCGACGGCGTCTGGAGCGACGAAGCCGACTGGGAACTCGCCGACCTGGAGGGCGAATTCGAGGACGCGGCGCACGTCGCGATGCCGACGCTGGCCGTGGTCGGCCGCCCGAACGTGGGCAAGTCGACGCTGGTGAACCGCATCCTCGGCCGCCGCGAGGCGGTCGTGGAGGACATTCCTGGCGTGACCCGCGACCGCGTGTCCTACGAGGCGAACTGGGCGGGTCGGCGGTTCCTGGTCCAGGACACCGGCGGCTGGGAGCCCGACGCGAAGGGCCTGCAGCAATCGGTGGCCCGCCAGGCCGAACTGGCCATGCACACCGCCGACGCGATCCTGCTCGTGGTCGACGCGGTGGTGGGCGCCACCGCCACCGACGAGGCGGCCGTGAAGAAGCTGCGCCGCTCCGCCGTCCCGGTGATCCTGGTCGCCAACAAGGTCGACGACCAGCGGGTGGAAGCGGAAGCGGCGGCGCTGTGGTCGCTGGGACTCGGCGAGCCGCGCATGGTCAGCGCCGCCCACGGCCGTGGCACCGGCGACTTGCTCGACGACGTGCTCGAGGTGCTTCCCGAGACTCCGCGCGAGGGAACCGGCGGCGTCGGCCCGCGTCGCGTGGCGCTGGTCGGCAAGCCGAACGTCGGCAAGTCGAGCCTGCTCAACAAGCTGGCGAACGACGAGCGCTCCGTGGTGCACGATGTCGCGGGCACCACGGTCGACCCGGTCGACTCCCTCGTCGAACTGGGCGGCAAGGTCTGGAAGTTCATCGATACCGCCGGGTTGCGCCGCAAGGTGTCCAATGCCAGCGGCACCGAGTTCTACGCCTCGCTGCGCACCAAGTCGGCGCTGGAGGCATCGGAGGTGGCGATCATGCTGGTCGACGCCTCGCAGCCGATCACAGAACAGGATCTGCGGGTGATCAGCCTGGTCGCCGATTCCGGGCGGGCATTGGTGCTGGCGTTCAACAAGTGGGACCTGGTCGACGAGGATCGTCGGCTGCAACTGGAGCGTGAGGTCGACCGCGAGCTGGTCCGGGTGCCGTGGGCGCAGCGAGTGAACATCTCCGCGCACACCGGCCGCGCGGTGCAGAAGCTGGTGCCCGCGATGGAGACCGCGCTCGAGTCCTGGGACAAGCGCATTCCGACGGGCAGGCTCAACACCTGGCTGAAGGAAGTGATCGCGGCGACCCCGCCGCCGATGCGCGGCGGCAGGCTGCCCCGCGTGCTGTTCGCCACCCAGGCGACCACCCGGCCGCCCACGTTCGTGCTGTTCACCACCGGCTTCCTGGAGGCAGGCTACCGGCGCTTCCTGGAGCGCAGGTTGCGCGAGGAGTTCGGTTTCGACGGCTCGCCGGTCCGCATCTCGGTGCGGGTGCGGGAGAAGCGGGATCGTTCGAAGAAATAGGCGACGACGGGTGCGAGGGCAACCCACCATGGCGAATGAAAGCTAATTGTTAGCGGACGAACGTATATGGTCGATAATCCGGTCGAAATGCCTGATAAAACGCGACATCTTCTCGTGTAGATGACGATATGGGCAGTGCTGCCCACAATTGTGGCAAATAGCTGGCATCATCCGGGCATGGGCATTCCCAGCGTGCTGCCGGAACCGCCGGCCGTCCTGACTCCGTTCGAGACGGGATGGCCCGTGCGCCTCGCCGACACCGATCGTGACCAGCGCCTGCGACTCGACGGTGTCGCGCGTTATCTGCAGGACGTCGGCTACGACCATCTCGAGGTCCTCGAGGACGGCGATATCCATCGCCTGTGGGTGATCCGCAGGACGGTGATCGACGCGCTCAAACCGCTCGGATTCGGTGAGTCGGCGACGTTGCGGCGATGGCCTTCGGCGACGTCGACCCGGTGGTGCACGATGCGGGTCCAGATCGGCGGCAGCGCTGGTGGGCTGGTGGAGACCGAGAGCTTCCTGATCCATTTCGGCACCGAATCGGGCGTACCCGCGCGGATGAGCGACCGGTTCCTCGCCCCCATGCTGGCCTGTACGACCGAGCACCGGCTCCGCTGGAAAGCCGAGCTCACCGATCCCATGCCCGCGGCGGGCGAGCCCGGGGTGCAGATCCGGCCCTTCCCGCTACGGGCCACCGACATAGACCTGCTCGACCATATGAACAACGCGGTCTACCTCACCGCGCTCGAAGAAGTCCTGGCCGATTACGCCGAACTGAAATCGGGTCCGCACCGTGTGGTGGTCGAGTACGGGAAACCGGTGCGATGCGGCGAGGACGTCGAGCTCGTCGCCCGACGGACCGACTCGAGCCTGGACGTGTGGTTCGCTGTCGGCGCGGACTGCCGGGCGGTCGCCCGCGTCACCCCGCGCTAACCGGCCAACTGTTCGACGGTCGCGTGCGCGCCCCTGGTGCGCAGGCTGTCCAGAGCCGCCAGATACGCGGTCACGAACCGGGGGTGGTCGATCAGGTCGCCGAACAAGGATCGCTCGCCGAGGAAAGCGGTGGGCTGCTCGCGCTGCCGCCGCGCGAGGGGGACCAGCCGGTCGCGGAGCCGGTCAACGATCTCGATCGGGTGCCCGTGCTCGTCCACGCCCTCGGCATAGCGTGCCCAGCTGGCGACGACCGCCGCCGCGCAGTCGATCGGGCCGCCGCTGCCGAGCTGCGCCCGGACAACCGGAAGCAGCCACTTCGGGATCCGGTCGGAGGATTCCGCGCACAGCCGGGCGATGGTGTCGCCGATCGCGGGATTGGCGAACCGGTCGAGCAGCGTCCGCTTGTAGTCGCCCAGGTCGACCCCGGGGACCGCGCGCAGCGTCGGCGTGGCCTCGTCGTCCATGTAGCGGGTCAGGAACCGCCGGAAGACCGGATCCTGTGCCGCTTCGTGCACCAGCCGATAGCCGCTCAGGTACGCGAAGTAGCACAGCGCCTGGTGGCTCGCGTTCAGCAACCGAAGCTTCATCAGTTCGTAGGGAGTGACGTCGGCGACGACCTGCACGCCCACCTCTTCGAAGGCCGGACGGCCGAGTCCGAACGAATCCTCCAGCACCCACTGCGCGAACGGCTCGGTGACCACCGGCCAGCGGTCGGTGAGCCCGTAGCGCCGCTCGATCTCGCCGGTCGCTCCGGGCGGGGTCACCGGGGTGATCCGGTCCACCATGGAATTCGGGAAGCGCACCTGCTCCGTCACCCAGGCTCCGAGCCCCGGATCGCGCAGCGCGGCGAACGCGCCGAACATCCGGCGCGCGACGTTCCCGTTGCCCTCGATGTTGTCGCAGGACAGCACGGTGAACGGCGCGATATCGCGGGATCGGCGGCGGGCCAGCGCCTCGGTGACGAGCCCGAAAACGGTACCGGGCGGCGCGTTCCCGGCCAGATCGGCGCGGATTCCGGGGTCTTCCGGGTCGAATTCCCCGGTAGCGGCGGCGATGTGATAGCCACCCTCGGTGATGGTGAGTGAGACGATCCGGGTCGACGCATCGGCGAGCTTCGCCACGACGGTCCCGGGATCGTCCGGTGCGTACCGGTAGTCGACCAGCGAGCCGATCGCGCGCGTGGTCCACGTGCCGTCCGGCGCGACCGTCGACAGCGTGTACAAGCCGTCCTGCGCCCGCAGCACGTCGCGCATGCGTCGATCGCCGGGCAGCACGCCGACTCCGTAGATGCCCCACTCGTCCCCGAGGCCGCGTTCGAGCAATCGGTCGACGTACATCGCCTGGTGCGCTCGATGGAAGCCGCCGACGCCGAAATGCACTATGCCGGTGGTGATCCGGGATCGGTCGTAGCTCGGTGTCGAGATCCGATCGGCGAAGTCGGGCATCGTGGCCGCCCGTAAGGGCGTGGCTGTCCGTTCCGGCATACCGCGCCTCCCCGTGTTGTGTGGATCACACCATAGTGCAGCAGGAGTC
The DNA here is from genome assembly GCF_042733915.1 of Nocardia sp. NPDC059691. Classification (NCBI taxonomy): domain Bacteria; kingdom Bacillati; phylum Actinomycetota; class Actinomycetes; order Mycobacteriales; family Nocardiaceae; genus Nocardia; species Nocardia sp. NPDC059691. The sequence continues at coordinate 12,401 of NZ_JBHWFB010000027.1, read as the reverse complement.
CGGAACCGGTCAGCCCTGCGGAGGCGGCAGCAGCGAATCCATGCCGTGCCGTCGAGCGCCGAGTACTCGTTCGCAGTTCGCTCGCTCGACGTCGGCGGAGAACTGCTCGGTATCCCGGCGCGCCCGTGCCGGAGTCGGCGTCGCCGATGGACCGGCCGCCACGTCCATGTGCTCTTTCTCGGTCATACCTCACGGTGCCCGGAAACCGGCCAATCCAGCAACAATAGTTGCCGATATGGCAAAAATCTGTGGGTGCTCGCTCATTCCGGGGCGGATGACGGTACGCCCGCCGAGCTGGCGGTCACCGCCGTTCTCGTGCTCTTTCTGTCCGCCGCGGGGCCGGCGAGGGGCCGGGGCGCACACCCCGTTTCGTCCGGCCGCGGAAGCTACCGGGGGGTTTATCGCCGCAGAGCTGGGTAGACCGTCGGTGTCCCGATCGATGGCAGAAAGGTTCAGCGCGATGTCCCAACCCATCACCAGTACTTTGGACCCGGAGCAGCAGCGCGTCGCGGGCGAAACTCTCCAGGCGACGGTGGTCGACCTGATCGACCTGTCGCTGATCGCGAAGCAGGCGCACTGGAACGTGATCGGCTCCAACTTCCGGTCGGTGCACCTGGCGCTGGATGAATTGGTGACCGTGGCACGGGAGTTCACGGACTCGGCCGCGGAACGCGCCACCGCCGTGGGAGTCAGCCCGGACGGACGCGCCGCGAGCGTGGCCAAGGATTCCGGCGCGATCGGCATCGGCGAGGGCTGGCAACAGGACACCGACGTCATCGACGCGATCGTCGGCAACCTCGCCGCCGTGATCAAGCGGCTGCGTGAACGCATCGCGGCGACCGAGAAGGCCGATCCGGTGACCCAGGATCTGTTCCTGGCGATCGCGGCGCGGCTGGAGCAGTTGCACTGGATGTGGCAAGCGCAGCTCGCCACGGTGTGATGCGGGTGATCACGTGCGCGTTCGGCGCGCCCGCCACGGAGACCGCCACGGTCACGGTGCGGATCCCCGCCGACGCGCGACACCTCGCCTTGATCCGCGCGATGACCGACACCGTATGCCTGGTCGCCGAGGTTCCGCTCGACGCCGCCTCGGACATCCGCTTGGCGATCAACGAGGCGGTCACGATGCTGCTGGCGGACGCCATGCCGGGCTCGATGCTCGGCTGCGCGTTCACCTACGGCCTCGGCCGGATGAGCGTGCGTGTCGACGCCCTCGCCGTGGTCGGCGACGAGCTCCGCAGCGATCCGTTGAGCTGGGAACTGGTGCGCATGCTCACCCGCTCCCTGTCAATTTCCCGTGACCCTTTTGATTCCGAACTCGGCGGGTACCCGACCGTTATCGAATTCAGTTGGGAACGAGGACCATTTGATGAAACGTGAGTTCACGACCGACGGAAATGACACGGCGAGGCGCACCCGCGGGGGCGACAGCTACGACAACATCGAGCCGTGGTTCGAGAAGATGGCCGCGATGGACGAGGGGGATCCGCACCGCGCGGCGCTGCGCGAGGAGGTGACCCGGCGGTGTCTTCCGCTCGCCGAGCACATCGCCAGGAAGTTCTCCGGCCGCGGCGAGAACTACGAGGACCTGCTGCAGATCGCCCGGGTCGGGTTGGTGCTGGCGGTGGACCGTTTCGACGTCTCGCGCGGCAGTTCCTTCCTCGGATTCGCGGTCCCCACCATCATGGGCGAGGTGCGCAGGCATTTCCGCGACAACACGTGGTCGTTGCGAGTGCCGCGCAGGCTCAAGGAGATCCAGCTGCGCGTCGGCCCGGCCACCGAGACGTTGTCGCATCGCCTCGGCCGGATGCCGACGGCCAGGGAGATCGCCGAGGAGTTGGACGTCGACCTCGGTGAGGTCACGCAGGCGCTCATCGCGGGCAACGCCTATCAGGCCAATTCGCTGGACGCGGCAGGGCGAGAGGAGGGCGACGGTGCGCCGCAGTCGCTCGCCGACACGCTGGGCTCCGAGGAACCGTGCTACGACCTGCTGGAGCAGGCGATGGCCGTGCGTCCGCTCATCGCCGAGTTGCCGCCGCGCGATCGACAGGTGCTGGTCATGCGCTTCTACGAGTCGCGGACCCAGAGTCAGATCGCCGAAGAGCTGGGTGTGTCCCAGATGCAGGTGTCGCGCATTCTCGCCAGGATTCTCAAAGACCTGCGCGAACGCGCGCTCGGCCCGGAAGAACTCGTTTCGAGCGCGGCCTGAGTTCGCTCACGTGCGTGGACGGGCGGCCGCGCCGGTCATCGGTGTGGCGGAGACCTCGCCGGTCCAGCCGCAGGGCAGGGCGCAGCTGGCGATGATCTTGGTCTCCAAGTCGCCGTTGTCGTAGCGCAACGTGGTGCTCTCCGCGTAAGCGGGATATCCGCACGCTCGGCATTTGCCGAAGAAATCGAGGATCTCCTCGGCGCGAGCGTGCGCGATTCGTCGTGCGGGCTTGTCGTCCATAACCTCTCCAGCCAGGGTGCGGTCCTGCCGAGCAGGCGTCTGTGACGTTAGGTCGGAGGTCGCCGCCCGGCGGGAGTTCGGATGATCGTTGGGCTGATTCACAGGGGCCGGGCGGGTGATTTGGGCCGGTTCCCAGGTTCAGGTGAATGCTGGGCAATCGCAGCGTATTTCCTGCGTGTCGCTGGTAGTAGCGACGTAGCCCTGGCTACTTGACCTCGCTTGTGACTGACGTTACAAAGGAGCTACCCGCCGACCCGAAGTTCTTCGAACCGGCCGACGAGAAGTGCACAAGTTGGTTACCGATGTCATCGACGTAGTCGCCGAATTCGCGATCGCCCGCAAGACCATCTGGGATCTGCTGCTCGAACCGCAGACTTATCCGCGCATGTTCACCGGTATCGGCGCGTGCGAGCAGATCCAGTCCGCCGACGGCAATGTGGTCTGGCAGATGCGCGTCGGTACCTACGGGTCGGGCATACGCACCCACCAGATCCGGCTCAGCGTGGGCCGGTGGTACGAGAGCTTCGAGATGCAATACGCCGCACTGGGCAGCTTCGCGTCGGTGCGACTGCACGGCGACGAGGACCGCACCAAGGTCACCGTCACGTATTTCGCGCCGAGCCGGGTGCACCCGCGGGTGGGCGAGCTGTCCAATGTGGCGATCGGCGAGTGGACCAAGGCCGGACTGAAGCGGGTGGCCGACGTCGCCAAGGGCGCGCGGACCTCCTTGGTCGTCAACGGCGAGGATTCGCCGATCCGGCGCAACGCGGGTGTGGCGCGGCAGATGGTGGCCACCGGCGTCGTGTTGCCGGTTCGTTTCGATCGGACTCTCAAACAGCTGCGCTCACTGGCGAAATGGGGTTTCAACCTGGCGGGCGGATACGCCGCGGGCGCGGCGTACGCCCCGGAGCGGGCCGCGATCATCGACGACCGCGGCACCCGGTCCTTCGCCGACATGCACGAGCGCACCAACGCGCTGGCCGCGGCGATGGCCGCGCACGACCTCGGCCCGGGCGACGCCATCGGCCTGCTGGCGCGCAACCACGCGGCCATGGTCGAATGCATGGTCGCCGCAGGCAAACTGGGTGTGGACGTGGCACTGCTGAACGCCGGGCTGGCGGGCCGCACCATCGAGGAGATCGTCCAGCGCGACCGCCTGTCGGCGCTGTTCGTCGACGGTGACCTCGAGGAGTTGGTGCGCTATCTGCATACCGACATCCCGCGCTACAACACCGACGAGCGTCCGCCGGTACCCGACCGGACGACCGTGGACCAACTGGTGGCGGAGGGGCACACGACTTTCCGCACGCCTGCCCAGCCGGGACGGCTCGTCGTGCTCACCTCCGGGACCAGCGGGACGCCCAAGGGCGCGCGCAGGCCGCATCCGAAGGGCTTCGGGTCCATCGCGGCATTGCTGTCGCGCATCCCGATGCAGATGAACGAGACCATGCTGATCCCGGCGCCGCTGTTCCACACCTGGGGGTTGGCCGGCCTGCAACTGAGCACCGCGCTGCGCGCGACCGTGGTGCTGGCCGAACGGTTCGACGCGGAGGACTGCCTGCGCCGCATCGCCGAGCACCGGGTCAACACGGTGATCGTCGTGCCGACCATGGTGCAGCGCATCCTCGACCTCCCCGCGCACGTGCGTGCTCGCTACGACACCTCCAGCCTGCGGCACATGATCAGCTGCGGCGCGCCACTGGCAGGCGCGACCGTCGAGCGGTTCATGGAGACCTACGGCGACGTGCTCTACAACGTCTACGGATCCACCGAGGTCTCCTGGGCCACCATCGCGACCCCCGAGGACCTGCACACGTCGCCGACCACGGCGGGACGCCCGCCGCTGGGCACCAAGGTGGCCGTGCTCGGGCCGGACCACCGCAGACTCCCGATCGGCGCCACCGGACACATCTTCGTCGGCAACCACATGCTGTTCGACGGCTACGTCAACTCCGCGCCACCGGACGAGGCGCACGGCATGCTCGACACCGGCGACCTCGGCTACCTCGACGCCGCGGGCCGGTTGTTCATCGCGGGACGAGACGACGAGATGATCATCTCCGGTGGCGAGAACGTCTTCCCGCGTCCGGTCGAGGAGGCGCTCGCGCACCTGCCGCAGGTCAGTGACGTCGCAGTGGTCGGTGTGCCGGACCACGAATTCGGCCAGCGGCTCGCGGCGTTCGTGGTGAAACGCGAAGGGTCCGGCCTGGATTCGGACATGGTGCGCACCTACATCCGCAACCGCTTGAGCCGCTTCTCGGTGCCGCGCGACGTCACCTTCCTCTCGGCGCTGCCGCGCGGCGACACCGGCAAGATCCTCAAGCGTCTGCTGGCCGGTCCCGGCGCGGCCGAACCGGAGCTACCGCCGTCGATCAACGGTCTGGGCACCGCGGGATCACCCTGACCATCCGGCGGCAGCGCCCGGCGGTCAGTAGACGGTGTCCTCCAGGTCGGTCAACGCGGATTCCAGGTGATCGAGCAGCCTGGCCACGTCCGGCACGCTGCGGCGGCAGGCGACGATGCCGATGTCCAGGCTGTCGGCATTGCTGGTGAGGGTGATGTTCACCGCCTGCCCGTCGAGCGGGATCGACAGCGGATAGCTGGCCGCGACGCGGGCTCCATTCCAGTACTGCGGTTCACGCGGTCCCGGAATATTGGAGATGACGATGTTGAACGGCGGGCTGGTCAGCGCGACCGTGGCGGGAAGCAGCAGTGACAGGGCGAGGGGACTGAGCGTCAGCGCCGACAGCGAGACCGCCTGGACGGGGGACAGCGCGCGGTAGATCTCTTTGCTGCGATGCATCGAGGAGCTGATCGCCGCCAGCCGTGCGGCCGGGTCGGGCAGGTCGGTGGCCAGATTGCACAGCAGCGCCGCCACGGCGTTGCCCCCGCCGTCACCGTCGTCGGATTCGGGACGCAGTGAGACCGGCACCATGGCGATCAGCGGCTTGTCCGGCAAGGCGACGTGTTCGAGCAGGTAGGTGCGCAGCGCACCCGCCGACATCGCCAGCACCACGTCGTTGAGCGTGGTGCCGGTCATCTTCTTGACCTGGCGGATCCGGTCCAGCGGCCACGAGCGGGCGGCGCAGCGGCGGGCCCCGCCGATCGGGACGTTGAACATGGTGCGCGGTGCGGCGAAGGGCAGCGTCAGCTGCTGCTCGAGCAGCGCGGTACGGGCCAGGCGCAGGGCCGAAGGCGCCGAGCCCGCCGCGGCGAGCAGGGCGCGCGCCCGGGTGCCGAGCGTTTGCCTCTGCGGGGGATTCGGGCGGTGCCCGGTCGAAGGCGGGAGGTGCCAGGGCACCAGCGCTTCGCCGGATTCCGGGTCGGTGGTGAGTGTTCGCTGCAACAGGCGCTGGGCGCCGACGCCGTCGATGAGGGCGTGGTGCATCTTCGCGTACAAGCCGACCCGATCGCCGGCGAGCCCTTCGACCAGATGCGCTTCCCACAGCGGCCGGTGCCGGTCGAGCAGGGTGCTGTGCAATCCCGCCGTTACTTCGGTCAGGGCGTCCAGGCCACCCGCTTCCGGTAGCGCCCACCGCTGGACGTGGTAGTCGAGTTCGACGGCGCTGTCCACGGTCCAGGCAAGCTGTGGAGTGCCGAACAGGCGAGCCGGGCGCTTGCGGAACGTGGGGTGGAAGTTTCGGTCGGCCGCCAGCGTGGCGTACGCGCGCCGGGCGAATTCGGGTCCGGTGCCCTCCACGGGGTCGAAGATGGACAGTGAACCGACGTGCATCGGATGCTCGCGTGATTCCGCGATGAGAAACAGGGCGTCCACCGGCGAGATGAATTCCATGGGCAGTTCCCTCCTGGCGACGCCGCGGCCTCGCCACGGTCTGGTTCCGGACGTGGGGACGGCCGCCGGACTGCTCATGGCGCTGGGAGATCTACGCCGGTCGAACGACGATCCCCAACCGATGATTCGATGCCGAATCCGTACCGGCTGGGCGGTTCGTCGCGAAATTGTGCGCGCGGGCCTCAGGACAGGCGGCTGACCGGCCAATCCTGCGGCAGTGCGAGGCGTTCGCTGATCATGCTGATCGCGCTGTGCAGGGCCTGGATCTCATCGATGCCGCTGGCCAGCGACGCGCCCTGCTTGCTGATATGGAACCGGCACAGGTGCTCGCGCCGGTCGGCCGCCAGATACGGCCTGCCGATGATGATCGACAAGGAGCTGTCGGCTTCGTAGAGGGTGCGGGCCGCGATGAGCGCCTGCGGCTCGTAGGCGACCGTCGTGGCGGCGCGCGAGGGTCGGGTGGGCGCGGCGGGGAAGCCGGGGTCGGACGGCTCGGTCACCGCGAAGTGCGCACCGTGGCTGTTGGCCTGCCGCAGCTCTTGGGCGATGTCCTGGAACGCGCGGTAGAGCGCGGCGATGGAATCGACGCCGTGCGCCCATCGTTCGCCGATTCCCTGGATGCGAAAACCGCACACCACACCGGTGTCACCCGGTGCCATCTGCGGTTTCCCCACCTCGATGGAGACCTCTCGCGTGGCATCGGAGACGGTTCGGGTGGCGATCACCTCCCTGATCCGCCGCCATCTCATGCTCGCGATCGCACCGCCGTGTTCGGATTCGCGCACTGCGGGCGTGGTCGTGTCACCAGTGACCCGCGCCGGTATCGCTCTCATGATGTCTGGAGTACCCAAGTTGGACCCTCGTTTACCCTGCGGTTCGAGGTGACCTGGAACGCAGTGTGAAGACACGCCGTATCGGCAAAAGGGCTACCGGACGGTTAACGCGCCTCGCGTTTGGCAGGCTGTCGCCGAGGGTGTGATGGTGGGGCCGCGACGATGAGGAGGGGCGGACGAAGTGGTAACGATTGCGCAGTTGCGAGCGGTTCTGTCGATCTTGCGCGTCGACCCGGACGAGGTCGGCGCACGGGCGGGTGAGGCGGGTCTGCACGGTCCGGACGCCGAACGTGTCCTACTGATCGGTTTGCTACACCGGATCGCGAGCAGCGAGCTGCGCGACGTCGTCACCACCACGATGGACGACGAGGAGGCCGCACGGGCCGCCGCGGTCAGCACCCTGCCGGTGAACGGGGAGAACCCCACGGAGCAGGCGCGTTTCGACGCGCACTGGCTGCACGACCGTATCGGCGCGCTGGCGGCGGGCACCACCGTGGAACCGGTGCCGGTGTTGCTGGACGCCGCCGCGCGGTCGGCGGATGCGGCCGAGGTCCTGCTGCTGCTCAGCCGCAATCCCCGTGGCCACGACGCGGACACCAGATGGGAGCGTGCGCTCGACGATCTGGGACGCGCCTATCACTTGATCAACGACGAGCGCGTGGGTCGCTCGAACACGACGACCGCGCCGCTGTAGCGACGCGGTCGACCGGAAGTCCGCCCGGCGGCGCGCTGCTGCGCCGCCGGGGCACGGCTACTTGGTTTGGACCGGAGCGGTTTGGACGGGCTTGTCGGCGAAGCGGGTAGTGCCGTCGGCCGCCTGCAACGTGGTGAGCAGGTCGACACCCGCCACGACGAGCGTGGGTCCGCCGACCGCGATGGTTCCGAGGATGCCGCCGAGGCTCGCGCCGGTCAGCAGACCGGCCACGCAGCCGACGGCGATGGTGACCAGGCAGCCGATCGTGGCGCCGATCGCGGTGCCGACGAAACCGCCTATGGCGGTGGCGAGCCCGAACTGGCTGGCGAATTCGTCACGGGCGCGCTGGTTCTCGGTCATGGACGCGACCGGCTTGGCCACCAGTGGCTCGGTGATCGCGATGCCCTCCGGCCTGGACGGCTTCAGCTCGAGCACGGTGCTGTCCTTCTTCAGCTCCGGGCGGACCGGAATGTCGGTCCCCGCTATCCGGAAGTCGAGCGGCAACGTCATCGCGACGTGGCCGTCGCGGTCCCGGATGTCGACCACGTCGATCACTTGCGCGATGTCGGCCGGGGCGCCCGCGTGATCGACGAGCACCCCGTTGCGCTCGGTTAGTCGCGCGTTCTCGTCGCCCGCGGGCTGATCGCGCAGTGCCTTGGACAACTGGAAGGTTCCGCCTCGGAGCGCGGCGACCACCGTCTGGTCGACGATCTTGGCCGAGTAGGTGATGTCGGGAGCGGGCTCGCCGTGGGCGACGCCCGCGCCGACGGTCAGCGAGCCGATGGCGAGTACCGCTGCCGCAGTGATGCCGCGGAGTTGCATGTTTCGTCCATTCCTTCATCGGGTTCACACCTGCGTCCAGCACGGCCGGACCCGCGCACTCCGGCGGCGCAAGGGCAGTCGTCTAGGGTCGCTGAGCAGCCTAGCAGCGCCCACAGCTACCGATGAGCGTTCCGGCTCGACCGGTCGGAGATATCGAAAAATTCTCCGACCGGCCGAGTTTCGGATCCGGCGCTCAGCGCGCCGCGGCCAGTTCGCCTGCCTGCTCGGCGCGCAGGATCGTCGCGCTGGTGCCGGGCGGCCAGTCGAGTCCCGCGTCGAGCCGGTCGAGCACCTCGGTACCAGGCCGTGGATTGCGGGACCGCTCGATTTCGCTGATCACCTTGGCCGGCGGGCCGCCGTTGCCCGCCACATCCGCCTGGGTCCACTTCATCTCGCGCCGCCGCGCACGCACGCGCGTGGCGAGCCCGTCGAGATCGAGCGCGATGGCCGTCTCGACCCCGTCCGGGCGCAGCGGCGCCGGTCGCGCCGGTGCGCCGTGCTCTTCCTGCTGGTGCTTCTCCCGCAGCATTCCGGCGGTGATCAGCCTGGACCGTTTCCGCCTACCCATCTTCGCCACACGCTCTCCCATCCTCGGTCGAGTCGATCGATTGCGTCGCACTGCTCCGGCGGGCGGGCGGCGCCCATCGCGCCGGGAACGCTGAACATCATGGGGGAGGGTGGCCGCGGACCTCGCTCGACGCGCCGGGTCAGTGCGGCCGGTCCTCCGGCTGGAGAATGAGCACCGGGATCTCGCGCTCGGTCCAGGATCGGTAGGTGTCGAAGTCCGCGTAGAGGGCTACGAGCAAGGGCCACAAGCGATTCTTCTCCTCCCGGCTCGCCACGCGGGCGCGGACGCGTCGGTGCTCGGCCCCGACCTGTACCCGGGTCACGGGATGTGCCAGGAGATTGAAGTACCACTGGGGGTGATTCGGCAACCCGCCTTGCGAGGCGACCACTACCAGGTCGGCGCCGTCGACGAGGTACAGCAGCGGGGCGGTGAACAACTTGCCCGATCTGCGACCCCGATGCTCGAGCAGCAAGGTGGGTACCGGCTTGCGGAAGCCGGCGCCGATCCGCCATCGTGCGCCGACGCGCCCTCCGGTCCGGCGGTACGCCCAGGTCTGCGCTCTGGACATGTATTTGATGACGGTCGTGACCAGCGGGGAGTCGAGGTTGCGTGGCCGCTTGGGCATCAACGATCACCCCGCTCGGGCCGGGATGCGGCGGTGGAATCGGGTGCGGTGACGAGTGATTGATCCATACCTTTGTCCGTAGTATCGTCCAGACAGATGTCCGGTTACTATTCCATATATGCGCGGCGCGTGTCGCGGGGGTGACGGGAACCGGCGACGAGCACGGTGGAGGAAACATGGATCGGGTCAGCGGCAAAGTCGTCCTGGTGACCGGTGCGGGACGGGGGCAGGGCCGCAGTCACGCGTCGCCTTGGCCGAGGAAGGCGCCGACATCATCGCCTTCGATATCTGCGCCGACATAGCCGGCAACGAATACGCACTGGCGACCGAAGCGGATCTCGCCGAGACCAAGGAACTGGTCGCCAAGACCAGCCGTCGGGTGGTGGCCGCACAGGTCGACGTGCGCGATCGCCCCGCGCTGCAAGCGGCGATCGCGGCGGGCGTCGCCGAACTTGGGCGCTTGGACGTGGTCGTGGCGAACGCCGGGATCTGCCCGCTGGGCCACCATGTGCCGTTGCAGGGCTTCGTGGATGTCTTCGACGTCAACTTCGTCGGCGTGGTGAACACCGTCGAGTCGCGCTACGTGACCGGTTTGCAGATGTTCGTCGACGGCGGCGCGTCGCTGAAATTGGGCCTGGCCTGAAGTGACGCGGAACGCGCCGCGTCACTTCAGGATGAGCATCGCGGACCGCTCGATGCGGTCCGCGATGTCGGAATACGATTCGTAGCCCATCCCGGCATGGACCAGCGCACCCGCGTAGAGCAATTCGAGCGATTTCAGAATATCCGCGTCGGGATTTCCGGACAGCGCGTGCGCGAGGCGGGTGCGAATTTCCAAGCCGATGCGCGACCGCAAATGCTCGACGTCGGGATCGCGGCCGAGCAGCGCGCTGGTGACCGCGCCGGACAATTCCGGTTCGTCGGCGACCAGCAACGCGATGCTGCGGAGCTCGGCGATCACCCGCACGGTGGCGTCCGGATCCTCGCTCACAGGGGAGGGTTGTGCGCGCAGCCTGCGCCAGAAGATCTCCGCGACCAAGTGCTCCTTGGAGGAGAAATAGGTGTACGCGGTGGCGGTGCCGACCTTGGCGTTGGCGGCCACCATCCGGATGGTCATGCCGGCGAAACCCTCCCGGGAAAGCACTTCCAACGCCGATCTGGTGAGCTTGTCGACGGTGTCGGCCTGCTTTCCGGACAAGCGCCGCCGCGTCGCTTCGACGGTTCTGGAATCGCTTTCGGACATGTGTCTAGATGGTAGTGTCGTTATTTCGTTCGAGCAACTTTCCTGCTGCGGAAATAGTTGTGTGTTCGGCCACGTGATTCGCTACGGCCGGCTCGCCGCGCCGAGCGGCAGGCCGATGTCGGTCAGTTTGCCGGACAACCGCTCGAGGTAGGCGCACACCGCGGGCTCGTCTTTGTCCGGCAGTCCGTACACGACGTCGGTGACGCCGGCGCGGTCCCACTCGGCCAGGCGTGCGGCGTCGGGTTTGTAGTCCAGGGCCACCACGCGCGGACGTCCGGGTCGCCCGGCCTGCTGCCAGATCTCGTGCAGCAACGCGAGACGATCGGAGATCTCCGTTTCCCCCGGGGTGGTGATCCAACCGTCCGCCGACTCGGCTATCCAGCGGAAGGTGCGTTCGGTGCCCGCCGCGCCGATCAGCACCGGCACCGAGCGCCGGACCGGTTTCGGCCACGCCCAGCTCGGGCCGAAGCGCACGTACTCGCCGTCGAAACCGGCCTCGTCCCGGCTCCACAGCGCCCGCATCGCCGCCAGGTATTCGCGCAGCACGGTGCGTCGCTTGTTCGCGGGTATTCCGTGATCGGCGAGTTCGTCGGTGTTCCAGCCGAATCCGGCCCCAAGCGCGACCCGGCCACCGGAGAGGTGGTCCAGTGAGGCGATCGTCTTGGCCAGGGTGATCGGGTCGTGCTCCACGGGGAGCGCGACGGCGGTGGCCAGCTCGATGCGTTCGGTGACTGCCGCCGCCATGGACAGTGCGACCCACGGGTCCAGCGTGCGCAGGTAGCGGTCGTCGGGGAGCGACGCGTCGCCGGTCTGCGGGTGCGCCGCGTTGCGCGCGACCGGGATGTGGGTGTGCTCGGGGACGTAGAAGGAGGCGAACCCCGCCTGCTCGGCCGCTCGGGCCGCCGCGGCTGGAGTGATGCCGCGGTCGCTGGTGAACAGGACGATGCCGAATCGCATGGAAATCCTTGTCTGGTCGTTCGACGAGCTGTCGTGCGCTGCCCCCGTGGCGGCATCGGCGAAGGTGGCCGCGTGCTGCGAACCGCCGCGTCTGGACAGTTGTATGGAATATAGTCCGATCGCTGGGCCGCCTACAAGAACGTGTTCTTGATTCGTGGTGTGTGTCGACCTGGCGATCGGGCGGCGGATTTCTTTCCACGAGATCGCTCGTTCGGGATTGTCCTGAAAAACTGTCAGTGGTACCGTCCAGACACATGTCCAGCTATGTGTCTCTACGGAGCGTCGGGTGGACGATCCTTGTTGAGAACTTGTTATCGGATTCGGAGTGTGGGCGATGACGGCTGTGGTGGGGCCGCTGGTGTTCGACCCGTATGACTACGGGTTTCACGACGATCCGTATCCGGTGTATCGGCGGTT
>NZ_JBHWFB010000026.1:0-46021 GCF_042733915.1 Nocardia sp. NPDC059691 | reverse complement strand
CCTAGCCCCCGCCGTGGGCGGCCCGGCTCGCGTCCGAGCGGCCGCCGCGTCCGCGACGAAGTCGCCAGCGGCGGTCGCTCGGACGCGAGCCATGAGGGGGCCGCGAACACGCAGCGCCGCAGGCGCTGCAAAATAAACACCGTGCGCATCTTCTTGGCCGGTGCGACCGGCGTTATCGGAGTCCGCTTGCTTCCGCTGTTGATCGAGGCGGGGCACGAGGTCGCGGGGATGACCCGATCGGCGGGGAAGGCCGATCCTTTGCGGGCGCTGGGGGCCGAGCCGGTGGTGTGCGATGTGTACGACGCCGACGCCCTGTCCGCCGCCGTGGTCGGGTTCGGGCCCGACATGGTGATGCATCAGCTCACGGACCTGCCGGACGACGCGGCGCTGCTGCCGGAGCGGGCCGAGGCGAACGCGCGCATCCGAACCGAGGGCACCCGTAACTTGATCGCCGCCGCGCGGGCGGCCGGGGCGAAACGCTTTCTCGCCCAGAGTATCGCGTGGGAGCCGCCCGCGGGCCGGGGCGCGGTGATCCAGGAGCACGAAGCGGCCGTGCTGGACTTCGACGGCGTGGTGGTGAAGTACGGCCAGTTCTACGGTCCTGGCACCTACTACGAGACCGAGCTGCCCGCGCACCCGCGCGTGCATGTCGACGATGCCGCGGAGCGGACCATTCCGCTGCTGGATGCCTCGAGCGGTGTGGTGATCATCGCCGACGCGTCCTGACCGGCGGTCAGGACGCGCAGGGGCCGGTGTCGACCGGGCGGTCGGAGCGCCACCCGTGGTCGAGCCGGTCGAGGACTTCCGGCAGGCTCGTGGCGAATCCGACATTGCTGTTGTTCTCGTCGACACCGAACACGATGCCCAGCACCCGGCCGTCGCGGTCGACCAGTGGCCCGCCCGAATTGCCGTGCTGGATCGAACCGTCCAAGGTGTAGATCTCGCGTTCCCCGACACCGGTGCGGTAGATGTCGCGCACCTGGCGTTCGGCCCGGCCGCGCACCCGCGTGGCGGACGCGGTGTAGGACCCGCCCCTGGGGTAGCCGAGCGCGATCGCGTCGTCGCCGGGATCGGCCGGTTCGGGCGCGACGGTCAGGGCGGGCGCGGTGAGCCCGGGGACGGCGAGCACCGCGATGTCCATGGTCGGATCGAACCGCACCACAGTCGCGGTGAGCGATCCGGCCGCGGTGTCGACGGAGACTTTGCTGGAGCCCGCGACGACGTGCGCGTTGGTCAGCACGCGCTCCGGCGCGATGACGAATCCGGAGCCGGACTGGCGCACGCCGCAGGTCGGCGCGAGATCCTGGACGCGAAGCACACTCTGGCGCAGTGCGGCGGGCATCGGTCCCGCGACGATGCCCGGATCGGGCGGCGCGAGCGGGCGGCCGAGCCCGGCGTCCACGATCGGTCCGGTGAGCACTTCCGACAGTCCGGACAGCCAGAACGGCGCGACGTCGTCGACGGTCCGCACGGTCGTCGAATCACGCACCAAGGCGGACGATTCCAGCGGTGCGGCGAACAGCCACACCACCAGCGGCACCGCGAGCGCGTAGGCGAGACATCCGCAGACGGCGTCGGCGCGTTGCGCGACGGGATCGGACACCGTCGCGCGTGCGGCTCGTCCGGCCCGGTGCCCGGCGACCGCGCCGAACGCGACCAACCCGGCGACCACCGTCAGCGCGAGCAGGAGCCGCACGGCGCCGGGAGCCAGCTGACCGAACACCGTGGCCGAGAGCGCCGCGCCGAGAATCGCTCCTGCCAAGGCGCCCGCGAAACCGGGCAGCCCCACGATCGCGCCGCGACGCCAGCCGAGCACCGCGGCCACCACGACGGTGGTGAGCACGGCGAGATCCAGCCAGTTCGGCAAGGTCAACGCCATACTCCCGTCGCTGCTGGTGGACAACGGCGACGGATTCGTCGTCGGCCGCCCCGTCGCCATCCGGCTGTGTCACGGCCGACGAGTCGGCAACGGTCGAGCCGCTAATCTAATCAGCGATTCGAGCTGCGGCAACCACGCCGCGCTAGGCCGTCGGCTGGGTGGCCAGCGCTCGCCGGGCATACGCGCGCACGTCGGCATCGGTGTCGTCGATCGCGGCGCGCAGCGCGTCGTGCGCGGCGGGCAGGTCCGGCCACGCCGACAGCGACAGCACCGCCGCCTTGCGGACGTCGAGATGCGGATCGTGCAGTGCCGCAGCCAGGATCGGCACCGCGAGGTCCGGGTCGGCACCCGCGAGCCCGCGCGCCGCGCCGACCCGGATCTGCCAGGCCGAGTGACGCAGGGCGCCCGCCAGCGCGGTGACGTCGGCCGGCTCGGCGCCCAGCTGCGCGAACGCGGTCAGGGCCGCGGCGCGGACAAGCGGGTCTTGGTCGTCGGCGAGGCGGCGGATCACCTCGGCCCCGCCGTCGCCGATGGCGGCCAGGCCTTGGGCGACCGCGATCCGCACTTCTCGGTTGCCGTCGGCGGCCAGGGTGGCGACGCCGTCCCGATCGTTCAGCGAGACCAGCGCGCGGACCGCCTCGATGCGGACGCGATGATCCTCGTCCGCCAACGCCGCGCGGTAGTGCGCGGGTTCGGCTGCCCGCAGGGCGCGCAACAGATCGATCACCGTGGACCGGACGACGGGGTCGGCCGAGCCGAGCCGGTCGGAAAGTCCTGCCGCCGAGGGCAACACCTCGACGAGTTCGCGCAGGCTGGCCGCGGCGGCGCGCCGGACCGAGGCCGCCGTGTCGTCCAGCGCGTCGCCCAGGGCGGTCGCGAAGCCCTCCGGGGTGTGCTCGGTCAGCACCGAGATCGCCGCGGCCCGCACGCCCGCGTCGGCATCCGTCAGATAGCTGGACAATTGCTCCATGGTGGGCTCATCGAGCGCGAGCAGCGCGACGATCCGGGGAGACGGGGGAGTGGCGGGCTGCGCCGGCGAACCGGCCGCGGTGCGATCGTGCTCAGCGCCGCCGCCGGTGTGCGGCGCACGGCCGACGACCTGGTGCGGCTGGTGCACCGGCACCACCTCGGCATCGGCCGAGGGCAGGTCGTCGAGCCCGGGCACCGGAACCAGGTACGGCGCCACCGGCCGCTTCAGGAACGCCATGGTTCCGTCGGGGTTCTTGCGCAGGTTGAGGTGGTATCGCCATTCGACATCGTCGCGTTCGGGTAGGTCGGCGCGCTCGTGGTAGAGGCCCCAACGGGATTCGGTCCTGGTCAGTGAGCTGCGGGCGGCCATCTCGGCGCAGTCGCGGATGAACGACACCTCCACCGCGCGCATCAGCTCGTGCGGGGTGCGCGCGCCGATGCCCTCGACCTCTCCGCGCATCCGGTCGAAGGTCTCCACCGCGATGGCCAGCTTGGTCGCCGTCTTGGGCGGCGCGACATAGTCGTTCACGAAACGTCGCAGCTTGTATTCCACCTGCGGTTGCGGCGGCCCCTCCGGCTGGCGCAGCGGCCGGTAGATCAGCTCGTGGGCGGCGGCCAGCTGGTCCTCGGGCAACGCGGCGGGCGCGGCGACCTCGTCCAGGGTGGACGCGGCGTGCGCACCGGCGAGATCGCCGAAGACGAACGCGCCGATCATGTAGTTGTGCGGCACGCACGCCAGATCGCCCGCCGCGTACAAGCCGGGCACCGTGGTGCGCGCGTGCTCGTCGACCCACACTCCGGAGGCGGAATGGCCACTGCACAAACCGATTTCGGAGATGTGCATCTCGATGTCGTGGGTGCGATAGTCGTGGCCGCGGTTGGCGTGGAAGGTGCCTCGGGTGGGTCGCTCGGTGGTGTGCAGGATTCCTTCGAGCGTGCTCAGCGTCTCGTCGGGCAGGTGCGACACCTTCAGGTAGATGGGACCGCGCGCGGATTCGATCTCGCGCTTGACCTCGGCCATCATCTGGCCGGACCAGTAGTCGGAGTCGACGAAGCGTTCGCCTTCGGCGTTGACCTGGTAGCCGCCGAACGGGTTGGCGACGTAGGCGCAGGCCGGGCCGTTGTAGTCCTTGATCAGCGGGTTGATCTGGAAGCATTCGATGCCGCTGAGTTCGGCCCCGGCGTGGTAGGCCATCGAGTAGCCGTCGCCCGCGTTGGTCGGGTTCTCGTAGGTGCCGTACAGGTATCCGCTGGCGGGCAGCCCGAGCCTGCCGCACGGCCCGGTGGCCAGGATCACGGCTTTCGCACCGACGGCAACGAATTCGCCGGTGCGGGTGTGCAGGGCGGCGGCGCCGACGGCGCGTCCGTCGTCGGTGAGCACGCGCACCGGCATGAGCCGGTTCTCGATGCGGATCTTCTCGCGCATCTTGCGCTGGCGCAGGACGCGATACAGCGCTTTCTTGACATCCTTGCCCTCGGGCATCGGCAGCACGTACGAGCCGGACCGGTGCACTCGGCGCACGGCGTACTCGCCGTACTCGTCCTTCTCGAACTTCACGCCGTAGCGTTCCAGCCGTTGCACCATGGCGAAGCCGCGCGTCGCGGTCTGGTAGATCGTGCGCTGGTCGACGATGCCGTCGTTGGCGCGGGTGATCTCGGCGACGTAGTCCTCCGGCTCGGCCTTGCCCGGGATCACGGCGTTGTTCACGCCGTCCATGCCCATGGCCAGCGCGCCGGAGTGCCGCACGTGCGCCTTCTCCAGCAGCAGCACGTTCGCGCCCTGCTCGGCGGCGGTGAGCGCGGCCATCGTGCCCGCCGTGCCGCCGCCGATGACGAGCACGTCGCAGTCCAGCCGAATCCGTTCCGATAGCGGCGGAATGTTCACAGTTTCTCCAGGATCTCGGCCTTCGTCGCGGCCCGGTCGATGGCGTCCCTCGGGCTGGGCACCGGCACCAGCGCCCGCAGCGTGCCGCCGCCGAGCACGGCGATGCGGTCGCCGAGCAGCAGGGCCTCGTCGAGGTCGTGGGTGACGAAGACGATGGTGGTGGGGTGGGCGCGCCAGGTCTGGATCAGCAGGCGCTGCATGGTTTCCCTGGTCTGGGTGTCCAGTGCGCCGAAGGGCTCGTCCATCAGCACGGCGCGCGGCGCGGCGGCCAGGCTGCGCGCGAGCTGGACGCGCTGGCGCATGCCGCCGGACAGGTCGCGCGGCAGGTAGTCGGCGTAGCCGGTGAGCCCGACCTCGTCCACCCAGTGCAGGGCGGTGGCCCGCCGCTGGGCTCGCGGTGTGCCGCGCAGGCGCAAGGCGAGTTCGATGTTCTGCCGCACGGTGCGCCACGGCAGCAGCGCGTCGTCCTGGAACACCAAGGCGCGGTCGGCCGCGGGCCCGGTGACGTGGTCGCCGTCGGCCAGGATGGCTCCGTCCTCCGGCCTCCGCAGTCCGGCGACCGCGCGCAGCAACGTCGACTTGCCGCAGCCGGATTTGCCGACCACGACGAGGATTTCGCCCGGCGCGATGGACAGGTTCAGCCCGTCGAGCACCGGCTCGCCGCTATAGGCGATGCGGACACCGCTGAGACTCAAGGCCATTCCGGTCGATGCCGGTGCGTCGATCACTGTGGTCATGCTTCGACCTCCCTGGGCAGCCAGCGGGTGATGCGGCGGCCGGCCAGCTCGACCAGCCCCGATGTCGCGAAACCGAGGACGCCGATGGTGATCATGCCGACGAACACCGCCGGATAGTCCACGATGGTGTAGGCCTGCCAGGTGCGGTAGCCGACGCCGAGGCGTCCGGAGATCATCTCTGCGGAGATGAGACAGATCCACGCCACGCCGACGCCGACGGACAGCCCGCTGAAGACGCCGGGCAGGATGCCGGGGAACACCACGCGGGTGAGCACGTCCAGCCGGGACGCGCCCAGCGTGCGCACCGCGTCCTCCCAGATCGTGGGCAGTGCGCGCACCGCGTGCCTGGTGCTGACCAGCACCGGGAACAGCGACGCGGTGAACGTGATGAACACGATGCCGGACTCGTCGTTGGGGAACAGCAGGATCGCGACCGGCACCAGGGCGATGGCCGGGATCGGGCGGACGAGTTCGGCCAGCGGGCCGAAGGTGTCGGCGAGCAACCGCGACCGGCCCAGTCCGATGCCCGCGATCACGCCGACCACCGCCGCGAGCCCGAAACCGGTGATGATCCGGATCAGCGACTGCGCGATGTCCAGGTAGTACTGGTCGGAGCGCAACTGCGTGCCGAATTCGGCGACGATCTCGGTGACGGTCGGCAGGGTGTCGAACCGCAGGCCCGCCGCCCGCACGTTGTTGACCGTGAGCAGCTGCCACAGTCCGACCGCGGCGGCGACCGAGCCCACCCGCAGCAGGCGCGAGCGCCAGGCCGATCGCAACGCCGGCGTGGCCGCCGATCGGGTGGCGGCGGGTTCGGCCGCGGCCCGCACCGCCGGTGCGGCCAGTTCGCTGGTCATCCGCGTACTTCCGTGACGGCCTGGTCGTAGCCGACCGGCGTGGCGGACGGGTGCGCCTGCCGGTAGCGCTGCGCGGCCGCGGTGGTGGTGAAGGGCAGGTAGGCGGCGCCGTCGCGCAACCAGATCGACTTGTCGGCGAACCAGCGGGTGCCGAGTTCGGTGTCCGGGACGTAGGCGGCGCGGATCGTCCGGCCCTGCGCTTTCGCGGCCTGGACGGCGCGCAGCAGGCAGGTCGGGTCCGCGGCCGGTTGCGGCTTCGCCGCGCCGTCCACCCACAGTTCGCCGGCCAGCGCGGGGTTCTCCGCCGCCTTGCCGCAGACCGGGTCGGCGCCGGTGACCCGGGTCGGGTTGGCGGTGGCGGCCAGGTCGCGGTCGTAGTCGCCGCGTCCGGTCTCCGTGTACGCCTTGCGCAGCGGCCCGTCATCGACGAACCGATCGATGTCGAGGTCGGCGAAGTCGCCGATCGACTTCAGGTAGGCCACATCGCCTTTGAGCGCGTTGACCAGGCTCGACTTGAGCGTGGTGTCGAAACTCGTTCCGCCGGGACCGTTGTAGAGATACACCACCTCCTGCGGCAGTCCGGACCCGTCGGCGACGATCTTGGCGGCTTCGAACGGCTTCTCCTGCAGGAACTGGGTGGCATCCAACTGCGCGGCCAGGAACGCCTGCAGGACCTCAGGGTGATCGGCGGCGTACGCGCGCCGGGCCACCACGCCGTGGAAGGTCGGCACGCCGAGTTCGGCGCCGTCGTAGAGCAGCTTGGCCTTGTTCTGGAAGACGACCAGACCGGGCCACGCGACGAACTGGGACAGCGCGCCCACCTGGTGGGATTCCAGGGCGGTCGCGCCGATCTGCGGCTGCTGGTTGAGCACTTCCACGCCCTTGGCCGGATCGATGCCCGCCCGGGACAGCGCCTGCACCAGCGTGCCGTGCCCGGCCGAGCCCACGCTGGTCGAGATCTTCTGCCCCGCCAAGTCGCCGATGCTGGTGGCCGCCGAATCGTTCGGCACGACGACCATGTTCAGCGCGCCCTTGGGGTTGTACCCGGTGACCGACACCAGTTCGGTCCGCGCGCGCTCGTTGACCTGGGTGCGGGAGCCGTTGATCAGCAACGGGTAGTCGCCCATGGAGCCGATGTCGATCTTCTCGGCCACCATCTGCGCGGTGATCGGCGCGCCGGTGTCGTAGTCCTGCCACTCGACCTGGTACTTCGCCCCACCGTTGTCGGTGATCTTCTGTAGCCGCTGCTCGAGGTAGCCCTGCGCGCGCAGCAAGGTGCCCGCGGTGACGGTGTTGATGGTCTTGGACTGGTAGCCGACGACCACCTTGACGGTGCCGGCGGGGGTGTCGTCGGACTGCTCCAGCGAGCACCCGGTCAACGCGAGCGCGGCGGCGAGCAGGACGGGGGCGAGTTTCACTTTCATCGGTCTTCCAGATCAGCGGAGCAGGTAGGGCATGTTGACGGTGACGGCGCCGGTGGGGCAACGGGCCGCGCAGGGACCGCAGTACCAGCACTCGTCCACGTGCATGAAGGCTTTGCCGTTCTCGGGGTTGATGGCCAGCGAGTCGAGCGGGCAGATCTCGACGCACAGCGTGCACCCCTGGATGCACAGCGACTCGTCGATGGTGACGGGGATGTCGGCGCGCTGGTTGACGAGTGCCATCTAGAGGACCTTCCATTCGGGTGTGCTGCGGGTCAGGCTGCCGCGCATGGTGATGCGGTCGCCGCGCATGCGGATGTACTCCAGATCGACCGGACGGCCGTCGTCGAGCCGGGTCAGTCGTTCCAGCATCAGCAGCGGCGCGCCGCCGGGGACGTCGAGGGTGGAGGCGGTGTGCGGGTCGGCGGGCACCGCTTCCAGGGCGAGGTCGGCCGAGCCGAGCGACTGGCCGCTGATGCGTTCCAGCAGCACGAAGACGTCGGTGTGCTCGAGGTCGTGGCCGAGTACCTCGGTGCCGATGTCGGGCACGAGGTAGGTGAGGTCGAGGCTCAGCGGCAGATCCGCCAGGTAGCGCAGGCGCTCCAGATAGACCACGCGCTCGCCGGGCGCGAGACCGAGCCTGCGCGCGACGGCGGGCGGCGCGGCGACGTGCATCGCCGCGCGCACCTCGTTGCGCACGGTGCCGTGGCCCTTGAAGGTCTCCTGCAGCCCGAGCAGAGCGTCGAGCCCGTGGTCGTACTTGCGGGTGGCGACCCGGGTGCCCACTTTCGGCGCCCGGTCGATCAAGCCCTCGTCCTTCAACAGCGCCAAGGCGTCGCGCACGGTGTTGCGGGAGGCGCCGTACTCGGCGGCGAGTTCCTGTTCGCTCGGCAGCGCGTTCTCGAACGCGCCCGCGTGCAACTGATGGCGCAAGATGTCGGCCACCCGCCGCGCTTGATCGGCGCGCAACTGCCGCACCGGCGTGGGTTCCGCTGCCACCGTCTCCGCCTTTCTATCGCTGACCTGCACGAATAGCGACGATAGTGCGGTTGTGGTCGCGCGCTTTCCCGCGTCGCCGCCGGGAGAAATCAGAGGATGTTATTGCGCCGGGAGCCTCGCGGCCCGACCTGGCGATATGCGCGGCCGTCCGGCTAATACGCCACGTCGGGTTCCGGCGGCCGAATTCGGATCACAGCGATTCGAAAGCGGGGTCCCGCGGGCCGCGTCGCGCGAATCTACGGTCGCGGACCGTAGGTATTGAGGAACAGCGCCGGCCCGGCGCCGAAGAAGCCCGCGCGATCCAGAGCGAGCAGCGCCGCGAGCGCTTTGGCGGTGTAGACGGTCTCCAGGTGCAGCCCGGCCCGTTCGGCGCGCTGTGCGGCATCCACGGCGGCGGGCGTGGTGTGGCCGTAGCCGGGGCCGAGCCATTCGATGGTCAGCGTGAGGTCCTCCGGCCGCAGCCCGGTCGGCGTGAAGCGCGCTCCGCGGGCGCGGAGCAGACGCTCGGTCCGTCCGGCGAGCCGGACGATGTGCTTCGCGTCGAGGGGGAGCGTGTCGTTGACGACCACTCCGACCACGCGCGTGCGCAGCCCGGCCAGCCGCAGGCCGAGTGCGAGGCCCGCGGCGGTGCCGCCGGATCCGACCGCGGTGACGATGTGCCCCGGCTCGGGCAGCTCACCCGCCGCGATCTGTGCCGCGAGTTCGCATGCCACCTCGACGTAACCCAAGGCTCCGACCGGCGACGATCCGCCCGCAGGCAGGAAGTACGGACGCGTGCCGCCCCGCACGCGTCGCAGATACAGCCAGGGCGCCGCGAGGATCGTGCGCAGTTTGGTGTGCGTGAAATGCAGAGCGGCACCTGATTTCTCCAGCCGCCGCAGTTGCGCGCGCACGTGGTCGTCGACCGGCTGGTCCACCAAGGCGAGCTCGGTATCGATGCCCTGGGCACGGCCGTACAGGGCGGTGGCGAGCCCCCAGTTTGTTCCGGTGCCGCCCACCGTGAGGATGGTGCGCGCGCCCCGTCGCCGTGCCTCCGGCAGCAGCCACTCCAGCTTGCGGACCTTGTTGCCGCCCCATTCGCCGTCGCCGTATCCGCTTTCGTCCTTGCACCACAGCTGGGCCCTGGTGCCGAGGTCGCACCGGCGGACGGGCGTCGGAGCGGTGCCGAGGCGGACGAACGGCAAGGTGTCGGCCACCTCGGGAAAACGCTGGTGCAGCAGCACCCCGGTCACGGTGTGATCGCGTCGGGGATGCCCAGCAGCGCCGCCTGGACCTCGTGCAGCCGGTCGATGTCGCCGCGAATGCCCGCGACGTTGTCGTTGTACAGGAACGCCTCACCGAGCCGGACGAGCGCGTAGGCCAGCAGCGCGGGTTCCAGCGGCGGATTGTATCCGTCCTCTTCGGCGGCGCGCGCGATCAACTCCTGGACGGTGCCGACGACCAGCGGCTGTACCGGCCCGTCGCTCGCGGTGAGGATGCGCAGGCCGGACAGCGGCTCGTTCTCGAAGTAGCGCCGGAACGGCTCGTTGTCGGTCATCCAGCGGTTGACCCGGTAGAGCACGTCCAGGATGCGCCGCGCGCCGGTGGAGCGGCGACGGGCGTCGGCGCGGGTGAGCAGCGCCTCGAACTCGCCGGCCAGAACGGCACCGAGCACTCCGTCGCGGGAGCCGAACCAGCGGTAGACCGAGGCGCGGCTGAGTCCGAGCTGCCCGGCGATCGCCTGGATGTCCACGCGCTCGCCGGACAGGAACGCCCTGCGAGCATGCTCGATGACCTGTTCCCTGGTCGCGGAGGCCGGGCGGCCGGGAGGACGGGTGGTCCGCTGACTGGAATCGATCACCGCGGAATGGTACATCTTTTAGAACATGTATCGAAACGCGCCGTGCTCAGAACCACTCGTCCCGCATCTGCAAGGTGGTCGTATCCAAGGTGGCGAGCAGATCCAGCGCCGGTGCGGTCTTGGGTAATTCGAAACGATAGAAGAACCGGGCCGCGTGCCGCTTGCCATCGTAGAAATCACCGGACCGGTCCGCGGTGGCGAGGAACTGCTCCAGCCAGATCCAGGCCAGTACGGTGTGCCCGAACGCTTCCAGGTACACCGAGCTGTTGGCCAGCGCGGCTTCGATGTCGCCGGAGGCGAACAGTCCCGCGGTCACCTCGACCAGACGCCGCCACGCCGAATCGAGTTGAGCGGCAAGCTCGGCGGCCTCGCCGCCGGCCGCGCGCGCGGCGGTGATGGTCGCGTCCACCCGGGCCCCGAGCGCGAGCAGGCTCGCGCCACCCTGCTGGGTCACCTTGCGTCCCAGCAGGTCCAGGCCTTGGATGCCGTGCGTGCCCTCGTGGATCGGGTTGAGCCGGTTGTCCCGGTAGTGCTGCTCGACGTTGTATTCGCGGGTATAGCCGTAGCCGCCGAGTACCTGGATGGCGAGGCTGTTGGCCTCGAGGCACCACTGCGAGGGCCAGCTCTTGGCGATCGGGGTCAGGATGTCCAGCAGCAGGGTGACCGCGCGGCGGTCGTCCTCGGATTCGGCGGTGCGCTGCTCGTCGACCAACTGCGCGCAGTAGAGCACCAGCGCCAACGCGCCTTCGGCATAGGACTTCTGGGCCAGCAGCATCCGCTTCACGTCGGCGTGCTCGATGATCGGCCGCTGCGGCGCGGACGGGTCGGCGGGGAGCTTGGCCCGGCCCTGGGTGCGCGTGCGGGCGTAGTCGAGCGACTCGAGGTATCCGGTGTAGCCGAGGGCGGTGGCGACCAGGCCGACGCCGATGCGCGCCTCGTTCATCATGTGGAACATGTAGGTCAGTCCGCGTTGCGGCTCGCCGACCAGGTAGCCGATCGCGCCGGGCGCGCCACCGGGCGTCCAGCGGCCCTCGCCGAAGTTCAGC
This sequence comes from Nocardia sp. NPDC059691, assembly GCF_042733915.1. Classification (NCBI taxonomy): domain Bacteria; kingdom Bacillati; phylum Actinomycetota; class Actinomycetes; order Mycobacteriales; family Nocardiaceae; genus Nocardia; species Nocardia sp. NPDC059691. Next base: position 34,388 of record NZ_JBHWFB010000026.1, on the reverse strand, counting down.
ACGGTGTTGACCGTGCCGCGGTAGCCCATCTTGTGGTTGAGCCCGGCCAGAGCGACGTCGTTGCGCTCACCGATCGCGCCGTCGTCGCCGACCAGGAACCGGGGCACCACGAACAGCGAGATGCCCTTCGTGCCCGCGGGGCCGCCGGGGATCTTGGCCAGCACCAGGTGCACGATGTTCTCGCCGAGTTCGTGATCGCCGCCCGAGATCCACATCTTGGTGCCGAACAGGCGATACGTGCCGTCGCCCTGCGGTTCGGCGCGGGTGACGATGTCGGCGAGCGAGGAACCGGCCTGCGGCTCCGACAGGCACATGGTGCCGAAGAAACGCCCCGCGAGCATGGGCTTCACGAACTTCTCGACGTGTTCCGGGCCGTGGGCGAGGAGCAGATTCGCGTTGGCCACCGTGAGGAACGGGTAGCCCGCGGTACCCGGGTTGGCCGCCTGGAACCAGGCGTAGCTCGCCTGCGCGACGGTCGCGGGCAGTTGGGCGCCGCCCAGTTCGTAATCCATTGCGGCCGAAGGCAGACCGGCCTTCGCGAAGGCGGCCAGCGCCTGGCCGACCTCCGGGATGATGGTCACGCGCTCGCCGTCGAAGGTGGGTTCGTTGGCGTCGTTGAGCTTGTTGTGCGGCGCGAAATACTTGGTGGCCAGCTGCTCGCTGAGCTCGAGCACGGCGTCGAAGGTCTCCCGCGAGTGCTCGGCGTACCGCTCGCGTTTGGTGAGCGCTTCGACGTCCAGCCACTCGTAGAGCAGGAACTCGAGATCGCGCCGGGACAACAAGGTCGACCGCATCAGCCAGTCCTTTCGAGACATGTTCGACTTACTGTATCTTACGGGCCGGTGGGCGGGTGCGGGACCGGTAGTCCCTGCTGAATGTGTATCCGGGTGCGACGCCGGACCGGCTGTCGACGATGTCCTCGCCGACGCGCCCACCAGGCGGATCGTCCCCGCTTCCACTTCGGTCGTCCGCCGGTGGTCGTCATCCGGAGACGAGCAATCCGCGTTCTCGCGCGATAGCGGCCGCCTCGGTTCTGCTGGACGCCCCGAGCTTGGTGAGGATTCGCGAGACGTGCACTCCCGCGGTGTTGGCGCTGATGAACAACTCGGCCGCGATCTGCCGGTTGCTCGCGCCTGTGGCCACCAGGCGTAGGACGTCGAGTTCACGCGGGGTCAGGCCCGAGGCGCTCGCCGACCGGGCAGGCGCGGGCCGGTTCCCGGCTTCGGCCAGGTCGATCCCGGCGCGGTGGGCCAGCTGTCCGGCTTGCTCGGCGAGTGGCGCCGCCGCCAACTCGTCCGCCAGCCCGAGGACCGCCCGCAGTGCGTCGCGTGTCGCCGCGCGATCACCCGCGGCCAATTCCGCGCGGCCGGATTCCAGCAGGCCGCGCGCCAGCTCGTACGGCCGACCCAGGGCTCGCCAGGAGGAAGCCGCCGTGGCCCAGTCGGCGGGACGGCCGCTGCGCACCGCGTGGCAGGAATTCCGGTACGCGGCGTCGACCGCGGTGGTCACCGGCAGCTTGGCGACAGCGGAGTCGAGAACCATTGGTGCGCAGCGGGTCCGGGCGATGGCCTCGGCCAGTGCCCAGGCCTCGTGCGGGTGCGCGACCAGATCGTCCGCGGTCAGCGTCGCTGCGCCGATCTCGGCGGCGCGCTGCGGATTGCCCGCCGCGTGCGCGATCTCGGTCTGCACGGTGTGCAGCTGGATCTGATATTGCCTGGCCCAGCGCCGATTCCCGAGCAAGGGTCGCGCGGTCGCCGCGCTCGCCGCCGCGGCCTGGTCGTCCCCACGCGCCAGCATGATCCGCGCGTGACACAGCAGCAGCGCCGCGGTGCTCAACGGGGGCAACTGCTCGGTGAGCGATTCGTCGATCAGATCCAACGCCTCATTCCAGCGGCCCAGCGCTGTGAGCGCCTGCGCCCACTTGACCAGCAGGATCGGCGCGGCCTCGGCGAATCGGTAACTCTCGTGCGCGGCGCGCAGCCCCTGCTGGATCGCCGTGATGGCCGCTTCGTCGGCGCCTGCCGAGACCAGCAGCGCCGTCTCCCACAGCACCACGGTCAGCAAGGTGCCCGGATCTCCCGCGGCCTCAGCGGCGGCATGCGCCCGCTCGAAATGGGTCATGGCGGCGTCGGGACGGTTCGCGGTGGCCAGCCCGAGATAGGCGTGGGCACGCGCGGCCAGCGACGCGGCGCTCCGGTCCTCGCGAGGGTCGCTCGAACGCCGCCGGTGCCTCGCGGCGTCCGTGTCCTCCGCTTCGACGCTCCCGCCCGGGTTCGTCGCGACCGCGGCCGGCGCGCGGAGCGTCGATGCCATGACCGGCGAGGTGTCGTCGACGGTCGGTTCACCACGTAACTGTTCGGCTACCTCGACGGCGTCGCGCGCGTCGTTCTCGGCCGCCGTCGCGCCGCTGAACACCCGCACCGCGGCGAGTTCGGCGAGGATTTCACCGCGCAACAGGGTCGGCTGGTCCGAAGGAAGATAGGTCAGCGCCGCGAGCAGGTCGTCTTCGCCGCCGCCGCTGCTCTGATTGCGCAGTCCGGCGCGGTAGTAATGCAGGCGCGCGGCACGCTCCGGGTCGGTCCCCGCATCGATGGTGGCCAGCGCCTCGTCGGCCGCTGCGATCCCGCGCTCGACGACGCCGCCGCGATGACACGCGGCCACGAGCGCTGCCAAGACGTCGAGCCGATCGGCGTCCACCCGTCGCGCCGCATCCGGTACGCGATCCCACAAATCGAGCACCCGGTCCAGGTGGCGCACCTGATCGCGATGCGCGCTCACCCTTTCCGCCTCCGCCGCGGCGTCCCACGCGGCTTCGAATGCCAGCGGCAGGTCTCCGGCGGCATACGCGTGGTAGGCCAGTTCGGCGGCCGGGCATCGGTCCGCGCCCGGCTTCCTTCGCCGGGTAGCCAGGGCTTGGGAAAGTCTGCTGTGCAGCGCTTTTCGCTCCGCCGGTAGGAGGTCTTCGTAGACAGCGTCGCGGATGAGAACGTGCCGGAACTGGTAGCCGGTGTCCGTGGAAACCAGGAGCCGCTGGTCGACTAGCTGACGCAGTGCTGTGGCGAGCGCGCCCTCGGGGAGATCGGAGGCGGCCGCCAGCAGGGTGTGCCGGACCGGTGACCCGGCCACCGCCGCGAGCCGCAGCACCGACGCGGCCTGATCGGACAGGTCGGACAGGTGATCGAGCAACAGCTCCGACAGCTCGGCGGGCGTGTCCTCCGGTGCGGGATCGAGTGCCTCGACGTACAGCGGAATTCCCCTGCTGCGCTCGAAGATTCGCCCGATGGTCCCCGGCTCGGGCTCTCTGCCGCGCAGCGCGGCCAATTGCCTGCCGACCTCGTGCCTGGTCAGCGGTGCTGGATTCAGCAAGCGGACACTCGGGTCTCGGCGCAGGCTCGCGATCAGCTTGCGCGACGGCTCGGAATCGGCAGGCCGGTGGGTGCCGACCAAGAACAGATCGCCTTCGGCGATGTTGGCCACCAGGAAGGCGAGCAATTCCAGGCTGGCGTCGTCGGCCCAGTGCAGATCTTCCAGCACCACCACCAGCGGTTTGGTCATCGAGAACTGTTCCAGCACGGTGAGGATCTCGCCGAACAACCGGATCCTGTCGGTGTCGGCCTCCGCCGCGCCCGACCGCGCCGCCAGTTCCGGAAGCCAGCGCGCCAGCGCCGGGCGCACTGGGAGCAGCGTCGCGAGCGCCTCCACGCCCTGGTCACGCAGCAGTGTGCGCATGACCGCGACGAACGGCGTGAACGGCACCCCTTTAGCGCCGAATTCCGGGCACCTTCCGTACGCCACTACCGTACGAGCCCCGAGCCGCGTCCGGAATTCCGCGACCAACCGCGACTTGCCGAGACCCGCTTCACCCCCGACCAGCACGGTATGCACCGCCGGGTCCCGATAGGCATCCTGCAACGCCGCGAGCTCAGCGGCCCGCCCCACAAACGCGCCGCACACCGGAAGGCTGACCACGGCGCGATCATGCCCGCACCGCGCGCTCGACGCCAGTTCGCGAGTGGCACACCATCGAGAGGTCTTCTCGGCCGATGCCGCAGTGGTGTGCCACTCGCGAACTCGAGACCGGGGGCGGCCTCGGCCCGACCAGCGCGCCGGCGGGTTCGTGACCATAGTGGTACGGCCCGGGTTCTGCGTTACTCGTCGGTGGGCTGGGCAAGCGCGGAAATAGTGATTTCTCGTGATTCGGCCGCCACCTCGTTACGCGAAGTATCAATGGCATGACGAACACCGAGATCCGCCCCTTCCGTATCGACATTCCGCAGGCCGACCTGGACGAGCTTCGGCTGCGGCTGGCGCGTACCCGTTGGATCGATGAGCTGCCCGGCGCCGGCTGGGAGCGCGGTGTGCCGACGGCGTACCTGAAGGAGCTGGCCGGGTACTGGGCCGAGAAATTCGACTGGCGTGCGGCCGAGTCGGAGCTGAACGCCTACCCGCAGTTCACCACCACCATCGACGGCCAGAACGTCCACTTCCTGCACGTGCGCTCCGCGCGGGAGGACGCCACACCGTTGCTGTTGCTGCACGGCTGGCCCAGTTCGGTGGCCGACTTCCGCGACGTGATCGGCCCGCTCACCGACCCGGACTCGGACGCGCCCGCGTTCCACCTGGTCACTCCGTCGCTGCCCGGCCACGGTTTCTCCGGCCCGCTCACCGAGACGGGCTGGAACGACGGCCGGATCGCGGCGGCGCTCGCCGAACTCATGGCTCGCCTCGGCTATGACCGCTACGGCGTGCAGGGCGGCGACCACGGCGCGTTCATCGCTCCTGCCCTGGCGCGGATCGACACCGACCACGTGCTCGGTGTGCACGTCAACGCACTGGTCACCTTCCCGACCGGCGACCCCGCCGACCTTGCCGACCTCACCGACGCGGAAAAGGCACGGCTCGCCGCGATGAAGAAATTCCAGGACGACGGCTCGGCCTACATGAACCTGCAAGGTTCCCGCCCCGACACCATCGCCCAGTTGCTCGCCGACTCCCCGGCCGGGCTGCTCGGCTGGATCGTCGAGAAATACCGCGAGTGGACCGACAGCGCCCACGACCTGCCCGAACAAGCCGTCGACATCGACCGCCTGCTCACCACCGTGAGCATCTACTGGTTCACCGACACCGCCCGCAGCGTCGCGAACCTGTATTACGAACGCTTCCACGACGCCACCATGTTCGCCCCGAAACCGAAGGGCACCGTGCCCACCGGCGTCGCGGTCTTCAAGGACGGCGACTACGCCATCCGCCGCTTCGCCGAACGCACCCACAACATCACCCACTGGTCGGAGTTCTACTCCGGCGGGCATTTCCCCGCACTCGAGGTACCGGAGCTGCTGATCGGCGACATCCGCGAGTTCTTCCGGTCACTCGGCTGATCCGAATGGAGCCGTTGGGCAGGCGGTCGTCGCCGGGGTGGGCGTTTGATGTCCGGCTGGTCCGAGTTCGGCGCAGCACTGATGGTGGGGGCGGCAGCCGGTCGCGGTACTGCTGGCGGTTTTCTTCGCGGCGAGCCGATGGTGGCGGAAGCCGTTGCGTGGTCCGAGCGTCTATCACATCGCCGAACGCGTGGGCCATGAGCAACTGTGCCTATTGGGCTGGCCGCCATTGGGTTGGCCTGCGGTAGAGCCGAGAGACGGCCCGGAATTCGCTCCCGGTGATGCGCACGCGCTCATGCAGGTGCATTTGGAATGCGATGCCAACGAATGCTCGTGGAAATGCGCGGCGGTCGAGGCTCTGCGGCTCGCGGGCCGGATGCGCCCTTCCAAGTATCCGCGCCGACCAGACCGCCATTGACCCGCCGGTCGGCAACCGTCGCGTGCTCCGCGAACCACCGGCCCGTCGTCACGACGGGCCGTAAATTGCCTCGGCATCGCGGAGCAACGGCACGAAGCGGATAGCCATCCGGGTCGATGGTCGCCAACCGCGCGACGACATCCGCGTCCAACAGTTCGGTGATCTCCGCATCCCGTAGTGCTCGCACCATAGGTTCATGCTGCCCGAGGCAGGGCTGGACTGCGGTATGGCTCGAGGCGACGGTGATCGACGTCAGTCCGAGCCCATCACACCGCCCGCGCCCGATACGTTCTTGTGAGCCCACTGATCAGTCGACGTGGTGGGTTGAAGGCCGCGCCGAAGCTGCCCGCGTTGCTGGTCCCGGTTCGGTTGTCCGGTCCGCAACTAGCCGCCGGAGACGATGGCGGCAAGGTTGGCGAGCTCGTTCTCCCGTCCCTGGGTGAGGCGCTGAGTCCAGACGTCGTCGTGCATGGCGTCGACGGTCATGACCACGCGGACGCCCGCGTCGGTCGGCTCGAGCTCGACGGTGGTGAGGAATTCGTACGGCTCGACGCCGGGGATGAAGTCGGCCAGGGAGGTGTAGGCGAGCCGGTCGGGGCCGTCGATCTCGGTGAACGTCTTGCGGGACTCGGTCGACAGTGGCATGCCCGCGGATCGCATGAATTCGATCTGCTCGGGGGCGGTCGCGGTCATCGTGTAGACCAGTTCGCCGCCAGGGCGCAGGTCGAGCTGATCGACGCGGACGGTGAAACCGTCGGGCGCCCACCACTTCTCGATGCCCGCCGGGGTGGTCCACAGTTCCCAGATCGCCTGGGCGGTGGCGGGGTAGTCGCGTTCGATGCGGATCTGCTCGGACATGTCGTGCTCCTGGTTCAGAAGTATTCCTTGAAAGGAATATATCTGAGGGGGCATGCTTGGTCAATGGACCCCGCACTATTCGCCGCTCTGGCCGAACCGAACCGCGTGCGGATCGTGGAGTTGCTGAACGCGGCGCCGCGTCCGGTCGGCGAGATCGCTACCGCACTCGGCCTGAGACAACCGCAGACGACCAAACATCTCCAGGCGCTCCAGCGCGCGGGCCTGGTGGTAATGGAACCGCTCGGGCAGCGCCGCATCTACGCCCTGCGCCGGGGTCCGCTGCGCGAGCTGCGACAGTGGCTGGCGGGATTCGAGGCCGACCATCCCTCGGAGTCGGTGCTCGCGGAATACCGGGTCGCAATCGCCGCCGAGCCGTTGTCGGCCCACGAATTCCATCGGACGCTGTCGGCGCCGCCGGCGACCGTGTGGGAGTGGTGGACCTCGCCCGATCTGGCGCGTCGGTGGTGGCACCCAGCGCATTTCGAGGTCGCCGACTGCGTCCTGCGGCCGGTCGTCGGGGGCGCCCTGTCGATCGTGCTCCGCGAGGGCGACGGTGCGCTGTATTCCAGCGCCGGGCGCTACCTCGAAGTCGTTCCGCCCGAACGGCTCCGGTTCGAGTTGTCACCGCTGGACGGCAACGGGATCCCGTTGTTCCGGGCCGACCATCTCCTCGAGTTGACCAGCGTCACCGGCGGCACCCGCGTCGACCTACGGATCGACGTGTCCGACCCGACCCCGGGCTCGGAGCCGGCCATGGCCGGCATCCGCTTCGGCTGGAATCAGCTGCTGGACACCCTCGCTCACGTCATCAACTCGGCCACAAGCTGATTCGGCTACCGAGTGATGCTGTCGAGATCATCGAGGTTGCCGCGCCTCGCCCGGGCTCCTTTCCGCCCGAGCGCGGCGGCCGATGCATCCGAACGGGCGAGCCCGGTGACCTCGTGACCAGCGTCCAGCAACTGGTCGAGACGGCAGAACCGATCCATCCGGTCGCTCCGGTGACAAAGACTTCCATGCTGATACTCCTTCGTGTAGGTCCGCGACTACTTCGCTGATTCGATCCGGCGGTGAGCAGAGCGTCAACCAGCGGTCTGCGATGTAGACGGACGCCCGTAACCCGTGCAGAGGTATCCGCTGGTCGGCTGCCGGTGCTGACACGGCGACCGGTGGTTGCGCAGCGCACCGGGCAGAGCGCTGAATCGGCCCGCATATTGAGCTGATGGCGGCTATTTGGGGGAGCTGTTCGATGGTTGTCGGACTACCGCACTCGATATGTCGATATCGTCCGCTGATCAACCGGCGACGGGCCCCCTCCGCCGGGACAGCGCAGACTGCAGCACCACCAGCCCGCCGAGGACGAGTACGGTCACGCCGATCGCGCGGAGTCCGGCGTCCGCGCCCGAGACGAACGCCGTTATCACTTCGGTGGCGCGAGCGGGGGCAGTCGAGGCGAGGGCTTCGGCCACGGTGTGCGGGGAATGGCCGGCGCGGATGTCCGGCGGCAGGGCGGCGGCGAACCGTGCGGTGAGCACCGTGCCGATGACGGCGACGCCCAAGGCGCTGCCGAATTCCCTGGTGGTGGCTTGCAGTCCCGCTCCGACTCCGGCCTGTTCCGGCGGCAGCGCACCGGCGATGGCGCCGGACAGCGTCGGAAGTGCCAGTGCCACACCGGTTCCGGTGACCACGAGCCATGCCGCGTAGGCGACGTAGGAGGTCTGCGTGCCGCTGGTGGACAGCCCGAGCAGTCCGCAGCCGACGAACGCGAAGGCCAGCGCGATGGTCGCGTCGAGGCCGATGCGCCCCGAGACGCGTCCGGCGTGTCGTGCGCCGAGGATGATCGGGACGGTCAGCGGCACGATGCCCAGCCCGGTGCGCAGCACGCCGAACCCCTTGCCGTACTGCAAGAACGACGCGTTGACATAGAACAGCGCGAACATGCCGAAGAAGACCGCCGTCATACCGAGGCAGGCACTGCGCAGGCCGGGTACCCGGAACAACCGGGGATCCAGCAGCGGGTGCTCGACCTTCAGTTCCACGACCGTCCACACGGCGAACAGCACAGCGGCGCAGACGAACCCGGACACGACCACCACACTGTCCCACCCCGCCTCCGGCCCTTGGACGATGCCGAGCAGCAGCGCGACCGACGCACCGACGAGCAGCGCCGTGCCGATCGGGTCGAGGCGGCGATCATGGCGCGGCGACACCGGCGCGACGCGTCCCACCAGCGCGGCGAGAACCAGGCAGATCGGCACGACGGCGGCGAACATCCACCGCCACGATCCACCCGACAGGATCGACCCGCCGCCGACGTTGCCGACGACTCCGCCGATGCCCGTCATCGAGGCCCAGGTGGCGATGGTCGCCCCCTTGCGTTCGGCGGGGACGGCGTGCAGCAGGACCGAAAGGGTGTTGGGTAGCACGGCGGCGGCGCCGACTCCGGTGATCGCACGGCCCGCCAGCAGCAGGGCTACGTTCGGTGCGAGCGCGGAGATCAGTGCGCCTGCCGCGAACAGCACCAGCCCGACGAGCAGTACTCCCTTGCGCCCGAGACGATCCCCGGCGGCACCGCCTGGGATCACCAGGCACGCGAAGACGATCACGTAGGTATCGACGATCCAGATCAGTGCCGAGGCGGACGGGTGAAGCGCGCTCGCGGCGAGCATCGGGACGGCGAGATTGATGGCGGCGACCATCCCGACGACGAGCACCACGCAGGCGCACATCACCGCGAGCAGGCCACGCCGCGTGACGGGAGGGGACATCGGGTCCGGTGACGGCGCACGATCCCGGATCAAGACATTGAACGGCATGTCGACGACCGTATGGACCTCGCGTATCTGCATGCCACGCAACTTTGATAATCATCTTTTGCGTACCATGCAACTATGCCAGAGCAGCTCGATCTGAACCTGCTGCGCGTGTTCGACGCGCTGCTCCAAGAAGGCAGCGTCACGGCGGCTTCTGAGCGCCTGCACCTGTCCATCCCGGCGACCAGCCGGGCGCTGGGCCGCTTGCGCCGGGCGATGAACGACCCGATCTTGGTACGGGCCGGTCGCGGAATGGCTCCCACACCGTTCGCGCTGCGCACCGCTCCGCGAGTGCGGTCACTGCTCGACGAGGCATCCGCACTGATCAGCGCCGACCGCGAGGTCACGATCGGCGAGCTGAAGCGCACCTTCACGATCCGCATCAACGACGGTGTCGCGGCGACACTGGCGACGGCTGCGGTCGAAGCCACGGCCGCCGCCGCTCCCGGCGTGGTGCTGCGCTTCGTGAGCGAAGGCAGCGAAAGCGCCGAGGCCCTCCGCGACGGCTCGGTCGATCTCGATATCGGCGTCGGCGACGTCGCGGCTCCCGACATCCGGACAGCCGTGCTGTATCGGGAACGAATGGTCGGCATCGTCCGAGCCGACAGCCCGCTGGGCATGCGCCGCCGCCCGACCTTGCGCCAACTGTGCCGCCATCCGCACGTTTCGGCCTCCCGCCGCGGCCGGGCGCGCGGACCGCTCGACGACGCACTCGACGCCGTCGGGCTGCAACGCCACGTCGCGGCCGTCGTCCCGTCCTTCGCGGTCGCGGCGCTACTGGTCGCCACGAGCCGCTACGTCGGCCTCGTCCCGCAGCGCCTCGCCGAACAGTACGGCCCCACCCTCGGCATCCGCTGGTTCCCCCTCGTCGCGGACCTGCCCGAAGTCGAAGTGCGACTGCTCTGGCACGCCCGGCTCGACGCCGATCCGGCGCAGCGCTGGCTACGCGACACGATCCGCGCCGCGCTCCGCGAGTCGCGGGCCGACGACTCCGCGGAACTCACTTCCTCGGCCGGGAGCGGTCGCGTCGCGGCTGAACAAGACGGGCGGGAACGATGCCGCTCGGTCGCGGAAGGGCTGATACCACGCTCTTGATCTGTGGGGGCCACAAACCGTGACGGTGCGATAGGCCGATCCACGACGCACAACTATCGCAGGCTGATACGTTCGGTGCAGACCATAGAACTGCTGTGACCGCGGTGGTCGATCTGGGGGAAAGACATGATCAGGATGTGCGGCCGATCGGCTCGAACCATGGCGCCGATGCCGATCAATCCATCCGGCTCAACCGCGCGAGGATCGTCGCCGCCATCGCCGCCGGATCCCCGTGGTCGGGCCGCAGCACGATCTCGGCTTCGGTCGGCGCTTCGTAGGGGTCGTCGATGCCGGTGAAACCGCGGATCTCGCCCGCGCGTGCCTTGGCGTACATGCCTTTCGGGTCGCGGGCCTCGCAGACCGACAGTGGCGTGTCCACGAAAACCTCCAGGAAGGGGATGCCCGCCGCTTCGTGGGCGGCGCGGACGCGGTCGCGGTCGGCGCGGTAGGGGCTGATCAGCGAAACAACAGCCACCACACCGGCTTCGGCGAACAATTTCGCCACCTCGCCGACGCGCCGCACGTTCTCCTCCCGATCGGCCGCGCTGAATCCGAGATCGGAGTTCAAGCCGTGGCGCAGGTTGTCGCCGTCGAGGAGGAACGCCGGGCGGCCCGCCGCCACCAGTCGGCGCTCCAGCTCCACGGCGACGGTGGACTTCCCCGACCCGGACAAGCCGGTGAGCCAGACCGTCAGGCCGCGGGTGGCGCGCTCGTCGCGCTCGACGGCGGTGGAGTGCCAGACCACCCGGGACGAAGGCAGGCTCGGGCCGGTGATCATGCCCGCGGCGACGGTGTTGTTCGTGGTGTCGTCGACGAGGATGAAACTGCCGGTGGCGCGGTTGCGCCGGTAGGGGTCGAACAGCAAGGGCTGGCGAGTGCGCAGCTGGACGCGGCCGATCTCGTTGAGCGACAGCGCCTCCGCGTGCTCGTCGCGGTGCAGGGTATTGACGTCCAGCCGGTAGTCCAGGGAGCGCACCTCGGCGGTGGCCGCCCGGGTGGTGTGCCGGATGGTGTAGGTCGCGCCAGGGGTGAGCTGGGTGTCCTCGGCGAACCAGCACACCATCGCGTCCAGGTCGCGCCCGGTGTTCGGGCGGTTGTTCGGGCGGCAGATCAGGTCGCCGCGGGAGATATCCAGCTCGTCGGCGAGCTGGATGGTGACTGCCTGCGGCGGAAACGCTTCCGCGACGGGCGCGCCACCCGGCCCCCAGATCGCCTCCACCGTCGTGGTGAAACCCGACGGCAGCACCGCCACTTCGTCGCCCGGTTTGAACACCCCGCCGGCCACCGTGCCCGCGTAGCCGCGGAAGTCATGGGCGTGACTGCGGGTGACGTACTGCACCGGGAAGCGGGAGTCGATCAGGTTGCGGTCGGAGGCGATGTGCACCTCTTCGAGGTGATGCAGCAGGGGAGTGCCCTCGTACCACGGCATGCTCGCGCCCCGGTGCACGATGTTGTCGCCGTGCAGCGCCGACACGGGCACGAAGGTCAGATCGGAGACGTCGAGTTTGGAGGCGAAGCGCGCGAACTCCTCGCGGATCTCCTCGAACCGGTCCTGCGACCAGTCCACCAGGTCCATCTTGTTCACGCACAACACCAGGTGCGGGATGCCGAGCAAGCTGGCGAGGAACGCGTGCCTGCGGGTCTGCTCCACCACGCCCTTGCGGGCGTCCACCAGGATCAGCGCCAGGTCGGCGGTGGACGCGCCGGTCACCATGTTGCGGGTGTACTGGACGTGCCCCGGGGTGTCGGCGATGATGAATTTCCTTCTGGGCGTGGCGAAATAGCGATGGGCCACGTCGATGGTGATGCCTTGCTCGCGTTCGGCGCGCAGGCCGTCGGTGAGCAGCGCGAGGTTGGGGTAGTCGTCGCCGCGGTCGCGGCTGGTGCGCTCCACGGCGGCGAGCTGATCGGTGAACAGCGTCTTGGAGTCGAACAGCAGCCTGCCGATCAGCGTCGATTTGCCGTCGTCGACGCTGCCCGCGGTGGCCAGGCGCAACAGTGTGGTCGTCATCAGAAGTAGCCTTCGCGTTTGCGGTCTTCCATCCCCGCCTCGGAGATGCGGTCGTCGGCACGGGTGGCGCCGCGCTCGGTCACCCGCGCCGCGGCGACCTCGGCGACCACGTCCGCGGGTGTGGCCGCGGTGGACTCGACACAGCCGGTGCAGGTCGCGTCGCCGACGGTCCGGAAACGGACGGTGGCCTCATACGGCTCCTCGCCGTCGAGCAACTGGAGAAAACGGGTGTGCGCCAAGAGCATTCCGTCGCGCTGCACCACCGGCCTGCGGTGCGCGTAGTACAGCGGCGGCAGCTCGATGCCCTCGGCTGCGATGTAGCTCCAGATGTCCAGTTCGGTCCAGTTCGACAGCGGGAAGACGCGAATATGCTCGCCCGCGCGGTGCCTGCCGTTGTAGAGGTTCCACAGTTCGGGGCGCTGCCTGCGCGGGTCCCACTGGCCGTACTCGTCACGGAAGCTGAACACCCGCTCCTTGGCGCGGGCCTTCTCCTCGTCGCGGCGCGCGCCGCCGAAGACCGCGTCGAACGCGCCTTCCTGGATCGAGCGCAGCAGCGTCGTCGTCTGCAACCGGTTGCGGGAGGCGCGCGGCCCGGTCTCCTCGACGACCCGTCCTGCATCGATGTCGTCCTGCACCCGCCCGACCACCAGGCGCAGGCCCAAGCGGGCCACCGTCTCGTCGCGATAGGCGATCACCTCGTCGAAATTGTGCCCGGTGTCGATGTGCAGCACCGGGAACGGTAGCGGCGCGGGCCAGAAGGCCTTGGCCGCCAGGTGCAGCATCACCACCGAATCCTTGCCGCCGGAGAACAGCAACACCGGGCGCTCGAATGTTGCTGCCACTTCACGGAATATGTGCGCCGACTCAGCCTCGAGCGCGTCCAGATGGGGCAGCTCGTAGGTGCTCGCCGTCGACTTCGCGTACTGGCTCACATCGCAAAACTAGAACACGTTTCGGTCTTCGGTCAATGGTCTGCGTCCGCCCGAGTTCGCCGTCACCGCGTCAGCGGCGTCCACCAGCGCCGCGCCGCGGCGGGCGATCTCCGCCCCGGTGATCGAGCGGCCGACGTACATCGTGAGCACCATGTTCTGCCTGCCGTCGCCGTCGTAGGTCGGTGCGGCGAGCAGGCTCACCGCGTGCTCCTTGCGCGGCCGTAGATCCGCGCCCAGATACACCCGCTCGCCGAGGCTCGTCACCAGCTCGCCGACCAGTTCGCGCAGCTCGGGGGGTAGGTCCCGATCGGCGACCCCGGCCAGCAGTGAGTACAGCCGACGTCCCGCGGTGGTCATGCTCTCCACCAGGAATCCCCGCTCGCGGCATTCGGCGACCACTTGACGCAGGCGCGTCTCGTCCTGTCGCAACGGCACCGCGGGCGGCTTGGCCAGCCAGGCGTCGAACGCCGCGTCGGTGTCCCAGAGCACGTACATCAGGCCGACCGGAGGCGCGAAATGGTAGGCCGCGCCCACCTTCACCAGGCCGGGTCCGGTGCTCTCCAGCACCATGATCTGCTCGCCGACGACCGCGGACGCGGTGCAGGTGGTGTGGTAGCGCGCGGAGAGTTTGTCCAGCTCGACGCGGGCGAGCGCGGAGATGGCGAAGCTGTCCTGCGCCACCCGGCCCGCCGCGATCAGTGCGGGCCCGAGCCCGTAGGTGCGGGTGTCGGCGTCGCGCATCAGGTAGCCGCCCGCGGTCAGCTCGGTGAGGATGCCCAGGCAGGTCGGCTTGGCCAGGTCGAGTTCGCGGGCGAGCTCGGAGAGCCCGAAGCGTTTCCCGCGCTGTTCGACGAAGAAATCCAGGACCTGCACCACGCGTGCGGTGGGCGCGGACCGACGACCGACCATTGACCACTCCTAGAACACGTTCTAATCTTTCTTCTATCGAAATGTACCAGAGTGGTACATATTTGGAACACCGGAGAGAGCCTCTTGCTGACACAGCCGTTCGCGGACGCCATCGCCGCCGCCGAGCAGATCATCACCGGAGCCGCGCACATTCGCACCGAACAGGACCTCGTCGAGGGCTACGACTATCTGGCGGGCAGCATCCGCGCGTCGTTGCAGATGGCCTGGGCCTACGAGCTGGACTTCCCGTTCTTCGTCATGTCCACCGGCCCGTACACCAAGATGGGCCTGGACAACCCCGACACGCTCTACTACCACTCCTACCTGCGCCCGGACGCCGAATATGTGGTGACCGGAACCCGCGGCACCACCCGTGACCTGAGCTTCCAGGTGCTCAACGGCAACTATTCGCCCGTCGACGTGCCCGACAGCCTCACCGCTTTCGACGACCGAGAGCTCGACATCCGCACGGACGGGACCTACGAGATCCGCTTCGGACCCGGCGAAGCGGGCCCCGGCTATGTGCACCTCGGCGCCGACGCGGCGATGCTCGTGGTTCGCGAGGTGCACAGCGACTGGGTGACGGAGAAGGCGGGCACGATCCGCATCCAGCGCGTCGACCGGATCGGCGACGCGCCGCCGCCGCTGACCAAGGACGTGCTCACCAAGCGATACGGCGTGGCGGGCAAGATGCTGGTGTCGCGGTTGAAGACCTTCCTGGCCTTTCCGGAGTGGTTCTATCTGAACCTGCCGGTGAACACGCTGACCGAGCCGAGGCCGACGCCGGGCGGGCTGAGCACCCAGTTCTCCTCGGTGGGTCACTACGACCTGGACGACGACCAGGCCATGATCATCACGGTGCCCAGATCCGACGCCCCCTACCAGGGCTTCCAGCTCGGCAGCATGTGGTACCTGTCACTGGATTACATCAACCATCAGACCAGCCTCACCGCCGACCAGGCACACGTGGACCCGGACGGGATGATCCGGCTGGTGGTCAGCGAGCGTGATCCGGGCCTGGCCAATTGGATCGAGCGCACCGGTCATTCCCGCGGCTACCTCCAGTTCCGCTGGCAGCGGCTGTCGCGGGAGATGAAACCCGACGACGGGCCGACCGTAGAGATCGTTTCCGTCGCGGACCTGCCCGATCGCCTGCCGTTCCACGAACAGGCGCGGGTCACGCCGGAGCAGTGGCGCGACCGGATCGCGGCGCGTCAGGTCGCCGTCGCGGAGAGGATGCTCGGCTGATGTTGCTGCGGGACAAAGTGGTCGTCGTCTCCGGCGTGGGGCCGGGACTGGGGCGTGCGATCGCGGTGCAGAGCGCGAAGGCGGGCGCGGACGTAGTGCTGGCTTCCCGGACCGAATCGCGACTGACCGAGGTGGCCAAGGAGATCACCGAACTGGGCAGGCGCGCGGTGGTCGTGCCGACCGACATCAACGACGAGGCCGCGGTCGTGAATCTGGTCGAGACCGCGCACAGCGCCTTCGGCAAGGTCGACGCGCTGGTGAACAACGCCTTCGCGATCCCGCCGATCGTCGACCTCGCCGACGTCGACCTGGATCAGGTGCGCGCGGGCTTCGAGACGAACGTGCTGGCCGCCTTGCGTCTGACCAGGCTGTTCGTGCCCGGCCTCGCCGAGAGCAAGGGCTCGGTGGTGATGATCAACTCGGCCGTGCTGCACCACTCGCGGCGGACCTTCGGGCCGTACAAGATGGCCAAGGCCAGCCTGCTCGCGCTGGCGCAGAGCCTGGCCACCGAACTCGGTCCGAAGGGCATCCGGGTCAATTCCGTCGCGCCGGGCTACATCTGGGCCGACAACCTGAAGTGGTACTTCAACTACCTGGCGCAGCAGCGGGGGATCACCTCCGAGGAGGTCTACGCCGAGACCGCGAAGACCACCGACCTGCGCAAACTGCCCGAACCCGACGAGATCGCCGACGCGGTCGTGTTCTTCGCGTCCGCCATGGCGCGCGCGATCACCGGCGCGTGCCTGGACGTCAACGCCGGCGAATTCCACCACTAGGAGATGACCGTGATCGGTAGGGACGACGTCGGAACCGTCGACGATCTGCACGCCTCGGCGACCAAGGTGGTCGGGCTGGACGACTTCGGCACCGACGACTACCGCGAAGGGCTCGAGGTGCTGCTCGAGTCCTATGCGAAGGACGCCGAACTCACGCCCTTCGGCAATAAGGTGAACCGCGCGTTCCTGCGCGGCGCGCTGATCGCCCGGCTGCTCAGCGAGGCGGCCTGGCGGCAGCATCCGGAACACGCCGACGTGGCGATCGAGCGCCCGATCTTCGTGACCGGTCTGCCGCGCTCGGGCACCACGGCGGTGCACCGCCTGCTCAACGCCGACCCGGCGCACCAAGGGCTGGAGATGTGGCTGACCGAGATGCCGCAGCCGCGCCCGCCGCGCGAGACGTGGGCGGGCAACCCGGTCTACCAGCGCCTCGCCGCCGCCTACGACAAGCACCACGTCGAACATCCGGAGTTCATGGGAGTGCACCACATCTCGGCCGACCAGGTCGAGGAGTGCTGGCAGTTGCTGCGGCAGTCGGCCATGTCGGTGTCCTACGAGTGCCTGGCCTACCTGCCCACCTACTCCGAGTGGTTGCGCGAGCGGGATTGGACATCCGCCTATCGCAGGCACCGGCGCAACCTGCAACTGATCGGGCTGCCGGACGCGGGCAAGCGATGGGTGCTGAAGAACCCGAGTCACCTGTTCGCGCTGGACGCGATCTTCGAGGTCTATCCGGACGCGCTGGTCATCCAGATGCACCGCGATCCACGCACCATCATCGCGTCGGTGTGCAGCTTGAACGAGCAGGCGTCGGCGGGCTGGTCGGAAAAGTTCCGCGGCCCTGTGGTCGGCGCGACCCAATTGGATCTGTGGGCGCGCGGCGCGGAGCGGTTCCTCGCCGACCGCAAACGCCACGACGCGGCGCAGTTCTGCGATGTCGACTACGACGAGTTCGTCGCCGACCCGATCGGCACGGTGACATCGATCTACCGGCACTTCGGGCTGCCACTGACCGCCGAGGCCGAGGCGGCGATGACCGCGTTGCACGCGGAGAGCACGTCTGGGGCGGCACGCCCGGCGCACCGCTACACCCTCGCCGATTTCGGGCTAACCGCCGAGCAGGTGGACGCGCGGTTCGGCGCGTACCGGGAAGCGCACTTCCCGGGGCGGTGAGCGGTCGGCGCTCGCCGGTGGCACGTCCGACCGGCGAGCGCCGGAACACGGCGAAGGCATCTCACGCGAGTTTGCATCGTGTGCAGGTGCGGTCGCGCCGGATTCGCGGGCGGCTCGCCTGCCTGCGCCTTCGGGGTCGACACGAATCGATCTGACCGACAGGGCATTCCGTGCAGTGTGCACAGTGCGCCATTCGCGAGGGTGCTCGGCGTCCGGCTCGTCGGCAGGTGATTCGCTCATCGAGGTGCGCGACCGTTGCGCGTCGGCGGACTCGCGATCCATCGACGCGACAGTGTGTACCGGGGGAGCGGCGAGCGCGGGCGCTATGAATGCGGCGCGAGAGCGGAGAGGACAGGAAAGCGGCGCTCCCGGCATGCGGTGGCCGGGCCGTTCACCACCCGTGCGCGAAGCCGACGCCGCCCAGCGGACTCCGGCAGATGCGGTACCGAGGCTCGAACCGGCCGATCCTCGCCGCGCAGGCGCCGAGGATCAGGGCTGTCCGGGCTTCAGCACGATGAACAAGCCGTTCGCCTCCGCGCACAGTCGGTCGCCGTCGTGCAGGGTGGCCCGCACATAGACCTTGCGCCCCTCCTGCCGTTCGGCCCACGCGCGCACTTTGAGTTCGGTGTTCAGCGGCGTGATGGAGCGGTAGTCGACGGTGAGCGACGCCGTTCTGGTCACCGCGCCGGAGCGCACCGCGGCCGCCATGCCGAGCAAGTCGTCGAAGGCGATGGCGATCTGACCGCCGTGGGCGGCGCTGTTGCCGCCGAGGTGGAAGGTGCGGAAGGTGAGGCGCGCGTCGACGCCGTTCTGCGGGTCGACATGGTCGATGAAGAACGGCGGCAGGGTGATGTTGCCGCGGGCGGGCAGGTCGAAGCGGGTCCAGTTGGGCGTCGACCACTCGTCCACCCGTGCGGCGTCGAGCTTGTCGTTCAGCTCCTTGAGAATGCCGATCGCCTCCACCGCCAGCTCGTCGGAGGGCGAGGCCAGCCGGACGCGGTCCATCAGGCCGCGCACCTGCTCGATGAACTGGCCGTAGTGCGGCCCGCCGCGGGAGATGTCGTCCTTGGCTGCCTCGTGGGCGGCGATCAGCTGGGTCATCGGCCGGAACCCGCCCTCGTGGTGCTCCTGACTCGGCAGCGAGTCGCCGTCCTGCGGTTCGTTCATGAGAACAAGTTATCGGTTGCCCGGTGAATGCTCGCCGCGCGGGTGCTGTGTCCGTCGTCATGAGCCGTCACCGCCTAGGCTGGTGCGCGACCGCATATCGCCTTTCCCGGGTGGTATCGGCCTGGTTCCGGCGGGCCGGATACGCGTTGTGGCCGCGCTGGATCCCTGACCGCTTCGGCTGGCGAAAGGCTCTGTGCGCATGGGTATCACCGCGGTCGTGTTCGACATGGACGGCGTATTGATCGACTCCGAGCCGGTCTGGGAACTGGTGCGGCGTGGCTACGTCGCGGAGAAGGGTGGGCGATGGCTGCCCGACACCCAGCAGCGGCTGATGGGGATGAGCACCGGGGAATGGTCGACCTATCTGAGCGGCGAACTCGGGGTCGGCGAGCCCCCGGAGACCGTCGCGCGGGAGGTGATCGAGCGGATGTCCGAGCGCTACGCCGAGGGCGTGCCGGTGCTGCCGGGTGCGGTCGAGGCCGTGCAGCGGATCTGTGAGCACTGGCCGCTGGGGCTGGCCAGTTCGTCGCCGCGCGCGCTCATCGACACGGTGCTGGGCCGGACGGGTCTGATCGAGTACTTCTCCGTCACCTTCTCCACCGAGGAGGTCGATCGCGGCAAACCGGCGCCGGACGTCTACCTGACGGTCGCGACGTTCCTGCGTCAGCGGCCGAGTGACTGTGTGGCCGTCGAGGACTCGAGCAACGGCATGCGCTCGGCCCACGCGGCCGGGATGCGGGTGATCGCGGCGCCGCGCCCGGAGTACCCGCCCGCTTCCGATGCGCTCGGCTTGGCCGCCAAGGTCATCTCCGGCCTCGACGAACTCACTCCTGGGCTGATCACCGGCTGAGCCGTGGCCAGGTCAGGGCCGATAAGAAGTCAGCAGGGTGCGGGCGGCGGCAGCCAGGTCCTCTTCCAGCCAGGCGGGCAGCTGCGCGGCGTGGGCGTGGCGGCGCAGCGCCGCATAGGGCAGGTCGACGATCGCGCGGCTGACCGCATCGATCTCTCGCTCCTCGTCCCTCCCGAACAAGGCGAGCGCGATGCGGCGCAGATGCTCGATCAGCGGCGCGTTCATCTCGGCCAGGGTCGCGCGGAACTCGGCGTCCGGCTCGCCGTCGAGCAGATCGCTGGGACGCAGCTCTAGCAGGAGCTTGGCGTCCTGGGGGAGTTCGCGGCCGAACCGCAAGGCGGCGCGCACCATCCCGACGCCCGCGTCCACCGGATCCGGCTGGTCAGCGGCGGCGAGGGTGCCGTCCTGGAAACGGCGCAGCGCGCGCAGCCACGCCGCGGTGAGCACACCGTTGCGGTTGCCGAAGCGGTGATACAGGGTGCCGACCGGAGCGCCACTGGCCTCGGCGATGGCCGACACGCTGGCCGCGCGGGGCCCTTCGGCGAGGACCAGCGCGCGTGCTGCGTCGAGGATCACGTCGCTGTCGTGCTTGCGGGGCGGCGCCATGTACTAGTACGTTCCTTCTATATGGAGCGATTGTCCTATATTGACGAGCATGCCAGATCGGTCGACGCGAATCGCGACCGGGCGTGGCAAGCGATGCTGAGAGTCGTCTGTCGCGACCCGCGCGAGCCGTCGCCTCCCACCGGGTTCGTCGTCGATTCCGTCGCGGAACCGCACCGTTTGGCGCTGCGCGGCCAGCACTGGTTCTCGAAATACGCGCTGATCTTCGAATTGGACGAGGAGGGCCCGGGCCGGACGCGCGTCCGCGCGCGTAGTTACGGCGACTTTCCCGGTCTGCACGGCCGGATCTATCGCGCGCTGGTCGTGGGGACGGGGGGTCACCGATTGGCGGTGCGTCATATGCTACGCAGGATCGCGGCGGCGGCATGATCCCGGGGACGGTGTGGGGCGCCACCGAAGCCGAACGCGAGGCTCCCTTACCGTGCGACGACCGGCAACCGGGCGGTCTCCAGGCCGATCGCGCGATCAGCGTCGACGCGCCGCCCGCTCTCGTCTACGCCTGGCTGTGCCAGTTGCGCGTCGCGCCGTACAGCTACGACCTGCTGGACAACTTCGGCAAACGCAGCCCGCGCCGGCGCGACCCGATGCTCACCGAACTGGCGGTGGGGCAACGGTTCATGTCCCAATTCGAGCTGGTCTCCTTCGTCTTGGGCAGGCACATCACGCTGGTCTCGGGCAAGGTGTGCGTCACCTACGCGGTGCGACCAGAAGGCGCGGGAACCCGCCTCCTGGTCCGAATACGCTGCGGCGCGCCCAGACTCGTCGCGGTGGCACTGGCCCTCGGCGACCTGCTCATGATGCGTAAGCAACTGCTGACGCTGAAGGAACTCGCCGAAGCCGAATACCGCGCGGCCCCAGCGGATTCTCCGGGGCCACCGGAACGGTAGCGCCGCATCGGCCGCGAGGTGCCCGACCGGCGACGGTAGAGCGATCCGGGCGGTGGGGGAGACCGGAGGTCATCCGCACGAGCGAAGGGTGAGGTTTACGAAAGGCGTTCGACCAAGTCGAACTTGCGTTGTTCATAGCCTTTCGGCACGGTGTCGCGGACCGAGATCAGGGCGTGTGCCCAAGAGCCGAGGAGGGTGCGGTCGCCCACCGTGCGGCCGGGATCCGGTGTGGGTTCGGCGGTGAGCAAGGGGAGTGGGTGGATGCGGTGACGGGCCTCGTTCTCCAGTACGGTCGCTTTGTCCACGAAGATCCGCAGGTCGTGATTGAGGAGATAGCGGCCGACCGCGCCGTGTTCCGGCGGCAGCAGTGCGGCGACCGAACCTGCTGTGCGGTAGAGATTTTCGCCTAGTCGGGGTCGTTGCGCATCCCGTCCCGCCCAGGTGACCCGAGCGGGTTCGGTGAGCAGTCGCTCGATCCCTTGGACGAGGTGGTGGCCGATCCTGGCGTGTTCCATGAGCCGCGGGCCCGCGTCCACGTAGCCGAGCAGGCGGTGGTCGCCGGTGCGGAGTACTGCTCGATAGAGCTGCCACACGTAGTCGTATTCCCTTCGGTGGTAATCGATTTCGTTGCATGCTCACACGCGTTTGCGGTGTGGCGATTACAGCGGCGTTACCACCGTGGTGCGGTCAATCGGCCTGCGCGCAGGCGACCGCCCGGTCGAGCAGGAGGGCCTGCTCGGAAGTATTGCCCGTCAGTTCCGCCGCGCGCGTGAATTCGGCGCGGGCCTGCGCATACCGGCCCAGCTGGGCGAGCAGGTCGCCGCGCACGGCGTAGCGCAGGTGGTAGTCGGTGAGGGTTCCCGCGGCGACGAGCGCGTCCACCAGCTCCAGCCCCGCGGCGGGGCCGTGCACCTTGCTCACCGCGACCGCGCGATTCAGCTCCACGACGGGGGAGGGAAAGCGTTGCGCCAGAACGGTGTACAGTCCGGCGATGCGCCGCCAATCGGTCTCTTCCGGCGTCGCCGCCATCGCGTGCACCGCGGCGATCGCGGCTTGCAGCGCGTACCGTCCCGGCGGCAAGGCGCGCTCACGTGCCGCGCTGTTCGCCCGCCCGAGGGCGGCCAGCCCGCGCCGGATCAGCAGGCGATCCCACCGTGCGCGGTCCTGGTCGTCGAGCAGCACCACCTCTTCGCCGGTTCCGGTGCGCGCGGGCAGCCGGGAAGCCTGTAGCTCCAGCAGCGCGACCAGGCCGTGCGTCTCCGGCTCGGCGGGCAACAACTCGCCGAGCATGCGGGCCAGGCGCAGCGCGTCCTGGCACAGTTCCTCGCGGATCCAGTCCTCGCCCGCCGTCGCCGCGTAGCCTTCGTTGAAGATCAGGTAGACCACGGCCAGCACCGAGGCCAACCGATCGGCCAGCTGGGCACCGCGTGGCACCGTGTAGGGGACCCGCTTGTCGGCGATGGTGCGTTTCGCGCGCACGATCCGTTGCGCCACGGTCGATTCCGGCACGACGAACGCCCGGGCGATCTCCTCGGTGGTCAGCCCGCCGAGCAGCCGCAGGGTGAGCGCGACCCGGGCCGGTTCGGTGAGCACCGGGTGACAGGCGGTGAACATCATTCGCAGCAGGTCGTCCTCGACCAGGTCGTCGTTCGTATCGGGCGGCGGCTGCTCGGTCACGAGATCGCGACCGAGCAGCTCCAGCTTGCGGGCGAAGGTGCGGTTGCGCCGCACCCGATCGATCGCCCGGTGCTTGGCGGTGAGCATGAGCCAGCCGCCCGGGTTCGGCGGCACGCCGTCGCGCGGCCACTGCTCCAACGCCGCGACCAACGCGTCCTGCGCCAGTTCCTCGGCGGCGCCGATATCGCCGACCACCCGGGTGAGCCCGGCGACCAACCGGGGCCATTCCATCCGGGTCACGGCTTCGGCGGCGCGTCGCGCCGAATCCGCGGACGGCTGCCCGCTCATCCGCCGTGCCCGCTCAGGCGGGTTCGGCGATCTGCCGGACCTCGACCTCGATGTCCCATTCGGGTCCGTGTACGGCGAGGAAACGAGAGGTCCATTCCACCGCCTCTTCCTTCGACTTGACCTGCAGAATGCAGTATCCGCCGACGATCTCCTTGGATTCGGTGAACGGTCCGTCCAGCACGGTCTGCTTGCCGCCGGACTGGGTGACCCTGGTGGCTTCGGTGATCGAGTGCAGGCCGTTGGTGTCCAGCAGCACGCCCGCCTTGGTCATCTCCTCGATCACCTTGCCCACCTGTTCGACCAGCGCGTCGTCCGGCTCCGGGGAAGTGGCGGGGTCAAGGCGGATGAGCATCATGTATCGCATCTCGGCATCCTCGGTCGATGTGGCGTCAGGATCGGTCGATCCTCACATCACTGCATCGAACGACCCCCGCCCGAATCGACATGTCGGCGGAAATTTCTCCGGCCGAAGCGCCTACCGCGGCCACGCGATGGTTTTGCGGGCCGCTCGCGCGGTCCAACGGCCGTCGTCGTAGCGGACCTCCACCGGGTGTGCGAAGGCGGCGGTGACGTTCTCGGTGGTGATCGTCTCCAGCGCGGGGCCCGCCGCGACGGCGTGACCGCCCGCGATGAGCAACGCGTGGGTCGTCGTGCTGGGCAGCTCTTCCAAGTGGTGGGTGACCAGGATGGAGGCGACGTCGGGGTGGGTACGGTCCAGGGTGTCGAGAGTGTCCAGCAACTGCTCGCGCGCGGCGACGTCCAGGCCGGTGGACGGTTCGTCGAACAGCAGTAGCCGTGGCTCGGCGATCAGCGCTCGGGCGATGAGCGTGCGGCCGCGCTCGCCCTGGCTCAGCGTGGGCCAGATCTCCGTCGCCTTTCCGGTCAGGCCCACGGTGTCGATCATCGCGTCGGCTCGGTCGAGCTGGTCGGCTGTCGGTGTCCAGCGCATGGGGGTGTCGATCGTCGCGGTCAGGCCGGTCAGCACGACCTCGCGGATGGTCAGCGGAGACCGCAACGGGTGGCGTGGGTTCACCTGGCCGATGCCGCGGCGCAGCTGCTGCAATTCGACGCGGCCGAGTTCAGCGCCGAGTACACGGACCGAACCCGACGTGGGGAAGGTGACCGCGCCGCAGAAGCCGAGCAGGGTGCTCTTTCCCGCGCCGTTCGGACCGAGCAGCGCCCAGCGTTCGCCGGCGCGCACGGTCAGCGAAATCCCGCCGATGATCTTCTTGCCCTCGCGGCGGAAGGTCACGTCGGTCAATTCCAGCACCGGTTCGGTCACGTGAAAGCCTCTTTCAGAGTGGTCAGGTGGGCGCGGCTGTACTCCGCCGCGGCGGCCGGGTCGCGGGCGGCGATGGCGTCGGCCAGCCGCTGATGCGCGGCGTGATCCACGGACTCCGACGGCACCGGGCGGATCTTCAACATGTCGATCATCGCCAGCCGCAACCGGGGCAGGAAGCTGTCGAACAACTGGGTCAGCACGTCGTTGTGGGCGGCCACGATGACCGCCCGGTGGAACGCCATATCGGCGTCGACGTGCTCGGCCACCGGCTCGCCGTGTGCTTCGCGCGCGGCCAGGGCCCGGCGGATCATGCGCAGGTCGGCGGGGGTGCGCCGCTGGGCGGCCAGTGCGGCGGCCTCGGCCTCGATGGCGATGCGCGCCTCGATCACCGAGGCGATGGTGGCGCGGCGCAACACGGCGTCCCATTCCTCGGTCGCCTCGAGCGCGGTCACGAAAACGCCCGCGCCCTGCCTGCTGTCCAGGACGCCTTTACCGGCCAGCTCGCGGATCGCCTCCCGCAGCGTCGAGCGTCCGACGCCGAGCTGTGCGGCCAGGGTGGTCTCACCGGGCAGGCGGTGACCCAGCGGCCATTCGCCCGCCTGGATGCGGGCGAGCAGCACTTCGGCCGCCTGCGCGGCCAGTGGATGGCGCCGTACCTGCGGGATCATTCACTACCTCTCTACTTGTCTGAGGAGTCGTGTACAGTCTAGCCATCATGCGCACCATGCTTCTGCTTAGCCGCCACGGCGGGGCCTGAACGACCGGCCGCCCGCCGTGGGGCTTCGTCGTGGCCGGTCACCCTTGTCGTGACGGCCGCAATGGCCAGGAAGCAGACCCATGACCACCGCATTCCCCACCATCCACACGCCTGCGGGGCAGGTGCCCGATCAGGCTCCGGCGTGGAATCGCCAGCGGCGCTCGCAAATGCCGTCGCACCGCTATCGTGACATCCACCGACGCGTGGAAGTACCGTTCATGCAACGGAAATGGCCCGACGCCCGGCTCACGCAGGCGCCTCTGTGGGTGCCGGTCGATCTGCGCGACGGCAATCAGGCACTCGCCGAGCCGATGGACCCGGCGCGCAAACGACGCTTCTTCGAGCTCCTGGTCGCCATGGGCTACAAGGAGATCGAGGTCGGCTACCCGTCGGCGTCCCAGACCGACTTCGACTTCGTTCGGCTCATCGCCGAGGAGGATCTCGCGCCAGAGGACGTGACGATCGCCGTCTTCACCCCGGCGCGGCGCGATCTCATCGAGCGCACCGTCGCATCGGTCCGCGGCATCCCCAACGACATCGTGATCCACATGTACACCGCGACGGCTCCCGCGTGGCGGGACATCGTGCTCGGCAAGGACCGCGCGGCGCTGCGCGAGCTGATCCTCGACGGCGGGCGCGCCGTGCTGGACTGCGCCGGGGACCTGCCGAACGTGCGGTTCGAGTTCTCGCCCGAGGTGTTCAACCTGACCGAGCCCGACTACGTCCTCGAGATCTGCGACCGGATGACGACATTGTGGGACGCCACACCGCGGCGGCCGGTCATCCTGAACCTGCCCGCCACCGTCGAAGTCGCCACCCCGAACGTCTACGCCGACCAGATCGAATACATGCACCGCAATCTGGCTCGCCGCGACAGCGTCATCCTGTCGGTGCACCCGCACAACGATCGCGGCACCGGCGTCGCGTGTGCCGAGCTGGCGGTACTCGCGGGCGCGCAACGCGTCGAGGGCTGTGTCTTCGGCAACGGTGAGCGCACCGGCAACGTCGACATCGCCACGCTGGCGCTGAATCTGCACGCGCAGGGCATCGATCCGATGATCGACTTCTCCGACATCGATGAGATCCGGCGCACCGTCGAATACTGCACGCGCATGCCGATCCACGAACGGCACCCATATGTCGGCGATCTGGTGCACACCGCGTTCTCCGGGACTCATCAGGACGCGATCAAGAAGGGCATGGCCGAGCATCGCGCCCGGGCCGCCGCGACGGGCATTCCCGAGCGCGCAGCCGACTGGCACGTGCCGTATCTGCCCATCGATCCCGCGGACCTCGGCCGCAGCTACGACGCGGTGATCCGGGTCAATTCCCAATCCGGCAAGGGTGGCATCGCCTACCTGCTGCACACCGAATACGGCATGGACCTGCCACGACGCCTGCAGATCGATTTCGCCGGGCACGTGCAAGCGCTCGCCGACGACACCGGCGTCGAGATCAGCGCCGCCGAACTGCGTGATCTGTTCGAGGCGATCTACTGCGACGACCCGTCGGGGCCGGCCGTGAAGGACTGGCGCACCAGCGGCGACGGCGCCGAAGCGGACACCGAGATCACGCTGATCGTCGACGGCGTCACCCACCGTACGCGGCGCGGCGGCGGCCCGGTCGCGGCGCTCACCGAGGCACTGGCCGAGGCGGGGTATCGCATCGAGGTGCTCGGCCTGACCCAGCAGACGACGGACCGAGACGAGGGCGCCATCGCTTACCTGGAGTACCGCAGCGGCGATCACGTCGGTTGGTCCTGCGGCCGAGCCGATTCCGCGCAGGCGGCGGCACTCGCCGCGATCGTGCGCGCTGCCGGACGCTCGGCCCGGCGATGACCATCTGACACCGCTCTCGCGCTGACCGACTCGTGGCGCGACGGCATGTGGCGGCTGGTGCGCGAATCACGCACGTACCGCCGACGATCCGATCGGGTACTCGGACCCCGGTACCCGATCGGACGCGGTCGCTGCACGGCAGGTGACGGTCGGGCTCCGGTGAAACCGTCGCCGGAGAACCGAATTTTCTCGGTCAGAACATGCCGTGCGGTATCTGCGTGGGCTCGGGCACCGTTTGCACGACATCCCAGTGCTCCACGATCTTTCCGTCGGCCACCCGCCAGATGTCGACCACAGCCAGGTCGGGCTCTTCGTCGCCCGGCGGGATCATGCGGTAGTGCATGACCACGTATTCGTCGTCGGCGATCACCCGCGCCAGCTCCAGCTTCGACCCGGCCACCGGTGCCTGGGCGATGAACTCGATGAAAGCGTCCTTCCCGGAGGGATTTCCGGGGCTGTGCTCGAGGAAGTCGTCGTGCAGCAGAGTGCGCAGCACGTCTACGTTGCCCGCCGCGAACTCCGTGAAGCCGTTCAGGAGCAGTTCCCTGTTGCGCACCGCCGCGCTGTCGTTCGTCATGCCGACGAGACTGGCAGCGCGCGAACCGGGGTGTCGATTACCCGCCATGTAATGGCGGGCGTGACCCGGGCGTCGTGATACTGGGCCGATGAACGGTGATCGACCGGTCGGCGAGCTGCTGCGAGAGTGGCGGCACCGGCGGAAGCTGAGCCAGCTGGATCTGGCCATCCAGGCCGACGTGTCCGCCCGGCACGTCAGTTTCGTCGAGACCGGCCGCACGACGCCCAGCCGAGCCATGGTGCTGCACCTGGCCGAACAGCTCGACATTCCGCTTCGCGAACGCAATCGCGCGCTGATCGCCGCCGGACACGCTCCCGAGTTCCGGCGCAGTGACTGGAACGACCCCGCGCTGCGGCGCGCCCGCGACGCGGTGCAGCGGGTACTGCGGCTGCACGAACCGTATCCGGCGCTGGCGGTGGACCGGCGCTGGAATCTGGTGCAGGCCAACGACTGTGTGGGCGTGTTCTTCGACGGTGTGGATCCGCGACTGCTCGAACCGCCGATCAACATGATGCGGCTCGGCCTGCACCCGGCGGGCTTCGCCTCCCGGCTGCGCAATCTCGAGCAGGTCCGCGCTTTCCTGCTGCCCCGCCTGGCACGCCAGGTGATGGCGACCGGGGATCCCGAACTGGCCGCGCTGCACGAGGAACTGCGCTCCTACGGCTCGCCGGGCGGCGCGGACAGTGACATCGCGGACATCCTGCTGCCGATCCGACTGCGCCACCGCGACACGGAACTCGCGTTCTTCAGCACGATCACGACCTTCGGCGCGGCATTCGATATCACGCTCGACGAGGTCGCGGTCGAAGCGTACTTCCCCGCCGACGACGAAACGGCTGCCTACCTGCGTGCGTGCGCCGAAACCGGCCGGTGAGCTACGGGCGTCGGGTCAGTCGCGTGCGGTGAATCGCTCCGCGGGCTCGCCGCTGAGGTGTCCGGCGGGCAGCTTGCGGCCGCAGAGGACGAGCAGCAGGTCCTGGGCGCGCCCCGACAGCACCGTCCCGGACCCGTAGCTGAAGTCCAGGTCGTCGGCGCGCAGTTCGATGCCGCCGAGTTTGGCGCCGAACAGCTTGACGGTCCTGGGGTCGATCGTGTCCAGCACCAAGCGCATCCGGTCCTCGGGCACCAAACGGTCCAGGCCCAGGGCAACGGTGATGTCCAGCCCGTGGAT
Source organism: Nocardia sp. NPDC059691 (assembly GCF_042733915.1). Taxonomy (NCBI): domain Bacteria; kingdom Bacillati; phylum Actinomycetota; class Actinomycetes; order Mycobacteriales; family Nocardiaceae; genus Nocardia; species Nocardia sp. NPDC059691. Next base: position 5,662 of record NZ_JBHWFB010000026.1, on the reverse strand, counting down.
CACATCGTGGCTCAACGCGTTGGAGAGCCCGCCGCCCGGCGGGCGCCAGGGGTGATCGACGTTGTCCCACAGTGATTTCAGCAGATCCGAGGTGCTCAGCGTGGCGGCGTCCATCCGGGCGGTGCGGTCGGCCAAGCGGTTGAAGTTCCCGAACGCCGCGACCATCCCCACCGCCAGGCGCGCGCTCGACAGGCGATACGGCATGGTGATGTGCGCGACCACTTCGCGTACCCGCCAGCCCGCGCAGAGGGTCGGCGAGTCCCAGCCCTCGGCGTCCAGTCCGGCCAGGAGTTCGGCGAGTTCGGCTCGTTCCGCCGTCACCGCCCTTCGCACCTGGGTATCGGTCATTCGTCCACCTCTCTTCGACGAGGTGATCCAACCCCTCCGGCCGTCGAGGCGCCACCCGGCGACGAAAATCGGCTACCCGCAGAGCGGAAAACAGAGTGCTTCCAAATTCGCTCCGCACGCAGGGACTGCGGTGAAGACAGTGGTCAGCCGTACAGCGCCTGGCGGGTTCTCCGATACGCGGCCCGGATATCCCGTCCGGTCGCGGTGTCGGCCGGTGGCGGAATCTCCGCGACCGAGCATGCGGGCCAGGACGGCGGCCGGGACGTGCCGCTGAGCGCCCATGCCGCTTGCCTGGCAGCGCCGAGCGCCACGTACTCGGCCGGTTCCGGCACCGTCACCGTGACGCCGAAGACCTGCGCGGCGATCGCCGCCACCAGCCGGGAGCGCGCCGCGCCGCCGATGAGCAGCACGCGCCGCGGCGAGACCCCGCCGATCTCGGTGAGGTGGTCGAGCGCGTCGGCGAGATGACACAGCAGAGCCTCGAAGGCGGCGCGGGCCACCGTGCCGGGGCGCATCGCCTCCGGCCGCAACCCGTGCAGGCTGCCCGCGGCGTGCGGCAGGTTGGGCGTGCGTTCACCGGCGAGGTAGGGCAGCATGACCACGCCGTCCGCGCCCGGCGGCTCCTGCGCGGCCAGCGATTCCAGCGTCGGCAGATCCACGCCGAGCAGATCGGCGGTCGAAGTGAGGATGCGGGCGGCGTTGAGCGTGCAGACCAGCGGCAGGAACGCGCCGGTGGCGTCCGCGAAACCGGACACCGCGCCGGTCGCGTCGGCGGCCGGACGGTCGGTGCGAGCGTATGCCGTTCCGCTGGTGCCGAGGGAGACCACCACATCGCCATCAGTGATGCCCAAGCCGAGCGCGGCCCCGGCATTGTCTCCCGTTCCGGCGGCGACCAGCGCGCCCGAGGGTGTGTGCCCGGCGGACTGGTCCGGGCCGAGGACCCGGGGCAGGCCCGGGTGGCGCCCACGAAAAGCCATGGCGAGCAGATCTTCGCGATAGTCTCCGTCGGCTGGTGACCAATAGCCGGTGCCGGAAGCATCGCCCCGATCGGTGGTCGGCTCGAGCATGTGTCCCGGTCCGCCGCCCCGTAGCCGCCAGGTCAAGTAGTCGTGTGGCAGCACGACGTGGGCGGTGTTGTCGGCGAGTTCCGGCTCGTGGTCGGCCAGCCAGCGCAGTTTGGCGACGGTCAGGCCTGCCACCGGTACGTTGCCGACCGCATCGGCCCACGCCCGCGGGCCGCCCAGGTCGGCGATCAGTTCCTTCGCCGCGTCGGCGGAGCGGACGTCGTTCCACAGCAGCGCGTCCCGCACCGGGACACCAGCCGCGTCCAAGGGGACCAAGCCCTGTTGCTGCCCCGCGACGGCTATCGCGTCGACGTCGTCGAGCAATCCCGCACTCGCCGTCTGTAGCGCGTCCCACCACGCGGCCGGGGCGACCTCGGTCCCCTCCGGGTGCGTGGCCCGCCCCTGAGCGAGAATCTCACCGCTGTCGGCGTCGCAGACCACGACCTTGCACGCCTGGGTGGAACTGTCGACTCCCGCCACCGTCGTCATGGCGCCCGCCCCGATCGAAGCCCGCTCGCGTCGCCGACACCGCCCCCGTCGCACAGCGGACGCGGGCGGATCGACACCTCGGCGGAAACCGGTCGCATTTCGAGGACGAGCCCGTCGCGCGATCCGGCGAATCGTCCGATCGTCTGGAGCACACCCATACCGACCACCTTGCCCCTCGCCGCCCGGCACCGGAGCATTTCGGGTATTCCGCCGCCGTATCGGGCAGACTGTCGCGATGAGCATCGACCCCACCGACGTGCGCATCCGCACGGGAGACGGGACGCAGCTGCCGGAGCTGACCGAGAAAGCGCTCGGCGACCTGCTCGGCGAACCGGCCGGGCCGGAAGACTCCGTGCTCGAACTCAGCCGTGCCGACCTGCACGAGATCCGGGCCAGGCTGCTGCCCGACGGCGTCTACGAGCTGGAGCACCGGGCCGGGTCGGCGACCGAGTCGTTCCAGATGTACACCTCCGACCCGGTGCTGGTGCGGGATGTGCTGTGGGCATGGCTCTGCGACGATCCGTGGTGGCGCGACTCGGTCGCGTGGTTCCCCGTCGACCCGGCGATCGCCGAGCTACGCGCCGTGCAGGACGAACTCACCGGACTGCTGGACGGCCTGACCGTGATGGACGATCTCACCGCGGGCATGGACGCGGCGCTGGCGCGCGCCGACGAACTGCTGGCGTCGGAGCTCCCACCGGATGCGGACGACTCCGCTCAGGCCTGATACCACCAAGCGGTGGTCGCCACGTCGGCGTCCTCCAGCGGGAGATAGGTCTCGGCGTCCTGCCATCCGAGGGCCTGGACGGTGACGCGCAGTTCGCGTTCGAAACAGATCGGATCGCGCACATGCCAGCGATACATGCCGAAGCGCTGATCCGCTCGATAGATTTCCTCCGGCGGCAGCACTTGATGCAGCCCGAGATAAGGCGTGGAATATGTCCGGTATGTCCCGTCGAGATCGAAATTCCAGGCGCCGCCGAAATAGTCTTCGGTGCCCGTCCCGCAAATGGTTGGATGCTCGGTGTCCCCGTCGAGGAAGAACTTGACCTCGCCCTCGCCCCACCATCCCGGCGCGCCAGGGCGGATGGCGAGGTAGGTGCCGACGTAGCGGCCCGGCCCCGGCACCGTGTCGAGCACGGTGTGGACGGCAGGGTTCCCCAGGCCGGTGGTCCGCGTCCATCGGGTGTGCAGATACCCCGCTTCGTCCGGTACGTCCTCTTCGGTGTAAGTCGCCTGGTAGTACACCGGAACCTCGCGGCCGCAGCGGTTTTCGAGCGTGATGCGAGCGCGGTGCCGAAACGGCATGGGCCAGTAGCTGTTCAGTCCCCCAGCGGGCGCGACGACCACCATCTCCGAACTCAGCAGGGCGGTCTCGCCCCATCCGTTGCAGAAGAAGTCGCCGAGGGGTGAGGAGATCGCGGGCCGTGCCGCGTCGTCCCAGGTCATCCGCAGCGTGAGCCCGCGAAGGACGGAACGCTCGGTGGTCAACCAGAAGTGCCGGAAAACGCCGGGACCGGATACGTCGGCCAGCGTGGCGGTTTCGCCGTGGGCGAGCGCGATCGAGGGGGAGATCTTCCATCCCGCCCCGAGCAGCCGTGCCGCGTGCGCTCCGGTGCCGTCGGTCGCCCGCGCGCCCGCGCCGGGCGCCCCCGTCGGATTCTCGGCGCTGACCGACCGCGTTCGCGTGCCGTCCAGCCGCCACAGTTCACCGCCCGGCGCGGTCACAGTCCCGGCCACCCGTAACGGGGTGCGGTCGGCGCGAGCCCGGCCCGGTGCGCCGTGGCGGCTCCGCCGGTCGCGGCCAACTGCCGGGTGTCGGTCTGCTGGGCGAGTTCCCGGCGGAACTGGTCCATGTCCAGCCAGAGGATCTGCTGCACAAGGTCTTCCAGCGCGTCCGAGGCGAGGACGCCCGCGGCGGAGTAGACGAGCAGGCCGTCCCGGAACGCCATCACCGTCGGATACTGCGTCACCTGCGCGGCGGCGGTCAACGCGACCTCGGCTTCGGTATCGACCTTGCCGTGCACGATCTGCGGATGCCGCTGCGACGACGCTTCGTACACCGGAGCGAAATACTGGCACGGCCCACACCAACCGGCCCACCAGTCCACCAGCACGATCGGATGCGACGTGACGACGGAGTCGAAATTGTCCTGGGTCAAGGTGATCGTGGGCATGACATCCTCGTATCGTTCCGCGGAGCAACTGTGCATCGTCGCACGGATATTCGCGATCAGGAAGCCGCCCCGGCGCGGTGCTGTTCGGCCGCGAGGAAATGCGCGATATTCGTCGTTCGATCATACAGATCGCGGTAGTGCCGGTAGTACTCGTCGTAGATCGCGACACTTTCGGGCTGCGGTCGCACGATGTCGACGACGGGATTCCACCCGGAGGTGTCGATCCCGGCGGCCTCGGCCGCGAGCAGGGCGTCGCCGAGACTCGCCCCGACGGTGTCGGCGGGCAATTGCTGCGGCAGCCCGGTGACATCGGAGACGATCCGGGTCCACAGCCCGCCTCTGGTGCCGCCGCCCACCGCGATCAGACGCCCCGCCTGCCCGCCTGCTTCGGTCATGGCCTCGAGGTTGTGGCGTACTCCGTAGGCGATGCCCTCCAGAACCGCGCGGTAGAGCTCGGCCCGTCCGTGCCCGAGCGTCAATCCCGCGACGATGCCGCGTGCGTCCGGATCGAACAAGGGCGTGCGCTCCCCGGCGAAATAGGGCAGTGCGAGCAACCCCCTGCTCCCCGCGGGCACCTCCGCTGCCGCGGCGACCAAGTCGGTGAACTCGCCACCCACGAGCTTGCGCAGCCAGTCGGTGACCGCGCCGGAGGTGGCCATGCCCGCGGCGAGGGTATACGTGCCCGGCCAGGTGCCGCAGGTGCCCCAGAGGCCGGGATGCGGGCGCGGATCGGTGAGCACCTGCACCAGGAACAGGGTGGTGCCGTACATGATCATCGCGTCGCCCGCAGCGCGGACGCCGACGCTGGCCGCCTCGGCCCAGGCATCGATGGTCCCGGTGGTGACGGGCAGCCCCGACGGAAGTCCGGTCGCGGCCGCCGCGTCCGCGCTCACCCGGCCCACGATCTCGGTGGGCCAAGCCAGTTCCGGCAGCCGCCAGCCCGGCACGATCCGCTCGGCCCAGTCGCTCGCCCAGGCACGTTCGCGCAGGTCGTAGAGGGGCACGCACTGACTGGCCGATTGGTGGTCGAGCACGTACCGGCCGGTGAGCCGGTGCACCAGGAAAGAACTCGCCATCAGCAGCATCGCGGTGCGTGCGGCGACATCCGGCTCGTGCCGGGCCAGCCACCGGGCTTTCGGGCCGACAGCCTGGCTGGTCAGCGGCGATCCGGCGCGGTCGAGCACGGCCCGCGCGCCGAATTCGTCGTTCAGTTCCGCTATCTCGACGCTCGCCCTGGTGTCGACGCCGTAGAGGATGGCCGGGCGCAACGGCGTGCCCTCCACGTCGGCGGGCAACAGGCACGGGCCGATGCCGGACACCGCGAGTCCCTCGAGCGCGGCGCCGCCGGCCGCCGCCACCAGCTCACGGGCGAGTGCGAGAAAATCCGCCCACCACACCTTCTCCGCGTCGTGCTCGACCCAGCCGGGGTGCGGCATGGATACCTCGTGCGCCCGCTCGGCCCTGGCGATGACCGTGCCGCGCGCGTCGGTGAGCACGCCCTTCGAACTCGAGGTCCCGATGTCGATACCGAGAAACATCGTCACCGCGTGAACTCGTCCACCGTGACGTCGAGCAATTCGCACG
>NZ_JBHWFB010000025.1:0-73188 GCF_042733915.1 Nocardia sp. NPDC059691 | reverse complement strand
CTCCACACGGGGAGTGAAAAGGCCGGAACCAAAAAATAATTGGCACTGACATTCATCGACACACTATTGAGTTCTCAAAGAACACACGCACACACATCCGGGCCAGTCTCGACCGGACCTTCTGTGAGGCAACTTTCCCAGCCTAACCAAGCAACCAACCGAAGTCAAGACCATCGGACGATCTGCGTCATACTGGGCTGACAGGCGCTCCTCGTACTACCTCGTTTCCCGGTCCCGCTCGGCGTTTCCGCCTCGCTCGGCTCCGGGTCGGAGTCCGTGTCGCTCTGACTTGGACTAAGTTACGCGGCGGATAACGCTACGTCAAATCGCCTGAACAACTTGGCGTTTCCGCAGGTCAAAGGTGCGCGATCGGAGTGATCGGCGGCTTGAATCACACCCATGTGATTCAAGCCACCGCGACCGTCATGCCCCTGCCCGAAGAACCCCCGCCAGGTTCTTCTTGCCGCGCCGCAGCACGAGCCAGCGTCCGTGCAGGTAGTCGGCCTCGGCAGGCGTCCATTCGATGTCGGAGATCTTCGCGTTGTTCACGGCGGCGCCACCCTCGTTCACCGCACGCCTGGCGGCGCCGCGGCTCTCGCACAGGCCGGTCGCGACGAGCAGATCCACAATGGTGTTCGATTCACCCGCCTTGATCTGCGCGACCTCACCGTCGACGGCGGCTTCGCGCAGGGCCGCGCCGAGCGTCGCCTCGTCGAGTTCACGCAGTTCACCTCGGCCGAACAGCGCCTGGCTGGCCAGTTGCACCGCATGGGTGTGGGCCTCGCCATGGACCAGGGTGGTCATCTCGGCGGCCAGCCTGCGCTGCGCCTCCCTGGCGTGCGGGCGCTCGGCGGTCGCACGCTCGAGTTCGTCGAGTTCCTCGCGGGACAAGAAGGTGAACCAGCGCAGGTAGCGCACCACGTCGGCGTCCGCCGTGTTCACGAAGTACTGGTACCAGGCGTATGGGCTGGTCATCTCGGGATCGAGCCACAGGCTGCCGCCGCCGGTGGACTTGCCGAACTTCTTGCCGTCCGCCGAGGTCACCAGCGGAACGGTCAAAGCGTGCACGGCCGCGCCGTCGACCCGGCGGTTGAGTTCGACGCCCGCGATGATGTTGCCCCACTGGTCGGAGCCGCCGACCTGCAGCGTGCAGCCGTAGTTGCGGCGCAGCTGCAGGTAGTCGTTGGCCTGCAGGAGCATGTAGCTGAACTCGGTGTAGGAGATGCCCTCGCCGTCCAGTCGTCGCTTGACGGTGTCGCGCGCCAGCATGACGTTCACCGAGAAGTGCTTGCCGATATCGCGCAGGAAGTCGACGGCGGACAGCGGCCCGGTCCAGTCCATGTTGTCGGCGATGACCGCTCCGGTCGGGGAGTCGTCCAGGTCGACGAAACGCTCGAGCTGGGAGCGGATCCGCTCGGCCCAGCTCGCGACGGTGTCGGTGGAGTTCATGGTCCGCTCGCCGACGTCGCGCGGGTCACCGATCAACCCGGTGGCGCCACCGGCCAGCACGATGGGTCGATGTCCGGCGCGCTGGAAACGCTTCAGCGCGAGCAACGGCACCAGATGGCCCGCGTGCAGGCTGGCCGCGGTGGGATCGAAGCCGGCGTAGAGGGTCAGCGGCCCGGCGGCCGCCGCCGCACGCAAGGCATCCAGGTCGGTGGACTGCGCGATCAGACCGCGCCAGGTCAGTTCGTCGATGATGTCGCCGCTCACGATGTCCTATCTTTCCGCACGAGGTTCGGGGCCACGTGTGCACCTCGGTCTCGGGCGCGCGGCGGTGTCGGTCGAATGATTTACATGCGAGCGGTCGAGGTGTCCGCCCGACCCGTTCGCGGAGACGGATCGTCGTCCGGTCTCGCCGCGTTCGCTGAACGAGCACAGGTGCGAGGTTCCGTGCCGCATCGGATCGCTTCGCGGCGCTCGCCGCACTCGCGAGAGTTCGTGGTGGATGGCCGAGGCTCGCGGTCGAGATGGTCGTTCGACGACGAGCCCGGCGGTAGCGAGCACCTGGTGAGCGCACCGACCCAGAGCGCCCCAGGCGTCCACCGCGACGTATTACCCCGTCATGCGCATCGACGGTCGGTGGACCGGAGTCCACCGACCGTCCACTACGCGTGCACTCAGCGCGGCAGCATTTCCCGGACCGCGGCGATGCTGTCCCGGCGCTGGTAGGCGATCCAGGCGAACACGACGGCCAGCACCAGCGGGAACGGAGCCAGCGCGGGAGCGCCCAAGAGGAATGCCTGGGTGGCGGCCGCCAGCACCATGGTGACCGAAAGGCCGGAGGCGGCCAGGCCACTCAGCCGCGGCACGAGCAGACCCGCGCCGCCCGCGACCTCGACCAGGCCGGTGAGGTACCGGAACCAGTCGCCGAACCCGATCTCGTGGAAGATCCGCACCGCGTCGGACTGACCCACCAGTTTCGGCAGGCCCGAGGCGATGATCAGGAACAGGCCGAGCAGGATCTGCAGGGTCCACAGGGTGCGGTTGAGCGCCTTGCCGGGGCGGGCTACGGCGACGGTACCGGTGGTGGCGATGGCGGTCATGGTTCTGTCCTTCGGGTCGGTGGCGCTGGGTTGGTGGCGCGTTCACCTGACAGGACGGGAACCTTCGCGAAAACTCATCGCGCCGCGGCGAAAAGTCTCGACGAGCCGTCAGACCGACTGCGCGGCGGACAAGGGAGCGCGCGGACTGCGCCGGTACACCGACACCGCCCGCGAACCCGGAAGCCAGAAACGCCACGGCACATCCGCCGCGCTGCTGACGCCAACCCGTGGGCCACTCGCGATCTCGGCGGCGTCGACGGGGCTGTCCAGTTCCAGCCGGATCGGCGACGACGGATCGAGCAGCGGAGTTCCGTAGTCGCTCAGAGTGATTCCCAGCGCACCGCCGAGATTGCCCGGGCCACGGGCCAAGTCGAGATCGGATCGGGCGCCGGGACGTCGCGCGCGCGCCGTCTCCAGTCCCGCGACGACCTCGCCGGAGCGGATGAGCGCGGCGCTGGCGATGCCGTCCGGTCCGCTCGTCACGTTGATGCAGGTGTGCATGCCGTAGCTGAGGTACACGTACAGCACACCGGCGGGGCCGAACATGACGCCGTTGCGCTTGGTCCGGCCGCGACCGGAATGCGATGCCGGATCCGGCCACGGCCCGGCCGGGTCTCCCCCGTAGGCCTCGACTTCGACGATCCGGACACCGACCGGGCCCGACCACAAGGTAGCCCCGAGCAGACGGCGGGCGGCGGCGGGAGGTTCGACGGCAAGTTCCTCGACAGATTGGGCACACACAGCCGCCATTGTCCTCGACGGCGACCACGGAGGCGGGGCAGCGCAGCCGCTCGGCACGGGTACCGCCTCGGCGCGAACGATCGCGACGAGGACATGACGGCGTGCCATGTGGCGTGAGCGCCGATCCGTACAGACCGACCCGACCCGCGGCGACCAGCGGAAATCGTTGCCCCGGTCGACCGGAGCAGACAGTGTGCGCGTTCAGATATACGCGCTGTGCTCGCCGGACCGCAGTGTGAGCAAGTCGTCGGCGATCACGGCGGCGTACGCCACGATCACGATCGCGGCAAGTTGCGCCCAGGAGACCCAGTAGACGCCGATCGGGGTGGTGGCCGCCACCGCGAGCGCCGCGAGCAGGCGCGCCCAGGGACGCGGCAACCGCAGTGCCAGGCGGAAGAAGAACTGACCGAGGAAGTACAGCGCGACGCCGCCGGAGAGCGCGGCGGCCACGGCGACCGGGCTCGCCACACCGCCCCGGGCGATGCTCATCTGGATACCCGCCGCGGCCACGATGACGCCGATCAGCAGTGGGTACAGGGCGTAGCCGTAGGCCAGTACGGCCGGCCGGGACCGTTCCCGGTCCGGCACCGCGGCCAGCGCGTGCTCGCCGCGCTCGTCGTCGACGCCGAAGTACGCCCACCACAGGACGTAGGCCAGGCAGAGGCCGAGCCCGACGGTGGCGATCAACTCCGGCGTGATCCGCTCTCCGGCCAGCCCCGCGCCGATGGCGACGAGGGATTCGCCGATCGCGACGATCACGACCAGCCCGTGCCGCTCGCAGAAATGACTGGCTCGGACCACGAAGTCGCCCGTGTCGACCAGATAGGGGCTGATCACCTGCACCGCGAACGCCAGTATCCAGCAGGCGTACTGCACCCAGTCGTGCACGAACCCACCCGCCAGCACGAGGGCGGCGGCCAGGGCGTTGAGCGGGGCGATCCGGCGGATCGCGGTGGTCGCCGACGTGCCGCCCGCCGAGGCGAACAGCGCGGTATGCACGGCGGTGACCAGGACGTATCCGAATCCGAAGGCGATGCCGGTGCCGTGGAACGCGTCCGGGATGGCCAGAGCGAGGACGAAGAAGGCGAACATGCCGACCAGCAGCCAGGTCCGCCGGGCGGAACTGTTCGGCGCGACCTCGTTGGTGAGCCACACGTAACCGGAATACATCCACCAGATCACCCCGAACAGCAGCGCCACCTGCGCGAGTGCCTGCCAGCCTGGATGGTGTGTGTAGACGTGCGACAGCTGGGTGATGGTGAGAACGAAGACGAGATCGAAGAACAGCTCGAGCGTCGAGGCCCGTACCTGTCCGCCGTCGGCGGACAGGGCACTCTGGTTGGTCACGGCTGGAGCCTAGAACGGCGGAAGATCACCCGAGCGCGTCGGTGCCCATGGAAAGGCCCTTCAGCTTGTACGGGTTGACCTGGAACCGGAGGTTCTGGATTCGTCCGTCGACGATGTCGTAGGTGAACGCGGCCACCGGGGAGCCGCCGATGAATACGAGCGCGCCGAGTTCACCGTTGATGCAGGCGGATTCGAATACGAAGCCCGCGACGACCGGCTTGGCCAGCACGCCGAGGATCCAGCGGGCCACGTGATCGGGTCCGTACAACGGTCGGCGCGCCGCGGTGACCACGCCGCCGCCGTCCGACCACGACGTGACGTCCGGGGCGAGCAGATCCATCAGCGCGTTGAGATCGCCGCCGGAGCAGGCGGCCATGAATCGGGCGGTGACATGGTCGCGCTGCGCCTTGTCGGTGTCGAACCGCGGCCTGCGGGATTGCACGTGCTGCTTGGCGCGGTGCGCGATCTGCCGGATCGCGGGTTCCGGCCGGTCCAGGGTCTCGGCGATCTCGGCGTGCGTGTAGCCGAAGACCTCGCGCAGCAGGAAGACCGCGCGTTCGACGGGACTGAGCGTTTCGAGAACCACCAGCATCGCCGTGGAGACGGTGTCGGCCAAGTCGGTCTCCTCGGCGATGTTCGGTGCGGTGAGCAACGGCTCGGGCAGCCAGGGGCCCACGTAGTTCTCGCGGGTGGCCTTGGCCGAGGTGAGCCGGTTGAGCGACAGGTTGGTGACCGTGCGCACGAGGTAGGACTTGGGTTGCCGCACCGTCGACCGATCGGTGTCGTTCCACTTCAGCCAGGCGTCTTGGAGGACGTCCTCCGTATCGGTGACGGTCCCCAGCATCCGGTACGCGGTGGCGAACAGCAGACGTCGGTGTTCGAGAAACGGGTCCTGCTCGGTTGTCCGGTCGGTCATGGCTGAATTCTCCTGGTGGCTCGGCCACCTTTCGACAGCGCGACCGACACCGTCATCCGCTTGCTCAGCGCGAAGGTCGGTATCGGGCTGCTGCTGACGGTCTCCTTGTAGATGACCGCGGCGCGTCCGGCCAGGTAGCCGCGGCGCGGGCGGTCGTCGGCTTTGGTGAACTGGATGACCGCGTCCTTGCGGCCGAGGCTGACCGGCTGGTGGAAATACCCGAAGCGGAACGGCCGCACGCGCTTGCCGCGCAGTTGCCGCGCGATGACGTCGGCGGTGTAGGCGGCGGTAGGCATCCCACTCTGGCAGGTGCCGTGGATCTGCCCCCACGCTTGACGGACCGCGGCGGCGTCGCCGATGGCGTGGACGGCCGGATGCGACACCGACCTCAGGGTCGGGTCGACCACGATCAGCCCGTGCGCGTCGGTCTCGATGCCCGCCCGCGCGGCCAGCGGTGACACGCGAACACCCGCCGTCCACAGCGTCAGGTCGGTGGGCACCAACTCGCCGCCGGCCAGTTCGACGGCGTCGGGCAGCACCTTCACCACGGCCCGGCCGGTCTCGCGGGTGACGCCGAGGCGATCGAGCGCACGATGCAGGTACGCGCGGGCGTTCGTCCCCATCATGGCCCCGAGCTCGCCGGTGCTGATCAGGGTGACGCGCGCGCCGGGATGACTCTCGGCGATCTCGGCCGCCGCCTCGATGCCGGTGAGGCCGCCGCCGCAGACCGCGACGGCGCCGCCGCGCGCCGCGACCTCGGTGAGGCGCTCGGCGAACCGGTGTGCGGTGGCGGGGTTGTCGAGGGTCCACGCATGGTCTGCGGCGCCGGGCACGATGGTCGTGTCCGCGGTGCTGCCCAGGGCGTAGATCAATTCGTCGTAGGGAAGACGAGTCGTCTCGTCGACGGTCACCTCTTGGTTCACCGGATCGATGGCCGTGGCCCAGCCCTGGACGAAGGCGACCCCGGTGCCTTCCAGCAGCGCGGGAATCCTGTGGTCCGCGAGTTGCTGACCGGCGGCCACCTGATGCATGCGCAGACGCTCGGTGAATCGGGCCGAGGGGTTGACCAGCGTGATCCGGACGTCGAGCGCTCGGGTGCGCCGGGCCAGCCGCACGGCGGCGAGCATGCCGGTGTAGCCGCCGCCGAGGACGACGATGCGATGTTCGGTGTTCATGGCAGTGCTCCAATGGTCGGGTCACCGGGGCAGGAATGGCGGATGGTGACGACCATGGGACAAATGACCGGACCCGGACGTGACACCCCGGGCTGTGTTCTGGGTCACAGTACGCCAGCCGCTTCCGATCGGTGCGTGATCCCGCACCCGGAAAGCCCGGACGCGGGCATCAGGGGTGGACCGGGGTGGAAATAGGGATGCTCCCGGATGCGTTGGGGCACTTGCCATTTCTACCGTCGGTCCATGCCTTCGGATTTCCGGCCGCGCAAGCGGCGGTGGTTGCTCATCGTTCTCGTCTGCGTCGCGGCGTTGCCGGTCCTCGTGGTCGGTGGCGTCGCCTGGGTCTACGCCCGAGCGGACGTGTCCACGGTCGGGAAGACGGAATTCCGGAACGAACTCGCCATTCCTCCGCTGGCGCCGTCGCGGGTGGGCGCCGACGGGACGCGCACGTTCGAACTCGACATGCGCGCCGGGCGAAGGGAATTCCAGCCCGGCCGGGCTACGGAGACGTGGGGATTCAACGGCGACTACCTCGGGCCGACGCTGCGGGCGCGGCGCGGGGAGAACGTGGCCGTCACCGTGCGCAACACGTTGCCGGAGGCCTCCACCGTGCACTGGCACGGCATGCATCTGCCCGCGGCAATGGATGGCGGGCCGCACCAGATGGTGGCTCCCGGCGCGGCGTGGACGCCGCGGTGGACCATCGATCAACCGGCCGCGACGCTCTGGTATCACCCCCATCCGCACGGGGCGACCGAAGCGCACGTGCGCCGCGGATTGGCGGGTATGTTCCTGCTCGACGACGAGGTGTCCACCACCTTGCCCCTCCCCTCCGACTACGGGGTGAACGATCTGCCGTTGATCGTCCAGGATGTGCGGTTCGACGGCGCGGCGTTCGACTCCGCGCACGCGATGTTCCGCGACGTGGGGTTTCTCGGCGATCGGACGATGGTCAACGGCACGCTCGCGCCGTACCGCGACGTCGGCGACGAACTCGTCCGGTTGCGTCTGCTCAACGCCTCGACCGCGCGGATCTACACCTTCGTCTTCGCCGACGGGCGGCCGTTCTCGCTCGTCGCGACCGACAGCGGGCTGATCGAAAGACCGAGCACCGTGGACCGGCTTCGGCTGTCACCGGGCGAGCGGGCCGAGATCGTGGTCCGGATGCGGCCGGGCGAGCGCACCGTGCTGCGCGGCGGCGAACTCGACGCCGGGCTGGATTTCTGGACCCAGCGGTTCTCCGGCGGCGACGACACTTTCGACATCCTCGAACTACGCGCGGCAAGCACGTTGCGGCCCGCGCCGGAACTCCCCGCGGTCCTGGCGTCTCCGACCACACCGGACGGCGGTGATTCGGTGCTGGAACGGCATTTCGACCTGAACCTGGCCGGGATCAACGGCAGGCCGATGGCCATGGACCGCATCGATTTCGCGGTCACGCGCGGCACGGCGGAGACCTGGGTGGTGCGCAACAACGACGGCATGCCGCACAACTTCCACATCCACGACGTGCGATTCCGCGTGCTCGCGGTGGACGACGAGCCGCCGCCCGCGGCACTGACCGGCCCGAAGGACACCGTCTTCCTGCCGCCGAACAGCACGGTCCGGCTGGCGATGCGCTTCGACGGCCCGGCCGATCCCGACGCGCCCTACATGTACCACTGCCATCTGCTCTGGCACGAGGACCTCGGAATGATGGGCCAGTTCGTGGTCGTGAATCCGGGCCAGGCGGCGGGAACACCGCCGGTGCGGCACAGCCACTGATTCCGGAAAAAAGCACTCTTGCCGGTCGAGCGCGAGCGCGCTAAATTCATCGTACAGTGAATTCAACACTCGATGAATTGAGGCGACCGTGTCGCAAGCCAGCCCCTCCCCCGCCGTCGAGGTACGAGATCTGCGGGTCCACCGCGGCGGCCGTGAAGTCCTGCACGACGTCTCGCTGACCATCCCGCGCGGCTCGATCACCGGACTGCTCGGTCCGTCCGGATGTGGCAAGACGACGCTGATGCGCAGCATCGTCGGCACCCAGATCATCGAATCGGGTGAGGTCACCGCGCTCGGCCACCCGGCGGGCTCCCCGACGCTTCGCCATCTGATCGGGTATGTCACGCAGGCGCCCAGCATCTACAACGACATCAGCGTCCGGGAGAACGTCGCGTACTTCGCCGCGCTCTACGGCCGTGATCGCGCCGACGTGGACGACGCGATCACGGCGGTGGGCCTGGCCGATCACGCCCAGCAACGCGGCGACGAACTCTCGGGCGGCCAGCTGACACGAGCGTCGCTCGCGTGCGCGCTGGTCGCCCAGCCCGAACTGCTGGTGTTGGACGAACCGACCGTCGGCCTGGATCCCGTGCTGCGCGTCGAGTTGTGGAAGCAGTTCCACGAACTGGCCGCGAACGGGACGACGCTGCTGGTCTCCAGCCATGTCATGGACGAGGCCGAGCACTGCGACCGGCTGCTGCTGATGCGCGACGGGCAGTTGCTGGCCCAGCTCAGCCCCGACGAACTGCGCGCGCAGACCGGCGAGCAGAACTTGGAAACCGCCTTCCTCACCCTTATCACGATGGGACAGAACGCATGACCGCCATCTCGGAAGCCGCGCCGAGGCGGACGCCGACGCTGCGCCCCTACGCCGCGACCACCGGCCGCATCCTGCGGCAGCTGCGCAACGACCACCGCACCGTCGCCATGATCCTGGTGGTCCCCGCCCTGCTGATGGCGCTGCTGTATTTCATCTACAAGGACACTCCGACCAACCCGCTGAATCCGGTGCCGCTGTTCGACCGGGTCGGCATCAGCATGCTCGGCATCCTGCCGTTCATCGTGATGTTCCTGATCACCGCGATCGCCATGCAGCGGGAACGCACCTCGGGCACGTTGGAGCGACTGCTTTCGACGCCGCTGACGAAACTCGACCTGCTCGCCGGATACGGCACCGCGTTCTCGCTGGCCGCCGCCGCGCAGGCGATCGTCGCCTGCTTGGTCTCGTTCGGTTTGCTCGGACTGGGCTCGGCGGGCAGCCCCGCGTGGGTGGTGCTGATCGCCGTCGTCGACGCGGTGTGCGGGGTGGCGCTGGGTCTGCTGGCGAGCGCGTTCGCCCGCACCGAATTCCAGGCCGTACAGTTCATGCCGGTCGTGGTCGCCCCGCAGATCTTCTTGTGCGGCTTGCTCGTTCCCCGCGGCCAGCTGCCCGATTGGCTGGAGGTGATCAGCAACGTGATGCCGTTGAGCTACGCGGTCGACGCGCTGCAACAGGTGTCGACGCATCCGGAGGTCACCGGCCAGATGTGGCGCGATCTGGCCATCGTCGGCGGGTTCGCGATCGTCGCCCTGTGCCTCGGCGCGGCCACGCTACGACGGCGGACCGCGTGACGGCAGGCAACGGCGCCGAGCGTCCCGCTCGCACCGGCCGCCGACCCGGGCAATCGGGCGCCCGCGAGGCCATCCTCGCGGCCGCTCGCGCCCGGTTCGCGGATATCGGCTTCGACAAGACCTCCGTGCGCGCGGTCGCCACCGACGCCGGGGTCGATCCCGCTCTGGTGCATCACTACTTCGGCACCAAGCAACAGCTCTTCGCCGCGGTGGTGGAGTTGCCGGTGGATCCCGAGGCGACCTTGCGCGTCATCGAGGCCGCACCGCTGGACCGGTTGGGCGAGACCATTCTTCGCACGGTGGTCGCCGTGTGGGATTCGCCCGCGGGTCCCGGCGTGGTCGCGATGGTGCGCAGTGTCCTGGCCGGCAGTCACGATCCGTCCCTGGCCAGGGCGTTCCTCTTGGAGGTCGTGCTGGAACGCGTCCGCAGGCGGATCGCCACCCCGCAGGACGACGGCCGCGCCCGGATCAGCCTGGTCGCCTCGCAGATGATCGGCGTGCTGGTCGGCCGCAAGGTCATCGGAGTGGAACCGCTGGCCTCGATGTCCGCCGCCGACCTGGTCGCCGCGGTGGGCCCGACGCTGCAGCGCTATCTGACCGGTGACATCGGCCAGGAACCGGTGTCCCGGTGACCGCGACGAGGGGACGCCGGGGCCGTCACTCCACGACTTCGACGACGTCACCGGGCCACAGGTACTCGTAGAACGCCTTGGCACCCTCGTAGGTCATCCGGACGCAGCCGTGCGACTTCTTCTCGATCGGACCGACATGGAAGGCGATGTCGCCGTTGAAGAAGGTCGCGTATTCCATCGGAGCGTTGTGCATGGTGCTCCAGTGGAACTCCTTCTTGAACGAGACGTGGAAGACGCCGGGCGGCGTCTCGTATCCCGGCATGCCGTGCGAAATCGGCGTCGGGCCGTAGACCACCTTGCCGTCGTCCATCAGCCACGCCTCATTGGTGGACAGCCGCATGCACGCACGGGCCGCGGTGGAACACGGCGCCACGGCCGGCGGGGGCGGCGGAGGTGGGATGAGCGCGGGCAAACCTGGGATGTCCGGGCCACCCGGCCACAGTGGCTCGGCCTGCGCGGGCGTCGCCATGGCGAATCCCGCCGCCGCGACTGCGCAGGCCATCGCGCATCGAGCCGTCCAATTACGTAAACGCGAATCGCTCATGACGTTCCCGACCTCTCTCTCATACGCCACCTGTGCGCTGATCAGGTCGGTCGCAACGCCCCTGTGCTGGAGCGAGATGACCGTCTCGAAGTGCAAATGATCATGGCGGAGCCGGCTTCGAACGGTCAATGGACGCAAAACGACCGTGACGCATCCGTTGCCGCGCAGTGGGCGAGTCGTGAGAGAAAGGGGACGGCCGCGCGGAGGGTCAGGCGTCGCCCGGAGCGGTGAACGCTTCGTGCTCGGCGTCGGTGACGTCCCTGGCTTCGTCGACGAGCAGCACCGGGATGCCGTTCTCGATCGGGTATGCCCGGCGCAGGCGCGGGTTGTAGAGCAACGCGCTGTCGTCGGCGGCGCGGACCAGCCGCAGCGGGCCCTTGTCCTGCGGGCAGGCCAGCAGGCTCAGCAGTGTGGCGTCCAGGGTGGTGTGCTCAGGCATATCAGGAACCTACCTTCCGGCCGTGCCGGAACGAGAACCGTCCGCATCGGGGGCGGGCGTCCGGCGGAACGAGATGTGGCGATGACCGAAGAAGCTGGCGCCCGCCACCAGCGCCATCACCGCGATCGCCGACGGAATGCTCGGCAGGTGCAGCACCGAGACGCCCAATTGGAGCAGCACCATGTTCAGCACCAGTCCGCCGGAGTTCACCGCGACGAACGCGACGAAATCCCGCACCGTGCGCCCGCGCACCCGGAACACCAGGGTCCGGTGCAGGACGAACGCCACGAACACGCTGATCGAGTAGGCCAGGGCGGGCGCGAGCGCGGCGGGCGCCCGGTCGCCGAGTACCGCCAGCCACAGCACCGTCAGCGCCATGCCGAGGCCCGTGTTCACCATGCCGACGATGGCGAACGCGATCTCTTGCCGACGCACCAGGCGCAGCAGCGGACCCGGGTCCGCGCTCTTGGCCCCGGAACCCGTCTCGGCCGTGGCACCCGCGGCATCGAAGCGCCGCGCGTCCGATGCAGGCGCGCCGACGTCGTCCGCCGCATCCGCGCTCATCGGGCGGCGTCGGCCAGGTGGGTTTCCGGCGTCACGGCCGCGTCGAGCGGGGACGGCTCGGCACCGGAACCTTCGTCGAGCCGCCGCCTGCCGCGCAGATACGCCCACTGCGACAGGCCGACGATGAGCAGGCCGAGCAGTGCGGCGGCGACGCCGATCCGCCACCCCGGCGGCTGCCACGACACGACCAGGTCACCGGAGCTGCCAGCCGGAAGATCCACGGCGACAAAGGTTTTCGCCACCAACGTGGAGGGTGTCTCGCGACCGTCGAGCGTCACCCGGTAACCGGGCCAGCCGAGCCGCGCGAAGACGATTCGGCCGCCCTCCGTGGAACTCACCCGCACCCGGCTGGTCGTGTCCGACTCCCCGACCGAGGTGGCAGTCACGCCCTGGGTGGCGGCGATCCGGCCGTCCCGCGCCGAGATCGAGCCGTCGGTGCGCTCCAGCACCGAGATGTACTTCTCGTGCCCGGGGTAGTCGACCCAGCGCCAGCCGGGCGGCGCGGGCTGGTCGCGCGCGTCCGGGTACAGAGCGCGATGCAGTACCACCCGGTCGACTTTCATCAGGTCGACGATGGTCCGGCCGGTGGTCGGCTCGGTCGCGAACGCGCGCCGGTAGGCATCGGGACAGACGCTGGTGTCCCAGCGCATGCACAACGTCTCGCCGAACCAGTAGTGCCCGTTGGGGGTGTATCCGCTGACGTAGGTCAGCTCGAGGTCTTTGGCGTAGTTGCCGAATACCAGCGATCCGTACGCGCCGGGCAGATTCCGTTCCTGCGGCGGGATGAGCATGCGGTCGCCGAGTTGCAATGTGGTGCCGGGGAAGTCGGGGAACGCGGCTTTCATCTCCGAGCGGTTCTCCGGCAGATTCCAGCCCATCGGCGTCGGTTGCGCGTCCCGCACCTGGAGGTACGCGATGGGGAAGACCGAAACGACGATCAGCGCGCACGCCGCGGCCACGCCCCGGCTGCGCCCGAGCCATACCGCGACGGCGCCGAGCGCGGCCACCCCGAACGCCGCGACGACGTGCCGGATCACCTCGTGCGGCGCGGCCGAGAAAGTGCGCACCCACAGCAGGCCGATCAGCACCGCGGCCGCTATGCCACGCCGCCGCCAGTCCCGCACGGTCGCGAAACGGCCGAGCAGCACGCACACCAGCACCAGCAGGCCGAGCGCGATCATCGGCAACACCCGCGCGGGCCAGCGCAACGGTCCGACCGCGCCGGGACCGGCCGTCCACATCAGCGCCATCACCGCGAACAGTCCGGGCGCGACGAGCTCACGCGCCGCGCCGAGCGCCTTGCGCCAGTCGACGAACGCCAGCGCGGGAATCAGGAACCACGCGATGTAGACCACCGGCATCGGCTGCACGTAGCCCCACCAGGAACTGAACGCGGGCAGCGTGCTGGGCAGGCTGGCGTTCAGCGACTCCGACCACGGCACCGTGAGGAACTGGTCGTTGTTGATCTGCGCGGTGCCGCGCCAGGTCACCTTCGCCGACAGCATGCTCGGCAGGTAGGTGGCCAGTCCGGCCAGCGCCGCACCGCCGGCGACGGTGAGCAGACGCACCGACGGACGCCACGCCTTCTGGTACACGAGTTCGCCGATCGCGACCGCGACCACCATCAGCCCGGCCTCGACCGCCGGGAAGATGTACTGCACCGAGATGGCGAGATACAAGAAGACGAAGGTGGGAATCGGCCCGCTGCGCCCGCGGGCGTAGCGCACGCCGGAGGCCCAGGCGTGCGCCATCCAGGCGGTGCCGGTGAACGCGGTCATCCAACTGGACTCGTCGAAGAACAGCAGCCATCCGGTGAACGGAATGGCGGCCCCCGCGACCGCCGCCCACGGCGCCTTCGCTCCGTAGGCCAGGCAGATCCGGTACACACCGAGCGCCAGGATGATCGCGAAGATCAGCTTCACCACGGTGGCGTACAGCGCGAGGTTGTCGACCGAGGGCGCGATCAGATCGATCAGCAGTTGCGGCGGATTGAGCAGCCCGGCCTCTTCGATGGTGTAGTTGCCCGCCATCCAGTGCTCGGGGATCATGCCGGGCAATCGTCCCTCGCGCAGGTACCGGCCGAGCATCACCCACAGCGGCGCGTACTGCGATTCGGTGTCGTCGGTATAGAAATGCCGGACGTTGGCGAGTAGCACCGCACCGTATCCCGCGATGACCCCGAGCGCCGTGATGACGCCCCATGTGCAGACTTCGCGCGAAGGAAAGGTGCTACGTTCGGCCACGAGTTCCAGACCCTACCGTCACCGCGGTGCCGCTCCGGCAAGCCAGTACCGGGATGCCATTCGGTGACGCGTCATCCGCTGGCGTTCTCGGTCCGCGCCTCCGGCTTGCGGCGGAACGAAATGTATCGATGGCCGAAGAAACTGACGACGGCGACCAGGCCCATCACCACGACGGCCGACGGAATCCGCGGCAGGTGCAGCACCGAGACCGCCAGCGACAGCAGCACCGTGTTCATCAGCAGCCCACCGGAATTCACCACGACGAAGCCCGCGAAGTCGCGCAGCACCCGGCCGCGCACCCGGAACACGAGCGTCCGGTGCAGGACGAAAGCGACGACGATGCCGACGGCGTAGGCCAGCACGACCGCCACGGCGGGCGGCCACGCGTCACCCAGCACCGCCAGCCACACCACGGTCAGCGCGATCCCGAGCAGGGTGTTACACGCGCCGACCAGCGCGAAGGCGACCTCCTGCCGCCGGACCACCCGCACCAGGAGTCCAGCCGCGGGCCCGTCGCCCACCGCGTCGGCGCCCACGGCGACCGGAGGCGGGTTCGCCGTCACGAAACGACGTCCGCCAACTCGCGATCCGGTTCGGCGGGCTCGGCGGCGGCGCTCTCCTCCGGCTCCTCGCGGCGCCGGGACCGGACGTACAGCCACTGCAGGACGCCGATGCCGAGCACACCCGCCACCGCGGCGGCGATGCCGATCTTCCAGCCGGGCGGACGCCAGGTCAGCACCAGTTCGGCGTCCTGGGTGCCCGCGGGAACATCGACGGCGATGAAGGACTTGGCGACCGTCGTGATCGGAAGCGACTTGCCGTTCAACGTGACTCGGTACCCCGGCCAGCCCAGCCGAGCGAACACGACCCGGCCGCCTTCGGCCGAGGACACGCGCACCCGGCTGGTGGTGTCGGTCTCGGAGATCGACGTCGCGGTCGCCTTCTGGGTCGCCGTCACGCGGCCGTTCGTCGTCGAGATCGGTCCGCCGACGCGTTCCAGCACCGCGATGTAGCGCTCGTGCCCGGGATACTCGACCCACGTCCAGCCCTCGGGTGCGGGCTGGCCGGGCGCGTCCGGGAACAGCGCCCGCTGCACCACCACGCGGTCCAGGTTCATCAGATCGACCAACGGCCGCCCGGTGGTCGGCTCCGGCGCGAACATACGCCGGTAGGCGTCCGGGCAGACACTGCCGTCCCAGCGCATGCACAGCAGCTCACCGAAGTAGAAATGGCCGCTGGGGGTGTACCCGTTGACGTAGTTCAACTCGAGTCCGCGGGCGTAGTTACCGAAGACGAGCGAGCCGTAGGCCGCCTCGATGCTCTTGTCCTGCGGCTGCAGCAGTCCGCGGTCGCCCAGCTGGATGGTGTTGCCCGCGAAGTCCGGGAACGCGGCCATCGCCTCCGAACGCTTCGTCGGCAGATTCCACGACATCGGCGTGGGTTGCGCGGCATCGACCTGGAAATAGGCGATCGGGAACATCGCGACGATGGTCAGGGCGCACGCCGCCGCGGTGCCCTTGGCGCGCCCGAGCCACACCACCGCCGCCACCAGCGCCGCCAGCGCCAGGGCCGCGATGACGTGCCAGATGGCGTCGTGCGGGTCGGCGGAGAAGGAGCGCACCCAGAGCAGCAGGATCAGCACGCCCGCCGCGATGCCGCGGTTCTTCGGATCGCGGAACGTCCCGAAACGCCCCAGCAGCACGCACACCAGGACGAGCAGCCCGATGGCCAGCATCGGCAGCACGCGTGCGGGCCAGCGCAGCGGCCCGACGGAACCGGGGCCCGCGGTCCACATCAGCATCATGATCGCGAAGATCGCGATCGCGCTGAGCTCCCGCCACGCCTCCTTGGCTCGCCGCCAGTCGACGAACGCCAGGGCGGGGATCAGGAACCAGGCGATGTAGGTGACCGGCAGCGGCTGCACGTAACCCCACCACGACGTGAAGGCGGGCATCGAACTGGGCAGGCTGGCGTTCAGCGACTCCGACCACGGCACCGTCAGGAACTGGTCGTTGTTGATCTGCGCGGTGCCGCGCCAGGTCACCTTGGCCGACAACATGCTCGGCAGGAAGGTCAGCAGGCCCGCGAGCCCGGCGCAGCCCGCCGCCAGCGTCAGCCGCAGCACCGGCTGCCACTTGCGCTGGTACACGAGCTCGCCCACGGCCACGGCCAGCAGCATCAGCACCGCTTCGACCGCGGGGAAGATGTACTGCGTCGAGATGGTCAGGTACAGGTAGACGAAAACCGGAACGGGCCCGCCTCGACCGCGCGTGTAGCGGACCGAGGCCGCCCAGGCGTGCACCATCCACGCTGTGCCGGTGAGCGCGGTCATCCAGCTGGCTTCGTCGAAGAACAGGAAGAAGCCCGACAGCGGCAGCGCGATACCCGCCACCGCCGACCAGGCGGGCCGCCCGCCGTAGACGAGGCAGACGCGGTAAACGCCGAGGGCGGCGATGATCGAGAAGATCAGCTTCACGACGGTGGCGTACAGCGCGACGTTGTCCACCGAGGGCGCGATCAGATCGATCAGCAGCTGTGGCGGGTTGAACAGGCCCGCGTCGTCCATGGTGTTGTTGCCCGCCATCCAGTGCTCGGGCACCATGACCGGAAAATCGCCCGCGCGCAGCGCACGGCCGAGGCCGACCCACAACGAGGTGTACTGGGACTCGGTGTCGTCGGTGAAGAAATGCCGGGCGTTGGCGAGCAGGACAGCGAGGTAACCCGCGACCACTCCGAGCGCGGTGATGACCCCCCACCGGTAGACATCTCGCCGCGAATACGCGTCCGGCGGCGAGTCGAGCACTGCACTGTCCGTCACGAGTTCCAAACCCTACAGGGCGGCTCCCGGCTTGGCATCGGTCGCGGACGCCACCAAGATGAGGGCATGATCAGCTGCTCCGCTGGCCACCCGGCGCACCGTGCTAGAGTCCACACCGGTTCGGGCTCCGCAGTTCTGCCACGAGTACCGGCACGCACCGTCATCGAAAGTCGATCCAGCTGATGCCGATCCCACCCGCCCGCACACTCCGTTCCGGCGCCCCCGCGACGAACGGTGACTCGGCACGGCCCGGCGTGGACCGGCCGCACACGGTGTCGGTGGTCGTGCCGGTGTACCGGGGCGAGGACACGATCGCCGGTCTGGTCGCCGAACTGCACGATCTCACGCGCACCACCGAGACTCCCGGCGGCACCCCGTTCGTCGTCTCCGAGATCATCCTGGTGCACGACCACGGCCCGGACCGCTCCGACGTGGTGCTGCAAGAACTGCAACGGACCTATTCGACCGTGCGCACCGTCTGGCTCAGCCGCAACTTCGGCCAGGACGCCGCGACGATCGCCGGGATGTCGGCCGCGGCCGGTGACTGGATCGTCACCATGGACGAGGACGGCCAGCACGATCCCCGCTTCATCAGCACGTTCCTGGACACGGCGCTGGCGCAGCGCGCCGATCTGGTCTACTCCAAGCCGAGCAACACCAGGCCGCACGGCTTCCTGCGCAATCTGACCTCGCGCGGAGCCAAGCTGGTGCTCGCGACGCTGTTCGCGTTCCCGGATTCCACCCGGTTCGAGAGCTACCGGCTGATCCGCGGGGACATCGGCAGGCAACTGGCCGAGGTCGCGTCCAACGGCGTCTACCTGGACGTCGCGCTGACCTGGGTGGTCGGCGCCGTCGCGCAGGCGCCGGTGGTGCTGCGCGCCGAGGGCAGGGAGGAGTCCGGCTACAACTACCGCCGCCTGTTCTCGCTGTTCTGGAAGATGGTGCTGTGCAGCGGGACCCGCGGGTTGCGGCTGGTCAGCCTGCTCGGCGTCACCCTGGCGCTGGCCGGCGGCGTGATGGCCGCGGTCGTCGTGATCGAAGCGCTGACCACCGACGGCTGGGCACCGGAAGGCTGGGCATCCACCATCGTGGTGCTGCTGCTGTGCTCCGGCGCCATCCTGTTCTCACTCGGACTCATCGCCGAGTACCTGGGCGTGGCGCTACACATCCTGGTGGGCAAACCGCTCTATCTGACCGTCGAGACGCCGACACCGCGTCCGGCGGACACTTCGGAAATGACCGCGACCACCGCCAGCAGGGGGACCGACCGGGTTGAGCACTGACCGCGTCATCTTCAGCCGTCCGTACCGGGCGCGCCGGGAATTAGCGAATCTGGAGGCCGTGCTGGCCTCCGACCACAGCCACGGCGACGGACAGTTCACCGCGTCGGCCACCGCGAAGCTGAAGGCGATCACGGGCGCTCCGCACGCCCTGCTCACCACCTCCTGCACATCCGCGCTGGAAATGGCGGGCCTGCTGCTGGAGTTGGGGCCCGACGACGAAGTGATCGTGCCCAGCTTCGCCTTCACCTCCACCGCCACCTCGATGGCGCTGCGTGGCGCCACGTGCGTCTTCGCCGACATCGATCCGGCCACCGGGAACCTGGACCCTGAGTCGGTGGCGGCCGTGGTCACCGAGCGGACGAAGGCCGTGGTGGTCATCCACTACGGTGGCGTCGCCGCCGACATGGCCGGACTGCTCGACCTGGCGAACACGCACGGCTTCGCCGTCGTGGAGGACAACGCGCACGGACTCGGCGGCACCTGGCGTGACCGGAAGCTCGGCACCATCGGCACGATGGGCACGCTGAGCTTCCACGACACCAAGAACGTGCACTGCGGTGAGGGCGGCGCGCTGCTGCTCACCGACGAGATCCTGATGGCGCGCGCCGAGATCATCCGGGAGAAGGGCACCGACCGGGCCCGGTTCCTGCGCGGCGCGGTGGACAAGTACTCCTGGCAGGACATCGGCTCCAGCTACTTGCCCAGCGAGCTGAACGCGGCCGTGCTCGACGCGCAGTTGGACGAGTTCGACACCATCCAGGCCGGACGCCACCGGGTGTGGGACGCCTACGCCGCCGCCCTGCCGGATTGGGCCGAGCGCAACGACGTCCGTCTGATGTCCGTGCCCGCCGATCGCGGGCACACCGCGCATCTGTACTACCTGCGGACCCCGAACGAGCGCCGCCGCGACGACCTGATCGCGCACCTCGCGGCGCAGGGTATCTCCGCACCGTTCCACTACATCCCGTTGGATTCCAGCCCGGCCGGGTTCAAGCTCGGCCGCACGCCGCGGGCCTGCGCCCGCAGCGCGGAGTTCTCCGGAACCGTCGTGCGTCTGCCGCTCTGGCCGGATCTCACCGACGCGCAGGTGGCCCGCGTCGTGGACGCGGTCACCGCGTTCACCGTGTGAACCGGCCCGCACGCCGGCTCACGCGGTGAGTATGTAGAGCTTCTCCCGCCCGCCCGCGATGAGGGACTGCCGCGCCACCCGCGGGCCGTACGCCGTGAAGAACTCGTCCAGCGTTCGCTCGGTGAAGCGGTGCGCCTGCTCGCCGTCGCCCGCGTCGGTGAACCGCTTGCCGATCGTGGCGAGGACCGGATTGTCGCTGGTGGCCAGGTTGCGGACCGGTTCGGCGACGATCACCCGGTCGGTGGCCGCAGCGAGCATCCGATCGAGCAGCGGGCGCGGCTCGGGCAGGAAGTGGTAGAGGCTGGCCTGCATGATGACGTAATCGGCCGTGGGCAGCGCGTCGCCGGAATGCAAATTCCACACCTTGCCCCGCCCGCCCGCTTCGTTCACGCGCGCGACGAAGCGCTCGTTCAGATCGAGCCCGGTGTAGTCGACCGACTTGTGGCGCAAGTAGCGGGTGTAGAGCGTCGCGGGTCCGCAGCACAGATCGACCACGCTCGCCCCTTCCGGGACGAGCTCCGCGATAGCGCGATACCGAGCCGTGTAGTGCTTGCCGTACAACCCGCGCATCAGGACCTCGTAGACGGTCCCGTTGCGGTAAATGAGGCTCGTTCCCACAGGCACTCACTATGCCATCGGTCGATGAATCCGGCTCTTCGGCAATATGTATCGCGTCAGTCACCGAGCAGCGCGCGCGCTTGGTCGTCGGTGAGGATCTCGTAGGCGTCCGATGCCCGGTTGTACCACCAGGTATCCGGTCCCGGCTCCGGCCTGCCCGCCTCCTGCACGGCGCGGGCGGACGGACGGAACGACGGGCTGCGCGGGATGTCGTCCACCACGTACACCAGGTCGGGCCGCTGGTCCGGGTCCAGCACCCGCAACGCCTCGGTGACATCCTTCGGGTCAAGGTGGAAACCCTCGCGCACGCTCACCGCGGCCACCGCGATGCAATGGTCGTCGACATTGAGTCCGTAGGTGACTTCCATGTCCACGGCGGTGATGTCGTTGAGCACGTCGACGATCGGCTGACCGAAGACCGGCCCGCGCCGGGTGTGGATCACCGTGTCCGTGCGGTCCATCAGCCAGTAGTCGCCGTCGCTGTCGCGGCGGAACAGATTCTCCGTCGGCATCCAGGAGTCGCCCGCCGTGAATACCCCGCGCAAGCCGCCCGCGGAGATGTCGACGCCGTCGGACGCCTTGCCGATCAGCAGACCCACCTCGTTGTCCGCGCAACGGCGGGCGTAGCCGGATCCGTCGACCAGGATGCGTTCGGTGAGCGGGTCGTAGGCGACCAGTTCCACCTTCGCGGTGCCGGGAACCGGCCTGCCCTTGCATCCGCGTTTCACCCCGGCCACGTTGGCCAGCACCACGTCACCCTCGATCGAGGCGTAGTACTCGAGCACGCGGGCGGGTTCGAATTGCTCCACTGTGCGCCGCCACAGTCCGGCGGGCATTCCGGAGCCGATGAACAAACGGATCGGGTGGCTGTGGCCGTCCGGGAAAACCTCCGCGTCGAGGATGTCGCGCAGCATGGTCCAGGTGTAGGTCACCACGGTGACGCCGTAGCGGTGCACCTCCTCGGCGAAGCGCGCCGGGTCGAGCGACCGGGCCAGCGAGACCCGGCTACCACCCGCGATCGCCCCGCCGAGACTGACCAGCAGCCCGGACGAATGATGCAGCGGCGCAAGGCAGTACACCGTGTCCCTGCGATTCAGATCGGCCGTGGTCGCGGTGCCGAACGCCGACAGCGCCCAGCGGTGGTTGGTGATGTACTTCGTCTCCAGCCGATCACCGGTGCCGGTGACGAGCACGAAAGCCAGCTCGCGCGCCAGACCGGGGTCCGGCCGGTACCAGGCGGGCACCCGCACCCGCGCCGGGTCGATCTGCTCGAGGTCGATCAGGCGGTCGGTCGTGGGCAGCGCCAGCTCGCGCGTGCTACCACCGCCGAGCACCAGCACCCTGGCGTCGGTCGCGGCGGCCTGCCGCAGATTCTCCGGATCGGAGATCAGCGTCTCGACGCCGGTGAGCTCGATCGCGCGGCGCAGGTCGCTGTGCGGGGCGAGCAGCACCGCCACCGCGCCCAGCCGCGACAGCGCCGCGACCGAGGCCAGCGCGCTGGGCCGGGTCTCCATCACCACGCCGACCCGCATGGCCGGGCGCACGCCCACCGAGATCAGGCCGCGCACCACGTTGTCGATGCGCTCGTTGACCGCCGCGTTGGTGTGCACGCGGTCGTCGAACAGGAAGAGGTCCCGCTGCGGCGCGCGGCGCGTCTGCTCGGTCAGCAAACGGCCGAGCGATATCCGGGTATGCGGCTGGATCATGCCGAGGCGGGTCAGCCTGGGCAGAGCCCGCGCAGCCTCGCCCGCCAGTTCGATCGATCCGCGCACTGTGCTGTTGGCGATGCCTTCGAGGGCCTTGCCGACGCCGGTGCCCGCCTCGGCCAGCGTCGCGGCGGTGTGCACCACCCGGGTGGCCGCCGAGCGGGGGCGATTGCTCGGCACGTGCTCGGTCATCGGCACGATCTCAGGGGGCAGCGGCTTGTCGCCGTTCATCCATTCCACCCACTGCCGCACCAGCGGCCAGGTGTGTTTGCTGGCCATGCTTCCGGCCACCAGGCCGAAGTGGCCCGCGACCAATGTCGCCTCGTAGACCTCCGCGTTCGGCGCGGCCCGCACGATGCCGCGCACCGCGGCGGGCTGTCCGATGTCGTCGACCTCGCCGACGAACGCCAGGATCGGGCATTTCAGCTCGGCCAGCGAGATCGGGTGATCGCGGATCACGAAACCGCCGAGCATCAGCCGGTTGTGCGCGACGAATTGCTTGAGCAGATCCGCCGCGGCCGGGCCCGCGTAACCGACCCAGCCTTCGCTGTTGAGGAATCGGCGCTGGCGCTCCTTCGGCAACAACGCCTCGCGGTCGTGCAGCTGAAGCAGGAAGTCGATCCTCGACTTGGCCGTTTTCACCGGATCGAGCAACTGGAAGCCGATGCGCACCATGGAGTCGGTGATCGGCAACCGGGTGACCACATGATCGGCCAGGAAGTCCGCGACGTCGGAGACCATGCCGTAGGGCAGCCCGAACGGCATGCCCGCGACGATGTCGACCGGGCTGCCGAAGGTGACGATGCTGTCCACGCCCTTGCCGTACCGATAGGCGGCGGTCTGGTAGGCGAACATGCCGCCCTGCGAGTAGCCCATCAGGTGCACGCCGCTGCCGGTGGCCTCGTTGACGGTGTCGATCGCGCTGTTGACGGCCAGCACGTGGTCGGCGAGATCGCGCTGCCAGCCGCCCTCCTCGCTGGCGGGCGAGCCGAAGTCCACCACCCAGCAGTCGATGCCGCCGCGGTGCAGGATCCCGACGGCGCCCTCTTCTGCGTTCACATCCCAGATGTCGGCGTTCACCATGAGCGGCGGGACCAGCACGGCCACCGGGCGTCCCGGCGTCGTATCGTCGGGGAAGTAATGCCGCAGCCGGTACATGCGTCTGCGTTCCACGACCTCGAACGGCGAGGACGCGACGTCAGGGGTCAGCCCGCCGAAGCGGATGACCTCCAGGCCGTTCTGCGCGGTCGCCATCAACCGCTGTACCGAGCCCACCACAACCTTCGCATTCAACTTCACCATCGCTCCTGGCCCTACCCTAGAACGTGACCCGCATCACACACGGCGGCGTGTTCAGACGAGCTTCCCACACCACTTGTCCATTATGTGTCCGCTGTGACACGTCACATGCCAGGTTGCCGCAGTCGGCTCCCCGACAGTCACGTATCGACGCGGAAACATTCCATCGCGGCAGCCCCGGCCACCGGCAACCCGGATAGTTCAGCGCCATCGGTGTGGCCGGGCGCCCGCCACCGTTTTCGCGCCGCGCCGGAATACGGGCGCACATCGATCGAGGGGTCACCTACTCGACCGTATCCCGGCGGCACCCACGCCCCCGACTCGGACATGGCTTACGTCCGGCAGCACAGCGGGTAGGGACATCGCTCGCGACCGTTGGATGCCACGGCATAGCCGCGATGGCCACTCCGGCCGCCTGATTCGCCCACATCGAGAGAGCGCCGGGCACCGCTTGTGTGACGAGGCAGTCGAACGCTCACATAGCTGATCTGCCGCTACCAGAACGCAATTCGGACCAAACCTCGGGACGCAACCCGCCGTTACCGGAATCGACCGCGTGTCGTGACCATCCGGCGCGCGTCGGAACGATCTTCGAAATTTTTCTGTGCACAGCCGCTTTCGGCGTCTACCATCGATCACGTCTGGAACGCCCTGGCGCGTAGGCAAATTCGATCGATGAGCTCTCCGCGGGTCCGCCCGCTGCTGTTTGATGTGAACACCCGGCGACTCTGAACTATCGACGATCTCGAATCCCCTGCTCCACAACCCGTCACCACGTCTCGGTGGCCGTCTCGAGGTGAGGACACGCATGACCATTGAAATGCCAGTCCAAACGGAAAACAACGTGCGCAGGAGCCTGAGCACCAGTACGGCGGGCCTGCTCGCGCACACCACCAAATCCGAACCGCAGATGCAGGGCATCAGCTCGCGATGGCTCACTCGCGCGCTGCCGTGGACGCAGGTCAACGGCGGTGTATACCGAGTGAACCGCCGCCTCACCCACACCGTGGGCAACGGCGAAGTGGAATTCGTCATCGACGGCTCCACCGCACGCGTCATTCCCCTGGAATTGCAAGAACTTCCGGCGCTGCGCGGATTCGACGACGAGGACGTGCTGCGCGCCCTCGCGGACCGTTTCGAACAGCGCGATCTCGAACCGGGCATTGTGGTAGCGGAATTCGGCAATCCGATGGATCAAATTCTGCTGATCGTGCACGGCAAATTGAGCAAAATCGGGTCGGGTGAGTACGGCGAGCAGACGAAGCTCGGCATCCTCGGCGGCGGCGACTTCTTCGGCGACACGATATTGACCGAGCCTTCGGCGATCTGGCCGGTCACCATCAAGACGGTCACGCGAACAACCATGTTGGTCCTTCCGCGACGATCGCTCACAGAGTTCATCGACAGAACTTCGGCATTGCGCGAGCAACTTTCTCGCGTGGCTTCCGCACCCACCCATCCGCAGAACAACAAAGGCGAGGCGGACATCGCGATCGCCTCGGGCCACGCGGGCGAGCCGCTGTTGGAGGGCACGTTCGTCGATTACGACGCCGCCCCACGCCAATACGAACTCAGCCTGGCGCAGAGCGTGCTGCGAGTGCATACCCGAGTCGCCGACCTGTTCAACGACCCGATGAATCAGGTCGAGCAGCAGCTGCGCCTGACCATCGAAGCGCTCTACGAACGCCGCGAATACGACCTGGTCAACAACCCCGACTTCGGGCTGCTGCACAACTGCGATCTGAAGCAGCGCATCTACACCGAGACCGGCGCGCCCACCCCGGACGACTTCGACGAACTGCTCAGCATGCGCCGCAGCACGAAATTGTTTCTCGCCCATCCGAAGGCGATCGCCGCGTTCGGACGCGAATGCACCAAGCGCGGGCTCTACCCGGATCCGGTCGAGGTGGACGGGCACCGGGTTCCGGCGTGGCGAGGCGTACCGATCTTCCCGTGCGGCAAGATCCCGATCAGCGACACCCAGACCACCTCGATCCTGGCCATGCGCACCGGCGAGAAGGACCAGGGCGTGATCGGTCTGCACCAGACCGGGATTCCGGACGAATACGAGCCGAGCCTCAACGTGCGCTTCAAGGGCATCGACGACCAGTCGATCATCTCCTACCTGATCAGCTGCTATTACTCGGCGGCCGTGCTGGTGCCCGACGCCCTCGGCGTGCTCGACAACGTCTCGGTCGCCAGGCAAGCCGACTGACCGGGGTGATGGGCATGTCGGTGCTCTCCCGCGCCGCGGCGGCGCACGCCACCGATGAGGCGGCCGCCACCGTCGTCGCGCTACTCACTGATACCAGCACGACCGCTCCGGCTGACCTGTTGTCGACGAAAGCGGCTGATCCGCCTGATGTTTCGTTGGGAGCCGGACAGGCGGGGGTCACACCGCGCGCTCTGCTCGGTCCGTCCGGCCTGGGCGCCGCCGCGCTTTTGCTTCCCCGTACCGGCGCGGACGCTGCCACGACGCCCGCCGTGGCGGCGACCTCCCCTACCGCTGTCCGCGCCGGCACGCCGGGAGCAGCCATCGAAGGGGCAGCCGCAGTTCTCGCCACCGCACCGGGGCCGCCCCCGGTGACGGGAGGAACTCCGTTGCCCGCGGCGCCACGCATTCCCACCGGACCCACCGGGCTCGGCACGCCGTCGGCGCTGCTACACGGCCTCGCGGGGCCACCTCGCACGGGCACGCGGACGCAACCGAGCATCGGGTCGGTGGCCGCGGGCGGTCCCGCACGGGTGCCACGCGCACCGACCGGATCCGGCACCGCCGCGGTGTGCCGCGATCGGCAGGATCCGATTCCACCGCTGTACTGCCCGCCGCCGCTGCGTGACGATCCGGCTCTCGCCGAGGCCGTCAACACCGGCATCGTCGACTGGGCCAGGGACATCGGGTTGTACGAGGGACGGCTGGAGGAGTTGCGCGACGCCGATTTCGGCCGGCTGATCATGCTCGCCCACCCGGACTGCGACGATGCCGACCGGCTGCTGGCGGCGGCGAAATGCGCGGTCTCGGAATGGTCCGTGGACGACTACTACTGCGAGGAGGATGCCGACGACCGGGCACCGGACGGCACCCCCTCCAGCGCCGAGGCGGAGTTGGGTCCCCGGCTCGAATTGGCGGCCGCCGCCATGGACCCGGTCCATCTTCCCGCGCGTTACGTCGCCCAGCTCGAGGCCGCTCTCGAAGCCGATCCGATCCTGCGCGCGTTTCGCACGTCCTTCGAGCACCTCGCACGCTACGCACGTCCTGCGCAACTGGCCCGGCTGCGCACCGAGATCGCGGGCTGGTTCATCGCGCTCGGAGCGGAAGCGGGCTGGCGCTCGGCGGGGCGGATGCCGCCGGTGTGGGAGTACCTCGCCAATCGGCAACCGCACAGCTTCCTGCCGTGCATGGCGCCGACCGATGTGGTCGGCGGCTACGAGTTACCGGCCGCCGAGTACACCGACCCCGCGGTGCGCCGCGTGGTCACCACCGCCGCGCTGGCCAGCCAGATGGTGAACGACCTGTATTCGATGGCGCGCGAGGATCTCTCCAACGGCAGGGAGTTCAACCTGCCGACCGTCCTGGCCGCCGAGGAGCGCTGCTCGCGCCGCGAGGCCGTGCTGCGCACCGCCGAGGTGCACGACGAACTCGTGCACCGGTTCGAACGGGAAGCGGCGCCCCTGGCCGCGCTCGGCTCGCCGGAACTACGCCGTTTCCTCGCAGGCCTGTGGGCCTGGATGGGAGGCAACCGCGCCTGGCACGCCGACAGCAAGCGCTATCGCGACCCGCACCAGAGCCACCTGTAAGAGAGCAACGAAGCAGTACCGCACCGAGAGAGGATGATCGCGCATGACCATGCTCAACCCGGAGACCGGGACCGTTCTGCGTACCAGCTACCAGAAATCCGTCGCCGCGTACTGGAACAACAACCCGAACGACGACCGGGTCAACACCAAACTCGGTGAGGTCGACGGGCTCTACCACCACCACTACGGCATCGGCGAGCCGGACCTGTCCGTGCTGACCGGCCCGGCGGACACCCGCGAGGAACGCATCGTCGCCGAACTGCACCGGCTGGAGACCGCGCAGGCGGACTTCCTGCTCGACCACCTCGGCGACGTCCGGCCCGGCGACCGGCTGCTGGACGGCGGCTCGGGCCGCGGTGGCACCAGCTTCATGGCCAACCAGCGCTTCGGCTGCCAGGTCGACGGCGTGACCATCTCCGAATATCAGGTCGGCTTCGCCAACGACCAGGCTGTTCACCGCGGCGTCGCGGAGAAGGTGCGGTTCCACTTCCGCAACATGCTCGACACCGGCTTCGAGACCGGTTCCATGCGCGGGATCTGGACCAACGAGACCACGATGTACGTGGACCTCTTCGATTTGTTCAGCGAGTTCTCCCGCCTGCTGGAGCCGGGCGGACGCTACGTGTGCATCACCGGCTGCTCCAACGACGTGACCGGCGGTCGCGCGTCCTCGGTCAGCTGGATCGACGCGCACTACGGCTGCATGATCCATCCGCGCGGCGAGTACTTCCGCGCCCTGGCCGCGAACAACCTGGTGCCCATCTCCGTGACCGAACTCACCGCGGCGACCATCCCGTACTGGGAGCTGCGCACGCATTCCGAGCTCGCCACCGGCGTCGAGAAGCCGTTCCTGACCGCGTACCAGGAGGGGAGCTTCCACTACCTGCTCATCGCCGCCGATAAGGTGGGTAGGTGACCGACGCCCTCGCCCAGCCGTACACCGACCGCGAGGCCCTGCCCGTCGAACTCGTCGACGACGCGGGCCGCGCGGTCGGCGCGTGCACGGTCGCCGAGGCACACCTGGCCCCGGGACGACTGCACCGCGCGTTCTCCGTCTTGCTGTTCGACTCGGCGGGCCGGGTGCTCTTGCAGCAGCGTGCGGCGGTCAAGACCAGGTTCCCGTCGCTGTGGGCCAACACCTGCTGTGGCCACCCCGCACCCGGCGAACCGGTCGCTGCCGCGGCGGGGCTGCGGCTGGCCGAGGAAATGGGCCTGACGATCGCGCTCACCGAGGCCGGGATCTACCGCTACCACGCGGCGGACCTGCGCACCGGCCGCGTCGAATCCGAGTGGGATCACGTTCTGATCGGGCGCCTCGACATCGGCAACCCTCGACCGGATCCGGCCGAGGTCGCCGACTTCGCGTGGATTCAGCCGGACGCGCTACGCGACGCGCTGGCCGACAACCCGGACGCCTACACCCCATGGCTGGCCGGTGTCCTCGACGTCGCGGAACACGCGCACGTCACAGGAACCTCTGCGCACTGATTCGTCGTATCGTTTTCT
Organism: Nocardia sp. NPDC059691; assembly: GCF_042733915.1. Classification (NCBI taxonomy): domain Bacteria; kingdom Bacillati; phylum Actinomycetota; class Actinomycetes; order Mycobacteriales; family Nocardiaceae; genus Nocardia; species Nocardia sp. NPDC059691. The sequence continues at coordinate 44,509 of NZ_JBHWFB010000025.1, read as the reverse complement.
CCTGGTCCGAGGCAGCCGAACACATCTCGCCGACTGCGCAGGCGCGGCTGCCTCGATCCAGCCCGCGAATTCACGACGGCTTTCCCTCCCGAGCCGGTTGTAGCTCGACATTCGCGCTGGTCGACACACTCGGCACGGTGCGTGACATCGATTGATGCGCATATCCATGTAACAACATGGAGTGAAACTGAGAGAACTCATAGGAACGGCACAGGCTGTGACCAGGACCGTTCTGCATCGTTGAGAGGTACGAGTTCTCGGTGAAGTGAGGTGCGTGATGGTGGAATTCGAGGTCACCGGAACGACGGTGACGGTGCACGTGCTCGGTGCGCATCAGCTGCTGGCGCTGCGCGACCAGCTGAGTTTCGACCTGTCCGCCGTCACCGCGCTCGGCATGGCCGGGGTCGACCGCCGCCCGCCGTGGGTGCGCACGCCCGGCACTTTCTTCCCCGGCGTGATCGCGGCCGGGACCTTCCGCGGCAAGGGCCGCAAGGAATTCTGGGACACCCGATTCGACGGACACGCCATCCGTATCGACTTGGCGGGCGCGGACGTCACACGGCTCGTGGTCGACGTGGCCGACCCGGACGCCGAACTGCGCAAGCTCGCCATCGCGGTAGCCGCCTGAGCCTCGCTCAGGCGCCGAACGATCGCAGCGAGCCGGTGTAAGGCTTCGGCGGCGGCGCGGCGAATTCGCCCCGGCCGGACTTGCGCAGACCGAGCGTGAGCAGCGATTGGACGGTCAGGGTCGCCGCCGCCACACCGTCCACCACCGGCACGCCGACCTCGGCGCGCACGTGTGCGGACAGATCGGCCATCCCCGCGCAGCCGAGGACGATCGCGTCGGACCGGTCCGCCTCGACCGCTTCCCGGCACGCTTCGGTGACGATCTTGCGCGCGTCCGGATCGGTGTCGAGGGCGAGCACGGGAATCTCGCAGGCGTGGATACCGCGGCAGAAGTGCCGCATCCCGTAGCGCTCCGCCAGATCGGCCGCCCGGCCGACGGTCCGGCCCAGGGTGGTGACCACGCTGAACCCGCGACCGAGATGAGCGGCGGTACGCATAGCGGCCTCGGCGATCCCGATCACCGGTCCCCCGGCCAGCTCGCGCGCGGCGTCGAGACCGGGGTCGCCGAAGCAGGCCAGCACGTAGCCGTCGACCCCCTCGGCCTCCCCGCCCCGGATCGCGGCGAGCAGGCCGGGAACGCTGAGCGCTTCGTCGTAGTGACTTTCGATCGAGGCCGGTCCCATCTCCGAGGTCACCGCGTCGAGCAGGGTGCCAGGACCAGCGACGGCCCTGGCACACCGCTCGATCGTGTCGGTCATCGCCCGGGAGGTATTGGGGTTGACCACACGGATATGCATCAGGCCACGCTCTCCCGCATCGCCGGCCGGGTGCGCGTGGCCAGGACGTAGTAGGCCACGAAGCCGAGGCCGCAACCGATGAACCAGCTGTACTGTGCCGCGGTGTACATACCGGTGACATCCTTGGCCAGCACCGGCATCACCGCGGCCAGCGCGCCGACCACCGTCGCGATCACCGCGGCCGGGTTGTATCCGCCGCGATACCAATAGCGTCCGCTGCTGGACATCGTGAACAGGTCGTCCACCGCCACGCGTTGCTTGCGTACCAGGTAGTAATCGGCGATGAGCACCCCGAACAGTGGGCCGATGAAGGCGCCGAGCACCTCCAGCGTGTAGTGGATGACCTCCGGGTTGTTGTAGAGATTCCACGGCGTGATCAGCACCGAGCCCACCGCGGCGATCATGCCGCCCGCGCGCCAGCTGACGCGCTGCGGACTCACGTGCGAGAAGTCGAAGGCGGGCGAGATGAAGTTCGCGACGATGTTGATGCCGATGGTGGCGACAGTGAAGGTCAGTGCGCCGAGCACGATCGCGAAGGTGCTGTCGATGCGCGCCACCGTGGCGACCGGGTCGGTGATCAGCTCGCCGTAGACCGGCACCGTCAGCGAGGCGGTGATCACCACCAGCAACGAGAACAGCAGGAAGTTCAGCGGGAGACCGAGCAGGTTGCCCCGGCGGACCACGGCGAAGGACTTGCCGTACCGGGAGAAGTCGCCGAAGTTCAACATCGGCCCGGAGAAGTAGGAGACCACGAGCGCGATGGCGCCCAGCATCACGGGCACCGAATCCCATCCGGTGTACCGCACCGCGCCCAGGTTCAGATCGATCGCGCCCCAGCCGGCCTTCGCGATCAGGTAACCGCACAACAGGAACATCACCACGTACACCGCGGGCCCGCAGAAGTCGATGAACCGGCGAATGGACTCCATGCCCTGCCAGAAAACGCAGGCCTGCACCACCCACAGCGTCAGGTAGCTGCCCCAGCCGAGCAGCGACAGACCGAGGAATCCGTAGTCGCCTGCCACCGCGTACGGCGCGAGGGACGGAAACAGCTTCACCAGTACGACATCCAGTGCCGCCGAAGCGAGGAATGTCTGAATGCCGTACCAGGCCACCGCGATCAGCCCGCGGATGATCGCGGGGATATTGGCGCCGAGCACGCCGAAGGCACTGCGGCAGATGACCGGGTACGGCACGCCGGTCGCCTGACTCGGCTTGGCGACCAGATTGCAGAAGAAATACACCAGGGTGATCCCGATCAACAGGGCCACCAGTACCTGCCAGCTGGCCAAGCCGAGCGCGAACAAGCTGCCCGCGGTGACATAGCCGCCGACGCTGTGCACGTCCGACATCCAGAACGCGAAGATGTTGTAAGAGCCCCAGTTCTGCTTGCGCAGCGGCGCGAGATCGTCGTTGGTCAGCCGTGGGTCGTAGCCTGCGGGGGCGATCCGCTCGGGAGCGGGTGCCGCGGCGATGGTTTCGGTCATGGTGTTTCCCATCCGAAGGGTGAAACTGTGATCGAAACGACAGTAGGAATCGGCTATTGCCCGTCCATTGCGCGGTTATTGCCCGGCTATTGCGCGGCAGATATATCTTCCGGGGCGAGCAGACCGGTATCGGTGGGCAAGGTCGCGATCACGGACTCCAGCCTGCGATGGTGATGTTCGGCGACGAGCAGCAGGCGCTCGACGTCCCTGGCCAGGAACGCGTCCAGCATCAACGCGTGGTCGGTGTGCAGCCGCACTCGGTCGGCCCGGCCGATGTGCACCATCGACTGCACCGGCTCGGTGACGTTCCACGCCGCTTCGAGCATGTGCAGCAACCGGAACATGCGTGACGGCCGGGTCAGCGCCACATGGAAGGTGCGCGACCCACGGTGGTAGGCGGCCGGGTCGTCGTCGCGTATCGCCTGTTCCAGGGCCTCGTTCACATCCAGCAGTTCGGCGCGGTCGGCGGCGGAGTGGTTCATGGCGGCCGCGGCGAGCGAGGCCGTCTCCAAGGTCTGCCGCACGATGTACATCTCGCGCAACTCGGCGGCGGTCAGTTGCGCCACCGTGTATCCGGCGTGCGGCTCGTGGGTGACCAGCCCCTCCCCGATCAGCGTCTTGAGCGCCTCGCGCACCGGAATATGGCTCACGCCGAACAGTTCCGCCACCTCGCGCAGCGGGATGACGGTGCGGGGCGGCACCGCCCCGTCGAGGATCACCCGGCGCAGTTCGCCGAGGATGATCTGCGGGCGGCCGGGTGTGTCGACGACCAACCTCGCGAGCAGCGCCGAACGTCGTCTCGGGGGCATGACAACACGCTAGGGGCAGCGTGTTGCGTTCCCGGTCACCCGTGTGACGGTCAGGAAACGTCTTCTCACAGTACCGACCGGTCGCGTGGTGGGTGCGGGTCCCGGCCACCGGTCTGGAGCGAAACGAGACACCTAGCATTGGATTGTTCGCGACGCCGCAGGCGCTGAAAGACAGGCACAGGTTTCGATGACAGTTTCGGCAGGACAATTCGTAGATCGCCGCTTCGCGCGATTGGTGGCGGAGTTCGACCGGCTGTTCCGGCGTCCGTCCGACGGCGGCGGAGCGCTGGCGGTCTACTTGCACGGCGAGCCGGTGGTCGACGTCTGGGCCGGTTACGCGCATCCGGATGTCCCGTGGGCGCACGACACCGTCGCGATGGCGTTCTCCACCGGCAAAGGGATCGCCAGCACGCTGGTGCATCGCCTGGCCGAGCGCGGCCTGATCGACTACGACGAGCCGCTCGCGACCTACTGGCCGGAGTTCGCGGCGGCGGGCAAGGAGCGCATCAGCGTTCGGGCAATGCTGACCCACCGGGCCGGGCTGCACCGGCTGCGCGGGCTGCTGCCCGGACCGGTCGAGCGATTCTTCGACGACGCCGCGGTCACCGCGGCGCTCGCGGCCGCCGCGCCCGATCCGCGGCACAAGGTGACCAGCGGCTATCACGGCATCACCTACGGACACCTCGCCGCGGAGCTGGTGCGCCGGGTGACCGGAACGGAATTCACCGACGCGCTGCGCACCGAGATCGCGCGACCGCTCGCGGCCGAGGAACTGTGGTTCCGGGTCCCGGCAGCCGAGCGCGGGCGTATCGCCACCAATTTCCCGCGCCTGACGGTCGCGGGCATGAGCTGGGAGCGTGGCTCGCGGATGCTCGCCCGCACCCGCTTCGCGGCCGCCGCCGACACCACCCCCGTGGGTTTCGCCGAGCTGGTAGCCGATCCGCGCCTGCACGACTCGGTGATGCCCGGCCTCAACGGCGTCTTCTCCGCCCGCGCGCTGGCCCGCGTGTACGGCGCGCTCGCCAACGGCGGGCAACTGGACGGGCATCAGCTGCTGCGCCCGGACACCATCGAGCAGATCACCCGGCGGCAGGTGTTCACCCCCGACTACGTGCTGGCCTTCCGTATTCCCTGGGCGCTGGGTTACCACGGCGTGCCGATGAAGCCGTCCAAAGCCGAACCCATCTCGGCTTTCGGCCATTTCGGCCTCGGCGGCTCCGGCGGTTTCGCCGACCCGGCGACCGGGATGTCGCTCGGCTTCGTCACCAATCGCCTGGGCAGCCGGATCACTCCGCTCGGCGACGCGCGCTTGGCGCGCTTGGGGACGCTGGCGCACAACCTCGCCAGAGCCGCCTGATCTCGTCTGCCCGAGTGGCAGCATGGCGCTATGGAGACGGTCGACATGCCGCGGATCGCGGCTGCCGCGCGGCTGCTGGACCCGGTGATCCGGCGCACGCCGCTGCTGGCCTCGCGAGTGTTGTCCGAGCGCGTGGGCGCCGAAGTGTGGCTGAAATGCGAGAATTTGCAGCGCACCGGGTCGTTCAAGCCGCGCGGGGCCTACAACCGAATCGCGAATTTGCCGCAGGAGGTTCGGGAGCGCGGCGTCGTGGCCGCGAGCGCCGGTAACCACGCGCAAGGCGTCGCGTGGTCGGCGGCCTCGCTGGGCATCGAGTCGACGGTGTTCATGCCGGTCGGGGCATCACTGCCGAAGGTGACGGCGACCAAGGCATACGGTGCGCAAGTCCGCCAGGTGGGCGAGACCATCGACGAGTCGCTGGACGCCGCACTGGATTTCGCCGACCGGTCCGGCGCGACGCTGATCCATCCGTTCGACCATCCCGATATCGTGGCCGGTCAGGCCACCGTCGGCGTGGAGATCGCGGAGCAGCTGCCGCAGGTCGGCACGGTGCTCGTGCCCACCGGCGGCGGCGGGCTCTTGGCGGGAGTCGCGGTCGCGCTGCGGCATCTGGCGCCGAACGTCCGCGTCATCGGGGTGCAGGCGGCGGAAGCGGCCGCCTGGCCGGGCTCGCTGGCGGCGGGCCGCCCGATCCGCGTCGAGCGGATGTCGACGATGGCCGACGGCATCGCGGTCGGACAGCCCGGCAAAGTGCCGTTCGGCCATGTGGCCCGGCATGTTTCACGAATCGTGACGGTGGACGAGGAAGCGCTGTCGCAGGCGCTGCTGCTGTGCCTGGAACGCGCGAAGCTGATCGTCGAACCGGCGGGCGCCGCGGCGGTCGCCGCTCTGATGAGTATTTCGCCCGAGGAACTCGGCCTGCGGGGGCCGGTCTGCGCGATCCTGTCCGGCGGCAATATCGACCCGTTGCTGCTGACCCGCGTGATAGGTCACGGCCTGAGCGCGGCAGGTCGCTATCTCGCCGTGCGCGTGACGATTTCCGATCGCCCCGGCGCGCTGGGATCGCTGCTGGCGGTGGTGGGCAAGACGGGCGCAAGCGTGGTCGACGTGGCACACTCGCGCACCGGGACGTGGCTGGCCGTGGACGAGGTGGAAGTGGCGCTCACGCTGGAGACACGAGGTACCGCTCATCGCGACGACGTGCTCACCGCCCTCGGGAACGCGGGATACGGGGTCCACGTATCGGATTGACCCGCGACAACTCGCGGGATGCCTCGCAACCGAAGTCAGTGCGCGCCGCCGAGTTCCAAGGCGAGCACGCCGAGTATCACGAGCCCGATGCCGCCGACCTGCACGAGGGTCAGCCGCTCGTCGAGGAACAGCACGCCGATCAGCGCGATCGCGGCGACGCCGATCGCCGACCAGATGCCGTAAGCCACCCCGATCGGCATCCCTCGCTTCAGCGCCTGGGCGAGGAAGAAGAACGCCGTGCAATAGCCGACGACCACGACGATCGAAGGGACGAGCTTGGTGAATCCGTCGGACAGTTTCAGTGAAACGGTCGCGGTCACCTCGGAGGCGATGGCCAAGGCGAGCAGCAACAAGGTCATTTTCGCAGCCTAGTCACAGCCGCGACCCGGCTCGGCCCGGCAGCAGTTGGCGCCGGCCCTCCCAGTGCCGGGGATTCGCGGACCGGCGACCGTTGCCGACGTGCCGATACGCTCGGCCGATGCGTAGCTCGAACGTTGCGGTGACCGGTTTCCCCCTCGACGAAGTGACCTGCAACGAGTTGCCGTATGCCGAACGCGACGAGAGGTACCGGCGTTTGCACGAGTGGCCGGAACCGAGTTACGCGCATCGGTCCGGGCTGCGCATGATCTGGAAGTACGACGACGTGCGCGAAGTGCTGGACGCGACGACGCCGGGCATCTCCAACGCGAATTCGCTGGATCCCCTCGTCGGTTACGCGCGCATCGCGGCGACGCCCCGCGCCATCCCGCATTTCGTCCGGCACCTGGTTCCGCCACCCGCGAAGGCGACCGCCAACCTGTCCGACGACCTGTTGCACAAGCGGGTGTGGAATACCATGGCCGGGCCTTCCGGGCATTTCACCATCTCCCCCGCCGATCGGCCCGCCCGGGCCGCCGAGATGGCCGAGCACTTCCACGCGGCGGTGCGGGACGCGGGATTCCGGCCCGGCTCGCCGTTGGACGTGACTGCGTTGTCGATCGGTTATGCCGCCAGGACCGTCGGTGCGGCGGTCGGCTTGCCCGCATCGGACTGGCCGAACGTGGCCGCTTGGAGCGGAGCGCAATCGGGACTGCTCGGCCGGGTGATGCGCGGACGCGAACTGGCCGACGCGGTGAGCGCGCTCGGCTGGCTGTTCACCGTCAGCGGCAGAGCGGTCCGCGCGGGCCGCGGCAGCGAGGCGACCGGGTTCGCCCGCACACTGCGCGACGCCGGGCTGTCCCATCGGATCGCGGTATCCGCCATGGCGAATTCACTGGCCGCAGGCGTGCACACGGTGAGCGGCAGCATTCAGCAAGGCGTCCAGCGACTGCTCGGCGATCCGGACCGCGTCTGGTGGGATCTGCTCGCCGAGCCGAACGGCGGCGCACGGGTCGCGGCGAAGATCCTGCAACTCGATCCGGGACTGGTGGCATGGAAGCGTCGGGCCAGGACGCCGGTCGTACTCTCCAGCGGCACCCGGCTGCCCGCCGGACCGTTGCTCGTGATGTTCGCCGCGGCGAACCGCGACCCGGAGGCGTTTCCCGACTGCCTGGCGCTGGACCGGACCGGCAAGTTGCCGTTGACCTTCGGATTCGGCAGGCATGTCTGTCCCGGCAAGAGCATGGCCACGCTGGCGGTCGAGGTATTTCTCCGGCAGTTGCGCGAGCTGACGCCGGAGGCCGAACCGGCGCAACGGTTCGGCGTGGGTCCCCGGCGCCGCAGCGATCTGCTGTTCAGCGGAGCCGACATCACCGTCGTCGGATAGGCCGGGTCGCGGATCGCGGACAGCGGGCGGAGCCCGGGTTCAGTCCAGCCAGGCTCGCGCCGCGGCCGCCGCCTCGCGCACCTCCGCGAGCTGCGCCGCGACCTGGACACCGGCCGTACCGCCCCGGGCGTTGCGGGACGCGATGGAGCCCTGCACGGTGAGCACCTCGCGCACCTTCCCGGTCAGCGCCGGGTCGATCGCGGCGAACTCCTCGTCGGTGAGCTCGTCCAAGCCGACGCCGCGGGACTCGGCGGCACGCACGCACGCACCCGCCGCCTCGTGCGCGACCCGGAACGGAACACCCTGGCGGACCAGCCATTCGGCGATATCGGTGGCCAGCGTGAAACCCGCGGGCGCGAGTTCGGCCATGCGATCGGTGTGGAAGGTCAGCGTCGAGACCAAGCCCGCGATGGCCGGGAGCAGCAGTTCGAGTTGCGCGACCGAGTCGAAGAGAGGTTCCTTGTCCTCTTGGAGGTCGCGGTTGTAGGCCAGCGGCTGCGCCTTGAGGGTGGCCAGCAGGCCGGTGAGATTGCCGATCAGCCTGCCCGCCTTGCCTCGGGTCAGCTCGGAGACGTCCGGGTTCTTCTTCTGCGGCATGATCGACGAGCCGGTCGACCAGGCGTCGGCCAGCGTGACATAGCCGAATTCCGGTGTGCTCCAGAGGATCACCTCTTCGGCCATCCGACTCAGGTCGACGCCGATCATGGCGAGCACGAACGCGGCCTCGGCGGCGAAGTCCCGCGCCGAGGTGGCGTCGATCGAGTTGGCGGCGGCCGCGTCGAAATCCAGATCCGCGGCGATGGCCTCCGGGTCGAGTCCCAGGGAGGAGCCCGCCAGCGCGCCGGAACCGTAGGGCGACACCGCCGCGCGGCGATCGAAGTCGCGCAGCCGGTCGAGGTCGCGCAGCAGCGGGTGCGCGTGCGCGAGCAGGTGATGGGCCAGCAGCACCGGCTGCGCCGCCTGCAAATGGGTCTTACCCGGCATCACGGCGTCCGGATGCGCGGCCGCCTGCTCCACCAGCGCGTCGACCACCGCGAGCACGCCCGCGGCCACCCGGCGCACGCCGTCGCGCAGCCACATCCGGAACAGCGTGGCCACCTGGTCGTTGCGCGAACGCCCCGCCCGCAACCGGCCACCGAGTTCGGCGCCCACCCGTTCGATCAGGCCGCGTTCCAATGCGCCGTGTACGTCCTCGTCCGACTCGGCGGGGCCGAACGCGCCGGACGCTACGTCCGCAGCGAGGCGATCCAGCCCGTCGAGCATGCCGGACAGGTCGGTGTCGGAGAGCAGCCCGGCCTTGTGCAGCACACGCGCGTGCGCCTTCGACGCGCGGATGTCGTAGGGGGCCAGCGCCCAGTCGAAGTGCGTCGACTTGCTCAGCGCGGCCATGGCCTCGGCCGGTCCGGAGGCGAATCGCCCGCCCCAGAGCGCACCTTGGTTCGTGCTCATGCTCGTCCGCCTCTCCGGGTCTTTAGGCCGTACTAGTTGAGTAAGTGGTTGGTTTGCGTTCAGGTCTTGCGTTGGGTGTCGGTCGGGGTTTGGGCGTACCCGGTGAGTTACCCATGTTCTTGCGAGATCAGTTGGTGCGTTGATGCGCGAGATCAGTTGTGCGGTGGGTTGGTGTCGTTGGCTTGCGACTCACTCGTTCCGTTGGCTCGAGAAACGAGTTGTCGCGTCGGCGCGCGAGGTCGAGTGGTGCGTTCCTGCTCGACGCAGCCGGGCCATTCGGTGGTTGCTCGACATTATCTGCCGGGAGCGGCCACGCGCGCCGGGGCCGAGGTGCTCGGAAGTTGCCTTTCGGCTGCACTGCTGCCCTGGTCAGCGCACTCCGAACGCCGATTCGAGACTACGACCTCGCGGGACGCGTCGGCGTGCCGGTGCTCGGTCGGGCACCGGCACGCCTGAGGCTTACTTCTGGTTCAGGTCGCGGCGGGCGGCGACCTTGGAGGACAGGCCGTGGATCTGGACGAAGCCCTTGGCCAGGGACTGGTCGAAGGTGTCGCCCTCGTCGTAGGTGGCCAGGTTGAAGTCGTAGAGCGACTGCTCCGAGCGGCGGCCGTTGACCACGGCGGAGCCGCCGTGCAGCACCATCCGGATGTCGCCGGAGACGTGCTGCTGGGTGTCCAGGATGAAGGCGTCCAGCGCGCGCTTGAGCGGGGAGAACCACAGGCCGTCGTAGGCCAGCTCGCCCCAGCGCTGCTCGACCTGCCGCTTGTACCGGCCCAGCTCGCGCTCGATGGTGACGTTCTCCAGGGCCTGGTGCGCGGTGATCAGCGCGATGGCGCCAGGAGCCTCGTAGATCTCCCGGCTCTTGATGCCGACCAGGCGGTCCTCGACCATGTCCAGGCGGCCGACGCCCTGGCGGCCGGCGCGGTGGTTCAGCTCGATGATCGCTTCCAGCACGCTGACCTGGCGGCCGTCGATGGCCACCGGAACACCCTTGTCGAAGGTGACGATGAGTTCGTCGGGAGCCTCGAAGTTGACGGTCGGGTCGGAGGTGTAGTCGTAGACGTCCTTGGTCGGGGCGTTCCACAGGTCCTCGAGGAACCCGGTCTCCACCGCGCGGCCCCAGACGTTCTGGTCGATGGAGAACGGCGACTTCTTGGTGACGTTGATCGGCAGCGCGTTCTCCTCGGCGAAGGCGATGGCCTTCTCCCTGGTCCAGGCGTAGTCGCGAACCGGGGCGATCACGTTCAGGTCGGGCGCGAGCGCGCCGATGCCGACCTCGAAGCGGACCTGGTCGTTGCCCTTGCCGGTGCAGCCGTGCGCGACGGTGCTCGCGCCGTGGAACTTGGCGGCCTCGACCAGGTGCTTGACGATGAGCGGGCGGCTGATCGCCGACACCAGCGGGTACTGGCCCATGTACATCGCGTTGGCCTGGATGGTGGGCAGGCAGTACTGGTCGGCGAACTCGTCGCGCGCGTCGACCACGATCGCCTCGACCGCGCCGCAGTCCAGGGCGCGCTGGCGCACCACGTTCATGTCCTCGCCACCCTGGCCGAGGTCGATGGCCACGGCCACCACTTCGGCGCCGGTCTCCTTGCCGATCCAGCTGATCGCGACGGAGGTGTCCAGCCCACCGGAGTAGGCGAGTACGACGCGCTCGGACATGTTCTGTGTGCTCCTCGATGGTTCGGTAGGTGTATCAGCAGTATGGCGGGTGTCCGAGCGGTGGGAAGGGCCCGGCCCCGACGCCTCGCGACCAGTCTTAACGGCCCTGCGTCGTTCTGCAAATGATTATGCACGATGATGCAAGCTCATTCATAATCGGGGTCGGGTTCCGCGCTCCGCTGGAGAGCCGGCACCCATCAGCCGTGCCCATGTACAGCCGCAGGATCTTCAGCTCGACCGACAAGTGAGCTGGATCGAAATCACTGTCGGCCTCCCCATGCTCAACCGCTCCCGACGCCTCGACTCGCCTCCTTCGCACTGGGCTGCGCCGGGGTCAACCTGACACACCGGGTGTGGGATTCGATGGTGCGTGCAGTCGCCGTCGACCAGCGCATGGCCAGCCGGCCGCACGCACGCGCTGCATCGTTTCCGCACCGTGAACCAGGGCGGTGACGTCCTCGTCGAGTGCGCGCTGGGCCGCCCGTCGGGCGGCCGATCCCGGGTGGCCTCCTCGAGCGCAGAACGCGTACGGCTAGGTCATCTCCGGGTCGAGCCGGATCGCGCCGCCTTCGGTCTTCCGCCGGATGCCGCCGACGCGTGCCGAACGGGTCCTGTCGTTCAAGGCGGTGGCGCCGTCGAACTCGGCGCGCTCGACCCATCACAATCGGGTCGCGCCTCGCGCGCACTGGTCGATCGGCGGTAGCAGCCCTCGACCTACGATCACCCTATGTCGGAGCGGATCGACAAGCAGCAGACGGTCGGGGACGCCATCGCAAGGAAGGTCGAGGACCAGCGGGGTGCGAGGTCCCCGTGGGCGGAAGCGTTGCGCGAACTGGGAGCGGTCGACCGAGCGGCGTACCGAGCCGTGGCGGTGACTCCCACGCCTCAGTTGGACGATGCCTTTCGCCGGCTTTCGAAGGCGGCGAACTACTCACGTCTGTGGCTCGGCATCGCTGTGGTGATCGCCGCCCTCGGAGGTGGACGTGGACGCCAGGTGGCGCTCGAGGGTGTGCTCGCGATCGGTGCGACGTCAGCGACCGTGAATCTCGGCATCAAGCCTCTTGCCCACCGGCGGCGTCCGGAGCGACCCGACCCGGACCCGTTCGAAGCCCGTCTCGTTCCGATGCCGGAGTCCGCGTCTTTCCCGTCCGGTCACGCGGCCTCGGCTTTTGCGTTCGCCTATACGGTGGGCCGGCACTACCCGGCGCTGGCAGTGCCGATCCGGTTGCTCGCCAGTGGGGTGGCCTATTCGAGGGTGCACACCGGCGTGCACTACCCCGGTGACGTCGTGCTCGGCTCGGTCCTCGGAGCCGGAACGTCGGCCATGGTGGCGGGCGTACGCGGCCGCAGGCATCGGTCGTCGAGGCGGAGAGGCGTCGTACCCGGCCGCCTACTCCGACGCCTGCCGGCGGACGGACGGTGAAGCGCTCCTCGGAAACTTTGCGGGTCGCGGGCGAGCGGAGGGCGAGGCGCCAGGATGCCGGGACGAGATGCGCACGCGGAGCACTGCCGGGCGAATGGCGAACCTGAGCGGCGCGTTCAGCACCACTGACTCGCCGTCGATACCCGCGTGCACGGGCGCGGGGGCGAAGACCTCGAAGTCCGGGGCGCTCCAAGCGCGCCCTGGAGGATGCCGCCTGGCATTCGGTGCGTCGAGAACGACGATGCCAAGTAGGCCGCTCTCGAGCGACGGGCGACTGCCCAGGACGGGAGGGCCCAAGGCGTAGGGGTTGTTCGAAACCAGCACGACGGCGAGCTGAGTGTGCTGGCGGCCTACGTCGTCGACGAGGTGCAGCGCCGGTGCCCTTCCACCGGGGCCGGCCACCCGATCGGCCGTCTCCACAAGAGTGCGCACCTTGGCGTCGCGATAGGCCGGATGGCGGACCGCCTCACCGTAGATCCCGAGTGAGACGTTGTTCACGAATGCGCGGCCGTTCACTTCTGCCAGGTCGATCCGGCGCTCGACCCCATCGGTGAACGCGTCGAGCGCGCCTGCCACGTCCTGCCGGTTCACTCCCAGGTCGAGCGCGAAGTGGTTACGTGTCCCGGCTGGGACGCAGACGAACGGCACACCCTGCGCGGCGGCGGCCGCTGCCACGACCGCGAGGGAGCCGTCGCCACCAGCCATCCCCAGCGCGTCCGCGCCCTGCCTCACCGCCTCCTCGACGCGCTCGGTGAGGCTCTGGCCGGCATCGAGAACGACCACCTTTATGCCGAGATCCTGTGCCCGTTCAGCAACCCTCGCGCGGCCGGCCGCCCCATCGCCCGACTTCGGGTTGACAAACAACACCGGCCGTAGCGGCGGGTCCACGGCACTCCAGCCACAACGGGCCGATCTCTGCTCGGCCGAGCCGCTGCTCGGCCGGGGTACCGGGGGGAAGGTCATGACCCTTTCCCCCGGCTGCCACCAGCTGCCGATGGCGACCTCGGATCGCCTTCGCAGACCCCACTGGTCGGGTTCCGCGGAGGATCGTTGTCCGCTCGTCGGCATCGGACTGACACGTCATGCCCCCATTGGCGGGTTGCTGACCCTGACACTTCCGTATCTTACGTCTCGGTCCATGGCGACCCGGTACGACGACGGAAGAACTGCGCCTTTGACCAGCGGATACCTCAGCTCATGTGTGCACCTCGTGGACGAACCTCGTCAGTCTCATCCGGCGAGGGTGATGCGCTGCTCGTATCTGTGTGAGTTGCTGGAAGGAGTCGTCGAGCAGTCGCCCGGAAGCTGGCCGACGTACCACCACCTCGAGAGGGAGGACCAATGGATCTACTCACGCAGTTCGAGAGCCTGGAGAAGCGAACCTCAGCCGATCTCGCGCAGGTGCGGGTCGCGGCCAACGAGTCGCGGCAGAACCTGGAGCAACGCATCGGGCAGGCGCAGGTCGATCTCGAAGGAACGGCGGCCGAGCGAAAGGAAGGTGAGGCTACAGGCAAGAGGCAGGGTAAGTGGGCCCAGATAAGAGCCGACGCCAGCGCGAAGATGGAGGACGTCAAGGCCAAGATCGACAAACGTAACGACCAGATCGACGCGAATATGGCCGCGGCGGAGGCCGAGTTCGCAGAGGCCGATGCGTCCGACGCGATCGCCTACGCCGGATGGGTCGTCGACAACGCGCGGCTCGCGGTCCTGGATGCTCTGGATGCCCGCAAGTACGCCGGCGAGCGCGCGAAAGCGGCCTCCCGAAACCCCTAGACACGGATGCGCGATCCGCCATCGGCAGCTGTCCGAGTGGCCAGTGGGACGACCGGGCCCGGAGGGCCGACAGACGAACTGCCCTGTCGTTGCAGGTCTTTCGAGCCCTGCTGGTGGGCGGACCGCGCCGGGCGCCCGTCAGGCCGGGCGCCCGGAGTGGGGGTCGGCACACAACCTGTCGTCATCAAGCCGACAAAGGAGCTCGACGTGAGCGACTACGCCCTCATCAGCGATCACGGCCTCATCGGAGACCTGCAGACGGCCGCCCTCGTCGCGAAAGACGGGACGATCGATTTCTTCTGCGCTCCGCGCTTCGACTCTCCGAGCATCTTCGCCTCGCTCCTGGACGCGCGAAAGGGAGGACGGTTCCGGATCACGTCGGCACGTGACGACACCATGACCAATCAGATGTACTTCCCGCAGTCGGCGTGCCTGATCACCCGGTTCACGAGCGACGCCGGGATCGCGGAACTCGTCGACTTCATGCCCGTCGACAACCCGTCGAAAGTAACCCAGAACCACAAAATCGTCCGGGCAGTGCGGTGCTTGCGGGGTGAAATGACCTTCCGGTTGGAGTGCGAGCCGCGCTTCGACTTCGCCCGGCAGCTCCACGAGGTGTCGCTCACGAGCGAAGGCGCCGTCTTCCGCGCGAACGGGCAGGACGTCGTTCTGCACGGCGCCGCAGGCGTGGAGCGCGCGCGTGACGACGGTGTCCGACTCGACTTCAGCCTCGTGGCCGGTGAGATCAGGGGGTTCGTGCTGGAGACCGCGGCAAGCCGAGCACCACAGCCGGTATCCCCTGGTGAGGCGATGACGCTGTTCGACGACACCGTCAGGTTTTGGCGCGGCTGGCTCGGCAAGTGCACCTACCAGGGTCGGTGGCGGGAGATGGTTCATCGCTCAGCCATGTCGCTCAAGCTCATGACCTACGCGCCGACAGGTGCGCTCGTTGCTTCTCCGACCGTCGGTCTTCCCGAACAGCTCGGCGGTGAGCGGAACTGGGACTACCGCTACACCTGGATCCGGGATGCCTCGGCATCGGTCTACGCGCTGCTGGGCCTCGGCTACATCGACGAGGCGACGGCGTTCCTGAAATGGGTTTCCGATCGCGTCTCGGAGCAGGTCGGCGCTGACTCCGGGCCGCTGAGGATCATGTACCGAGTGGACGGGTCCTCGGATCTGGCCGAGGAGACGCTGCACCATTTCGAAGGCTACCGGGGGTCCAGCCCGGTACGTATCGGGAATGGGGCGGCCGGCCAGCTCCAGCTCGACATCTACGGCGAGGTGATGGAGGCGATAGCCCTGGCCGAGCCGTACGAGGCGGTCGGCTACCACGATTGGCTCGAGCTCACCAAGATCCTCGACTGGTTGTGCGAGAACTGGGACCAGCCCGACGAGGGCGTGTGGGAGACACGCGGCGGACGACAGGACTTCACCTACGGCCGGGTGATGTGCTGGGTGGCCCTGGACCGGGGCATTCGCATGGCGGAGTCCCGAGGACGGCCGGGCGACGTGCGGCGGTGGGCATCCACGCGTGACGCCATCTCCCACCAGGTCATGAGCAAGTGCTGGAACTCCTCGCGACGCGCCTTCACCCAGCACCCGGGCACCCAGGTCCTCGACGCCTCGAACCTCCTGATGCCCCTGGTCGGCTTCGTCGCTCCCAAGGACCCGCTCTGGCTGTCCACACTGGACGCGATGAACGAAGAACTGGTCACCGACAGCCTGGTCTACCGCTACAACCCGAGCGCCTCGCCCGACGGCCTCCGGGGATCGGAAGGGACCTTCTCGCTGTGCTCGTTCTTCTACGTCGCCGCCCTGACCCGCGCAGGCCGCCTGGATGAGGCCCAGTACGCCTTCGAGAAGATGCTGACGTATGCCAACCACCTGGGGCTGTACTCCGAGGAGATCGACCCGAGCGGACGCCAGATCGGCAACTTCCCCCAGGCCTTTACCCACCTCGCCCTCATCCACGCGGCCCTCGACCTCGACGCCGCCCTCAACTTCGGGCCTGGAGCGGTCTTCCAACTCCCGGGCGGGCTGCGTCCGACGACTGTCCTCGATCTGGCGGCCGGACAGCTGCGCCAACCCGGGGATCAGTTCAGGCAGCGAGCAACATGAAGCGTTTCCGCATCGACCTCGCCGGACGCGGCACCGGCCGGACCGACCGTTCGATGCGGCGACGCCCGCGGGGAAGGTCGTTGCGGTTCGATGAGGCGGGGACGGATCAGGCTAGTTGTTCGATCTTCGCGGCTACTTCCGCACCGGTCAGGGGTTCGCGGGCGATGACGGCGATGGTGTCGTCGCCCGCGATGGTGCCGACGATGTACGGCAGTGCCGCGCGGTCGAGAGCGCTGGCCAGGTAGTGAGCCGCGCCGGGCGGGGTGCGCAGGACCGCGATGTTTCCGCTGGCGTCGGTGGAGACCAGCAGGTCGCCGAGCAGCTTGGACAGCCGGTCGGTGCCGCCGGTGACGCCGCGGACGGGACTGCCGTCCTCGGGCACCACGTAGACGCCCGCGCCGCCGTCGGCGGCACGCAGTTTCACCGCACCCAGTTCGTCCAGGTCGCGCGACAGCGTCGCCTGCGTGGTCTCGATGCCCTCGGCCGCGAGTAGCGCCGCGAGTTCGGTCTGGCTGCGTACCGCGTGCGCCGACAACAATTCGACGATGCGCGACTGCCGCCCGGCGCGGGTGCGTGCGATGGCCGGGCTGCTTCGTCCCGATTCGGACTGCGAAAGGCTCACGACCGCACCTCGCTGGGGCGCCGGATCGGCGTACGCGGCTGAGCGGGGTGCACGCGCTGACACGCCCTCACCGCCGCACCTCGCTGAGGACGGATTCGCCCGCTGGGCACGGTGAGCACGAGCCATGCCGGTGATACGCACGCCCTCGCTCACGCTGTGCCCATCCGGCACGAGCGGAGCCGGTCCCGCTCCGCTGCCTCTTGACCCGACCGCTCACGCCGAGCCCCCTGATCGTCGCTCCAGCAGCCAGACCAGCAGCGCCTTCTGCGCGTGCAGGCGGTTCTCGGCCTCGTCCCACACCACGCTGTGCGGCCCGTCGAGCACCTCGTCGGTGACCTCTTCGCCACGGTGCGCGGGCAGGCAGTGCAGCACGACCGCGTCCGGCTTCGCGTGCGCGAGCAGCTCGGCGTTGAGCTGGAACGGGCGGAACGGACCCACCCGGTCCAGGCCGTCGTTCTCCTGCCCCATGGACGTCCACGTGTCGGTGACCAGCGCGTCGGCTCCCCACGCGGCGGCGACCGGATCGCCGGTCACCGTGACGGTCGCGCCGGTTTCGGCGGCACGCTTGCGCGCGGCCTCCACCACCCACGGCTGCGGCTCGAACCCGGCGGGCGCGGCGATGGTCACGTTCAGACCCGCTGTGACGCCGCCCAGCAGCAGCGAGTGCGCCATGTTGTTGGCGCCGTCGCCGAAGTAGGCCAGTTCGCGGCCGGTCAGGTCGCCCTTGTGCTCGGCGAGCGTCTGCAGGTCCGCGAGCACCTGGCAGGGATGGAACTCGTCGGACAGCGCGTTGACCACCGGCACCGTCGCGGTGGCGGCCATCTCGTCCAGCCGGGACTGCTCGAAGGTGCGCCACACGATGGCGTCCACGTACCGGGACAGCACCCGGCCGGTGTCGCCGAGCGTCTCCTCCCGGCCCAGCTGGGTGTCGCGGCCGTCGACGACCACCGCGTGCCCGCCGAGCTGGGCGATGCCCATCTCGAAGGAGAACCGGGTGCGGGTGGAGTTCTTCTCGAAGATCACGCCGACGCCGCGCGGACCCTCCAGCGGGCGCCGCGCGAACGGCGACTTCTTGAGTTCGGCCGCGAGGGCGAGGATCTCGGCCTGCTCGGCCGGGCTGACATCGTCGTCACGCAGGAAATGCCGCACGGAAGTCATTGCGCCGCAGCTCCTTTCGCGTCAGCGAGCGCGGCGTCGAGGATCCCGGGCAGGTCGGCGACGAAATTGTCGGCCTGGGTCTCGGTGAGCACCAGCGGCGGCGCCAGCCGGATCACGTCGGGCTTGGCCGGGTTGACCAGGTAGCCCGCTTCCCGCGCCCGCGCCTCGACCTGTGCGGACACCTCGTCGGTGAGCACGATGCCCAGCAACAGGCCCGCACCGCGCACCTGATCGATGAGCGGATGCTCGAGCAGTTCGATGCCGTCGCTGAGCCGCTTGCCGACCGACTCGACGTGCGAGAGCAGGTCGGTCTCATCGATCGTGCGCAGCACCGCGAGCGCCGCCGCGGCGCACACGGGATTGCCGCCGAAGGTGGTGCCGTGCATGCCGGGGGTGAGCAGATCGGCCGCCCGCCCGGTGGCCAGCACCGCGCCGATCGGCAGTCCGCCGCCGAGGCCCTTGGCCAGGGTGATCACGTCCGGGACGATGCCGACGGCCTGGTGGGCGTAGAACTTCCCGGTCCGGCCGATGCCGGTCTGCACCTCGTCCAGCACCAGCAGCGCACCCTTGCGCGCGGTGATCTCCCGCGCCTTGGCCAGGTAGTCGAACGGCGGTACCACCACGCCGCTCTCCCCCATCATCGGCTCGAGGAACACCGCGGCGGTGTCCTCGTCGACCGCGGCCTCCAGCGCCGCGGCGTCGCCGTAGGGCACGTGCACGACGCCGGGCGGCATCGGTTCGAACGGGGTGCGCTTGGACGGCTGCCCGGTGAGGGCGAGCGCGCCCATGGTGCGGCCGTGGAACGCCTCCTCGCAGGCGACGAGCTTGGGCCGCCCGGTCAGCCGGGCGATCTTGAACGCCGCTTCGACGGCCTCGGTGCCGGAGTTGCAGAAGAACGCCCGGCCTTCGCCGTCGCCGAAGTGCGCGAGCAGCCGCTCGGCCAGCTCGACGACCGGCTCGCTGGCATACAGATTCGACACGTGTCCGAGCGTGCCGAGCTGCTGGGTGACCGCCTCCAGAATCGCCGGGTGCGCGTGCCCGAGGCTGTTGACCGCGATGCCGCCGAGGAAATCGACGTAGCGCTTGCCGTCCGCGTCGTAGACCACGGCTCCCGCGCCGCGGACCAGCGCGACCTTCGGTGTGCCGTAGTTGTTCATCAGCGCGGCGGACCACCGCTGCTGCAGTTCAGCTGTGCTCATTGTTTCGTTCCGTTCGGCGCGCCGGACCCGTTCGGGATGAGCGGGGCGGGCGTCACCATCGTTCCGATTCCTTCTCCGGTGAACAGTTCCAGCAGCACGGCGTGCGGGACCCGGCCGTCGATGACATGCGCGGTCGGCACCCCGGCCGTCACGGCGCGCAGGCAGGCTTCCATCTTGGGCACCATGCCCGCATCGAGGCGTGGGAGCAACTCGGCCAACGCTTTCGTATCGATGCTGGAGGTGAGCGACGACCGGTCCGGCCAGTTCGTGTACAGGCCTTCGACGTCGGTGAGCATCACCAGCTTCTCGGCGCCGATGCCCTCGGCGAGCGCCGCGGCGGCGGTGTCGGCGTTGATGTTGTGCACCACGCCGTCGGCGTCCGGGGCGATGGTCGACACCACGGGAATTCGGCCCGCCCCGATCAGATCCAGCACGGCATCCGGGTTCACTTCGGTGACGTCGCCGACCAGCCCGATGTCGGTGGGCTCGCCGTCGACCTCGACCGTGCGGCGGGTCGCGGTGAACAGCCGGGCGTCCTCACCGGAGATGCCGACCGCGTACGGGCCGTGCGAGTTGATCAGGCCGACCAGCTCGCGGCCGACCTGACCGAACAGGACCATCCGCACCACGTCCATCACCTCGGGTGTGGTCACCCGGAAGCCGCCGCGGAATTCCCCTTGCAGCCCGAGCTTCTTCAGCATCGCGCTGATCTGCGGGCCGCCGCCGTGCACCACCACCGGGTGGACGCCGACCGTGCGCAGGAACGCCATGTCGGCGGCGAAAGCCCGCTTGAGGTCGTCGTCGACCATGGCGTTGCCGCCGTACTTCACGACGACGATCTTGTCCCGGAACTTCTGCAACCACGGCAGGGCGTCGGCCAGGACGTGCGCCTTGTCCAACGCCGAAAGCGTGTGCAACACATCGCTGGTCATGAGCTGTAGGCCGAGTTCTCTTCGACGTAACCGTGCGAGAGGTCGGTGGTGCGGATGGTCGCGCGCGCGGAGCCGACGTTCAGGTCGATCAGCACCTCGATGTCGGCGCCGGACAGATCGACCTCGCGTGCGCCGGGCGCGCCGACGCCATCGATGCACACCGGTTTGCCGTTGAACGACACCGAGATCCGGTTCGGGTCCAACGTCACCGGCGCCATGCCGACCGCCGCGAGCACCCGGCCCCAGTTCGGGTCGGATCCGAACAGCGCCGTCTTGACCAGGCTGTCGCGGGCGACGGTGCGCGCCGCGGCCACGGCCTCGTCCTCGGTGACCGCGCCGGCGACGGTGACCAGCACCCGCTTGGTGACGCCCTCGGCGTCGGCCATCAGCTGGGCGGCCAGATCGTCGCAGACCGCGAGCACGGCGGCGTCCAACTCCTCCTGGCTCGGGCTGACCTCGCTGGCGCCGTTGGCCAGCAGCAGGACGGTGTCGTTGGTGGAGCAGGAGCCGTCCACGTCGAGCCGGTCGAAGGTGCGCGCGGTGGCGTTGCGCAGCGCGCGGTCGAGCTGATCGGCGGTCACCGCCGCGTCGGTGGTGAGCACGACCAGCATGGTCGCCAGCGACGGGGCCAGCATGCCCGCGCCCTTCGCCATGCCGCCGACGTTCCACTTGTCGCGGTGGTGGAACGCCGCCTCCTTGGGCACCGTGTCGGTGGTCATGATGGCCCACGCGGCATCAGCGCCGCCGGACAGGCCGCCGCCCATCTCGTGCACGATCTCGGTGACGGCGGGGATCAGTTTGTCCATCGGAAGCCGGTCGCCGATGAGCCCGGTGGAGCAGACCGCGATCTCCCCCGCCCCGGTCTCGGTGCCCCAGTTGCTCAGCGCGGCGGCGAGTTCCTCGGCGGTCTTGTGCGTGTCCTGGAACCCGCCGGGGCCGGTGCAGGCGTTGGCGCCGCCGGAGTTCAGGATCACCGCGCGCAGCCGCTTGCCGGTCAGCACCTGCTGCGACCACAGCACCGGAGCGGCCTTCACCTTGTTGCGGGTGAACACGCCCGCGGCCGGGTACTCCGGCCCCTCGTTGAACACCAGCGCCAGGTCCGGCTTGCCGCTGACCTTGATGCCCGCGGCGATGCCCGCCGCGCGGAAGCCGAGCGGTGCGGTCACGCCCTGGGTGCGGACCAGCTTGCCGCTGGCGGTGTCGGTCGATGTCACGGTGCCACTCCTACGGTGGAAAGTCCTTCGGTCTCCTCGAAGCCGAGGGCCAGGTTCATCGATTGCACCGCGGCGCCCGCGGTGCCCTTGGTCAAGTTGTCGATCGCGCCGATCACCACGAGCACGCCCGCGTCGGCGTCCACGGCCACCTGCAGGGTGACGGCGTTGGAGCCGAGCACCGACCCGGTCTGCGGCAGCACGCCCTCCGGCAGCAGGTGCACGAAAGGCTCGTCGGCATAGGCTTTTTCGTAGACCGTGCGCGCCTGCGCCGCGTCGACGCGAATCGGTGCGGTGCAGGTGGCCAGGATGCCGCGTGGCATCGGCGCGAGTACCGGCGTGAAGGACACCGTGACGTCCGTGCCGCCTGCCGCCGTGAGGTTCTGCGCGATCTCGGGGGTGTGCCGGTGCGCGCCCGCGATCCCGTAGGCCCGCGCCGAACCCATCACCTCCGACCCCAACAGCCCGATGTCCAGCTTGCGGCCCGCTCCGGAGGTGCCGCTCACCGCGACCACGTGCACGGTGGGCTCGACGATGCCCGCGGCGACGGCGGGAGCCAGCGCGAGGCTGGCGACGGTCGGATAGCAGCCGGGGACCGCGATCCGCGTCGCGCCCCGCAGCTTCTCCCGGCCGCCGGGCAGCTCGGGCAACCCGTAGGGCCAGCTGCCCGCGTGCGGGCTGCCGTAGTATTTCTCCCAGGCCTCGGGGTCGGTGAGCCGGAAGTCGGCGCCGCAGTCGACGATCACGGTGGACTCGGGCAACTCGGCGGCGATGGCCGCGGACTGACCGTGCGGCAGGCCGAGGAAGACCACGTCGTGTCCGGCCAGTTCGGCGGCCGTGGTCGGCGCGAGCACCCGATCGGCCAGCGGCAGCAGATGCGGCTGCAGCTCCCCCAGCGGGGTACCCGCATTGGAGCCCGCGGTCAGCGCCCCGATGACGAGGCGCCCGGTTCGGTAGGCCGGATGCCCCAGCAGCAGACGCAACACTTCGCCGCCCGCGTACCCGCTGGCACCGGCTACCGCGACCCGCACGGCGGGTCCGCCCGAGGAATCAACCATGTGATGATTATGCATGACTATGCAAGCTCATTCACAGCCTGGTCGCCGGGAGCGGTTCACGACCACCAGATACCCGCCGCGTCGTCAGGCGAAACGGCGAGCTCGCGGTATCGGTCCCGCGAGCAACGGCGCATTGTTCCGCCGCAGGTCAGCGCAGTAGTTCGGGCGCGATGCCCAGCGTATCCGCCAGCCCGGCCTCGCCTCGCGCCGTCACGCGCACGGCGCGCCCGCTACCGATCCGCTTGATCCACGCCAGCTCGATCATGCGGCGGCAGAGTTGCGCGCCCGCCGCGCCGCCCAGATGAACGCGGCGCTCGGTCCAGTCCAGACACGGACGGACGATCGGCCGTCGCGTGGCGCGCAGCGCGGCGGGGTCGACGCCCATCGGCCCGGTGAGCCACGCCGAGCCGGACTCCGTCAGCGCGAATCCGCTGTCGCCGCGCAACAGGCCCTGCGCGGTCATGGCGTCGGTGACCGCCACACCCAACCGACCCGCGAGATGGTCGTAACAGGTGCGGCCACGGGCCAGCGCGGCAGCGGCGGTCGCGGTGCGCAGCCCGGTCGCCGGGGCGGCGGGCGGGCCGAGATGGGCGACCATGGCCTCGAGCAGGCCCGCGACCCGTGGCCCGGCCAGCCGCAAGTAGCGGTGCCTGCCTTGCCGATGCTCGAGCACCAACCCGCCGTCGCGCAGCCGGTCCAGGTGTTGCGTCGCGGTGGACGGCGCGACACCGGTATGGCGCGCGAGTTCGCCCGCGGTCCAGGCCCGTCCGTCCAGCAGCGCGAGGCAGATGTCGGCGCGGGTGCGGTCGGCGAGCAGAGCGGCCAGGCCCGCCAGTTCGGCTCCTCGATCGGACATCACCTCATCATGGCGCGTCGTCGTTTCGGCGGGCGCCGAAACGTCCCGTGGCTACGGTCGCGGCATGACTTCGTCTTCTCCGGCGGCGCCCGCGCCGACCAAGTTCGAGATCTTCCGCGCTTTGCACCACCGCGACCTGCCCCTGGTGCTGCCGAACGCCTGGGATTTCGCCTCGGCGGCGTTGCTGGCGACCGAGGGATTCCCGGCGATCGGCACCACCAGCCTGGGCGTGGCCGCCGCGGCGGGGCTCGCCGACGGTGCGGGCGTCACGAAGGCGGAGACCTTCGACGCCGCCCGGCGCCTGGGCCGGCTGCCCATCCCGATCACCGTCGACATCGAGGGCGGGTTCGACGAGCGGCCCGAAGCGGTCGCCGATTTCGCCGGACAGCTCGCCGCCTGCGGGATCGCAGGTATCAACCTCGAAGACGGCCGCGCGGGTTCCGCTCTGGCCGACCCACGGCACCAAGCAGCGCTGATCGGCGCGATCAAGGACCGCACACCGCAGCTGTTCGTCAATGCCCGCGTCGACACCTACTGGCTCGGCCTCGACCACGGCTCCACACACGAGCGTGCGCGGCGCTACGCCGCGGCCGGAGCCGACGGCGTGTTCGTGCCCGGCGTGGCCGACCCGGCCCGCGTCGAGCGGATCGTCGCGGCGACCGAGCTGCCGGTGAACGTCCTCTATTCGGCCACCGGCCCCGGGATCGCGACGCTGGCAGACCTGGGCGTCCGCCGGATCAGCACCGGATCGCTGCTCTACCGCGCGGCGCTGTCGGCCGCGGTGGACGTGGCCCGCGCCGTGCGGCACGACGCTCCCGTCGCGCCGGGCATCGTCAGCTATTCCGACATCCAACGCCTGCTGCCTGACAAGTGAGTCCGCGCGATGCCGCGGTGCCGGAAATTGGGCGGAAAATATTCCGCGCTCGCTGTCGATACGCCGGTCGTCCGTTCGTGTACGTGGTGAGACCGGCGCCGCGCCGGTCGCGGAAGGAGCGGAGATGAGCAAGATCATCGCGGTGGAGCATCTGAGCTTGGACGGCGTCATGCAGGCGCCCGGCCGGGCGGATGAGGACAGCAGGGACGGGTTCGCCCACGGCGGCTGGGCACACCGGCACGACGACCCGGTGCAGGCAGAGGTCATGGGCAGGCATATGGCGGCCAACCGCGGCGCGCTGCTGCTCGGCAGGCGCACCTACGAGGATTTCGCGGGATACTGGCCGCGACAGGTCGGCGATCCGATGGCCGAGGCGCTGGACAAGACCGAGAAGATCGTCGCCTCTCGCACCGGAAGCGGGCCGCTGGCCTGGCAGAATTCGACCTGGCTCGGCGGCGACGCGGCGACGGCGGTGCCCGGAATACAGCGGCGGCAGCCGGACCGGAACCTGGTGGTACTCGGCAGCGGTGACCTGTTGCGCTCTCTGATGCGTCACGATCTCGTGGACGAGTACCTATTGCTGACCCACCCGCTGGTGCTCGGCACCGGTCGCCGCCTGTTCGACGGCGTGGGGCCGGTCGGCCTGCGGTCGGTCGACACCGTGGTGACCGGCACCGGTGTCGTCATCACCACCTACCGGCGTGCGTGAGGGAGGACGACGGAATGAAAAACTATCTGCTCTGCATCTACCAGCCCGACGAAGGCGCGCCGGACAATCTGGACGAGATCATGCGCGATCTCGCGGCGCTGAACGACGAGATGCGGGCGGCGGGAGCCTGGGTGTTCGCGGCGGGCCTGCACGCGCCGAGCACCGCCACCGTGCTGCGCGCCGAAGGCGACGACATACTGATCACCGACGGCCCGTATGTCGAGGGTAAGGAGCACATCGGCGGGTTCACCGTCATCCGCGCCGCCGATCTCGACGAGGCTCTGGAGTGGGGCCGCAGGCTCGCCGCCGTCGTCGCTCTGCCCATCGAAGTCCGTCCGATCCGAGACGAATAGATGAGCGAGGCCGTGACCGGCTCGGTGATCGAAGCGGTGTTCGCCGAGCACTACGGCCGTGCGGTGGCGAGCTTGATCCGCGTGTTAGGAGACATCGGCGTCGCCGAGGACGCGGTGCAGGACGCGTTCGCCGCCGCCGTCCAGCGCTGGCCCGCCGACGGTGTCCCGCCGAGCCCGCCCGGCTGGATCATCACCACCGCGCGCAACCGGGCGATCGACCGCCTGCGCCGCGACGCCTGCCGGGCGGACCGGCACGCGCAGGCCGCACTCCTGCATGCCGAGGACGAACCGTTGGAGCCCGTGAGCGCCGTGCGCGACGACCGCCTCCGGTTGATCTTCACCTGCTGCCACCCCGCCCTCGCGCAGCAGGCGCGGGTGGCACTGACCCTCCGGCTGCTCGGCGGGTTGGGCACCGCCGAGATCGCCCACGCCTTCCTGGTCTCGGAAGCGACCATGGCGCAACGCTTGGTGCGCGCCAAAGGCAAGATCCGGGATGCCCGCATTCCCTACCGGGTGCCCGCCGACGCCGAGCTGCCCGCCCGGCTGCGCGCGGTACTCGCCGTCGTGTATCTGATCTTCACCGAGGGGCACACCGCCTCCTCCGGCGCGCGGCTGGTCCGGGCCGACCTCTGCGCCGAGGCGATCCGCCTCGGGCGCTTGCTGGCAGGGCTGATGCCGGACGAGCCCGAGGTGACCGGACTGCTCGCGTTGATGCTGCTGAGCGAGTCCCGCCGGGCCGCCCGCACGGGTGCCGACGGCTCTCTCGTCCCGCTCGCGGAGCAGGATCGCAGCCGGTGGGACCGCGACCTCGTCGCCGAAGGACACGCACTCGTCCGGCAGTGCCTGCGCCGCAACCGGCCGGGGCAGTACCAGCTGCAGGCGGCGATCAACGCCGTGCATGCCGACGCGGCCACCGCCGCGGCCACCGACTGGACCCAGATCCTGCGGCTCTACGACCAGCTCGCCGCACTCACGCCGAGTCCGATCGTCGCGCTCAATCGCGCGGTCGCGGTCGCCGAAATACACGGTCCGGCAACGGCCTTGACACAGGTGGACGCCCTGCCCCTGGCGGGGTACCACCTGTTCCATGCCATCCGCGCCGACCTGTTGACCCGGCTCGGCCGCACCGAGGAGGCCACCGCCGCCTACGACGCCGCCATCGCCCGCACCGAGAACGCCGCCGAGCGCAGTTTCCTGGCGCGTCGGCGCGCCGAACTCGGTGGGCAACCACGCCGGAGCGATTGACGGCCCGCGCTCACGCCAGGCGGCCACCGCCATCGACGTGGAGGGTCGTCCCGGTCATGAACGGATTGGTCAGTGCCGACAGCGCCGCGGCGGAGATGTCGGCGGTGCTTCCGACCCGGCGCGCCGGATTGCGAGCCGCCACCTCCTCGAAGAATTGCTCTTTCCGCTCGCCCAGACCGTCCCAGGCGCCCGAGTCGACGATGCCCGGCGACAGCGCGTTCACCCGGACCGGCGCCAGCTCGACCGCCAGCGCCTCGGCGAGAAAACGCACCGCGCCGTTGGTCGCGGCCATCACCGTCCGGCCCGGCGCCGGCCGCCATGCGGCGACCCCGGAGAACAGCAGCAGTGCACCGCCCGGCCTGATCCGGGCGGCGAAGTGCTTGCCGAGCAGGATCGGGCCGATCACCTTCGCGTCGAAGGACCGCACGACCGCCGCGCGGTCCAGCTCGGCCACGGGACCGTTCGCGTGCGCCGCCGCCACTGACACCAGATAGTCCAGTTCACCGATTTCCTCGGCCGCCCGGACGACGGAGTCCTCGTCGCCGAGATCGATGCGCAGGGCATGGATCGCCGCGCGACCACGTGTCTCGGCCGCCACCTGCCGCCGCGCGGCGGCGACGGCATTCTCGTCCCGGCCCGCGAGCACCACGTCCGCGCCCTCGGCGGCGCCGTCTCGCGCGATCTGTCGCGCGATGCCCGACGCGCCGCCGACGATGACGAGTTTCTTGCCATGCATCGTGCCTGTCATGAGTTGCCTCCTCGGTAGTCGCCCCCACCGAGAAGGAACAAGCAGGGAGACCATCGGCCATCCCGTCGTGAGATCGATATTTTCTCGCTTTGCCATAAAATTCTCGAATGCCTACTTTGCGCGCGCTGGAGTGCCTGGTCGCCGTGCTGGACTCCGGATCGGTGACCGAAGCCGCCGGCCGGCTGCATCTGTCGCAGCCCGCGCTGTCGCATCAGATCGCCGCGCTGGAACGCGAACTCGGCACGCCGGTGCTGGAGCGGCTGCCGCGCGGTGTGCGGGCCACCGCGGCGGGCCGCGCGATCGCCGCGGACGCGCGTGCCGCCGTGGCCGCCGCCGAACGGGTGGTCACGGCAGGCCGCGCCGTCGCCGCGGGCGCGCGAGGACAGCTGCGGATCGCTTGCGCGGACAGCATGTCCGCGAGCCTGCTCGCGCCTGTGCTGCGCGCCTGGCACCGCCGCCGCCCCGAGGTACACCTCGTCCTGGCCGAGTTGTCCAGCGCGGACGCCATGGCCGAGATGGTGTCCGCCGGGACGGCCGACCTCGCCCTCGGGCCGCGGCCGTCCCGCTGGGAGGGCCACCTCGTGGTGATCGGAACCGAGGAGATCGTCGCGGTATCGCCGCAGGCAGCCGGAGAGCCCACGGCCACGGTCACTTTCGCCGACATCGCCGCGCGACCGGTGGTGCACTACCACTCCGACAACGGTCTCGGCGCCTGGCTCGACGAAATCGCGGCAGGCAGGGGCGTGGCGCTGACCGCGTCCACCCGGACCCGGCAGGCCACCACCGCCGCCCAGCTGGCCGCCGCCGGACTCGGCACCGCACTCGTGCCGACCAGCGCGCTGACGGCCACGTTCTCCGGCGCCGTCCGCAGCCTGCGTCCGCCCTTGGTGCGCGAGGTCGTCTGCCTCACCGCCACCCCGGGCGATCCTCTCGTCCGCCGATTCCTGGAAGACCTGCGCCGTCGCGGTGTCCCGGTCCCGAGCCCGATCGCCGCCCAGTTGACGGGACCGGAGTGAGGCGGCGGCGCCGGGTCAGTGCTTGCGCACCACGCGTTCGCCTTCGCCCGGCTTCCAGATGGTGATGTCGAGGTGGTCGCCCGCGACCTCCACTGTCGACGCGCCGGTGAGATCGGCGACGTAGAAGTGGTCGAACTGTTGGCCCCTGATGTCGAAACCGGTCTCGTCGAACAGGTGCTGAGCGAAGCGAACGTGCACGTCGCGGTCTGGAAGCTCGACGACCGTGCCGAAGAGTTTGGCGTCGCCGTCGGACACGTTCGTGTCCACCGTGGCGGTGTGCAGGCAGAAGCGCGGATCGCGCGCCAGATCGCGGAACTTGGTCGTGCCCGGCATCCCCGCGATCACCAGGAGTTCATCGAAGACGCGCGGCTCGATCGGACTGATCCGTGGATATCCGTCGGAACGGATGGTGCCGAGCATGCAGAGATTGCCCGCCGCGCGGTGCCTGCGCAGGAAGATCTCGGCGATGTGCGGCGCTTCTTCGGTGAACCGGCTCCAAGTGGTCATACCGGCGACGGTACGGCGAATACTTGCCATCTCCTGTCCGGTTTCCGGCTAGTGTCGCCTACGTGCGGGCGAGTCGACTGGTGCAGCTGCTCTTGCTGTTGCAGACGCGGGGCAGGCTCACGGCGCCCGAACTGGCCAGGGAACTGGAGGTGTCGGTGCGCACCGTCTACCGCGACGTCGAGGCACTCTCGGCGGCCGGTGTCCCGGTCTACAGCGAGCCGGGCCGGGCCGGCGGCGTGCGGCTGGTCGACGGCTACCGCACCCGGCTCACCGGCCTCACCACCGACGAAGCCGACGCGGTGCTGCTGACCGGTCTGCCCGGCGCCGCCGCCGATCTCGGGCTCGGGACCGTGCTGGCCACCGCGCAGTTGAAGGTGCTCGCCGCGCTGCCGCCGGAACTGCGCGGGCGGGCGACGCGCATCGCCGAGCGGGTGCTCGTCGACGCGCCGGGCTGGTTCCACCGGCCGGACGAGACGCCGATGCTCGCGACGATCGCCGACGCGCTCTGGCACGACCGCAGGCTGCGGGTGCGCTACCGCCGCAACGACAAGGTGGTCGAGCGCCTGCTCGACCCGCTCGGTCTGGTGCTCAAGGCGGGCACCTGGTATCTGGTGGCGCGCAGCGGGTCCACACCGCGCTCGTACCGGGTCGGCCGGATACTCGCCGCCGAGCCGACCGGCGAAACCTTCTCCCGCCCAGCACAATTCGATCTGCGCACACATTGGTCCGAGGCCGCCGACGAATTCGCGCGCTCGATGCTGCGCGTGCGGGCGCGCTGCCGGATCGCCGCCACCCACCTGCGCCTGCTGCGGCTGACGAACGATCCGGCGGCGGTCGCGGAGGCACTGGCCTCGGCGGGACCGCCCGATGCCGAAGGCTGGGTCGAGGTGGTGGTTCCGTCGGAGTCCTACGACGTGCTCGCCCACGGCCTGCTGCCGCTCGGCGAGCACGTCGAGGTTCTCGACCCACCGCAGTTGCGCGCGCGACTCGCGGCGACCGCAGCCGCCATGCACGCGCGCTACTCCGGGAAGTAGTTCCTATGCCACCTGATGCTGAAGTCCCCCTGACCGGAGGACGAATCACCCCCGGCGTGGTCCGCGTCGGCGACACGGTGCGACGACCAACCACCGCCTCGTCGGCCTTCGTCGCCGAGCTGCTCACGCACCTCGAGCAAGTCCGTTTCGCCAGCGCACCGCGTTATCTCGGACTCGACGACACCGGCCGCGATACCTTCACCTACCTGCCCGGATGGGTGCCCGCCAGGTTCCAGCGCTGGACGGACACCCAGGTCGCCGCAGCAGGGGCCCTGCTCCGTTCGCTCCACGACGCGACCCGCGACAGCGGCCTCACGGCAGGCCGACCGGTCGTCTGCCACCACGACCCCGGCCCCAACAACACCGTCTTCCGGAACGCCCGACCGGTCGCCTTCATCGATTTCGACACCGCCGCCCCCGGCGATCCGCTCGAAGACTTCGGGTATCTGGCCTGGACGTGGTGCGTCTCCTCGAAGCCCGACGCACCACCCGCCCCCGCCCAAGCAGCCCAGGTGCGAATCCTCGCCGACGCCTACGGCCTCACCACCGCAGAGCGAGCCCACGTCGTCGACGCGATGCTCGACCGCCAGATTCGCAACGCCCACTGGTGGACAGCACAGCTGACCGAACCCGGCCATCGCGACACCAGCCCCGAGCAGATCGCCTCCCGCATCGCCTGGTCCGAACGGGAGCACGCCTACACCAGCGCCCACCGCGTCGCCTTCGAAGCGACACTCCGGCACGACGGATGATCCGGGTCTCGAGCGTGCCGCCGTACCGACATTCGGCCCGGGAAAGCCCGGCGAAACAAGCGGATCCGCCGAGGTCCATCGGCGGATGGACCACTCACCGGCCGTGCGCGGCCGCCGGGTGATGTCCGGCCCGGTCAGCTCTGTGGACGAGTGGGCCGGATCAGCGCAGCGTGCGAAAGAACTCGCGCACGTCCGCGATCAGCAGATCCGGCGCCTCCATCGCCGCGAAATGCCCGCCGCGGTCGAACTCGGTCCACCGGACGATGTTGTGCGCGTCTTCGGCGAGTTTGCGGACGGACATGTCGCCGGGGAAGATCGCCGCCGCGGTCGGCACATCGGACTTCCGCGTCGGCGCGCCCCAGACCGCGGATTCGCTGTAGAGCCGCAGCGAGGAGGCGAAGGTTCCGGTGAACCAGTACAGGCTGACGTTGGTCAGCAGCGCGTCCCGGCCCACCGCGTCGTCGGGCAGCTCGATCGCCGGGTCGGTGTACTGCCGGAACAGGTCGGCGATCCAAGCCAGCAGCCCGGCGGGTGAGTCCTGGAGGCCGATCGCGAGCGTCTGCGGACGGTTCGCCTGCACGGTCGCGTAGTCGTAGCGGGCGTAGCTGTCCGGACCGGTCATCGTGTCCAGCTTCGCCTGATCCGCCGCGGACCATTCCGCCTGAGCCACGTATTCGTCCGGGCTGCCGGAGTTTTCGGCGTCGCCGTCCCAGGACGGAATCGTGATCGGGCCGTTCACGTGCAGGCCTACCAAATGCTCGGAGTCGATATGGCCCAGCTGGGCGGCGA
Source organism: Nocardia sp. NPDC059691 (assembly GCF_042733915.1). Taxonomy (NCBI): domain Bacteria; kingdom Bacillati; phylum Actinomycetota; class Actinomycetes; order Mycobacteriales; family Nocardiaceae; genus Nocardia; species Nocardia sp. NPDC059691. The sequence continues at coordinate 13,006 of NZ_JBHWFB010000025.1, read as the reverse complement.
CGAAGTACCCCGCGTCGCCGCCCTGCACGCCGTAGCGGTGGTAGCCCAGACGCGCCATGAGTGCCGCGACCACCTCCGCGAACCGCTCGGTCGAGCCCGCGCCCGGGTCCGGGGCCACCGTGGAGAACGCGAAACCCGGCAGCGAGGGCACAACCACGTGGAACGCGTCGGCCGGGTCGCCGCCGTGTGCGCGCGGATCGCTCAGCGGTCCGAGCAACTCCAGGAACTCGACGAACGACGCGGGCCAGCCGTGCCCGAGCACCAGCGGCATGGCATTCGGCTCCGGAGAGCGCAGGTGCAAGAAGTGCACCTGCCGCCCCTCGATGTCGGTGACGAACTGCGGCAGCTCGTTCAGCTCCGCTTCCACTGCGCGCCAATCGAATTCGGTACGCCAGTACTCGGCCAGCGGTCGCAGGTAGGACACTCGCATGCCCTTGTCCCATCCGGCGCCGGGCAGGTCGCTCGGCCACGACGTGCCTGCGAGGCGCCGGTGCAGATCGTCGATCCGCTCCTGCGGGATGGCGATGCGGAAGGGGCGAATGTCCGGTTCGGTAGTCATATCGGCCACGGTAGGAAGCGCTTAGGACGGGAGCGTTCCTAACTTCCGGGCATGCTGGCGTCATGCTGGAAACGTCGGCCCGCCTGCTCGCCCTGCTGACTTTGCTGCAGACCCGTCCGGACCGGACGGGCGCCGAACTGGCCGAACGGCTCGGCGTCACCGGCCGCACCCTTCGCCGCGACGTCGACCGGCTGCGCGAGCTGGGCTACCCGATCCATGCCGCCCGCGGCGCCGCGGGCTACCGGCTAGGCGCGGGGACAGCGCTGCCGCCGCTGCTGCTCGACGACGACGAAGCGGTCGCGGTGGCGGTGGGGCTGCGCGGCGGCACCGTGACCGGGCTCGAAGAGGCATCGCTGCGCGCGCTGACCAAACTGGAGCAGGTGCTCCCGCCGCGCTTGCGGCACCGGATCCGCACCCTGCGCGGCGCCACCGTGCGCGTCGGCGCACCGGCGCCGCAGGTCGATCCGGACACGCTCATGGCCATCGCCGAAACGTGCCAGCGCCACGAACGGCTCCGGTTCGACTACCGCGCGCACAACGGCGCGCTCGGCCCGCGCACCGTCGAGCCGCACACCCTCGTGCACTTCAGCAGGCATTGGTACCTGGTCGCCTGGGATGTCGACCGCGCCGACTGGCGCACCTTCCGGGTGGACCGGATGACCCCGCGGATTCCGACCGGGCCGCGCTTCACGCCCCGGGAGCCGCCGGAAGGCGATGTCGTGGCATATCTTTCGATGCGGCTGTCGGCCCACTCGTGGCCATATCAGGCGACGGTGCTGCTGCACCGATCGGCCGACGACGCCGCCGGGCGCGTCTGGCCCGGTGCGGGCGTCGTGGAAGCCGTCGACGAGCACAGCTGCCGCCTGCACGTCGGCAGCGAGACGCCCGAACAGCTGGTCTGGATGATCACCTCGGTCGATCTCGACTTCACCGTGCTCACCGGCCCACCGGAACTCCTCGACGCGCTCCGCGCCCAGGCCGCCCGCTGCGAGCGCGCGGTACGCGACTTCGGATCGTAGCGAGCTAGCAGCGCCAATCCAGGACCGGCGCGAACGACCTGAGTTGCACCGAATCGGGGATCGCCCGCAGCAAGGCGTTCCGCAGCGCGACGCCGGGCGGGAACGACAGTTGCGCCACCGCGCCGATCCGGCGCGAGCGAGACGCGATCATCCGGGTACGCGGCCCGCGTTCCCGGTCGTAGGCGGTCAGGTCACCGTCGCGGGTCACGACCCTGGCCAGCACCACGGCGTCCTCCAGCGCCTGGCAGGCGCCTTGCCCGAGGTTGGGCATCATCGCGTGCGCGGCGTCGCCGACGAGCGCGATCCGTCCTGCCACAAAAGTTTTCAGCGCGGGCAGGTCGTAGAGATCGTGCCGCAGTACCTCGGCGTCCCCGGCCGCGGCGAGCAGGGCGGGAATCGGCTCGTGCCAGCCGCCGAACCGCGCGCGCAACTCGGCGAGCCCGCCGCTCGCCGTGCCCGCGGGCATGCTCGCGGTGGCGAAGCAGTAGACCCGGCCGTCCGCGAGCGGCGCGTACCCGAAACGCTCACCGCGCCCCCAGCTTTCGCCCATATCGGTGACCGGCTGGTGCGGCGTGACGACCAGACGCCATGCGGTGTATCCGCCGTAGCGGGGCCGAATCTCGCCGCAGACGGCGCGGCGCACCACACTGCGGATGCCGTCGGCGCCGACGACGAAGTCTCCGCTGGACGTCCCGACCGAGTGCACCACCGTGCCGTCCACCCTCGCCTCGGCCACGGTGACACCGGTGCGCAGCGCCTCCGCCGGGATGGCCGACCGCAGAATGTCCACCAGATCGGCGCGGTGCAGCATGATCGGGCTGCCGTACGCCGCCCGGAGCTTCTCGGCGTCGATCCTGGTCAGCCACCGCCCGGTGCGGTCGCGAATACCCGCAGCGCCCTCCTCGACGGCCCGTGCCCGCACCGCGTCGCCCAGGCCGAGTACATCGAGAGCACGCAGGGCGTTGGGCCACAAGGACAACCCCGCCCCGACCTCGGTGATCTCGGCACTCCGCTCGAGCACTTCGACGCGCAGGCCCTGCCGGAGGAAGGCGACCGCGGTCGCCAGACCACCGATGCCACCGCCCACGATGACCACCTCGGGCATCGTTTCCCCTTTCTACGGACCACTCGGCTTCCCGGAACATTACTACGTATGTAGTGTCGCGCGCCGGACTGTAACCGGTATCACTACCGTTGTAGTATCGAGGAATGTCCGGTAAGCGCGAACTCGTCTTGGACGCGGCGATCGAGCTGCTCGGGTCCCGCGGGATCCGAGCGCTCACCCACCGCGCGGTGGACGAGGTCGCGGGCATGCCCGCCGGATCGGCGTCCAACTACTTCCGCACCCGTGCGGCGCTGCTGACCGGCATCGCCGAGCGCCTCGAAGCTCGCGACTACGCGGATTGGGAGGCGCTCAACCGGCGACCCGCCCCCGCCACCATCGAGGAACTCGTCGACGGCACGGCCGCCTTCGTCGTCCACGCGGTGCGGACCGACCGCGCACGGACATTGGCGCGCTACGCGCTGTTCCAAGAAGCGCGGACCTCGCCCGCGCTGCGCGAGACCGTGCGGGGCGGCCACCGCAGGCTGACCGAATGGGCCGCGAGCCTGCTGGCGAACGTCGGCGGGGACCGGGCGACGACGCAGATCCTGGTCGGCCAGCTCGAGGGCATCATCCTGCACCAATTGGTCGATCCGACGCCGGATTTCGATCCGCGTCCGGTGCTGGACCGGTTGGTGCGCGCGCTGATCGCTTCGAACGACTAGCGCCGGGCGTCGCGGCCGAAGCCCGCCGCCACCGTCAGAAGAACGTGTGCAGGAGATCCACCACTCGCGGCGAGGGCGCGTCGGCGTCATCGATCACCGGGATCAGCCGCCATTTGTCGAAAGCCGTGCACGGGTGCGACAGACCGAGCCGAACGACCGCCCCGATGGGCAACTCGGTGGCGGCGCCGCCCGGTAACCGGAGGAAGGCGTGCTGGTCGTTGAGCGCGGAGACCGTCGCGTCCGAGTCGAGCGCACCGCCCCGCAGTCCCGCGACGCGCTGCGGAACCGGCATCCCCTCGTCGAAAGGCAGATCACGTTTGCCCGCGTCGAGCAATGCGAGGCCGGGCTCCGGGCGCGAGAGTGCGCGTGCCCAGCCGTGCATCGCCGAGCGCAGCGGCCGCGCGCACTCGGGAGCCGCCAGTGGCGACATGCTCGCGTAGAAGCCGTCATCGTGGATGACATACGCGCCCGAGCGCAGCACGACCGTCGTCGCGACACCTTGCCTGCCCCGCTCGTCGGACAGCGGGGCGAGGTACTCGAGCGCCAGCTCGGGATAGGCGCTCCCACCGGCGGTGACGACGGCCGGACCGTGATACCGCCCCGCCGCGTCGAGTTCCCGGTGCAGCCGGGCGAGTTCCCCGAGGTAGTCGCGCACCGCGCGGATGCCGGTCGGGGTGCGGTCGTGTGCGAGCGCGCCCTCGTAACCGCCCACCCCGGCGAGCGTCAGCCGGGACGCGCCGGCGATCGCCCGAGCTACGGCGTGCGCCTGCTCCACCGTGCGTGCGCCGGTTCTGCCGTGCGGGCCGCCGAGTTCCACCAGCACCCGGATCCGCGCCGACTCGGGGGCGGTGCGCAGGTGCGCGTCCATCAAAGCGACCGTTTCGGCGCTGTCGGCCCAGCAGTAGAACTCGAAAGACGGATCGCGCGCCGATTCCGCCGCGACCCACCGCAATCCGACCGGGTCAACCAGCGCGTTGGCCAGCAGCACCCGCGCGACACCGAAGGACCGCGCCACCTGCGTCTGCCAGATGGTGGCGAGGGTGATGCCCCATGAGCCCGCGGCCAGCTGATCGGCCCACACCTGCGGCGCCATCGTCGTCTTGCCGTGCGGCGCCAGCCGAACGCCTGCCGCGCGCACCCACTCGGCCATGACCGTGATGTTCTCCGCGAGGGCCGCGCGATCGACCGTGAGCACCGGCGTCTCCAGCTGATCGAGCGCCGGTGCGGCAGCGCGGAGTTCGCGCACGGTCCGCCCCCAGAACGCGGGTGGCATGCCCTTGTGCTCGGGACCGATCCGGCGGTCCGCCAGCGCCGCCACGGCTGCTTCGTCGATCGACACGACGTCCTTCCTACCGGACGCGGGCCCTTCGGCTGCTATCCCGAGTTGCGCAGGGCGGTGGCCAGGCCGTTCATCGTCAGCAGGATGCCGCGTTTCACCAGTTCGGAGTCGTCCCCGGCCCGGAGGCGGCGCAGCAGCTCCACCTGCATCTGGTTCAGTGGTTCCAGGTAGGGGAAGCGGTTGTGGATCGACTCGGCCAGCGACGGGTTGTCGGCCAGCAGGTGATCGTTGCCGGTGATCGCGGCGTGCATGCGGACGGTCCGGGCGTGTTCGTCGCGGATCATGCCGAAGATCTGCTCCCGCAACGCCACGTCGTCCACGAGTTCCGCGTAGCGGGCGGCGATGTCCAGATCGCTCTTGGCCATCACCTGCGCCAGATTGGACAGCACCGTGCGGAAGAACGGCCAGCGGCGATACAGATCCGCCAAGGTCGCCAGACGTTCCGGGTCGCCGCCGATCCACTCCTCCAGCGCGGCACCGGTGCCGTACCACCCCGGCAGCATCACCCGCGCCTGACTCCACGACATCACCCACGGGATGGCGCGCAGGTCCGCGACCGAATTCGTCGGCTTGCGCGAGGCAGGCCTGCTGCCGATGTTCAGATCGCCCACCTCGGCGACCGGCGTGGACTGCCGGAAGTACTCGACGAATCCGGGTGTCTCGTGCACCAGCCGCGCGTACGCGGCTCGGGCGCGGGCCGCCAGGTCGTCCATGATGCCGTAGGACGGCTCGGCGTCGGCGCCGAGACCCTCCACGTCCAGCAGCGTCGACTCCAGGGTGCCCGCGATCAGCGACTCCAGATTGCGATGCGCCGCACCGGGTTCGGCGTATTTCGCGGCGATCACCTCGCCCTGCTCGGTGAGCCGCAGCGAGCCGCGCACCGCTCCGGCCGGCTGGGCGAGGATCGCGTCGTAGCTGCGGCCGCCGCCGCGACCGACCGTGCCGCCGCGGCCGTGGAACAGCCGCAACCGGATGCCGGTCTTGCGGGCGACCTCGACCAGATCCAGCTCCGCCCGGTACAGCGCCCAGTTGGCGGCCAGATACCCGCCGTCCTTGTTGGAGTCGGAGTAGCCGAGCATCACTTCTTGACGCATGCCCTGCGCGGCCACCAGCTCGCGATAGACCGGCACCTCCAGCGCCGCCGACAGCGTGGCCGCACCAGCGCCGAGGTCCTCGATGGTCTCGAACAGCGGGACGATGCCCACCGGGCAACTCGGCGGCCCGTCCGGCTCCCCCGGGTCGAGCAGACCGCCCTCCTTCAGTAGCAGGGCGGCTTCGAGCAGGTCACTGACCGACGTGCACATGCTGATGATGTAGTTCGGCACCGCCGCCGCGCCGAGCGTGTCCACCACGTCGCGGGCGGCGCGGACGATGCCGAGTTCCTTGACGGCCAGTTCGCTCAGCCGGGCGTGCGGACCGAGCAGCGGGCGGCGAGTGCGCAGCTCGGCGGCGAGCAGTTCCACCCGGCGCGACTCCGGCAGGCTCGCGTAGTCGGAGTGCACCCCGGCCCAGGCCAGCAGTTCGGCGACGACCTGCTCGTGCACCTCCGAGTTCTGGCGCATGTCCAGGCTCTGCAAATGGAAGCCGAACGTCTCCAGGGCGTGGCGCAACGTGGCGAGGCGATCGTCGGCGAGCAGGCCGTCGCCACTGCGCCGCAGCGAGGCGTCGATCGCGTCCAAGTCGTCCAGGACGGCCTGCGGAGTCGGGTAGGGCCGCGCCCCGGCATCGAGGCCGTTCGGCGGCACCTGCTCGAGCGCCGCCAGCGCGGTGGCGGTCAGCCGGGCCCGGACGTGGTGCAGCGCACGGCGATACGGCTCGTCGGCGTGCGTCGCCGGATCGGGGTACCCGGTCTCGGCGAGCGCGGCGACCTCGGGCGTCACGGCGACCAACCGGGCCGACAACGACAGCGTCTTCTCCAGTTCCACCAGATCGCGCAGGTAGCGCTCGAACGCGACGCCCGCGGCGCGGGAGGCGGCCTGCCGCACCACCTCGGCGGTGACGTACGGGTTGCCGTCGCGGTCGCCGCCGATCCACGAACCGGGACGCAGCATCGGGCGCGGCAGCAGCTCGACGCCGGGCCAGCGCGAGCGCAGCGCGGCGCGCACCTCCGCGTTGATCGCCGGGATCACGTCGAACAGGGTCAGGTCGTAGTAGCGCAGACCCACCGAGATCTCGTCCTGGATGCGCAAGCGCGCCAAGCGGATCAGCGCGGTGCGCCACAGGCTCAACACCTGGCGGCGGATCCGCCGCTCGAGGTCGGCGCGCTCGCGCTCGTTCTCGGCGTAGCGCTGGCGCAGGCGCATCAGCTCGGTGATCCGGGCCTGCGCGTCGAAGACGGTGCGGCGGCGCGTCTCGGTCGGGTGCGCGGTGATCACCGGCGACACCAGCGCGTCAGCCAGCAGATCCGCGACCCGGGTTCCGTCCAGCGCCGCCGCGTCCAGCTTGCGGTAGGTTGCCGCCAGTGACGAGTCCTGCGGCGGTTCGCCCGCAGTCTCGTGCGCGGCGCGGCGGCGGTCGCGCTGGATGTCCTCGGCCAGATTGGCCAGCAGCACGAAGTAGCTGAACGCGCGGATGAGCGGAAGGGCCACCGCGATGTCCACTCCGTCGAGCATCTCCGCGACGGCGCTGCGCCCGACCTCCTCGCGGCGCACCCGGAACGCTTCGATGCGCACGCGCTCGATGAGGTCGAAGACCTCCGGCCCCTCGTGGTCGCGAATGGTGTCGCCGAGCACGCCACCGAGGAACCGGATGTCGTCGCGCAGCGGCCGGATGGCGTCCTGTTGGGTCTCGCTCGTCGTTTCACCCATGATCAGACAGTATTGTCCTCCGGCCCGCCGGGAAATGCGACGCGGCCCACACCGGCCGCGCCCGGCTCAGCCGGGGAGTTCGGAGAAGCGCAGGTGGTTGCCCCACGGGTCACGGAACCCGCAGTCGCGGACGCCGTACGGCTGCGAGATCGGCTCCTGCGTCACCTCCACCCCGGCGTCGCGCAGCCGGGCGAACGTGGCGTCCACGGCATCGGTGGTGAAGATCAACGTGCCCTGCGCCCCGTTGGCCAGCCGGGCCCGCGCCGCCGCGGCGGCCGCCTCGTCCGGCACCATCTCGGGGGTCTCCAGAATGAACTCGATGCCCGGCTGCTTCGCCGGCCCGACGGTCAGCCAGCGCCCACCGGCGAACGGCAGGTCCGCACGCACTTCCAGACCGATCACGTCGCGATAGAACTCCAAGGCCTTGTCCTGGTCACCGACCAGCACGCCGATGTGGGTGAGGCCGAGGTCCGCGCCGTTGCTCATGATGATGCTCCTTCTGTTCGTCAGGGCCGGGCAACAGTACGGACGACGCACGCGCGGCGAATTCATCGGTCGCGGCGCAATCTCGCGGCGATTCTCAGCCCGCGTCCCTTGCGGTCAGGTGATCCGTCCGGTGCAACAGGACCTGTTCGAGTAGCGAGACCAGCACCTCCTTGACCGAATCGCGCTGCCTGGCATCGCATTCCAGCACCGGGATCCAATCCTCCAGTTCGAGCGCCTCGCGGACCTCGTCGAGGTCGAAACGCGTGCTGCCGTCGAAGCGGTTGACCGCGATGACGAACGGCGTGCCGCGTGCCTCGAAATAGTCCAGTACCGGATAGCAGTCGTCGACGCGGCCGGTGTCCACCACGATCACCGCGCCGAGCGCACCGTCGACCAGGTCGTCCCACAGGAAGACGAAACGGTCCTGGCCCGGCGTGCCGAACAGGTACAGCAGCAGCGAGCTGTCCAGGGTGATGCGCCCGAAGTCGAGGGCGACCGTGGTCTGCGTCTTGTCGGCCCGATGCCCCGCGTCGTCCACGCCGACGGCCATCTCGGTCATCGCCGCCTCGGTCACCAGCGGCTCGATTTCGGAGATGGCTCCGATGAATGTCGTCTTCCCGACGCCGAAACCACCGCTGACCACGATTTTCACCGAGGACGGCATGGTAGGCGTTCGCATGTCAGAGTGCCCGGACAAGGTCCCTGATCCTCTCGATGGCGGCGGCGGTGAGCTGGTCGGCCGAGCGCACGGTCACGTGTCCGGTGGCGGCCAGGTCGCTGACCACGACCTTGGCGACCCCGACCGGCACGCCGAGCGCGGCGCCGATCTCGGCGATGGAGTGCGGCCGCTGGCACAACCGCACGAGGGTGCGCTGCTCGAAACGCAGCGGCGCGGACAGCGCTGCGGGCTCGGCCCGCACCAACGTCTCGATGCGCAGTCCGTCCAGCAGCGGCCTGGTGCGTCCCGCGGTGACCACGAAGGGCCGCACGAATCGGTCCTCGCCGGAGGCGAATTCGTGTCTCATCGCCGCAGCGACTCACGCAGTTCGGCGATGAGCGCGGGATCGAGCAGCGCACCAGCGCGGTCGGCGAGCACCGCCATCTCGTAGCCGACCAGACCGACGTCGCAACCGCTGTCGGCGATCACGCCGAGACAGCTGCCGTCGCCCATGGCGGAGACGAGCAGGAACCCGCGCCTCATCTCGATCATGATCAGTTTCAGGCCGTCGAAGGAGTAGCTGCGCGAGGCGCTGCGGGCCAGCCCGACCAGCCCGGACACCATGGCGGCGAGCCGGTCGGCGGAGGCGCGGTCCAATCCTTCGGACATGGCGATGAGCAGGCCGTCCGAGGACACCGCGACCGCCTCGCGCACACCGTCGGTCTCGCGAACGAAGTTGGCCAGCATCCAATTGAACGTGTGCGGGTCGGCGCTCGATATGTGGGTGGTCACCGGATCTCCTCTGCCATGGTCGCGGCGGGCTGGAATTCGGGCGCCGCGTCGGCGGCGCGGACGCGGTCGTCCCGCGCGGCGGCGTGCCGTGCGGGCGCGCCACGCTGATGTCCCGTCCGGAAGGAGGACAGCATGCTGCGGATCTCCTCGGGTGAGCGCTCGACCGCGGGGGCGGGCTCCATGCGGGGCGGCGCGTCGGGCCGCGCGCCGGTGGCGGCAGCGCGGGCCTTCTTGTTCCGTTTCACCAAGCCGTTCTTGGTGTGCCGCGCCGCGGGTTCGCTCGGCGCCGGGCCGGATGGCTCTTGTGCGCGGCGGGATTCGATGAGACCGGCGCTCGCTGTCGGCTCGGTCCGTGCGGAAACGAACTGCGTGTAGGGCGACGACCCGGCGTTCACCGCGTGCGCCGGTGGGCCGTCGGCGGTCGTAGCGGTAGCGGTAGCGGTAGCGCGCGATTGTGGCCTCGAACCGCTCGGAGACCCAGCGGTATCGCCCACCGTGGCGGTGTGGGAGGTGGCGGGATCGTCGCGCCGATCCGGCTCGGTCTCGACCATGCCGGGCGGCAGCGTCAGGCGCGCGACGATGCCGCTCACCGGCGAGACGCTCAGTTCGACCGTGATGCCGAGCCGCTCGGCGAGCCTGCCGACCACGTAGTGGCCGAGGTGGCGGGTCGGTGCGACGACGAAGTCCTGTTCGCCGCGCAATCGTGCGTTGGCCTGGGCCAATTGGTCGGCGGGCATGCCGACGCCGTGGTCGACCACCGCGAGCAGGTACCCGTTGGGCCCGGCGCGCCCGTAGATCTCCACCTCGACATCCGGTGGGGAGAACGCCAGCCCGTTCTCGATCAGCTCCGCGAGTATGTGCGCGAGTTCGCTGGCCGCCGCGCCGGCGATGAGCACGTCGTCCATCCGGCGCAGCACCACCCTGCGGTAGTCGTCGACCTCGGACAGGCCCGCGCGGATCACGTCGCTCAGCGGGATCGGCTCGGCCCAGCGGCGCGGGCTCGCCTCGCCGACCAGCACGAGCAGGCTTTCGGCGTTGCGGCGCATGCGGGTGGCGAGATGGTCGAGCTCGAAGAGGTTCGACAGCGCCTTGGGATCGAGCTCCTCGCGTTCGAATTCGCTGATCAGGCCGAGCTGGCGGCGCACGAGGTTCTGGTTGCGGCGGGCCAGGCTGACCATCGACTCGGTGGTGTTGCGGCGCACCAGCGCCTGCTCCGACGCGAGGTCGAAGGCGGTGGACTGCACCCGATCCAGCGCTCGGGCCACGGCGACGATCTCGACGCCCGCCCCCGGCGGTGGTCGCACCGGGGCGGGCGGGTCGGGCGGCCGGGTGTCGTCGCCGGTGCGCCAGGCCGAGATCACGTCGGGCAGCCGCCGACCGGATACGTCGTCGGCGTCCGCGGCCAGCGTGGCCAGCGGCCGGACGATCGCGCGCACCGCGGCGACGACCAGCGCCACCTCCAGCGCGATCGCCGCCAGCGCGGCGAGCACGAACGCGCCGAGGGCCAGCGCGGCGTCGCCGCGCAACACCTCTGCCCGCTGCCGCACGTCGGCGCCGACCGTCTGCTGCACGGTGCGCTGCTCGTCGATGACCGCGGTCATCCTGGTCCACCAGGCGATCGGATCGACCGGGCGCGCCAGCGGTCCGCCGCCCGCGGCGATCGCGACGTTCTCCGACTCCGCGGCCGCGTCCGCGTCCGCGCCGTCCAGCACGGCGTCCAAGCGCGCCTGCTGAGCGCCGGTCGCGTCGCGGGCGAACGCGGCCAGTCCGGCCAGTTTGGCCGCGCGGATGTCGAGGAATTGCACGTACTCGCCCGGCCCGAAGGCATCCGCGGCGAAGACGCCGTTGAGGAAGCCGCGCTCGCGAGCCGTCTGCTCCTTCGCCTCACCCAGCGCGTACAGCGCTTGCAGCCCGTGCCGGACCACCGGGTCGGCGGCCTGATCCAGACCGAGGGACAGGTGGTTCAGGGCGTCGATCGCGTCGGTGTAGTACTGGAACGCCGCCTGCCGGGGTTCTCGCCGCTGGTCGATCGTGGATCGGGTCGCGTCCAGATCGGCCAGCGGCCGGGCGGCCTCCCGCACCCGCTCCGCGCCGGGCGGACCGTCCGCCACCGCCTGCCGCAGGGCGCGCAAGGCGCGGTCGACCGCACCGCGCTGGTCGTCGACCGGCTGGCGCAAGCGCTGGTCGCCGCCGAGCAGGCCATTGGTCAGGCCGCGCTCGCGCTGCGTCTCGTGCACCAGGTCCTGCACCGCCAGCGCGAGCGTCACCGCGGCGACTGTGTCCCGGCTCTTCCGGTACGCGTCCACTTCGCGCGCCACCAGCGTGCCCAACAGCGCGAGCACCAGCACGAGCGACACCACCAGGATGCGGGCCAGCTGCCCGCGGATGGTTCGCGGGCGCACAATTCCGCTGCCGGACACCTGGCGTTCACCATCGGAAATGCGGAGGGGGACAACCGGTGTGCCGCCGGAATTCTCCGGTCGTCCAGGTGACCGCACCACCCTCTGCTCCTCCGATCAGCCGCCGCGCCTGCTCCACAGCGAGCACGCGGAAATCAAGGGGAAACTGTCACACGGCCTACCCGTCGTCAACGCGAGAATCGGGCAAAACGGACACTGTGCGGACTTCTAAACACACTGGCAACGAAGAGTTACGAGCGCGACAAAACCGGCATCCGCGAACGAATGCCGAGACTCGTTGTGTCCTACCCACCTTCGCCCGCCGCGAAACCTCGCGGCCCGACTCTGATACAGTCCGGCGCGACAAACCGGATGGCAAGAGGGCTGGATGGCGCACCGAATTACGTTGGTTCCCTTGGCGATCGCACTCGCGTTAGGACTGGCCGCCTGCGGCGACGAGTCCGGCGGGTCCCCCGCGACGACCACCACGCAGACCGCGAGCGCCGCGGGCACGGCCACCCAGCTGTTCGATCCCTGCACCGGCATCCCCGACGCCGCGCTGACGAGCGCCGGACTCGACCCGGCGAGCAAGCAGGTCGGCGTCGGCGGGGTGAAGCAGCCCGGTTGGGAGATCTGCGGATGGAAGGGCGCCGACTTCACCCTCGGCGTGTTCTCCAACAACATGTCCGTGGCCGAGTTCGAGCGGAAGCCGGGCAATGTCGACTTCCAGGACGTCACCATCGCCGGACGCACCGGACGCCAGTTCCGCGTGGACGACGCCGCCAAAGACCAAATGTGCGACGTACTCTTCCCCGCCCGGCAGGGCCTGCTGCAACTGACCCTGGTCAACAAGACCGCGGACCAGAACCCCTGCGATCGCCTCGCGACCATCGGCGAAGCGATCGTCCCGGCGCTGCCGAAATAGCACCGCCCCCCTCGGCGCAGGACCGGGTACGCATTCGCCTGGCGCACCCGACAACCACGACCATCTCGCGGCGGCATCGGCAAACTCAGACGGTTACTCGCGCACGCAACCACACCAGCTCAACCACCGGTTTCGAGCGAAGCGAGACCGAGCATGCGCCGTTCGCGGCCCGGCTCGCGTCCGAGTGGCCGTCGCGTCCGCGACGAAGGAGCAAGCGGCGGTCGCTCGGACGCGAGCCATGAAGGGGCCGCGAAC
>NZ_JBHWFB010000024.1:0-80917 GCF_042733915.1 Nocardia sp. NPDC059691 | reverse complement strand
CAAAACCAACACAGCAGTCGCGAGTCTCGGTCGCTCGGCCGCGGGACTTCCCGGGGCCGCGAACACGCAGCGCCGCAGGCGCTGCAAAGCAGACCAGCCGCCCACCAGACAACGGTGGGCGGCTGGTCTGCTTTCTCGTTCGTTGGCTCGGCCCGTGCCGGGACCGACCGAATCGAGCACATCGACCGGAGGGAGGGAAGTCACTCCCCGGCTCATGCCGGGACCGCGACCTTGCGCGGACGACCACGGGGACGCTTGCGGGCGATCACGACACCCTGGTCGAAGATCTCACCGCCCCAAACACCCCATGGCTCACCACGATCCATGGCGGCGCTCAGGCAGCCTTTGCGGATCGGGCAGGTCGCGCACAGCGCCTTGGCCTGCTCCAACTGGACCGGGCTCTCGGCGAACCAGAGGTCCGGGTCTCCAGCGCGGCAGGGCAGGACCTTGGTGATCTCCTGGGTCCGAGTAGGCGACGCCACGGTTCGGCATGTCACGTCAGTAGTGGCCTGCGGCCAACTCTGTGCGGTGAACACGTCGTTCTCCTTCAGCTCGTTTGCAGCGGTTCGTTTGTTGTGGCGAAACCGGTGCCGGTCGGCTGAAGGGCCGGAGAATACTGGCCACGGTTTCGCTGTCTTGCGATCCGTGGCCAGGAGGTCGGGGAGGAGTTCCCTACCTAGGTCGACATCTGTGTCGAGTCCTGTTCACGGTCGCTGGGTGTGCGGTGCGGAGGCGTGCTGCCCGCGGATCCGCCGGCTCGAAGCCGACTTCATCCGCGAAGACACCGACTGCTGCCTCGACAGCCGTCGGGTGCCAGCCCGCGCTGGGCTTGCCCTGAATCTGGGTGCGGTTCGACGCATGCATGGCAATGCAATTCACTTGCGTGCCGGACATGCCGAACGCACCGATTCCGGACAGACCGATCCCCTGCAAGGCGAGGATCCCCCGGGAGGCCGCCATGGGCGCATAGACCGCAACGCCACTGGCGCCGAAGTTCATGATGTTGTCCATTGCTCTGCCTCCCTCCTGTACTCGTTGTGTGTCGGTAACTGTGCGCGCCGAGATGCCCTCCCGGTGCGTGAAATCCACCATAGGCAAGATCGTCGAGCGGGACAACCTATTTTCTACCTGCGGTTTTGTGATGTGGATCGAAGCCGGGACGCCACGATCGCGAGCACATCTGCGCCGAACTGGTCGATCTTCTTCGCACCGATGCCCGCGATCGCGGCCAGCGCGGCGTCGTCGGCGGGCTGTTGTTCGGCGATCGCGGTGAGCGTGGTGTCGGTGAACACGACGAATTCGCGCACCCGCAGCGCCTCCGCCTTCTCCGCACGCCAGTCCCGCAGTGCGGCAAGCAATTCCGCGTCCAGCTCGGCCGGGCAACGGCGGCAGCGGCCGAGCATGGTCGCGTAGGTGCCGATCAGCGGTTTCGCGCAGACCCGGCAGGTCGGGCGGACACCGTTCGGCGCCGACGGCGGTGCCGCGATCCGCGAGGCGGGCGAATCATCCGGCACGAGACCGTTGAGGAAGCGCGAACGCCGCCTGCTGCGCCTGCCGCCCTCGTTCCTGGCCAGCGCCCAGGACAGCCGCAGATGTTCGCGCGCCCTGGTGACCCCGACGTAGAGCAGCCGCCGTTCCTCCTCGAGCGCCGCCTCGTCGGCGACCGAGCCGTCGTCGGCGAGGACGTGCGCGATCGGCATGGTTCCGTCCGACAGCCCGACGAGGAACACCGCGTCCCACTCCAAGCCCTTGGCGGCGTGCAGGGAGGCCAGCGTGACGCCCTGCACCGTGGGTGGATGCCTGGCCTCGGCGCGAGTCGCGAGCTCGCGCAGCAGCCCGGTGAGGTCGAGCCGGTCGTCGTGGCCGACGAGTTCCTCGGTCAGCCGCACCAGCGCGACCAGCGAGGTCCAACGTTCACGCGCCTGGGCGCCTGCGGGTTCCGTGGCGGTCAGGCCGAGCGGCGCGAGCACCGCGCGGACCAGCGAGACCAGGGAGTTGCCGCTGCGCGCCTGGTCGGGCAGGTCGTCGCGGGCGGCGGCTTGCCGCAGTGCCTGCACGGCCTGCCTGACCTCGGCGCGCGCGAAGAAGCCCTCGCCGCCGCGCACCTGGTAGGGGATACCGCGCTCGGTGAGCGCCTGCTCGTAGCTCTCCGAGTGGGCGTTGATCCGATAGAGCACGGCGATCTCGGCGGCCGGTGTGCCCGCCGCGACGAGCCGGCCGATCGCCTCGGCCACCGCCGCGGCCTCCGCCGGCGCGTCGTCGTATTCGGCGAACACCGGCTCGGGCCCGTCGGCGCGCTGGCCGATCAGTTGCAGCCTGGTGCCCGCGATGCGCCCGCGCGCCGCTCCGATCACCCGATTGGCCAGCGACACCACCTGCGGAGTCGACCGATAGTCGCGTTCCAGCCGGACCACGGTGGCGTCGGGGAAGCGCCGGGAGAAGTCCAACAGGTAGCTCGGCGTGGCGCCGGTGAACGAATAGATGGTCTGGTTGGCGTCGCCGACGACGGTCAGGTCGTCGCGATCGCCGAGCCAAGCGTCGAGCACGCGCTGTTGCAGCGGCGTGACGTCCTGGTACTCGTCGACGACGAAACTGCGGTAGCGGCCGCGGAATTCGTCGGCCACCGCCGGATAGTCCTCCAGCGCTGCGGCCGTATGCAGCAGCAGGTCGTCGAAATCCAGCAGCAGCCCGTCCGGCGTCGCCTTGAGTTTCTCGTAACCCGCGTAGACGTCCGCGACACGCAGTGCCTCGTAGGGCGTCTCGCGCCGCTGCTTCGCGACCGCCGCCGTGTAATCCTCCGGAGCGATGAGCGAGGCTTTCGCCCACTCGATTTCGCTCAGCAGGTCGCGCACGCTATCGGTGGCCGTGGACAGCCCGGCCTGGTGCGCCGCCTGCGCGACGATCGGGAACTTCGCATCGATCAGCCGCCACGGCACGTCGCCGACGATCTGCGGCCAGAAGTACTTCAGCTGCCGCAACGCCGCCGCGTGGAACGTCCGCGCCTGCACCTGGGTCGCTTCCCCGCCGAGACCGAGGGCCCGCAGCCGGGTCCGCAGTTCCCCAGCGGCCCGAGCGGTGAACGTCACCGCGAGCACCTGATCGGCTTTGACGTGCCCCTGCGCGATCTGATGCGCGATGCGATAGGTGATGGTCCTGGTCTTTCCGGTGCCCGCGCCCGCGAGCACGCACACCGGGCCGCGCGGTGCTCGCACGGCGGCGGCCTGCTCGGGATCGAGGTCTGCGAGGTCGAGAGCGGGCACGCGATCCATCATGACAGCGCCCACCGACACACAACCGGTCGCGGTCGGGAGCAGCCGCTCGCGAGCAGACCGGCACCGAGGCAAAAGACGGCATCGGCGCCGTAGCCGTGCGCCGCGCGCGACCGCCCGTTGTACGCCTCGTCGCCGCTTCGGGCGGCCGGGCGCGTGGCGTTCAGCGGTCGCTCAGCAACCGCAGGGAACGAGCGAAGGGGGCGCTGTCCTGCGAGCCGAGCGGCGCGAAGAACTCCGCGTCGCATTCCTCCACCGCGACGATGGCCCGGTTCACCAGCGCCACGCCCGCTTCGGTGGCGACCAGGGCCTTCGCCCGGCGGTCGCTGGGGTGGTCGCGGCGTTCGATCAGGCCCTTCTGCGCCAGGGCGCGCAACACCTGAGAGGTCATCATCGGATCGGTGGCGGCGTATTCCGCCAGGTCACGCTGCCGGACCGGATCCTCGCGGCCGGCGGCGAGGTAGGTGAGCGAAGCCAGCAGCACGAATTGCACGTGGGTCAGGTCGAAGGGAGCGAGCGCCGCCCGCTGTGCCGCCTGCCAGCGGTTGGTCACTTGCCACAGCAACAGTCCGGGACTTTCCTCTGCCGCGCGAAATCTGGAACGCAGCCTGCCGTCCCCCGCCTCGTGCATCGGCCTCCCTCACTCGTCGGTCATCTCCCGCGCGATCAGCGCGTAGTCGTGCGGGCTGAGTTCTATCAGGCCACGACGCAGGATCATCCCCCAGTTCGGCACGCTGGTGAGGTCCAGCTCGTCACGCAGCGTATCGATCGGCGCCTCCCGCGCTTCGGCTCGGTAGCTGACCGAACGGCGCCACGGCCGGAAGCAGCCGCCGTCCTGCGGGTCGGCCTGCCAGGCCGGGTGGTCGTCGATGGTGCCGATCGCGGTGAACGAGCGCACCGGCGCTCCGGCCCGCATGCCCTCGCGCGGCGAGTAGTACACCAATCCGTCGCCCGGCCGCATGCGTTCCACCGCAGCGCGCTTGCCGTGGTTCGCCTGGGCGATGCCCAGCTCCACACCGCGCCGGACATGTTCCCTGGACACGACGGCCAGCCAGTACTTCGCGCTCGAACCGGTAGCACTCATGCCGGGACCCCCTCGGCGACGGCCACCAGTGCGTCCAGGTCGGGCTGCACGGATTTCGCCAGGTCGGCGCCCAGGATCTTGGTCCACAACAAGCGCAGCGGTCCGTCGATCGAGACCGTGACGGTGACCGTGGTGCGGTTTTCCGCGACGGCGACCTCGTGGGCGAAGGTGAGCCGCGCGCCGAACAGCTTCGAGACGTCGACGAACTCGCGATCGGTCAGACGCGCGACGACGAACCGGATCTTCGGGCCGCCTTTCGGCCGCAACGTCCCGGTGGCGCCCTCGGCGAACGGTCCGTCCAAGCGCACCCACTCGGTGTCGGAGTTCCACTCCGGCCAGGTGGCCATGTCGGCCCAGCGGGCGAAAAAGGCGGTCGGCGGCGCACTGGAGGTGGCGTGCGCGGTGGCGATGATCGTCATGCATTTAGTATGCGCGCATACTAAATGCCGCGCAAGTCGGCATATGGTTCGAGTTGGAACAGTGCGCGGACGTCCGGCGTTGCAGTGTCCGTGACTGACGCGAACCCCACCCTGACGATGTACTCGACCACCTGGTGCGGCTACTGCCGCAGGCTCAAGAAGCAGCTGGACGAGGCGGGCATCGGCTACGTCGAGATCGATATCGAGCAAGACCCGGCGTCGGCCGAATTCGTCGGCAGCGTGAACGGGGGCAACCACGTGGTGCCCACCGTGAAGTTCGCCGACGGTTCCACCGCGACGAACCCGTCGCTGGCGGCGGTCAAGCAGGTCCTCGCCGGTCTGTCCTGATCAGCCGCCGCGCGCGGGTCGCATCGGCCCGCGCGCGCTAGTCGATCGCGGCCCAGGATTCGATGATCGTGCGCGCGATGGAGATCGAGCCGGGCAGCAGCAACCGGGCGCCCCCGTCCCGGTTCGACCAGTCGCCCACCGCCAACGCTTCGCGCACCTGCGCGCGGGTGAACCAGTCGGCCTCGGCGATCTCACCATCGGTGAAGGCCAGCGGCTGTGTGGGATCGGCCACCGCGGCGAACCCGAGCATCAGCGAGCGCGGGAACGGCCACGGCTGGCTGCCCAGGTAGGTGATCTCGCGCACGTCGAGGCCGACTTCCTCGCGCATCTCGCGCTCCACGCAGCGCTCCAGCGACTCGCCCGCCTCGACGAACCCGGCCAGCAGCGAGAACAGCGACTTCGGCCAGCTGGCCTGGCGGGCGAGCAGCACCCGCTCCCCGCCGTCGTGGATCAGGCAGATCACCGCCGGATCGATGCGCGGGAACTCTTCGTAACCGCTCTCGGTGACGCGCGACCAGCCCGCCTTGGCCGACATGGTGACGGTGCCGTCCGCGCCGTGGAACCCGGCCTTGTCGTGCCAGTTCAGCAACGCGATCGCGGTCGAGAGCAACGCGGCGGTGCGGTCGTCGACGGCGCCGCCGGCCAGCGCGCGCAGGTCGGTCAGCGCGCCCTCCAGCTCCGGATCACGCACCGCCCACAGATGGACGCCCTCCTCCACACCGAGGAACACCGCGTCCGGGCTCGGCTCGGCGGAGAACTCCACGGCCGGGTCCAGGATCAGGGCGCTTTCGTCGAGGCGCACCTGCCCGCGGCCGTTGATCCGCAGGAGTCTGGCCTCGGCCCAGCCCTCCTTCAGGGCCTGGGCATCACCTCGGATGTGCTCGGCCCGGTCGACGACAGAACGGGAGAGCAACGGAACGCTATTGAGCTGAAATGCCGACACGGTTCGAGACTATCGCCGAAGCTGTGCGGCCGGTTCGCGCCGGGGTCACTTGCCCGCTCGACGGATGTACAACAGCTTGTCGCCCGCCTCGACCGCGTCGACTTCCGGCTCGCCCACGCGGTAGAGCACCCCGTTGCGCACCACGCCGAGGACGATATCGCTCAGATGCCGTGGCGAGCCGCCGATCTCGGACGGCTCCACCTCGCGTTCGGCGACGGCGAAGCCCTCCTCCGGGGTCAGCAGGTCTTCCATCATCTCCACGACCGTGGGCGTGGTGGTCGCGATGCCGAGCAACCGGCCCGCCGTCTCCGAGGACACCACCACCGAGTTCGCGCCGGACTGGCGGACCAGGTGGGTGTTCTCCGCCTCCCGGATCGACACCACGATCTTGGCGGCCTTGTTCAGCTCCCGGGCGGTCAGCGTGACCAGCACGGCGGTGTCGTCGCGATTGGTGGCGACCACAACCGAGTCGGCGTGCTGCACACCGGCCAGCCGCAGCACGTCGGACTGGCTCGCCGAGCCGTGCACCGTGACCAGCCCGGCGTTCGCGGCCGCCTCCAAGGCGACCACGTCGGTGTCGACAACGACGATGTCGGCGGGCTGCACCCCGTCGCCGAGCATGGCGTCGATCGCGGTCCGCCCCTTCGTGCCGTATCCGACGACCACGGTGTGATTGCGCACGGTGTGCCTCCATCGCTGAATCTTGAAAGCCTGCCGGGAACGTTCGGTCAGCACGCCCAGCGTGGTTCCGACCAGGACGATCAGGAACAGGATGCGCAGTGGGGTGATGATGACGATGTTCGCCAGCCGCGCCTCGGGCGTCACCGGGTGGATGTCGCCGTATCCGGTGGTCGACAGCGACACCGTCGCGTAATAGAACGCGTCCAGGAACGACAGTTCGTTGCCCGAGTTGTCGTGGTACCCGTCGCGTCCGAGGTAGACCACCAGCGCGGCCAGGAACAACAGCCCCGTCGCGAACAGCACCCGTCTGGTCAGCGAAATCCACGGACTGGTCTGCACTTCCGGGATGCGCAGCAGACCGACCAGGGCGAAATCGGGCCTGCTGGCCAAGCCCAGGCTGCGCGCTCGGTCACCGAACACCGGGCACACCCGTCGTTTCGTCGCTCGTGTCGGTCATACCCGGTAATCCTTGTCCCTCCGGCACACCGGGGAGCCTACTGTGTTTGTTTTTCCAGCGCCTGCGGCGCTAGGTGTTCGCGGCGGATGCTCGGTCTCGCTTCGCTCGAAAGACGTGGTGGGGGTGCGCTGGGCACGTCGGCATCGAAGCTCGCTATCAGGTGTACGCGGTTCGTAGTGGTCGGCTACAGAATCGGCCGCGCTGCCCCCTTGCTCCTTCGTCGCGGACACCACGCCCCGTCTCCTTCGTCGCCGGCCCAACCGACGCCAGCTCGGCCGCGGACGCCCACACGATCGGTGTCGTTTCACCCGACCCGCATTCGAGCCCGGCTCGGTTCACGGGCCGCAGCGGCAGACTGTCGAGCGGACCACCGCAGGCAAGCGCGGCGTGGGCGGTGGCTCGGTGCGAGCCGGGCTGTGTTGGCTCCGCAGTCGCGCGGTGGGGTTCGCGGCGCTTTGCCCGGCGTCCGCGCCGATCACGCTTGCTCGATCTCGGTGAGGGCGAAGGACGCGCCAGAGGCAGGGGCGGCGGTTCGGGGGTGCGGACCGCCGGGTCCGCATCCAAGTGACCCGGGGTCGACGCGCGGCGGCGCGGATGTAAGGGTGCCTGCATGGCAGAAAATACGCTGACGTCCGTGTCCGACGGTGGGCGGCGGCCCGCGCTGGCCCTGGCCGCCCTGCTGTTCGGCTCCGGGGTGCTGCATTTCATCCGGCCGAAGCCCTTCGATTCGATCGTGCCGCGCTTCCTGCCAGGACGCGCCCGCGACTACACCTACGCCTCCGGCGCGGCCGAGATCGGTGTCGCCGCCGCCCTCGCGGTCCCGCGCACCCGCGGCTTCGGCGGACGGCTGGCGGCGCTGCTGTTCATCGCGGTGTTCCCGGCTAACGTGCAGTTCGCCGCGGACATGCTCGCCAGCGAGAAGGCGCCGCGGCTGGTGAAGATCGGCTCGGCGCTGCGGCTGCCGCTGCAGATCCCGCTCGTCACTCAGTCGCTGGCGGTGAGCCGGCGGGCGCGGCGTTCCTGATCAGCTCGGCCAGTTCGTCCGGACCGGCCAGGTTCGGGGGCGCGATGGTGCGGCCGGTGCGCACGTAGTGGAATGCGGCGCCGATCCGGGGCAGCATCTCGTGCTCGGGCCGTCCCTCGCGGGCGGCCATCAACCGCGCCCAGGCCAGGCGATAAACCGCCAGCTGCATGGCGACCGCCGGTTCCTCGGCGGCGCTCGGCTCGGCGCCGGTCTTCCAGTCGACCACGATCCAGCCGCCGCCGGGTTCGGCGAATACCGCGTCCATCCGGCCGCGGATCACGGTGCCCGCGATCGAGGTCTCGAACGGGATCTCGACTTCGATCGGACTGCGATCGGCCCAGCGCGAGTTCAGGAACGCCTCCTGCATCGCGCTCAGCTCGGCGTCCAGGCCCGCGTCGGCCGCGCCGCCGTCGGCCGCGCCCGGCAGTTCGTCCAGACCGAGCAGGCGGGTGGAGCCGAACCACCGCTGCACCCAGGCATGGAACGCGGTGCCCCGGCGGGCCAGTGGATTCGGCGGGTAGGGCAACGGACGACGCAGGCGGGCGGCGAGCTTCGCCGGGTCGGCCCGCAGCTCGACCAGGGCGGTCGCCGCGATCTGGCCGGGTAGTTCCACCTCTTCGTCGGCGGCCGCGGCCGCGTGGTGTTCGGCGAGCAAGGCGTCGACGTCGGCGGCCCAGCCTTCCGGATCGGCGGGATCCGGCGCAAGGCGGGCGTCGTGCGGGCGGTACAGGTCCTCCGGCGGGGGCGGAGCGAAGCCGGTCGCGGCGAATGCCGGTTCGTCGGCGGACAGATACTCCTCCACCGGGTCCGGCGCCGAACCGAAATAGGGCTCGATATCCGCGTAGGGATCGGCGTATTCGATGGAACCGACCTCGAAGTTCCCCGCGAAATCGTCGGGCGGGTATTCGTCGTGGGGTGGATAGTAGGCCGGTTCATCCGCGAACCCCGGCTCATCAGCGGGACGAGGATTAGGCCGACTCATCCGCGAACCCGGCCCGTCACCGGGCCGGTAGTAGCCCGACTCATCCGCGAACCCCGGCTTGTCAGCGGGCCGGGGCGTAGGTCGATTCATCCGCGAATCCGACTCATCGCCGGGCGAATAGTAAGCCGAATCGCCGGTGAGACTCGGCTCATCGCCGGGCCCGTAGTCGCCCGGCTCATGCTCGAACTCCGGCTCATCACCGGGCAGGCGAGAAGCCGAATCGCCGGTGAGACTCGGCTCGTCACCCGGCCCGTAGTCGCCCGCCTCATGCTCGAACTCCAGCTCATCACCGGGCAGGCGAGAAGCCGAATCGCCGGTGAGACTCGGCTCGTCACCGGGCCCGTAGTCGCCCGGTCGGTCCGCGAAACCCGGCTCGTCGACGTCCGGCGCGGACGGCATCTCGGCACGGGCAGACCTGGTTCTGCGGATCGAACCAGCAGCGCCGTGCGGCTCCGAGCCGTGGTGCCCGGTGGCGGCGGGACGGGCGCGCAAATTCGCCAGGGCAGCGCGGACCAGTGCCGCGCCTTGTTCGATGGGCTCGCGGCGGGCGCCGAGGGGGTCGCGCGGCCACTCGGCGGTCGCGGGATTGTCGGTGAACGGGTTGACGGCGTCGGCGGCGGGCGGGTCGTCCCAGCGGTCGATCGCCAAGACGTCGCACGCCGGGCTGCCGGGGTCCTGGTGCGCGCGCTTCAACTCCAGCAGGAAATCCGAGGGGCCTTTCGGAGTGCTGCCGGTCTCCGCCCAGTAGTGGGCCGAAACCAGCAGCACCCGTTCGGTTCTGGTGAGCGCGACGTAGAACAGGCGCCGTTCCTCATCGATCCGGCGGCGCTCCAGCGCCTCCTTGTGCGCCTTGATCGCGCGGTCGAGGTCCGCGCGGTCGTACAAGTCGGTGAGCTCGAGCACCGGCACGCCCTCGGCCGCGTCGTCCTGCCTGCGGTCACCGCGCAGCGACGTGGGCAACTCGGCGAGCGCGCCCAGCCACGTGCCGGAACCGACTTTGGACGGAAACACGCCCTCCACCACGTGCGGGACCGCGACGATCTCCCATTCCAGGCCTTTCGCCGCGTGCACGGTCAGCACCTGCACCCGGTCCTTGGCGACCTCGACCTCGCCCGGCTCCAGCCCGTTCTCGACCTCCTCCGCGGCGGCGAGGAACGCGAGCAGTCCGCCGAGCGAGGCGCCGGTGTCCGCGGCGTACCCGGCCACCACCTCGGCGAACGCGTCCAGATGCTCGCGTCCGGCCCCGGTGCCCGCCATGGCTCGCCGGGTCTGGGTCTCCACACCGACGCCGATGGTGCGCTCGACATCGGCGACCAGTTCCGCCAACGGCTGACCGCTGCGTTCGCGCAACGCGGCCAGTTCCCGTCCCAGCGCCTCGATGCGGGCGAACCCGGCGGGTGAATACCGCTCGGGCGGACCGGGATCGGCGATCGCGTCGGCCAGCCCGGCCTGTTCGGCGGGTTCCGGCGCCACTTCGCGCAGCGCCTCGTCCAGCGCGGCGCCGTCGGCGATCTCGGTGTGTCCCTCCGACCCGGGACGCCGGATGGACAGGTCCCTGGCGCGGCGGGCGAGCGCGGCGATGTCGGCGACCCCGACGCGCCAGCGCGCGCCGGTCAGCACACGCATGGCGGCGCTGCCCGCACCCGGTTCGGCGATCAACCGCAGGGTGGCGACGACGTCGGCGACCTCCGGCGTGGCGAGCAAGCCGCCGAGCCCGACGATCTCCACGGGAAGACCTTGTGCGCGAAGGGCTTCCGCGAGCGGCGCGGCGTCGGCATTGCGGCGCACCAGCACGGCGGACGTGGGCGGCTGCTGCTGGGCCACGTGCCGGGCAGCCCACTCCGCGGCGATTCGCTGTGCCACCCACTCCCGTTCGTCGGCGACGGTGTCGGTCAGCGCCAGCGCCACCACACCCGGCCCGGCGTCGGGCTTGGCGCGCAAGGCATCGACCGTCACCCCTCCGCTCTCGGTCGCCTTGCGCCGCAACGGTTCCGCGACCAGATTCGCCAGTGCCAGCGCTTCCGGCGGATTACGCCAGCTGGTCAGCAAGGACAACGTCGGGGCGGGCAAGCCCGGCGCGCTGGGGAAGTCGGTGGCGAACCGGGGCAGGTTCGCCGCCGAAGCGCCACGCCAGCCGTAGATGGATTGCATCGGGTCGCCGACGGCGGTCACGGCTAGGCGCTGCGTTTCGTGCCGGCGCGAAGGTTGGTCCGCACGCCTCGCCACGGCGCGCGGGTCGTGTGCGCCGGCGAACCGCGGTTGTCCTTCGACGTCGTTCGCGTCGACGCCCGGCGACCGCGTGCCCTGCGCGGGGGCAGCGGGAAGCGCGTCGGTGGTCGATGACGACCCGGACCCGGTTTCCGGCAGTGTGTCCGAACCTGCCACGACGCTCTCCCGCGCACCGGGCAGCGCCGCCCTCTGCGCGACTGTGTGAACGCCCGCGGATGACGAAGCATCGTCGCCGCGACGATCGCCCGGAGGAATGTCGGGCGGGGTCGCTGGCTGCGGCGTCCGTTCCTCCGGCGCGCCGCCGAACAAGGCGGCGAGCAGGACCCGCTGGGCGTGGCCGGTGTCCTGGTACTCGTCGAGCAGGACCAAGCGGAAACGGGCGCGTTCGGCGGCGGCGACCTCGGGGTGCTCGGCCGCCAACCGTGCGGCGAGGGACATCTGCGCGCCGAAGTCCAGTGCGCCCCGTCGGCGCAATGCCTCGGCGAGCTCGTGCACCAGCGGTAGCAGCGCTACCCGTTCCCGCTGCACTTGCACGATGTTCAGCAGGGTCTGGCTCGGCCCGCCCCGCTGCCGCGGGCCCGGGGGCAGCGTGTACACCAGCTTCGCCAGTTCGGTGTGCGCCTCTGCCAGTTCCTCCGGCTCGACCAGGTGCTCCGCCAGCTGCCCGGACAGCGCGAGCACCGCCTCGGTGACCGACACCGGGGTGCGATCGGTCTCCAGATCGCCGTCCCAGGTGTGCACCACCTGGTGGGCGAGCTGCCAGAGCTGGGTCGCGGTCAGCAGGGTCGCCGACGGTTCCACCGGCAGCAGCAGGCCGTGTTCGGTGAGCAACCTGCCCGCGTACGAGTGGTAGGTGCTGATCTCCGGTTCCGCGCCGGTCAGCTGGGCGCGCAGGCGGCCGCTCGGGTCCAGTTCGCGCAGCAGCGGCGCACCGGCGAGCCGGGCCAGCCTGGTCCGGATCCGGGCGGTCAGCTGTTGGGCGGCTTTGCGTGTGAAGGTCAGCCCGAGCACTTCGTCCGGCAGCACGAGCCCGTTGGCGACCATCCACACCACCCGGGCGGCCATCGTCTCGGTCTTGCCCGCGCCCGCGCCGGCGACCACGAGGGTGGGGCCCGGCGGCGCCGCGATCACGGCGGCCTGTTCGTCGGTCGGCGGCGGCAGGCCGAGCGCCTGCGCCAGCTGGTGCGGCGTCACCCCGCCCGTCACGGCGGCGCCCCGGCGACCGGCCGCGGCGGGACCGAGAGCGCGCTCACTCGTCGGTCACCTGCCTCCCGCTGTCCTGCACGGGGCAGCTGCCCGCGACCGCGCAGTGGCGGCATCCGTCGTTGCGCATGGCGAGGTAGCTGGGGCCCTGAGTGGACGACGCGGCCTGGTGGATCGTGTCGCGCCAGTGCCCGAGCGCCTCGGCGTCCAGCGGAGGCTGCATGCGCTGAGTGGCGCCCTCAGCCTTGCTCGGCTTGGCGACGTACACCAATCGCGCCCCGCCGGGTTCGCCCGCCGAGCCGATCGCGGGTTCCGGCTCGGCCGAACCGGATTCCTCCGGTGCGTCGAGAGCGCCCGCGGCCGCCGCTACCTGGTAAGTCGCCAGCTGCGCGTGATCGACGGCGGCCTGCTTGGTGACCGGCGACTTGCCGGTCTTCACGTCGACGATGACGAAACGGCCTTGCGCGTCTCGCTCCAGCCGGTCGACACGGCCCCGGATCCGTACGGCGCGTTCGTCTTCCGTGCGCGCGGGCAGCACGCAGTCCACCGGCACCTCGACCCCGGCCTGGGTGAGTTCGCCGCGAGTGTTGCGTACCCAGGCCGAGAAGGTCTCCAGCATCGCCTCGGTGCGGCGCAATTCCTGCCGGGAATGCCAGCCGGTCCCCGGATCCACCGCTTGCCAAGCGCGATCCAATGCGGCGCGCACCTGTTCCTCTGGCACTTTGCCCGCCAGCGCCTGCACGAGCGTGTGCACCAGATTGCCCTTGACGGCGTGCGGGTTGTCGCCGTCGGTGCCGCCGTTGCGTTCCAGCGCCCAGCGCAGCGGGCAGGTGCGCAGCAATTCGACGGTGGAGGGCGACAGCGCGACCGCGCCGTCGTCCTCGGTCCACAGCGGTCGCCGCGAGCTGAGTTCGGTGGTGCCGTACCAGTCGTCGGGGTGGGTTCCCCGGACGCCCGCGTCGGCCAGCCGAGCGAGCTGGTGCGCGGCGCGGCGCCTGCGTTCCGGGTCGGCCTCCGGATCGCAGACCACGCCGCGCAATTCGGCGACCAGCGAGTGCATCACCAGGGCGCGGCCTGGGTCGGCCACCGGGAGCGCACCGGGCTCGCCGTCGTCGTCGTGTCCGAGCAGTTCGGCGAGAAAGCGCGACGGCACCAGATCGCGTTCGCCCGCGACCGATTCCACGGCGGTGACCAGCAGCGACCGCCGGGCCCGGCTGCACGCGACGAGCAGCAACCTGCGCTCCTCGGCGAGGATCGGCGCCGCACGGCTCACCCGCTCCCCGGCATCGGACACCCCGGCGGTGAGATCGACCAGGTCCTCGGTGTGCAAGAGGGTGCCGCGGGTGCGCGGATCGGGCCAGATCCCTTCCTGGACGGCGGCGACGGCGACCACATCCCATTCCCGCCCCGCGGCGGCGTGCGCGCTCAGCAGCGCCACCGCTTCGCCCGGCAGTGTACGAGGCGTCGCGTCCTGCGGAATCTCCTGCTGCGTCAGGTATTCGACGAACCCTTCGATGCTCGCGCGCGGCAACCGGTCGACATAGGCGGCGGCCGCGTCGAACAACGCGACCGCGGCGTCCAGATCGCGATCGGCCTGCATGCCGACCGCGCCGCCGCGCTCGGACTGCGCCACCCAGCGCCGTTCCAGCCGAGAACCGGTCCACAGCGCCCACAGCACGTCCTCCAGGCCCGCGCCGCGCCCGCGTACCTTGCGCGCCCGGCGCAGCGCGTCCAGCACCCGGCGCAGCGGCGCGGCCTCGACCTCGGTGAGCCGGTCCATGATGGCCGGATCGCCGGTCCCGATCAGCAGATCGCGCAACATCAGTGCGGAGGGGCGGTCGATGTCCGAGTCGCGGTCGGGCGGCGAATCGTCGCCCGCGTCCGATGTTTTCGCCCCGGCGCGCACCGATTCCAGCACCGCGCGCCGGATGCCGCGGCGCAGCCGGCGCAAGGCGATCTGGTCCGCGCCGCCCAGCGGCCCGGACAGCAGGTCGAGGGCGTCCTCCGGCTCGAACGCCGGTTCCGCGCCCCGTTGCGCCTGCTCCCCCGCCAGGACCGCGCGCAGCGAGAGCAGCATCCAGGCCGCGCCGCGCCTGCGCGCCAGCGGCGTGTCCAGCGCGGGCTGCCGCACCGGCACGCCCGCGGCGAGGAGGGCGCGGCGCAGCGGCGCCAGCGACAGCGGCACCGAACGGACGATCACCGCCATCCGCGACCACGGCACCCCACCGGTGAGATGCGCGCGGCGCAAGTGGTCGGCGATGAGCGCGGCCTCTTTCGCCGGCGTGGCCAGCACGCGCACGCGCACCTCGGTGCCGTCCTCCCGTGGGCCGGTGTCTTCCGGCACGGGGATGCGCTGCGGCGCACTACCCGGCAGGCGTGCCGCGATCCGGGCGACCGCCAGCTCCACCTGACCGCTGAACCGATGGTTGTCGCGCAACACGACTCGCCGCTCGGGTGGCACGTCGAGTTCGGCGACGAATCGCGCGTCGGCGCCGCGGAAGGCGAACACGGCTTGGTCGGGATCGCCCGCGACCACCGTGGTCCTGGCACTGTGCCCGATCGCCCGCACCAGGATCGCCGCCTGCGGGTCCAGGTGCTGCGCGTCGTCGACCAGCAGGTATCGGATCCTGGCGCGTTCGGCGGCAAGCAGATTCGGGTCGGCGGCCAGGGCGTCCAGCGCCGCGCCGACGAGTTCGGCGGCGTCCAGCGCGGGCGCGGTCGCCTCCGGCGCATCGACGCCCACCGACCAGCGCAGCAGCATCGTCTGCTCGTAGCGGAGGGCGAACCTGCCCGCCGCCACCCATTCGGGCTTGGCGTGCTCGCGGCCGAGGCGCACCAGGTCCTCCGGCCCGATGCCGCGTTCGGTGGCCCGGAGCATGAGATCGCGCAACTGTTCGGCGAACCCGCCGAGCGCGAGCGCGGGCCGCAGTCGCTCCGGCCACAATCCGTGCGCGCCCTCGGCCATGTCCGCCAGATCGCCGCGCAGCATCTCGCGCACCACGGCGTCCTGTTCGGCTCCGGTCAGCAGACGCGGCGGCGGGTTGCCGTGCGCCATCGCGTGCCTGCGCAGCACGGAGAAGGCGTACGAGTGCAGGGTGCGCACCAGGGGTTCTCGTGTGGCGCCGGGCACACCGCCCTCCGCGCCGGGGCCAGGGCCGCTCAGCCGCGTGGTGATGGCGTCTCGTACAGCGCCCGCGGCTTGTTTCGAATGGGTCAGTACCAGCACCGATTCCGGGTCGGCTCCGGCCGCGATGCGCCCGGCGGCGAGGTCGACCAGCAGGGCGGTCTTACCCGTGCCCGGGCCGCCGAGCACCTGCCAGGGCCGCCATCCCGGGCGCGCGGGACCGGCCTCGGCCGCGGCGTCCAGCAGCGCGCGGACGTCGGCGCCCCAGTCTCGCGGCCGGGGCGCCACCACGTTCCGGCGAACCAGTCGCACCGCGCCATCCGATCGCACCACGCGGGCTATTGCAACAGACACGACCGACACGCCGGTACACGCCTCCGCCCGACCGGCGCTGCGGCCGATCACGGCGCAGGTCAGAATGGACCGGTGTCTGCTCTGAATGTCCACCGGTTCGGTCCGACGACGGGACCGGTGGTGCTCGCCCTGCACGGTGTGACCGGTCACGGCAAACGCTGGGAAGACCTGGCGACCCGGCATCTGCCCGACGTACGGGTGCTCGCACCGGATCTGCGCGGGCACGGACGCTCGACCTCGCTGCCGCCGTGGAACTTCGAGACCATCGTCGAGGACCTGGTCGAGTTGGTCACCGCCGAGGCGGACGGCCCGGTCGTGGTTGTCGCGCACTCCTTCGGCGGCGCGTGCGCGCTGCACCTGGCCCATCGGCATCCCGAACTGGTGCGCAAACTGGTGCTGCTCGATCCGGCGATCGCGCTGGAGCCGGAATGGCTCAACGAGATCGCGCTGTCCACTCTGGTCTCGGCCGACTACGACAGCGTCGACCACGCGCGCCAGGACAAACTCGACACCGGCTGGGGCGATGTGGAGCCGCGATTGCTGGAAGCCGAACTCGACGAACACCTGATGCCCACCGCCGACGGGCGCTTCGGCTGGCGGATGAGCCTGCCCGCGATCAACTCCTACTGGGGCCAGCTGGCCCGCCACTGGGTGCTTCCGCCCGCCGACCTGCCGACCGTGCTGGTGCAGGCGATGAAGGTGCACCCGCCGTTCGTCACGCCGGAATTCCGCGCGGCGCTCACCGAGCACATGGGCGCGGGCCTGACCGTGCTCGAATGGAACTGCGATCACATGGTCGCCCAGGCGTATCCGGCCCAGACCGGCGAACTCGTGCGCTCGGTGCTCTGAGCCGATGCCGACCACCGACGCCCAGATCGAGCAGGTGCGCGCGCTGGTGGCGGCGGTTCCGCCCGGCCGGGTGGTCACCTACGGCGACATCGCGGCGGCCGCCGGTTTGTCGACGCCGCGCACAGTGGGCTGGATCATGCGCACCGACTCGGCCGATCTGCCCTGGCACCGGGTGCTCGGCGCGAGCGGCCGCCCCGCCGCCCACCTGGCTCATCGCCAGCTGCGTCTGCTGGCCGAAGAGGGCGTGCCGATCCGGGACGGACGCGTCGACCTGCGCGCCGCACGCTTCCCGCTGCCCGATCTCCCCGGCGACTGAGCGCCGCTTTCCGAAATTCCTCCGTGCCGGAATGGCGGCCAGTACCGTTGATCCATGCCCACCCGCCTGGCATGTGTCGTGTTCGACGCCGACCGGCCGCGTTCGGTCGCGAATTTCTGGGCCGAACTGCTGGGCTGGAGTGTCACCCTCGACCGCCCCGACGAGGTGAACGTGGCGGCTCCCGACGCCGACGGCGGCGACCTGGCGCTCACCTTCCTGCCCGCGATGCGGGCCAAGGTCGGCAAGAATCGCTTGCACCTCGATCTGGCCACCCGCTCGCTGGACCACCAGCGCACCCAGGTGGACCGGGCGCTGGCCTTGGGCGCGCGCTCGATCAACATCGGGCAGGGCGCGGTGCCGTGGGCGGTGCTCGCCGATCCGGAGGGCAACGAGTTCTGCGTGCTCGAACCGAGGGAGGAGTACGTGGACACCGGGGCCGTCGCGGCGGTCGTGGTCGACACGCGCGATCCGCAGCGCCTGGCCGAATTCTGGTCGGCCGCCACCGGCTGGCCGTCCATGCGGCGCGGCGAGCGGCTGGCCGGACTACGCGCACCGACCGGACTCGGCTCCTGGCTGGAGTTCGTGCGCACGCCCGACGCGGGGTCGGGCCGGACCAGACTGCGCCTGGATCTCACCTCGTTCCCGGCCGACGACCGGGACGCGGAGGTGGCCCGGCTGCACGCGGCGGGCGCCACCTCCATCGACCGTAGCGCCCCGGCCCCCGACCGGGAAACGGACCTCGTGCTCGCCGACCCGGAGCTCAACGAGTTCCGGCTGCTGCCGCCGGCCCGCTTCTGGTCGAACGCCTGATCGACGCCGTCCGCTCCCCGGCTTCCCCATGGTGACGAATTAGCATGGCCGCCATGGTGTACCTGACTCCGGGTCGTGGCGTGTGACGGCCGCCGACGCGATCGTGCTCGCGGGCGGCCGGGCCAGCCGGATGGGCGGCGTGGACAAACCGGCCATCGTCATCGGCGGCCGTTCCATGCTCGAAGTGGCGCTCGCCGCCGTCGCCTCGTGCGCGCGGACGGTGGTGGTCGGACCGCACCGCCCAGAGTTGGCGCCGGAGATCACGCAGGTTCGCGAGGTGCCGCCCGGATCGGGGCCGGTGGCGGCGATCGACACGGGGCTGCGGGCCCTCGGCTCCGCCGCCCCGCTGGTCGTGGTCCTTGCCGCCGACCTTCCGTTCCTGTCGCCGTCGGCGATCGCCGAACTCATCCGGCACGCCACCGAATCGGGAGCGGACGCGGTGTTCGCGGCCGACGAGTCGGGTCGCCCGCAATACCTGATCGGGGTGTGGCGGCGTTCCGCGCTTGCGGCCGCGCTGGACGAGCTCGACGCGCTGATCAATCAGCCGATGAAGGCGCTGGTGCCCGCAGCCGCCGGGATCATCCCGCTCTCCGGCGTCGGCGACTGCGACACCGAGGAGGAGGTGCGACAGGCCAGAGCGGCGGTGGACGCGCCACGACAGCAACCGCCACTCGAGCTCGGCGAGGCGCGAAATCTGCTGCGCACCGAACTTTCCCGGCTTACCGCGTACGAAGCCGACCTGTCATCGGTGATCGGGGCCGCGCTCGCGGGCCCATTGACGGCCGCCGGGCCGCTGCCTCGCTTCGACGTCTCGGCGATGGACGGTTACGCCGTGGCGGGCGACGGGCCGTGGCGCCTGCGCCGCGACGTCGGCTTCGCGGGCGGACGGCGTCCGGTGGGGCTGCTGCCGGGCGAGGCGGTGCGCATCGCCACGGGCGCGCACGTCCCCGACGGCACCACGGGCGTGCTGCGCGACGAGTTCGTGCACGTCGCCGACGAAACGCTGTACCGCCTGCCGGACACCCCGCCGCGCGACGACATCCGCCGCCGCGGCGAGGACCGGGCGGCCGGTGATCCGGTCGCACCGGAGGGTGCACCGGTCACCGCGGCGCTGGTCTCCGCGGCCGCGAGCGTCGAGGTCACCGCCGCGCCGGTGCGCGGCCCGGTCCGCGCGCACGTCGTCATGACCGGTGACGAGATCCGCAGCGAAGGTCCGCTGCAGGCAGGGCAGACCCGCGATTCGATCGGCCCGATCCTGCCGGAACTGCTGGCCAGGTATGGCATTCGCACCACCGATCGGGTGCACCTGCGTGATACTCCGCACGGATTCGACGAGGTCATGACCGTCGCGCCGGATCGCGACCTGCTGGTGATCGTCGGCGCGACCGGCGGCGGGGCGGCCGACCAGCTCCGTGCCGCCCTGACCCGCGCCGGAGCCGAGATCGTGGTGCCGCGGCTGCGGCTGCGGCCGGGCGGTTCCACCGTCGTCGCCCGGCTCACCTCCGGCACCACGGTGCTCGGCCTGCCGGGCAACCCGTTCGCCGCCGTCGCGACGCTCATGGCGCTGGCACCCGCGATCGTCGAGGGCCGCACCGGCGCGCTCCCCGCCCGCCCGCTGCGCGGGCCGCTGCACAACGCCGCCGAGATCGCCGGACAGGTGACGCGCATCGTTCCGGCTCGCGCCGCCGAGGAAGGCGGATGGATCGGCGACCCGGTCGTCCGGACGGCACATCTGGGCGGCCTGATCGACCGCGACGGCCTGGTGGTCGTCCCGCCCGATGCCGGGGACGGCGCGATCGTCGAATTCCTGCCGCTGCGCTGAACCCTTCGGCCCGCGGGTGCGTCGTGGACCGAACGAAACTGGTTGCGGGCCTTGGCTTCAGCGAGATCAAGTGGGCGCGGAATACGGGGGTGCGCCGATGCTCGGCCGACGTCGATCCGAAGTCTCTGCGGTGCAGCGGGTTTCGTTGCCACGGGAACCCGCACGCGCACTCCTTCTCGGCAGTGGAGTCGAATGCGATATACGTCGGCGAAGCGATCCACGAGGCAAATAAAACGAACGCAGGACCGCCATTTTCATCCGGTCCACCCCGCCTCGACCTGGTCGGAAGAAAAAGTCGAACTGAACTGGATTCATTACTGAATACAGGGTTCAAAAGCGCTCCTACCAGCGTAAACACAACAACCGAGCCGCTCGGAGCCATATTTTTCATTTCCTCTTCCACAGGCCATTCCCGCTCGCTATCGTGTGTTCGTTAGGCGAATATCAATCCCCCGGAAAGGACCGAGTGGAGATGACTGAAAAGTCGAAGAAAACGCCTAAGAAAATGCCGAAGCAGATGCCGAGGCAGCAGCAGCAACAGCGCCAAGAGCAGGACATCCGCGAGGGCGCTGACATGGAAGGCCGTCGGGGCAACCGGTCCGAGATGCCCGACCGGCGCGGCGAGCAGGAGCGCCGCCGCTAGCTGATCTGCGCCACCCGCGCCGCCGGCCCCACCTCCTCCCGGGACCGGCGGCCGCGGTCGTTTCGAGGCCCCCGTGCTTACCCCGGAGGTAATTGCCACCCCGCGCGAGGCGGACCTACCGTCGGTTCGACGCCATCTCCGGCGTCGTCGAACGAAGGAATCCACACGCCATGTCCGCCTATGGCTTCGCCCATCTCCGCAGTCGCAGGCCGCATCCCGACATCCTCGAATACCTGGAGCGCATCCAGGCCACCTTGGACCCGTTCGGCGGCCGCTTCGTCATCCACGGGTCCCCTGCCGAGGTCGTGGAAGGCGACTGGCCCGGCAGCATGGTGCTGATCGAGTTCCCCGGGATGACCGAGGCGCGGGAGTGGTACCACTCGCCCGCATATCAGGAGATCCTGCCGCTGCGCGCCGATCACATCGACGGCGACCTGCTGCTCATCGAGGGCGTCGGCCCCGACTACGACCCGCGCGAACGCGCCGCCAAACTGCGCGCCGGGGCGGCCTGACGCGATTTCGGCTCGCCGTCCGGCGTCCGATACCGTTGACCAGGCACGACCCGGTTCGACGCGAAGGATGCGCCTGATGGACGACAGCTCACTGGTCTGGGACGACGGCACGCTCGTCACCGTCGACCAGCGCGGACTGCCGCACGAGGTGCGCGAGCTGCGGCTGAGCACCGTCGACCAGGTCATCGACGCGATCAGGACGCTGGCCATTCGCGGCGCGCCCGCCATCGGCATCGCGGGCGCGTTCGGCGTCGTCCTCGCCACCGCCGCGCACACCGTAGGCGGCGTGGTGGACGAGACCGCGGCGCAGGCCGAAGCGGACCGGATCGCGGCGGCCCGGCCGACGGCGGTCAATCTGGCCTGGGCGGTGCGGCGGGTCCGGGCGAAGGTGGGCCGGGGCGCCGATGCGGTCCTCGCCGAGACCCTCGACATGCTGGCCGAAGACGGCCGGGTCAACCGGGCCGCCGCCACCAACGCCGCCGACCTGGTGCAGCGCCTGTGTCCGGACCGGCCGCTGCGCGTGCTCACCCATTGCAACACCGGACGGCTGGCGACCAGCGCGTTCGGCACCGCCATCGGCACGCTGCGGGTGCTGTCCGAGCGCGGCGCGATCGAGCAGGTGCTGGTGGACGAGACCCGCCCGCTGCTGCAAGGCGCCCGCCTGACCACGTGGGAACTGGCCGAGGCGGGCATCCCGCACCGGCTGACCATCGACTCCGCCGCCGCCTGGGCGATGGCGACCGGACAGGTCGACTGCGTGCTGGTCGGCGCCGACCGGGTCACCGCCAACGGCGACGTCGCCAACAAGATCGGCACCTACGGTCTCGCGCTCGCCGCCCGTCATCACGGCATCCCGTTCGTCGTGGTGGCCCCGGAGTCCACCCGCGACCTCTCGATGGCCACCGGCCGGGAGATCGTCGTGGAGGAACGCGCGGCGGCCGAGGTGACCGGATTCGGCGGTGTGGCAACGGCTCCCGCGCACACCGAGGTCTTCAACCCGGCCTTCGACGTCACGCCCGCCGATTTGGTGACCGCGGTGGTCACCGAAGAGGGTGTGGTGCACCGGTCCGATCGGTCGCCCGGCGCGGAAATCGCGGACCTCGCCCGCGAGCTGTACCGGCGCGGCTGGATGCCGGGTACGGCGGGCAATATCTCCGTGCGCACCGGCGCGACCGCCGTGGTCACCGGGAGCGGGCTGTCCAAAGGGGAGCTCACCGAGCGCGACATGGTCACCGTGCGCGTCGCGGACTCCGCGCCCGTGACCGACCAGGGGCGCAAACCGTCCGCGGAGACGACGATCCACACCGCCGTCTACCGGGCCCGTCCGGCGCAAGCGGTCGTGCACATCCATCCGCCGTTCGCCACGGCACTGGCCACCCGCTCGGCGACGCCGGGAATGCTCGGCACGCTGCGGATCACCGACTACGAGTTGATCAAGGGACTCGGTGGCGGCGATCCGGCCGTCGCGGACATCCCGGTCTTCCCGAACTGGCCCGAGGTGCCGCGCATCGGGTCCGACATCGAGCGCTATCTCCTCGACCACCCCGACGCACTTCCGGTCCTGGTCATCGCCGGGCACGGGATCACCGCGTGGGGCGATGATCTCGCCCAGGCGCGCGATCGCGCCGAATGCCTGGAAGCATTGTGTGAGCTGGTGTGCCGCACCGGTAGTCCGGCGGCGTTCGGCCCGCGCGACGATTTTCTCGAGATTGGACTGACATGACCCTGCTGCAGGTGATGGCCGCCGACAACGCGGCCGACGTGCGCGTACGCACCAGCGACGACGAGATGATCGGCACCGAACTCGCCAGGCACGGCATCACGTTCGGCCGCTGGCCGGTGGTGGAGAACGCCGCGTCGGTGCCGTCGGAGGAGTTGCTCGCGCACTACGCGACGAACGTCGCCGAACTGAACGAGACCGGGCGCTACAAGCACATCGACATCGCCCGCATCCACCCCGACGACGCCGACCCGCAGTGGCCGGAGATCGCCAAGGGCGCCCGCGGGAAGTTCCTCGACGAGCACCGCCACGCCGAAGACGAGGTGCGCTTCTTCGCCGCCGGGCGCGGTTGCTTCTACCTGCACCTGGGCGAGGAAGTTCTCGCGGTGGTCTGCGAGGGCGGCGATCTGCTCTCGGTTCCGGCGGGCACGCTGCACTGGTTCGACATGGGCGAACGCCCCGACTTCATCGCCATCCGCTTCTTCGAGGAGGAGGACGGCTGGGTCGGCGACTTCACCGGCGACAAGATCAGCGCGGGCTTCCCCACCCTCGACGAGCTGCTCACCGCGCCGTGATCGACGCCGTCGTCGTCGACATCGAGGGCACCACCAGCCCCACCGCCGCGGTCCGCGAAGACCTGTACGGCTA
This sequence comes from Nocardia sp. NPDC059691, assembly GCF_042733915.1. Lineage (NCBI taxonomy): Bacteria > Bacillati > Actinomycetota > Actinomycetes > Mycobacteriales > Nocardiaceae > Nocardia > Nocardia sp. NPDC059691. The sequence continues at coordinate 57,480 of NZ_JBHWFB010000024.1, read as the reverse complement.
CACCCGCGAACGGCTTCCGGAGTGGCTGGCCGAGAACAGCTCCGCGGCCGCGGCGCCCGTGCTGGACGCGACCAGGGAGCTGGCCGGGCGGCCGTACGCGGACCCGGCCGAAGTCGCCGCGATCCTGCGCGGGTGGCTCGACACCGACGTCAAGGCCGAGCCTTTGAAGACCGCGCAGGGTGTGATCTGCGCGGAGGGTTTCCGCAGCGGCGCACTGCACGGCGAATTCTTCCCCGACGTGCCACCGGCCCTGGCCGCGTGGCACGCCGCGGGTCTCGCGCTGTACGTCTACTCCTCGGGATCGGTTCGCAATCAGCAGGATTGGTTCGCCTTCGCGCGCGGAGGCAGTCTGTCCGGCCTGATCAGCGGATACTTCGATCTGTCGACGGCGGGCGGAAAACGCGAGCCTTCCTCCTACGACAAGATCGCGGGCGCCATCGGCGCACCCGCCGGGCGCATCCTGTTCCTGTCCGATCACCCGGACGAACTCGACGCCGCCGTCGCCGCTGGGTGGCGAGTGGTCGGGCTGGCCCGACCCGGCGAGCCCAATCCGCCTCGGCCGCCGCACCACTGGGTCGACACGTTCGCCGACATCAACCCCGCCGACCAGGTCTGATCGCGCAGATAACATCCTCGGAACCGCGACCACTTTCGGCCGGATCGACCGAGCCGCGCGTCGGCCCGTGTGCCGATGTCCGTTTCCGTCCACTGGGGCCGTGTTGTGCGAGGACGGCGTACCGCGAGTCGGCAGCCGTTCCACCACCGCACGGCCCCTCCGTCGTCCACCGCCGGTTGTCACGAGCGACAGTGTCATCCGGCGGGTGGTAGCCAGACTGGCGATGCCACCCGGACCCGATCGAGGCGACGGCGGATCGGGCGGAGCCTGGAGCACAGTGCAATTGATCGACGTCGGGCGAATTCACAGCGAATTGTGATTACGCTTACAATACGTTGCCACCGAGCCGCGAGCGAAACTCGCCGGGACACTGGAAAAATGCCCCACTGAAGATCGATCCAATGTGTTAACAAATGTAAAGCACTGGAGAACCCGCCGTTTCCAAAGCATCACCGACATGCGTGTGGGCGGCCCCCTCGGATCCGATTTTCTCCAGTTCAGAGCCGTTTGCCCCTGGTCGGGCCACCGGATGCCGCCCGATAGCACGGCGCTACCGTGACCGTGACGTTGCGCCGATCTCACAACTCACCACGCTTCCGAATGGGCTGTGAGAAAGACGTTTGGTCAGCCGTGCGCGCCTCTTTACAGTCGGAACATCAACCCGATCGCACAGCTCGAAGGGGACGTCGTGGTTAATTCGCGTACCCAGGGTCATACACCCTCCGCCCCGGCCACCGACGCCGGGGACGCGCTCCTGCGGCTGGGGAAATATTTCCACCGGGGCGAGATATCGTCCGATCAGCGGACGCTGCACAAGGTCGGCGGTCGCAGCGCCGACGAGTTCTACCGGGATCGCTGGTCGCACGACAAAGTGGTGCGCTCCACGCACGGCGTGAACTGCACCGGGTCCTGTTCGTGGAAGATCTACGTCAAAGACGGTGTGATCACCTGGGAGTCACAGCAGACCGACTACCCCTCAGTGGGCTCGGACAAGCCGGAGTACGAGCCGCGCGGCTGCCCGCGCGGCGCGTCGTTCTCCTGGTACACCTATTCGCCCGCCCGGGTGCGCTACCCGTACGTGCGCGGCACGTTGCTGGAGCTGTACCGGGAAGCCAAGTCCCGGCTCAAGGACCCTGTGCTGGCCTGGGGCGAGATCGTCGAAGACCCCGAGAAGGCGCGCAGCTACAAGGCCGCGCGGGGCAAGGGCGGATTCGTCCGCGCCGAGTGGTGGGAGGCGGCCGAGATCGCCGCTGCCGCACATGTTTACACGATCAAGCAGTACGGCCCGGACCGGGTGGCCGGGTTCTCGCCGATCCCGGCCATGTCGATGGTCAGCCACGCCGTCGGCGCCCGCTTCATCTCGCTGCTCGGCGGCTCCATGCTGTCGTTCTACGACTGGTACGCCGACTTGCCGGTGGCCTCGCCGCAGGTGTTCGGCGACCAGACCGACGTGCCGGAGTCCGCGGACTGGTTCGACGCGGGCTATCTGATCATGTGGGGCTCGAACGTGCCGGTCACCCGGACGCCGGACGCGCACTACATGACCGAGGCCCGCTACCGGGGCCAGAAGGTGGTCGTGGTCTCCCCCGACTACGCCGACAACACCAAGTTCGCCGACGAGTGGGTGCCCGCGCGTCCCGGCACCGATGCCGCGCTGGCCATGGCGATGGGCCACGTGGTGCTGAAGGAGTTCTTCGTCGAGAAGTCGACGCCGCGATTCCTCGACTACATCAAGCGCTACACCGATCTGCCGTACCTGATCACGCTGGACGAGCGCGACGGGGCCTACCTGCCCGGCAAGTTCCTCACCGCGGCCGACCTGGGCCGCACCGACGAGGGCGTCGAGTTCCAGACGGTGCTGCTGGACGCGCAGGCGCAGCCGGTGGTGCCGAACGGGTCGCTCGGTCATCGGTTCGGCGAAGCGGGAACCGGCCGCTGGAACCTCGATCTCGGGGACGTCGATCCCCTTCTGAGTCTGTACGGCCGCACCGACGATGCTGCGGCCGTACAGATTCCCCGCTTCGACAGCGACGTTCCCGGCGTGCTCGTGCGCGGCGTGCCGACCACGACCGTCGCGGGCAAACGTGTCACCACGGTCTTCGATCTGCTGCTCGCCCAGTACGGCGTCGGCCGCGACGGACTGCCCGGCACGTGGCCGAGCGGCTACGACGACGCGACCGAGCCGTACACCCCGGCCTGGCAGGAAGCCATCACCGGCGTGCCCGCCGTGCAGGCCCAGCGCATCGCGCGGGAGTTCGCCGACAACGCCGATCGGTCCGGCGGCCGCTCGATGATCCTGATGGGCGCGGGCACCAACCACTGGTTCCACTCCGATCAGATCTACCGCGCGTTCTTCACCCTTACCCTGCTGACCGGCTGCCAGGGCGTGAACGGCGGCGGCTGGGCGCATTACGTCGGGCAGGAGAAGTGCCGCCCGGTCACCGGCTGGTCCACCCTGGCCTTCGGCCTGGACTGGCAGCGGCCGCCGCGGCAGATGCAGGGCACCGTGTTCTGGTACCTGACCAACGACCAGTGGCGCTACGACCCGTTCACCGCCGAGTCGTTCGCCTCGCCGCTCGGCACGGGCAAGTTCGCCGGGCGCACGGCCGCCGACAACATCGCGCTGGCCACCCGGCTGGGCTGGATGCCGAGCTACCCCACCTTCGACCGCAACCCGCTCGACCTGGTCGACGAGGCCGAGGCCGCGGGCAAGACCGCGCCCGAGCACGTGGTGGACGGGTTGAAGTCCGGCGACCTGAAATTCGCCTGCGAGGACCCGGACGCGCCGGAGAACTTCCCACGCTGTCTGACCGTGTGGCGGGCGAACCTGCTCGGTTCCTCCGGCAAGGGCAACGAGTACTTCCAGCGCCACCTGCTCGGCGCCGACTCCAACCTGCAGGGCGCCGAAGCCACCGGCGTGCGGCCGCAGGAGCTGAACTGGCGGGAGACCGCCGCCACCGGCAAACTGGATCTGCTGCTGTCGCTGGACTTCCGGATGACCAGCACCACGCTGTTCTCCGACATCGTGCTGCCCGCCGCCACCTGGTACGAGAAGCACGACCTGTCCTCCACCGACATGCACCCGTTCGTGCACGCGTTCTCCCCGGCCATCTCGCCGCCCTGGGAGGCCAAGACCGACTTCGACGCCTTCCACCGGATCGCGCGCGGCTTCTCCTGGATGGCCGAGAAGCACTTGGGCAAGCGCAAGGACATCGTCGCCGTGCCGTTGCAGCACGACTCGCCGGACGCGACGGCGCAGGCGGGCGGGCGCGTGCTGGACTGGAAAGCCGGTGAGTGCGAGCCGATTCCGGGCAAGACCATGCCGAAGCTGGTCGTGGTCGAACGCGATTACCCGAAGATCGCGGAGAAGATGGCCGCGCTCGGGCCGCTGGTCGACACGCTCGGCGTCACCACCAAGGGCGTCACCACCTATCCCGACCAGGAGGTGGAGTACCTGGCCGGGGTGAACGGCACGGTCGTGTCCGGTGTCGCGCAGGGCCGCCCGTCGCTGGCCAAGGACACGCACGCGGCCGAGGCGATCCTCGCGCTGTCGGGCACCACCAACGGCAGGCTCGCGGTGGAGGGTTTCCACGCGCTGGAACGCCGCACCGGAACGAAACTGGCCGACCTGGCCGCCGAGCACGAGGGCAAGCGGATCACCTTCGCCGACACCCAGGCGCGCCCGGTGCCGGTGATCACCTCGCCGGAGTGGTCGGGCAGCGAGACCGGCGGACGCCGGTACTCGCCGTTCACCATCAACACCGAGCGGCTCAAGCCCTGGCACACGCTCACCGGGCGGCAGCACTTCTACCTCGATCACGACTGGATGATCGAGCTCGGCGAGCAGCTGCCGATCTTCCGTCCGCCGCTGGACATGACCGCGCTGTTCCGCGAGCCCTCGATCGGCGAGGTCGGCGAGCGGGGCGTCACGGTGCGTTACCTGACGCCGCACTCGAAATGGTCGATCCACTCCGCCTACCAGGACAACCTGCACATGCTCACGCTCTCGCGCGGCGGTCAGACGATCTGGATGTCCGATCGCGACGCGGCGAAGATCGGCGTGGCCGACAACGACTGGATCGAGGCGATCAACCGCAACGGCATCGTGGTGGCTCGCGCCATCGTCAGCCACCGGATGCCGGAGGGCACGGTGTTCATGTACCACGCCCAGGACCGCGCGGTGGACGTGCCGCGTATCGAGGGCATCGGCGAGGACACCAAGGGCCGGGGCAAGCGCGGCGGCATCCACAACGCGCTCACCCGCATCATGATCAAGCCCTCGCATCTCATCGGCGGCTACGCGCAGCAGTCCTTCGCGCTGAACTACCACGGCCCCACCGGAAATCAACGCGACGAGGTGACCACGATTCGCAGGCGCTCGCAGGAAGTGGAGTACTGACATGGGCGAGTGCGGCACGCGGGCACCATCCACCGACGCGAGAAAGCGGTACTGACATGCGCGTCATGGCACAGCTGGCCATGGTGATGAACCTGGACAAATGCATCGGCTGCCACACCTGCTCGGTCACCTGCAAGCAGGCGTGGACCAACCGCGGCGGCACCGAGTACGTCTGGTTCAACAACGTGGAAACCCGCCCCGGACAGGGTTATCCGAGGCAGTACCAGGATCAGGAGAAGTGGAAGGGCGGCTGGACGCTGAACAAGCGCGGCAAGCTCACCCTGAAGTCCGGCTCCCGGCTGAAGCGGCTGCTGAACATCTTCGCCAACCCGGATCTGCCCACGGTCGAGGACTACTACGAGCCGTGGAGCTACGACTACGACAACCTGCTGTCCTCCCCGCCGGTCGACACGACGCCGGTCGCGCGGCCCAAATCGCTGATCACCGGCCAGGACACGCAGGTCACCTGGGGCGCCAACTGGGACGACGACCTCGGCTCCGGCCCCGAGCAGGTCGGCAAGGACCCGCTGCTGGCGAAGCTGTCGGAGCAGGTGAAACTGGAGTTCGAAGAGACCTTCATGTTCTACCTGCCGCGCATCTGCGAGCACTGCCTGAACCCCTCCTGCGCGGCGTCCTGCCCTTCCGGCGCGATCTACAAGCGCGCAGAGGACGGCATCGTGCTGGTGGATCAGGACAAGTGCCGCGGCTGGCGGCAGTGCGTGTCGGGCTGCCCGTACAAGAAGATCTACTTCAACCACAAGACGGGCAAGGCGGAGAAGTGCACCTTCTGCTACCCGCGCGTGGAGGTCGGTATTCCGACGGTGTGCTCGGAGACCTGCGTCGGGCGGCTGCGCTACATCGGCGTCATGCTCTACGACGCCGACGCGGTGCTCGAGGCCGCGTCGGTCACCGACGACAAGGATCTCTACCCGTCGCAGCTCGGGGTGTTCCTCAATCCCCATGACCCGCGGGTGATCGCGGAGGCGGAGCGGGCCGGGATCTCGCCGGAATGGATTCAGGCCGCCCAGGATTCGCCGGTCTACAAGCTGATCGTGGACTATCAGATCGCGCTGCCGCTGCATCCGGAGTACCGCACCATGCCGATGGTCTGGTACGTGCCGCCGCTGTCGCCCGTGGTCGACGTGCTCAGCGAGACCGGCCACGACGGCGAGAACGTGTCCAACCTGTTCGGCGCGATCGACGCGCTGCGCATTCCGGTGGAGTACCTGGCCGAGCTGTTCACCGCGGGCGAGGTCGGGCCGGTGCGCGCTTCGTTGCAGCGCCTCGCGGCGATGCGCTCGTTCATGCGGTCGGTGAACCTCGGTGAGGAGCCCGATCCCTCGATCGCGCCGTCGGTGCGGCTGGAGCCCGAGGAGATCGAGGCGATGTACCGGCTGCTGGCCATCGCCAAGTACGAGCACCGTTATGTCATCCCGAGCGGCGCGGGAGCCCGTGCGCACGAACTGGATTCGCTCGCCACCGGGTGCAGCCTGGACACCGACGGCGGTCCGGGCATGACGGCGTTCGATCAGATGGTGGAGAAGTTCCACCTCACCGACGCCAACGACGCCGCGCCGGAGCAGAAGTCGTCCCGGATCAACCTGCTGAACTGGGATGGCAAGAGCACCGAGGGCCTGGTGCCGAGCGATGGCGCCGCGAACGGCAACGGGCACGCCGACGGCACGAGCAACGGGCACTCGGGTAACGGCCACGCGAACGGGGCAGGCGACGGGCCCGCAGGCAACGGGCACGGCGCGAGCAACGGCTCCGGCAGCGTCGCGGGTGATCCGGCCTCCGCGCCGAGCGGAGCGGGGCGATGAGCCTGCTGAAGTTGCGCCGCCGCCCGGAAGCGGTGGTCGAACTCGCCCAGCGCGACCGCCAGCTGGTGTGGCGAATCGCCGCATTGCTGCTGGACTACCCCAGCGAGCAGACACTGGCCATGATCGACCAATTGATCAGCGCCGCAGCCGATCTGCCCGACGAGGTGCGCACACACCTGAGCGAATGCCTCGACTACCTGCGGACCACCCCGCCGCTGGAACTCGCGGCCGACTACGTCGCGACCTTCGACATGCGCCGCCGCGCCAGCCTGCACCTGACCTTCTACGCCTACGGCGACACCCGCAAGCGCGGAATGGCGTTGCTGCGTTTCAAGCACGCCTACCGGCACGCCGGTGTCGAACTCGGGGACGAGGAACTGCCCGACCATCTGCCGGTGCTGCTGGAGTTCGCCGCCACCGTCGACCCGATCGGCGGCGAACGGCTGCTCGGCGAGCACGTTCCGGTGCTGGAGCTGCTGCGACTTTCGCTGTCGGACAACAACTCCCCCTACGCGGGAGTGCTCGCGGCGATCGGGGCGACGCTGCCGCCGCCCACCACCGCCGACCGCAGGCGCATCGCCGAACTCGCCGCCCAGGGCCCGCCCGAGGAGGAAGTCGGGCTGGAGCCCTTCGCGATGGACCCCTCCCTGTTCGACGGATCGGAAGGCCGACGATGAACGCATCCCCGCATCTGCCGGTCGCGCTGTGGCTGATCCTGCCGTACGTCGCGTTCACCTCCTTCGTGCTCGGGCACCTGTGGCGCTACCGCAACGACCAGTTCGGCTGGACCACCCGTTCCTCGCAGATCTACGAGAGCCGCCTGCTGCGGCTGGGCAGTCCGCTGTTCCACTTCGGCATGCTCGGGGTGTTCGGCGGGCACGTGCTCGGCGTGCTCATCCCGGAGTCGTGGACCTCGGCGGTCGGGATCTCCGAGCACGTCTATCACGTGGTCGCCGTCGCGGCGGGGTCGCTGGCCGGGCTGGCCGTGCTGGCCGGTGTCGGCATCCTGCTCTACCGGCGATTCACCGTTCCCGCCGTCCGCAAGGCGACCACGGGCAACGACAAGCTGATGTACGGGCTGCTGACCGCCGCACTGGTCACCGGCCTGCTCAACACCTGGGGCAGCAACCTGCTGTGGGGCACCTACAACTATCGCGAGACTGTCTCGCCCTGGTTCCGTAGCCTGTTCACGCTCACCCCGCAACCCGAGCTCATGGTGGACACCCCGTGGACCTTCCAACTGCACGGGCTGGTCGTGCTCGCCTTGATCGGGCTGTGGCCCTACACCCGGCTCGTGCACATGTTCAGTGCGCCGGTCGGCTACCTGGTGCGGCCGTACGTGGTCTACCGCAGCAAGGAATACGACGCCCCCGACAAGCGCCGCTACGCCCGCGCGTGGGACGCGCCCGTGACCCCCGAACGCTGGCGCTGACGACGCCGTCGCGCGAGACCCCGCCCGGACAACGGCGTCCCGGCGGGGTCTTCGGCGTTCGCGGCGCCTGATCAGGCGTTGTCGTAGGCGTTCTGGAGAGCCGCGACATCGAGCTTGGACATCGACCGCAAGGCGGTGCCGACGGCGATGGTCTTCGCGGAATCGTCACCGCTCATCAATTTCGGCAGCGCCGAGGGCACCACCTGCCAGGACAGGCCGTAGCGGTCCTTCAGCCAGCCGCACGGGCCGGGCTCGCCGCCGTCCGCGGTGAGCGCGTCCCACAGGCGGTCGACCTCGTCCTGGGTGTCCACGACCACTTGCAGCGATGCGGCATCGGTGTGCGGGTGGTCCGGTCCGCCGTTCATCAGCGTGACCGCCTGACCGTCCAGGTCCAGCGAGACGATGAACGCCGAGCCGTCGGAGTTGCGGGAGACCTCGACCACGCGCGAGTTCGGGATCACCGCGGCGTACAGGGCGGCGGCTTCCTCGGCGGCGTTGTCTAACCAGAGGAACGTGTTGACGGACATGATGTGCTCCTGTGTTGTGGCGTGACTTGCTGTCACCCACTGGTCGGAGCCGCTCGCTCGCCTTCGACACAGTTCGCGAAGTTTCTCGAAATTTTTTTTCCGACCTCTACCGCCGAGTGATCGCTGAAACAGGTTCGCCAGCCTGCGAGTTCCCAGCTTTCCGCAGGCAGAACCCATCGACCCATCGGGTAACCAGGCATACGCTGAAGTTTGGCCGCTGCCATGTGGTCTATCCCACTTCTGGGGACGTCAAAGTCTCGCCGCCCCGGCTCAGCAAAGCCGTGGCGGCGGAGACGAGCAAGGAGTGAGCAATGAAAGGTGGAGCAAGAATCGCGTTAGGGGTGGGCCTCGGGTACCTGCTCGGCCGCACGAAGAAAATGCGCTTCGCGATGACGCTGGCGGGAGCCGCGATGGCGAGACGATCCGCGGGAACACCCGCCGAACTGCTCGAGCGCGGCACGGAGCTGCTCAAATCGACGCCGGAGCTGACCAAGATCACCGACACCGTGCGCGACGAGTTGCTCGGCGCGGTGCGTTCGGCCGCGGTCACCGCGGCGAGCAACCGCATGGACGCGCTCAGCAACCGGTTACAGCAGGGGACGACGCTCCTGGCGGGCGAAGAACAACGCGGCTCACAGGCGGCGGATGAGGAGGACGAAGAGCAAGAGCAACAGCCTGAGGACGAGTACGAGGACGAGGAGCAAGAGGGCGAGTACGAGGACCAGGAGCAAGAGCCCGAGGACGAGGACCAGGAGCAAGAGCCCGAGGACGAGTACGAGGACGAGGACGAGGACGAGGATCGAACGCCTGAGGACGAGTACGAAGAGGAAGAACAAGAGCCCGAGGACGAGGACGATTCCGAGCGGGGCGAGGAAGAGGACGACACCGAGCGGCCTGCCGCGCGGACGCGCACTCGCCGGTCGAGCACCACCGCCAAGCGCGGAGCGAGCTCGCGGACCGCCGACCGTTCGTCCGACTCCGCGGATCGTAAGCCGTCCGGGACTTCCGGCCGCCGCCGTACTCGCGCCGAGGCCGGCCAGGCCCCCGTGCGCCGGACGAGGAGGTGACCGGCGATGGCGAAGATTTTGCGTGACGCGACGGAAGGAGTCGGCAAGGTGGCCGCCGATACGGCGGGCCGGGCCGCCAAAGCCGCGACCGGGGCGGGATCATCCGCGAAGAAGGCGGGAGCCTCGGCCAAGAAGGCCGGATCTTCCGCCAAGAAGAACGCGCCGCCGCCCACGCCGACCGGCATTTTGCAGCAGTCGTTGCAGAACCTCACCGGAGCGCTGACCGAACGCGCGGTGACCGGGCTCACGAACCAGGTGTCGAAGACCGCGGGCCGGTTGAACGAGTACGCCGAGGGCGGCGGCGGGGGGAACCTGCTGGCGGCGCTGACCGGCGTGCAGAAGCTCGCCGGTGGCTCTTCGCCGTTGAGCACGGCCATGAGCATGGGCAAAACCAAGCTCGGTCACTCACTACGCGAGCAGTTCGAGAACGTGAAGGAATCGCTCACCGGCGGCAAGGGCAAGGGCGGCAGCAAGAAGATCAAGCTGACGAACATCGTCGAGCACATCGACGTCGGCGTCCCGATCCACCTGGCCTACGACCAGTGGACCCAGTTCGCGGATTTCCCGAAGTACACCAAGAAGCTCGAGCAAGTGGAACAGGTCTCCGACGAGAAGCTCAGCTGGACCGGCAAAGTGTTCTGGTCGCGGCGTACCTGGGAATCCACGATTCTCGAGCAGGTGCCGTTCGAGCGGATCGTCTGGCGTTCCAAGGGGCACAAGGGCTACATCGACGGCGCGGTCACCTTCCACGAGATAACGCCGCAGTACACCCGCATCCTCGTGGTGCTGGAGTACCACCCCAAGGGAGTCTTCGAGAAGACCGCCAACATCTGGCGCGCGGCCGGCCGCCGCTGCCGGCTGGAACTGAAGCACTTCGAGCGGCACGTGATGACCGAGTCCGTACTGCATCCCGACGACATCGTCGGCTGGCACGGCGAAATCCACGACAGCAAGGTCGTCAAGGACGACGAGACCGCGCGCCGCGAGGAAGAGGAGAAGTCCGAAGAAGATCAGGGAGAAGAGGAAACGGAACGAGAGCCGGACGAGCAGGAGCCGGACGAGGAAGAACAAGAGACCGACGAACAAGAGACGGACGAGCGAGACGAGGACGAGCAAGACGAAGATCGGCGTCCTCGCCGTCGACCCGCCGCCCGCCGCCGCAGCGCGGCGCCTCGCCGGTCGCGTGAGAAGCGAGGAGCAAACGCATGACCATCGAACCCGCAGGCGGCGGCGGGGGTGGCGGAGCGGGCACGATGGCGCGCCCGAACTCCTCCAGCCTGGCCGACGTGATCGATACGATCTTGGACAAAGGCCTGGTCATCGACGCGTTCGCGCGCGTGTCGCTGGTCGGCATCGAGCTGGTGACCATCGACGCCCGCGTCGTGGTGGCCAGTGTGGACACCTATCTGCGCTTCGCCGAAGCCGTCAACCGGCTGGAGATCTCCACCCAGCCGAAGGGACTGACCGACCTCGTCGGCGAGGGCACCCAGGGCCTGGCGAAGCACAAGACGCAGGGCGCTCTCGAGGCGGCGGGCGAGAAGGTCATGGACTTCATCGGCGACGTGCAGGACAAGCGCCAGACGGCGAACAGGCCCAAACGTAAGGAGGGCTGATGACTACCGCTGCGACATCTGTCTACGTCTACGGCATCGTGCCCGCCGACGTGGAGCCCGAGCCGCACGCCAGCGGCGTCGGCGACCCACCGGGTGAGGTATCGGTGATACGGCACGGCGAGATCGCCGCGCTGGTCAGCATGCTCGAGTCGGATCGGCCGCTGGGCACGCCCGACGACCTCACCGCGCACGCCGAACTGCTGGACGGATCGGCCGCCGTCGCTCCGGTGCTGCCGCTGCGCTTCGGCGCGGTCATGACCGACACCGAGGCGGTGGAGAACGAACTACTCGGAGCGAACGAGGACGAATTCCGCTCCGCGCTGGAGCAACTCGAGGGCCGGGCGCAGTTCGTGGTCCGCGGCCGTTACGTCGAGAACACCATCCTCCGGGAGCTGCTCGACGAGAACGCCGAGGCCGCCCGGCTGGCCGGGGAGATCCGCGACAAACCGGAGGACGCCACCCGTAACGAGCGAATCGCGCTCGGCGAGATGATCAATCAGGCCATCGAGTCCAAGCGGGCCGAGGACACTCGCAAGGTGGTCGCCGAGCTCGAGGAGTTCGAACCGCTCGTCAACCAGCGCGAGCCCACGCATGAGGAGGAGGCCGTCCACATCGCGGTGCTGGTCGAACTGGACCGGCAGAAAGACCTGGAGGACACGCTGCGCAGGCTGGGCGAGGACTGGGACGGCCGCGTGGAGTTGAACCTGCTCGGCCCGATGGCGGCCTACGACTTCGTCATGAAGCGCGCACCCGAGGGGTAAGGCATGTTCGGTGTGCTCACATCGATCCTGACGCTGCCCGTCGCCCCGGTCCGCGGCGTGATCTGGTTGGGCGAATTGATCCAGGACCAGGTGGATCAGAAGATGCGAGATCCCGCCGTCATGCGGCGGGAACTCGAGGAGATCGATGCGGCCGCGGCAGCCGGTCAGCTGTCCGAAGAGGAGCGTAGACAAGCGCAGCAGGCGGTCCTGGATCGCATGACCGGTCGCCGCGCGTGATCCGGAAGGAGTGACGCGCGTGGCACGGAAGACCACTTCCGAGGACGTCGACCCGGCCTCCGACGAACCACCTCCCAGCACCCCGGCGCAGGCCGCCGCCATGGCGGTGGAAAACCTCGTCGAGCTGACGTCGAAAGAGGTGCAGGGCGTCACGTCGATGGAACCGACGGAGGACGGCTGGCAGGTGGAGATCGAGGTGCTCGAGGACCGCCGGATCCCGTCGTCGGCGGACATCCTCGCGCTCTACGAGGTCGAGATCGATCTCGACGGGAACCTGCTGGCCTATCGCAGAACCAAGCGCTACGGGCGCGGCAGCACCGACATCGGAAGGGCTCGGTCATGACGGTGGTGCCCGGCGGATCGTCCGCACCGCAGCCGTACGGAGGCGGGCATTCGTCGACCAACCTCGCCGACATCCTCGAGCGGGTGCTCGACAAGGGCTTGGTGATCGCGGGCGACATACAGGTGAACCTACTCGACATCGAACTGCTCACGATCAAACTGCGGTTGGTGATCGCGTCCTTGGAGACCGCCAAGTCGGTGGGCATCGATTGGTGGGAGACCGATCCCTGGCTCAACAGCAAGGCCCGCACGCTGGAGCGGCAGGATCACGATCTCGAACTCGAGAATCAGAAGCTCCGCGACCGGATCGCGGAACTGGAGAGCGCGAAGGAACAACCGCAACGCATCGAGCGTCGCCGCCAACCGAGGGAAGATCGGTCGTGACGGAGGGCCTCGGGGTCTGGCTGTACGCGGTGACGCCCGGCTGCGGCGGCGAGGAGCTGGGCGAGCTGACCGGAGTCGCGGGCGAGCCGGTGCGAACGGTGGTCGTGGACGGGCTGACGGCGATCGTCGGCTCGGTGCCGCTCGAGGTGTTCGGAGAGCAGCCGATGCGGGCGCATCTGGAGGACCTCGATTGGCTGGAAGGGACGGCCCGTGCGCACGACGCCGTCGTATCGACCCTGGTGCGACGAGGTCCGACCGTCCCACTGCGGCTGGCTACCGTCTTCCTCGACGACGACCGGGTGCGCGACCTGCTGACCGAGCGGCGAGCGGATTTCGCCGCCGCGTTGGAGCTCGTGAGCGGCCGCACCGAGTGGGGCGTGAAGGCCTACGGCGACCGCGCCGCCCTGACCGCCGCCGTGGCCGAGTCCCGCACCGCGAGCGAAGGCAAGGGCGCGGGAGCCGCGTATCTGGCCCGGCGCCGGGCGCAACTGTCCGCGCAGGAAACAATCGAACGCGACGCGGCCCAGCGCGCCGAGGAGATCCACACCCGCCTGCTCCAGCACGCGGCCGCGGGGCGACGTCAGGCGCTGACCGACCCGGCACTGAGTGGCCGTCGTGATTGGTTGGTCCTCAACGGGACCTACCTCGTGGACGACGACCGCACCGACGACTTCGCCACCATCGTCACGGCGCTCGGCGACGAATTCCCCGGCATCCGCCTCGAACTCACCGGCCCGTGGCCGCCGTATTCGTTCGCGGGCGTGGAACGAGAACCGGCATGAGCCGCGCCACACGGGAGGTCGACGACGAGCGCCGGGTCTCGTTGGTGGATCTGCTGGATCGGGTGCTGGCCGGCGGCGTGGTGATCTCCGGCGACATCAAACTCGCCATCGCGGACGTCGACCTGGTCCAGATCTCGTTGCGGGCGCTGATCTCCTCGATCAGCACCCTCTCCGGACCGCTGCACGCGATGGAGGCACCCGGCGATGACTGAATTCGGCGGCATCCCACCGCGTATCGACACCGACCCGGAATCCGTCGAGCGCGGCCTGGTCAGCCTCGTCCTCACTTTGGTCGAGCTCCTCCGCCAGCTCATGGAACGCCAAGCACTCCGCCGCGTAGACGCGGGTGACCTCACCGACACCCAGATAGAACGCATCGGCACCACCCTCATGCTCCTCGAGCAACGCATGGAAGAACTCCGCGACCACTTCGGCCTCACCCCCGAAGACCTCAACATCGACCTGGGCCCCCTCGGCACCCTCCTCCCCCGCGACCCACCCTGAACATCAAGATCAACGGCACATGAGCGAGAGGTCTTCTCGGCAAACGCCACAGCCATGTGCCGTTGATCTTGTCCGATGACACCGGAATGATGCCGCGCGACTTCTCGGGCCTATGGGTGGGTGAAGGTGCCGCCCACGACGCCAGCGGTGAAGGCGTCCCATTCGCCGGGCGTGAAGACCAACGCCGGGCCGGTCGGGTTCTTGGAGTCTCGGACGCCGACCATTCCGCCTGCCAAGTGGGCAATCTCTACGCACTCTTGTCCTCCGCTGCTATGAGTGCTCTTGAACCACTTCGCTCCGGACAGATCAACGTGCACGTTCGTGCTCCTTCGCTACCTCACGCAACAGATCTCGACTGGGTTGGACATCCAGCGCGGCGTGCTGGATCACCCAGTGGGCCTCACGGTACCTGCTCAGGTCGGCCAGACGCTCCAGGAATATTCCGCCGGTGAAGCTCTCGACGTACACGACGCTCGGCTCGTCGGGTTTGCCCTTCTTATCCACGTCGAAATCGAGGATCAAGAACGGACCGGTAGACATCCCCACCGGCAGGCCAGCCCAGAACGGCAGTACGCAAATCTTGATGTGCGGATGGGTGCCGAGGTCCGCAAGATGTCGCAACTGCGCGGCCATCACCTTGCGTGAGCCGATCACAGTTCGCAGCACCGATTCATGCAGGATTACCACGATGTCTGCGGGACGCCTGCGGCGCAGGATGAACCCCTGCCGACGAAGCCGAAGCTGCACTCGTTTGTCGATCTCTTCTGCTGGCTCGTTCGGGAAGTAGATTTTGTCCAGCGCCATCGCGTAGTCAGTGGTCTGAAGCAATCCCGGCACGACGGACGGCTGAAAGAACGTCAGCTGTCGCGCCGAAGACTCCAGCCCCATGTATACGTCGAACCCTGGCGTGATCAGTGAGCCGTACTCGTGCCACCACGACTTGACCGCGGTCTGCTCGGCCAGCGCCAGCAAGTCCCGCGTTCGCTCATCACCTAGCTGATACTGCTCGCATAGCAGCCGGATGTCGTGCGTCCTGATCTTCTCCGTCTGCCCCTTCTCCAGCCGTTGCAGCGTGCTCTTGCCCCACTCCATGAGCTTCGCGGATTCGATCAACGTCATGCCGAGCGCTTCTCGCGCGTCACGCAGATGGCGGCCGAGTTGGCGACGCGGCAGCGTGCTGCCGGTCTCGTCCTCTGACAAGCCTTCCCTCCCGAGGTCGTCCGAGTTCCCTGTCCGGGAAATGGTGACACCTTCGACGGGCAACCTGCTGGGAAATGAACTGTCTTTCTTGACTTCCCACATTCCTTTGCCCAGCACCGGACGCATCTTGTCTGCTTGCCGCGCGTCTTGCAGAGAGTGCTTCCTCCCCGCCCAAGGAGGACTCTCACGACCTGGGCGCACGACCAGCAACAGATCTGAGGGGAGCGCAGACGGTGATGCAATCGTTCGGGGACACACCGCGATCCAGGTGCTACTACTACCGGCGCGAGTGCGATCTACCCGCTGTGATCGACCCGCCCGAGTTGGGGCGGATCATCCTGCGTGCCGGGTACGTGTGCGGGGTGACGATGCCCACGCGTTTGGGGCAAGCAACGAAAGCCCATATGCAGAGCCGGGGCGAAATCCTCGGACCCGTTGTCGCACATCCACGTTCGGACCGATGGACGTTCCTCATCGTGGCGGATCTGCCGGACGACGACCGGCTGTTCGCGGAGTTGTTCCGGCTGGACGTGAGCGTGGCTCGGTCCGGAGCGACGATCGCACTCCCCTCGCCCACCGCCTCTTCCGGCGCGATCCGCCAGTGGATAGTGCCGCCGCGCGGACCATATCGGCCGTCGGGACGCGTTGTGTTGGAAGCCATTCGAGCGTGGGCGGATCAGATGCCGAACCGCCATCGGGGATTCCGGGTGGTGTCCCGTGCCCGATGACGGTCTCGTGCGGCTCTTCCCTAGCGACGCCAACGGCCGACCGCATTCACTGCGGACCCGATTCGCCCACGACAACCCACACTGGCCGGTATCCAGCCGCAAGAACGCACTTCGAGCCCTAGACCTGCATCGCGACTGCGACTACCTCACCTGCTCGACCTTCGTCACCGCCGTGATCGTGAGCCGTGACGACTTCCGCTACTTCCGCGACCGCGAACCGGAGCAGCCGTGACATCCCCACGGCCCGATGAACCCGACGTCCGCCTGTCGATATTCCTGCACGGCATGCGTTTCGACTTCGTCGCTTGCCTCACCGCCGCCCTGCTGTTCGTCCACGAACACCAGACCCGCCGCTACACCGATGCGGTAACCGTAGCGATCACCGACACCAGCGGCCTACGCCGCCTACCGAACGAGCGCCTGTACCTAGAACCCTGAATCGACGGCGGCTCCTTCGATCACCAGTCGCACGCCCAACAGCTGAACGGTGCACACCTGACAAGGCACAGGGAGCCGGGTACAGACCCCGCCGGTTCGCGACCGGGTTTCCACAGAAGCGCGGAGATTCGGGATTCACACCCCGGTCGGCCACCGCCGATAGCTCAAACCGTAGAGCCCCGCTTCGTGATTGTGTCCCGTGCTCCGGCGGCGGGCACTGTGCACCCTCGACGTGAACGTCCGGCCAGCTCGAGGCAGGATTGCGGTCAGCATGACGGACAACGACGGCTTCTTTCGCACCGGACGGCGGCGGCACATCGCGCGGCTGGCGCTGTTCGTCGGGTTTCTGTTCGGGATGTTCTATCTGGTCGCCGTCGCGGGAGTGATCGACGTCGAACGCGTGCGCGACGCGATCGCCGCGACCGGACCCGCGGCCCCGTTCGCCTATCTGGCGGCCTCGGCGGTGCTCGGCGCGATCTTCGTGCCCGGCCCGATGCTGGCCGCGGGGAGCGGTCTGCTGTTCGGGCCGCTGGTCGGGACGTTCGTGACGCTTGGCTCGGCGGTGGGCACGGCGATCATCACCAGCTTCCTCGGGCGGCGGGCGGGCCGCGAAAGCGCGCGCGGGTTGCTCGGCCCGGAGCGTGCCGAGCGTATCGACGCACAGATCGAGCGGCGCGGCCTGTGGGCCGTCGTCGGCCAGCGCTTCGTCCCTGGCATCTCGGATGCGCTGGCGTCGTATGTATTCGGAGCGTTCGGAGTCCCGTTGTGGCAGATGGCCGTGGGCGCATTCATCGGCTCGGCTCCACGGGCATTCGTCTACACCGCTCTCGGCGCATCGATCGGCGACCTGTCGGCCCCGCTGGCCTACACCGCCATCGCGGTCTGGTGCGCCACCGCGATCATCGGAACTTTCGCCGCGCACCGCGGATACCGCAGCTGGCGTGGCGGCGCGAACCGCGAGCCAGAAGCTGCGCCGGATCGCTGCGGGGACTAGGACAAGTTGATCTACCTGCGCCGACTGTGCGATCTAGATGTGGCCGTACCGGTCGAACCCGGCTCGGACACCGCGATTACGCCCATCACCGCCTGCCCAATCGCTGACGCGAGACGGCAAGCGCCGCTTACGGATACGCGACCCCGATGACTCGAAGCGCGTGCCACTGCGAAGCGGTCGGCGTACTTGCTAGCGTTTGTCGCGAAGGTTTCGTTCCGGCCGACGATCCGGGGGTGCGGCTTGCGCATGTGGGTGGGCGTACTCACCTCATGGCACACCGGTTGGATTCGACGACTTCACCGCAACTCACCTCGGTGGCCCGTGGTATGAGTTCACTGCTGTGTGGCGTAGCTGACGTCGCCGTCTGCTCACCACTGGGAGCATCGAGCGTTCCAGACCAGCTGGTATGACACGCTGTCCGTCATGTCCACTCGGCCCATCACCTCGCCGAACCTCACCGGCCAGGGACGTATTGCCTCGATTCTGCGGTTCACCACCGAACTGATTGCCTGGATCGCCACCCCATGGGCACTGGCCGATCACTCGGTCGCGCTCGCGGTCGCGGCATTGGTCCTGCTCATCGGGCTGCCGACCCTCTTCGCCACCCCTGGCGACAAAAGACAGGTCCTCATCCCGGTCCCCGGCATAGTCACCATCGGTCTCGTCGTCCTCCAACTCGCCGCCGCCGTACTCGCATCCTGGGCCACATGGCCGGCCTGGGCGGCCGTCGTCGTCACCACGTTGACGGCCGTCACGGCAATCACCGAACTGCCACGTTGGCGCTGGCTACTCGGGGCACCGGCCCGTCCCGCCGGTCGGTGACCCTAGGACCGACACCGGTCGAATTCCTGCATGATGCCGATACCGTTACGGTGACCGCGCTGCCGGATCGCCCGACCGCGACCGCCGACATCCGGACGCCATCGGGCTCGGCAACCACCGCCCATGCGACCGAACGGCCCTACGCGCAGGCCGGGGCGGGTGCGTCGACGAACAGCGGTTCGCCCGTGGGCGGGGCGTAGACGACGTCGAGGACGAGCGGCTCCGCGCCGAGGTTCCGGCCGATGTGCACGTTCCATTCGCCCGCGGGCTCGTAGATGAACTCGCCGGTGCGGAAGACCGGAGCGTCGCAGTCGGGTCCGGGGTGGGTGAGCGTGCCCGACCGCACGAAGCCGAAGACCGGACCGAGGTGGTAGTGCCAACCAGTGGAGCCGCCGGGGCCGATGGTGATCTCGCGAACGACCAGATCGGTGCCCGCGACGAATGGCACCAGCCCGGCGGGAATCTGCGCCTGGCCGAGGGTGACGGCGGTGATGTCGCTACCGGGCGTCGCCTCGGCGTGCGCCGCACTCACCAGCGCGCCGGCGAGCACCACGGGCGCCACCGCGACGCGGAGAAAGAGCGTCATCCTGGCAGCTTAGCGACGGCGGCGGCGCACCGGAACACTCGGTCGCCGCCCTTCGCTGATCGGCATCCCGCCGCCGTGGTGACGAGTGTCCGCGCTCGGATCCTGGATTACCGTACGTACGTGGCCGGGACAGACGAAGGGGATTCCACGGCGAAGATCATCGCCGCCGTCCTGTCGATGCTCGAATCGCACGGCTACGACGCGGTCCAACTGCGTGCGGTCGCCCGCAGCGCGCACGTCTCCATGGATCCAGAACAGTCGTCGGACGCGACGGATCGGCCGTCGGCGTAGACGCGTCGGCCGCGGCCCTGCCGAGAAGCGCGGCCCGTTGGCCGTCGACCATCCGACTCGAAACCCAGGGGGGTCGCCGGTGAAATACGTTCGGGCATTACGTATTTCACACATTTCCGGCAAATGGAACAAACCCGAATGGCGAAACCGACTGTTCACGAGGTATTCCCGCGTGCGGTGCGATGTCGAGTTGCTCCGTGCGCCGTGCCGGTACAGCATCTGCGGTATGCCGTCCACACCGCTGAATCCAGCAGGCGACATTCCGGACACCGGAATTCCCGGCCATCTCGCTGCCCACATGACCATGCCCGAGCAGCACGAATGGCACCGCGCCTACCTGCGCCGTCGCCCGGTGTCGCGGCGCAACGTACTACGCGGCGCCGCCGCGGCGGCAGCGGTGGCCGCGGTCGGCACGACGCCGTTCGGCAGGCGCGCTTATGCCGACGAGGCCCAGCTCGCGGTGGGTGGACGGCGCGTCGCCTTCGGGCCGGACGCGGCCAGCCAGTTGCGTTTCGCGGCGCAGCTCTCGCGGCGTCCGGCGGGCGCCACGGTGTATCTCGACCACGGACCGACACCGGCGCTGGGCGCGACGGTCCAAGCCGAGGTGCGCAACCTGCTCACCCAGCTGCCCACCGCCGACGGCGGCGTGCTCGCGGCCGAACAGTTCTACGTCCACGCACCGGTGGACGGCCTGCCCGGACGGGTGCCGCACTTCTACCGCTGGCGGACCTCCGACGGATTCGTCGGCGACATCCGCGCCGCCGCACCCGCGATGCCCAGCGCACGCCCCGCGGTCCTTCCGTTCCGGTTCACCATGATGGGCGACCAGGGCACCGACGAAACGCCCGCGCTGCCGGAGGGCGTCGCTCCCGGCGACTACGACGACAAGTACTACAAGGCCGACAACGATCCGGCCGCGCCGCACGCGAGCAACGTGCTGCGCCAGATCGCCGCCGCCCGGCCGGACTTCCACATCCTCGCAGGCGACATCGCCTACGCCGACCCGTCCGGCGCGGGCAAGCCGGGGCAGTTCGCAGCGCACGGAGCGCAGCAGGCGAGCGGTTTCGACAAGTACAACCCCTACGTCTGGGACGTCTACTTCAACGCCATCGAGCCCAGCGCCGCCCAGACACCGTGGATGTTCGCCACCGGCAACCACGACATGGAGGCGACCTACGGCGACCACGGCTACGGCGGGCATCTGGCGCGCCTGGACTTTCCCGGCAACGGTCCGGCGGGCTGCCCGTCGGCGTACACGTTCACCTACGGCAATGTCGCGGTGCTCTCGCTGGACGCCAACGACGTCACCTACGAGATCCGGGCGAACAGCGGCTACTCCGGCGGGGCACAGACGAGTTGGGTGGAACGCACCCTGGCCGCCCACCGTGCCGACCCCGACATCGATTTCATCGTCTGCTTCTTCCACCACTGCGCGTATTCGACCACCGAATCGCACGCCAGCGACGGCGGTGTGCGTGACGCGTGGGTCGGTCTTTTCGACCGCTACCAAGTCGACCTGGTGTTGCAGGGTCACAATCACGTCTACGAGCGCACCGATCCGCTGCGTGGCGGGCAGGCGACGAAGGTCGCGGGCGACAACTCGATCGTCTACCCGGAGACCGACGGCACCGTCTACTACACCGTGGGCGGCGGCGGACGCCCGCGCTACGAATTCCAGCCCGGGTCGCGGGAAACCTTCCGCGGCAGCGAGCTGGCCGACACCTCGGTGCCCAACAGTTACGTGTGGACCCCGGGCGGCGGTAAGCAGGACGAAGCCGCGCCGTGGTCGCGGGTCCGCTTCCGGAATTACTCGTTCCTGCGCGTCGACGTCCGGCCGGGCGTGTTCGCCAGCGAGATGGACGTGGTCGCGGTCGACGAGTACGGACGCGAATTCGACCGTGTGCTGTTCCGGCGGCAGGTCAGGGCCTGAGCGGGGCTACTTCTTCGTTTTGGGTGGGAGGGTCCGGGCGTAGGCGACGCCGCGCTCGACCCATTCCCGCAGTACTTCGTCGTCGTCGACGGCGGTGACCCGCAGCCAGCCGACCATTTCGCGCCCGCCCATGACCATTGGCTCCACCGTGTCACCGAGGAGCCGCTCGCCCTCGTCGGGATCGACCCGCACCAGCAGACCGCCCTGCCTGCTGGCGGCCACCGCCATATTGCCGCCGATCAAGAAGGCCAGGCCGCCGAACATCTTCCGCTCGGTGAGTTCGGGGCCGGGTGCGATCAGTTCCCGGATTCGCTCGGCCAGCTCCTCGTCGTATGCCATGACGGCATTGTTCACCTGGTGTACGACAAGTCGGGCGATCGACGACCGCGTGTCCTCCCCTGGTCGCCGTCCGGGGCGAATATCGCGTACACCGATGACGTGGCTTGCGCCGAAGTCAGTTGGTTGCGCTGAAACACTCTGTATACCAGCCGATTTGGCGCGCTTTGTAAGTAGACGGCCGAGGTGCGTACGTACACTCCCGAGCCGCCTGGATGTCATTGGACGTTCAGGCGGATGTTTCCGTCCCTGTCTGTAATACAGGACGTGAGACGGGGGCGAGATGCCATCGACGTTCGCGTGCAACCCGTTTCGGAATTCGCAGTCGACTGCGCACCCAGAGACGGGACGAAGGACTCTTTCGTGCACATCTGCCCCCAGGCGGTGCGATCACGCACTGTCCGCCTCAGTTCGACCGAGCGGCATTCGATCGGAGTCCCCCGCGAGTTTCCCACAGCCGTGACCGCGTTGCTCGCCGGTGCGCCGAACTGGTGGCCGGGTTCTCGGCCGGGCGTTTGGCGGCGGCGGGCGATCTGGACCACCCTCACTCTCTTCGCGCTCTTCGTGTTCCCGGGTTTCCTCGGTGCGCTGGCCGTCGCCCAAGACGCGGCGGGCAGCAGTTCCGGAACCTCCGGCATCGACGGGCTCAGCTGGATGAACATCCATGACTCGTCTGGCATCCCGCTGTCGGACTACCGATTCGCGACCGGCGACGAGAGCCTGTTCAAGCCGCGCGCCACCATTCTGTGGGCCGTGCTGGGCTTGGAGTTCATCGGCTACATCGCCATCGTGACGACGGCGATCTGGTTGATCGGTTACGCGTTGAGCTTCCGGTGGCTGGACATGTTCAGTGCGGCGTTGCACGGCGTGGCCGACGCGCTCACCGGTCAGATCGCGACCCCGATCATGCTGGTCACCGCGGCGACCATCGGCGCGGTCTGCGTGGCGTGGTTCATCGCGCGCGGCTACCACGCGAAGGCCACCGTGCAGGTGGTGACGATGGTGGGCGTCGCGCTGCTGGGCCCGTTGTTCCTCGCCGAGCCTCTCGCGGATGTGCTGTCCTCGCACGGGTTGCTCGCCCAGGGCCGCGATCTCGGGATCTCGGTGGCCGCCGGTCTGAACGGGAACGCCGACCCGAATCCGACCCAGTTGGTGGCGACGATGCAGAGCGATCTGGCCGACAATTTCGCCCGGAAGCCGCTACAGGTGTGGAATTTCGGGCACACGGTGGACCAGCGGCCCGCCTGCCGATCGGCGTGGTCGTCGGGGGTGGCGGCGGGTGACGACTCCCGGGTGATCAGCGGCCTGAAGTCCTGTGGAGACAGCGCCGCGCGCGCGAAGGCCGAGAATCCCTCCATGGGGCAGGTCGCGACGGGTCTGATGCTGCTGGTCTGCGGCGGTATCCTGCTGGCCTTCGCGATGTACCTCGGTATGAAGGTCATCAAGGCCGCGCTGGACACGATCTATCACGGGTTCATGTCGATATTCGGCTTCGCGGCGGGCGGATTCGTATACGGCCCGACGCAGACATTCCTGGTGCGCAATGTCGTCGACAGTTTCGTCGCGGCGGCACGAATGACGGCGTACACCATCTTCCTCGGGGTCTACGTCTTGTTCATGGGCAATCTGTTCGCGCAGGCGCGCGGACAGGTCATGGCGGTGATCATCATCGCGGGCACCGTCGAGATCGTCGCAGTCCTCCAGCTCAAACGCCTCAGCAGCGGTTTCAGCCGGGGCAACGACTGGATCGCCAACCGATTCGCGCTCGCGATGCAGGGCAGCGGGAGCAAGTCCGGGAGCAGCGGCGGCACCGCCCTCGGCATGGGCGGCGGTGGCGGTGGGAAGTCCGCGCCCGGTATGGGATGGGTGACCCCACTCTCCACGCTCAACACCATCAACTCCTCGCCG
Organism: Nocardia sp. NPDC059691; assembly: GCF_042733915.1. Lineage (NCBI taxonomy): Bacteria > Bacillati > Actinomycetota > Actinomycetes > Mycobacteriales > Nocardiaceae > Nocardia > Nocardia sp. NPDC059691. The sequence goes on along the minus strand of NZ_JBHWFB010000024.1, from coordinate 33,763 downwards.
GTGACGGCCTGGCTGGCGGGCGGGCGGGTCAATCCGTTCAATCCGCTCTCCAGCACCCGACGGACGATCGAACGCTCCACCAGAAGGATCCTGGCCAGCCGCGAAGCGGGGTACGTCGAGCATCAGCTGTCCCGCACCAACTGGCGTGGTGTGGCGGTCGACGCGGCCGAGCAGGTCGGGGGCATACACACCCAAATCGGCGTGTCGCGGGCCTTGAAAGTATTGCGCGACAACAAGGTTCCCGATTCGCGCATCCATGCTGTCCTGCTCTCCTCCGGCGCGAGCCACGAGCGGGTCACCAATGCGCTGACGGCATACTCCGTCCAGGAGTCGACGGCATCGCAGAACCCGTACAGCTTCGCGCCGTTGCAGAAGGCGATCGCGGCGGCGTGGGCGGTGGACAACCACGTCGGCCACGAAGCGCACGATGCCTTCGCCGCCCAGGCGGTGATCGCCGCGGACAGCTTCGTCCGGCACAGCAACGCGCCCGCCCCCAACGCGAACATCGATCAGGCGTTCGTGCAGCGGGTCGAGCAGAATTGGCATTCGGACCGGGCGCTGCGAGCGGCGATCACCCCGGACGAGTGGGACGGCGCGGGCCGTGACACCCGTTGGGCGATCGGCCACCGAGTCGCGACCATGCACCAGGAAGCGGCCAGGGAGTACTACGCGAACCCGAACGACATCAACCGCGAAGCCCTGATGCGATCGGCCAGGCGCGTCGCCAACCTCGATCACCTGGATCCCGACGGTGGCCTCGACCCCTGGAATCCGTAGCGAGCCGGGCTCGGCGCGCGGCCATTTTCACGCGGTGCACGACCACGGCGCCGCCTACGACACGATCGTCGACCCCAGCACGGGCACCCCGGCCGAACTGGCCAGAACTGTCCTGCGACGACAGCAGTTCGCGGGGAAGGCGACGCCTTCCTGACCGATGTCCGCGCGAGCGCCGGCGCGCGGGTCCTCACCGCGCCGCCACGATATGCGGTCCCAGCACGTCGTGGTCCCGGATCACGCTCGAGCCGCGTGCACCACCTGCGCGAACACCTCGTCGGGGTCGGATGCCTTCAGGCCGAAGGTGTCGCGAATGGCCGAGTCGTCGACCGTGAAGGCCGCGTGCGACATGTGGTAGGTCTCGAACAACTCCGGCCAGAACGGGTCGGTGAGGCCGAGCAGCGTCAGTTCGCGATCGCTCATGACCGCCAGCCGCGGCTCGGGCGCGCCGGCCGCCGCGGCGAATCGTCCGGCGAGCTCCCGCGCGGTCGCGGTGATGCTCGGCGCATGCCACGGCCTGCCCCACGCGCGCTCGTCGCGGGCGACGGCGACCGCTGCCGCCGCCGCGTCGCCGACCGCGGTGTAGGCGTGCGGCAGGTCGAGTTCCTGCGGCAGCAGCGCCAACTGCCCCGCCGAGATCTTCGGCTGTGCGAGGAGCGAGAACACCGAGATCGCGCCGGGACCGATGAATTGGGACGCCCTGACCTCGGTGACGCGCACTCGGCCCGCCAGGTGCGCCTCTTCCGCTTCCCGCCACATGCGGGCGCGAACCCGCCCTTTCGGCCCGGTGGCCGCCAGCGGTGACTGTTCGGTGACCGGCCCGTCGGCCGGACCGTAGCCGTACAGGTTGCCGAGCATCACGTAATTCGCACCGGTCCGCTCGGCGGCGGAGCGAACGGACCCGAACAGCGGCGGGATGGTCTCCGGCCAGGTGTGATACGCGGGCATGGCCATGTTGAACAGAGTTTCGGCGCCTTCGGCGACAGCGGTCAGCGCGTCCGCGTCCGAGGCGTCGAGGGCGATTCGTTCGATGTTGGGGTGCTCGGGCCCCGCGCCGCTGCGGCTGACCATGCGTACCCGGTCGCCGGACCCGGCCAGTAGCGCCGCGGTGGCCGAAGCGGTGGCGCCACGTCCGACGATGACATGCGAAGGCATGCGTATTCCTCTCTGCGACAAGTGTTTCCACACGACCTGCGGCATTCGGGGTTCCGTTCGCCGGTCGTGCGCTACTCAGCCTGCCGGTGCGGCGACGGGTAAGCTACTGGCTGGATTGCCAACTATCCCAAGGATCAGGCCATGCAGACTGTCGCCGTCGTCGCGGTTCCTCCGGTGAAAGCTTTCGACCTGGCCATGCCCGAAACGGTGCTGGGCGCGGCGATGGTCGACGGTGAGCCCGGCTACCGCATCGTGGTGTGCACCGCCGTGCCCGGCGTGCTGCCCGCAGGGCTGGGTGGATTCGACGTGGTCGTCTCCCGGGGCTTGGCGGCGATCGAGGAGGCGGACATCGTCATCGTGCCGAGCACCGGAAGCCGCGCCGACGCGGACGCCGCCACGCTCACCGCCCTGCGTAGCGCGGTGGCCGCGGGCAAGCGCGTCACCTCGATCTGCAGCGGCGCCTTCGTTCTGGCGCAAGCGGGCCTGCTGTCCGGCCGCACCGCCACCACCCACTGGGCTCTCGCCGACGAACTGGCGGCGAACCACCCGGACGTGTCGGTCCGCAGTGACGCGCTGTTCATCGAAGACGGCCCGATCACCACGGCCGCGGGCGCGGCGGCCGGAATCGACCTGTGCCTGCATCTGATCCGCGCCGACTACGGCGCGACCGTCGCGAACGCAGCCGCGCGCACGGCCGTCGTCACCCCGGTGCGGCCTGGCGGCCAAGCCCAGTTCGTGGACGCGCCCTTGCCCGCCGAGAACGGCGTGACGCTCGCCGACACCCGCGCCTGGGCGCTGCGACGCCTGGACCTACCGTTGTCGCTGGACGACCTGGCCGCCCACGCCCGCACCAGCGTGCGCACGCTCACCCGCCGCTTCCATGAGGAGACCGGCCTCAGCCCGCAGAAATGGCTGCTGCACCAGCGCCTGCAACGCGCCAGGGAGCTACTGGAATCCACCACGCTGCCGATGGACCAGGTGGCCAGGCACAGCGGCATCGGCTCGGCGGAGTCGCTGCGCCAGCACATGATCCGGCACGTCGGAGTGCCACCGAGCAGCTATCGGGCGTCGTTCACCCGGTCGCCGGCACACCCGGACTTCACGGACAGGGCGGTCGGCGCCGGAAGACCGACCAGCCCATGAAGGAGCCGTCACGCCGACCGAGCGAAACGCCGGCGGCAGTCGAACGCGCCCTACGGGCAGCGGGCTTGCGCGGGACGCGCAACTCCCATCAAGGCGTTCCATTCGGCGCCGGTGAGATCCGGACCAGCATGCGCACAAGCAGCCCGGATCAGGCCGTCCGGTGAGATGTCCCGTTCGATCAGCGTCCCATCGACGCCGCCGGAGAACGCGGGACCGGGATTCACCGTCACGAGATACCGTCCATCAGCGGACACGGCGACGGCGGATGGGACGTGCCAGACGGAATCAGGCTCGAGTTCGCCCAGATTCGTGCCGTCGGCGGCGAAGACAGTCAGATAGCCTGCCTCGTCTTTCGCGACGACCACGTTCGCGTCCGCAGCGGCGGCGAGCTGCGCGGCCGAGTTCCGAGTACTGCGGAACGGGATCGTCCGCTCTCGATGCGAGCCGGTCCGATCCCAGATCTCTATGCTGTCTTTCCGGCGGATCAGCAGATGCCGTCCGGCGAACAACACCGACTGCGCGTCCTTGCCGTCGATGTCGTGCGCGTTTTGCTCTCGCGCCAAGTCATAGACCGATATGTGCTCGGCATCGCGCATGACCAGGAACTCTCCGGCCGCGTCGATTCCCGCTTCGACGACATGGTCTGTGTCGACCGCGCCGCCCAGCGGGATGAATTCCGAGTTGATGCCGCCGGTGGCCAGATCATGCAGATACGCCCGCCCCCTGCTGTCGAGAGAAACAGCGGTGGGTGATACGGACGACACACCGGCCGCCTCGACGCTGATCTGCGGTGGTGGCGAGGACAGGACCGTCACCTCGAACGGAGTCTCCACGTGGGGTTTGGGCGGGAATACACGTCGCTCGTAGCCGGATGCCGGATTCGCGGCGATTGCCAGCATCGTGCCATCCGCGCGCCAGGCGAGTTTCCCGGATAGTCCCGGTATGGAGAGCTGCCGGGAGGGGTTCGGCCCGAGCTGTTGGATGATCACCACGTCACTGTTGAGCGCCGATTCTCCCGGATCTTTGTCCTGACCGGTGATCACTGCGGTGCGCCCGTCCGGGGACAGCGACAAGCTTGGTTCACAAGAATTGCATCCTTTGACGATCGGCACCGCTAAAGATTTCGCCAGCCGGTCGCGCTGCGCGAGATCCCACAGGGTGATCAGTCGCCCGGACGCCGAAACCAGCTGCGTTTCGGAGGTCCCGAGGAAACGCAGTAGCTTCCGGTCGAAATCGACGGCGGTACCGGTGATCAGCGGTGGCGGTTCCGGAGGCCTCGGCTCGCCGGTGACGGGCCCGACATAGAACCCGGCGTCGGCACTGGGCACCGCCGCTATCCGCGCCGAGCGGCTGAGCACGGCGGGAGCCGATCGCCTCGGCATCGCGACGCCCACATATCCGGGCTCTGGGCGCACAGCGCTCGGAGTCGGACGCAGCCGGAAAACCGGCGCCGGAATACCGGGCAAGACGGCGCAGGCGAACGAGGACCCGTCGGGCGACAATTCCCCGACGTCTTGGCCGTCGCCGCAGGCGTTGTCGGTGTCGAAAGGTGAAAGATCTCGGTCGGCGCCGCCGCGAAGCGAGATCTGCCGCACCTTGCCGCCGGTTTCGAGCAGACGCAACGCCGTGTCGTCGGTGAACACCATACTCGTCACCGCTCGGTCGATCGGATGTGACGAGAGAACCCGTCCAGCGGCATTGTCGATGATGTCGACCGTCCCCGGGGTGCCTTCCGCCGCCTCGGTCTCCTTGCGATGGACCGCACCGAACTTCCCGGACGCGGATACGGCGACGACATCGACTTCGCTCGCGCCGGGCACGCCGAAGTCCGGCCGACCGGAGTTGCTGCCCCACAGTGTGATCGAGGCGCCATCCGTGGCGAGAACCGTCCGGCCGTCCGCGGCGACGGCCAGCGAGCGGATCTCGCCGGGCAAACGCGCGACCGAGGTCGTCACCGAGCCTCCCGGCGCCCATGTCACGACTTGTCCATCGGCGAGCCCGGCAACGACGGTTCGACCGTCGGCACTGCTCTGCAAGGCCGTGACCTCCGCAGGCGCCGCAACGTAACGAGCGACTTTCGGACTGGCCAGATTCGCGCGCAGCAGGGCGGCTCGGTGACGTGGACTCGGGTCGAGACGGTACGCCGCCACGGCCAGCAGCAGGGCCGCGCGGACATCCGTGGCCATCTTGGTGTCGGCGACGGAGGCCATGAGCCGCGCCGTGGCGATCCTGGCCTGCTCCTCGGCGCGATTGCTCTGCACCCGGGCCACGACCGCCGCGATCAGCGCCACGACGAGCAAGATGACCAACGCGCCGATGGCGGTTCTCGCCCAGCGCAAGTTCCGTTTGGTCTGCTGGTAACCCTCGGATTTGACGTCGGCCTCGGAGACGCCGCGAATCACCGCGGCGATCCCGACCGCGATGGCGTCGATGTCCGGACGCGGGACTCCGTTCGCGTCCGCACGCCATTTGAGCGTTTTGTATACGGGTTCGGACGCGAAAACACCGAACAGGCGTGGCGGTAGCGCGGTGGAGCGCGCCCGGTCCCAATCCCCGGCTTCTTCGTCCCAGAACAGGGACCCGGCACTGAGGACCAGCAATATCGTCTCGGGAGACCGATTCGCCAGCCACCACTCGATTTCGCGGTCCACCCATTTGGAGCCGGCAGCCTCGGGTGAAGCCACCACGACGAGCCACTCCGAACGCGACAGGCCCGCGACGATCTTGCCCCACAGTTCGGCACCGATCGGGACACCGCTGTAGTCGAGGAAGATGCGCGTTCGCGGGAAGCGGTACCAGGGTCGTGGCAGCTTTTCGATCGCGTTCTGGACCAGCGGAAGCACCGCACGGTCCCGCTCGCCGCTATAGGACAGGAAAGCGCCGTATCCGGTGTCCGCACGGGTGGTGCGGCGCCTCAGCGCCGCACGCACAACCGCTCCTCGCGTCCTACCGCGTTCGCGCCGCCACGAGCCATGCCTCCCACCGACATCAGGTCCCCTCTCCCGATCGTAGCGGCTCCTGCACTCGCCTCGACATCGATTCAACCACCGCGTCAGCGTTCGGAGCTCGATACCAGAAGATCAGTCCTGCAATCATTTTCGCCGATATGAGACGAGGACAGGCGATTCGGCGTTCGGTCACCACGTCATGCCGCGAACGTCCTGGGCGACGCACCGTGTGACGACGGCCTCGCGCGTTCCCGCGGACATCGGCGGTAGAAGTGGTCCATGACCAAGATTCTCGTCACGGGCGGAACCGGCGCGCTGGGCAGGCAAGTGGTCGATCGATTGCGTGAAGCGGGCCATGACGTACGGGTACTGTCCCGTCGCCCTGGCGCGGGCACGCACGTCGGCGACCTGCGAACCGGTGTCGGCGTGGCGGAGGCGGTGGCGGGAACCGAAGTGATCGTGCACGCGGCTTCGGATTTTCGTCGCGCGGGTGGCGCGGACCTCGAGCAAACCGAGAACCTGCTGCGGCATGCACGGGAGGTTCGGCACCTGCTCTACGTGTCGATCGTCGGGATCGACCGGATCCCGTTCCGGTACTACCGCAACAAGCTGGCCTGCGAGCAAGCCGTCGTCGACAGCGGCGTCCCGCATACGATCCTGCGGGCGACGCAGTTTCACGAGCTGATCGCGGCAGTGTTGCGGACCGTCGAGAAATGGCCGGTGGCGCCGTTGCCCACGACCTTTCGTTTCCAGCCGGTCGCCGCCGCCGACGTGGCGCGGCGGGTGGCCGAGTTGGCCGTGGGCGAGCCGCTCGGCCGGGCACCCGACTTCGGCGGTCCGGAGGTGCTGACGATGGCACAGTTGGCGCGGGTTTGGCAGGGTGTCCGACATCGGCCCCGGCGTATCGTCCCGCTCCCCGTTCCGGGACGAGTCGGGAGCACGTTCCGGGCCGGCCTGAACACATGCCCGGATCATCCCGACGGCACGCAGACCTGGTCACAGTTCGTCGCGTCGAATCCGGCGAATCCCTACACCGGTCGGAAGAAGCCTTCCTGACCGCGAGACTTCGACCGCACCGACTCATTGCCGACGCGAACGGGGCGGGCCCAATCGTCCGGGCGCACGCGATCCGACGCCCGGCCCGCCCGCGAACCGCGGCCGGTTCAGCGCCGCTCAGGCTCTGTCGGCCGCCGCCGATTCGACGGCCGCCGAGCGCGTCGATGTCGGTCAGCGCGAATTCGGGCTGGCGCCCGCGGGAATGCCGGCGCGGCGCATGAGCAGGGTGGCCGGGCACCAGCCCACGGCGCTGTAGAGCAGCAGATTGGCCCCGACCAGGGCGGGAAGCAGCAGCCACCACGCCGAGATCGTCGCGGCGAGGACCGTGCCGAGCAGCACGAACGTTCCGGCCAGCAGCGGAACCAGGCGTGCGATGGTCCATTCACCTGTCCAGCTGGATTCGATCATCGGTCATCCTTCTCCAGATCACGCCCTCGCGGAACGCGTGCGTCACGCGAGGGCGAGGAACAGTTTCTCCAGTTGATCCACCGTCATCGGATCGGCGGTCTCGGCGTCGGGGTTCGCGAGGCATTCCCGCAGCCCGGTGGCGACGATCTTGAAACCCGCTCGGTCCAGTGCCCTGGAGACCGCGGCGAGCTGGGTGACCACGTCTTTGCAGTCCCGGCCCTGCTCGATCATCGCGATCACTCCGGCGAGCTGGCCGTGCGCGCGGCGCAGCCGATTGAGTACCGAGGCGATGGCGTCTTCGTCGCCGACCATGATGTTTCTCCTTCTCTCACTTAGTCTTCACAATACCCCTTGGGGTATCATCCGCCGACTCCGTCCGCTCGTGGGCGAAACTGACGGTGGGCAGAATCCGGCGCAGCCAAGCCGGGGACCACCACGCGGCCCTACCGGTCAAGCGCAGCGCGACCGGCAGCAACACCAAGCGCACTACCACCGCGTCCAGCAGCACCGCGACGCCGAGGATGATGCCCATCTCCTTCGGCGGAAGCGGATCGGCCAGCGCGAAGGTGAAGAACACCGCGACCATGACCGCCGCTGCGGCGAAGATGACCCGGCCGGAGTGGGCCAGCCCGTCGATGCCCGCCGTCCGGGGATCTCGCGAGCGCTCGTAGTGCTCCTTGGCCGTGGCCAACAGGAACACGGTGTAGTCCATGGCGATGGCGAAGATCATCGCGAAGAAGAACACCGGTCCCCAACCGTCGAGGAATCCCTGCGGACTGAAGCCGAGCAGGCCCGCGCCGTGACCGTCCTGGAAGATCAGCTTCGCCACACCGAACGCGGCCGCGGTCGACAAAAGGCTGACCAAGGTGCCCAGCGCGGCGATGAGCGGCGCTTGCAACGCCACCAACAGCAGGACGAAGCCCAGGACGAGGATCACCCCCACGACGATCGGCAGATAGTCGTCGAGCGCCTGTTGCAAGTCGAGGTTTTCCGCCGGTGCGCCGCCGACGAGGGCATCGGCAGGCAGTCGCCCACGCAGGTCGTCGAGGACGCCGCCCAGCCGGTCGTCGGAAGGATCGACGGCGGGCAGCGCCTGCATCATGACCAGGCCGGAATCATCCGCGGCGGGCGCGGGCGGCGTGACTATGGCGATGCCGTCGGTCGTGGCTGCCGACTCGGCGCTGCGGGCGGCCTCGGCCTCGGGGACGACGATCTGCAATGCGCCTGGCGCGCCCTCGCCGAGTTGACGCTGGACCAGTTCGTAGCCCTGACGCACGGGCGCGTCGGCGGGCACGACCTGGATCGAGGGCATCGCGACCTGCAATCCGGTGGCAGGCAACGCCAGCGCCACCAGCACACCGAGCCCCGCGAGCGCGAACGGCCACGGGTGATCGTGCAGTAGCTGCCCCCAGCGGGCGAACCGCGGCGAGCGATGCTGCTGACGGGTCGCGTACGGCAGTGCCGCGGCGTTGATCCGGCCACCCAGCGCGCCCAGCGCCGCCGGCAGCAACGTCAGCGTGGCGGCGAGCACGAACACCACCGCGAGCATGATTCCCACGGCCATGGTGCGCACCGCGGGCGCCGGAACCAGCAACACCGCCGACAGGCTGACCAGCACGGTCAACCCGGAGAGCACGACAGCCTTGCCCGCGGTGGCCATGGTCTCGGCCACCGCCGAACGGGAATCGGCGGACTTGGTGAGCGCGTCACGGAAGCGGGCGACCAAGAACAGCGCGTAGTCGATGCCCAACGCGAGAGCGAACATCATGGCGAAGTTCATCGCCCACACCGAGATCGGCGTGAGGTGGTTGAGCAGCACCAGACCACCGGCCGAGGCGACCAGCCCGGCCACCGTCAGCAGCAGCGGAAGCCCGGCAGCGACCAGCGAGCCGAAGGCCAGCACCATGATCGCCAGCGTGACCGGCCAGGAGAACAGCTCGGCCTCGAGCATCGCCTCGTGGTTGGCCTTGTTGAAATCGCTCCACAACGCCGACGCACCGGTGGGATAGACCTCGACTCCGTCCCCGGACAGCGCGGTCAGCGCCGCCTTGTGCTCGTCGACGGCCTTCACCATGTCGTCGGTGGAGGCGTTCGCACCCGCGATCAGGATGCCGGTGTGGCCGTCCGGGCTGATCGTCATGCCCGGCTGCGGCGGGACGACGGCGCCGAAGCGGGAATCGTCCGCGAAGATCGCCGAGATCCGGCCCAATGTCTGCCGCATCGTCGGATCGGCGACGGTCTCGGTGTCGGAATGCACCACTACCTGCACCGCCGCCGACGAATTCCCGCCGAAGTGTTGCTGGGCCAGCTCACGGACCCGCACCGACTCCGAACCATCGGCCTGCCATCCGGCTCCGGCCAGCGAGGTGAACACGCCGGGCGCCGCCGCCCCGAGCGCCACCAGCGACAACAGCCACACCGCGAACACGATCCGGGCCCGCCCTGCCATCATCGCGCCCCATCGCGCCAGCAGGCCGCCGGGTCGCACCGCCTTGCCTGCGTCGACCCGGTCCTGCCCCATGAATGTCGTCGGCCGCATCGACGCTCCCTTTCCCTGCTGTACGAATCGCAGCACTCAACCTGCTCTGGCATACCCCTGGGGGCATATCCGACTATACCCATGGGGGTATTTAAGGCGTAGTGGCTTACCCCACAGGGTTCGGAGATTCCCGATGACAGCAGCGAGGGGAGCAGACTCCGTGTGGGTGAGCAACCCGTGCTCACGAACGCAGTGACTGCCTCACCCGCGCCGCCTCACGGGTGAGGTGGTCGCGTTCCGGCGCGCTGGTGGCTGCTCGGGATGCCTCGGCGTACAGCTCGGCGGCCTGCTCGAGGTCGCCGGCGCGTTCGAGGAGATAGGCGCGAACGGCGGTGTACCGGGGTAGATCGGAATCCACCTCGCTCAGCTCTGCCAAGCCGGCTTGCGGTCCGTCGGCCTCGCCGACGGCGACCGCGCGGTTGAGTCGCACCACCGGGCTACCCGTGAGGTGCAGTAGCTCGTCGTACCACTCCACGATCTGCACCCAGTCCGTCTCGGCGGCGCTCGGCGCATCCGCGTGCAGGGCGGCGATCGCGGCCTGCGCTTGGTATTCGCCCAAGCGGTCACGAGCCAGCGCGGCTTGCAGAATCGTCACTCCTTCGGCGATCAGGCCGGTGTCCCAACGAGTTCGGTCCTGTGCACCGAGCGGCACCAGGCGACCGCCAGGGCCGAGGCGAGACGCGCGGCGGGCATGGTGCAGCAGCATGAGCGCCAAAAGGCCCGCGACCTCGGGCTCGTCGGTGGAGCCCGCCAACTGGCGGGTGAGGCGGATCGCTTCGGCTGCCAGATCGACGTCCCCGCTGTAGCCCTCGTTGAAGACGAGGTAGAGGACGCGCAGCACCGTCGCCAGATCGCCGGGACGATCGAGCGGCAGCCCCGCGATACGCCGCTTTGCCCGGCTGATCCGTTGTGCCATGGTCGCTTCGGGCACGAGGTATGCCGTCGCGATCTGCCGCGTCGTCAGGCCGCCGACCGCGCGCAGCGTCAACGCGACGGCCGAGCCGGGCGACAGCGACGGGTGCGCGCACAGGAAATAGAGCCACAGCGAGTCGTCCGTGCCCGGCACCGGACCGGTCGGCGGCTCGACCTCCACGGCGAGTTCCCGCCCGCGCCGCGAGGTTTCGGCCCGGGCGACATCGAGGAACTTGTGCCAGGCGGCCGCGACGAGCCAGGCTTTCGCATCGCGCGGTGGATCGTCCGGCCAGCTTTGCAGCGCGCGGATCAGAGCCTCCTGCACGGCATCCTCGGCCGACGCGAAGTCGGCCCCGCGCCGGACGAGGACACCGATCACCGCGGGCACGAGCTCCCGCAGCAGAGACTCGTTCACTCGGTCACCGTGGGCAACGCAGTGAGGAACGGCCGCACCTCCAGCCACTCCTGGATCGGCTTACCGCCCGCACCGGGTGCCGCGGACAGCTCTGCGGCCAGCTCGAGTGCGCGCTCGTAGGTCTCGACGTCGATGACCATCCAGCCCGCGATCAGGTCCTTCGTCTCGGCGAATGGTCCATCGGTGACCGGCGGGCGGCCCTCGCCGTCCGAGCGGACGAACGCGCCCTGCGGGGAAAGCGCTTGACTGTCGACGAACTCGCCGGTGGCCTCGAGCCGCGCGGCGAAGTCCTGCATGTACTGCACGTGGGCCGCGAGTTCCTCCGGGGTCCACTGGTCCATCCGCACGTCGTTGACCGGTGCCGGTGCGCCTCGGTAGTGCTTGAGCAGCAGATACTTGGCCATCATCTTCTCCTCGGATCGGTAGTGCCCATTCTTGCCGCGTCGCTCTCAGGCGTGCTGACGTTCGGCCCGTCGCCGGATCAACTCCTCTACCGGGCTGGGCAGGGTGGTTTCGAAGTCGATGAGTTTCGCCCAAGTCGGGGTGACGACGATCCGGACCATGCCGTCGTAGAGCGAGCGGACCTCGGCCTCCCACTCGACGCGCTGCTCGGGTGTCATCTCGTAGCTGCCGTTCATCTGGAGATACTCGTCCGGGATGCCGTCGACGACGTCCAGATCGGCGCGCCCGCGGACGAGCAGCATCTTGGGCGGGTGGACCTCGGTGTCGATGGTCAGGGCAACCATCGGGTTCTTGCGCAGTGCGAATAATTTCGGAGCGTTCTTGCTGGTGCACAGAACGATCTCCGAGCCGTTCCAAGTGAAGGCGATCGGGATGCTGCGCGGTGTGCCGTCCGTGGCGACATAGGCCAGGCGGGTCAGGTCGCGGGCCAGCAGCTCCTGGCTGATCGGGCGGTTCAGGATCTCGGTGATCTCGGTCGGTCGCATGGTGATCGCTCCTACGTCGGGGTCGTCGAGCGACATGTCCGTAGCCGCTCGTATCCCTGGGACGGAGCCGACCGGACGTTCTCGACATCCGGAGCGCACCAATTCCGAAAATTTCTGGGCTCGATCGCCACGACACCGCACAACTAGGCTTGACCGGCGCGATCGTCATCCGCAGCCGCGCCCGCCCTATGCGCTCGCCGCGGAACAGGGTGCCGATCCGGTCGCCCGAGGTCTGCGGATCGGTGGAGGAGAGTGGCGGCAACTGCCGGTTCACGCGGCAGCCCATCGTGGCGAGGAACGGTTGGCAGCGCGTTCAGCTCGCCGAATTGCTTCGGCGTGACCTTGTGCGCCGACGGTCACGGGTTCCTGCTGGGCATGGGTGTGCGACCTGGCGCACCACCGTCTCCGGTCTCGGCCGGATCACCCGCGCCACGCTCGGGTACTCACACGCCAGCCGGAACAGAAACGTCGGCGAACCGCCCGCGCCAGCAGGAAACGTCCAGTTCCGCGAACTCCAGCTGGCCCGACCCGACGAATCACCCGCTACCAGGAGATAGGCCGAACATCGCTATTTTTCGGCGCGGCAACTACCGGTACTCGAATCGATCGAACGGCATCGATCGCGCCAGTTCGCGTCCTCGCGCCACCGATTCCGCGGCGGTGGAAGGCCGATGCTCAGCGAACCCGCGCCCGCACCGACTCGCCAGCGGCGACCCGGTAGCGCTCGGCGATCAACCGGACCACTGCCGGGTGCACGCCGATGGGTTCGGCGACGCCGTCCGCGCCCGCCTCGTGCAGACGCTGCTGGAACAGTCCGTGCGCCAGCAGATAGGAGGCGACGAACACCCGGTCCGCCCCCGCCGCGCGCAGTTCCGCGACGACCTCCGGCACTCGCGGCGCACCGGTCGCGACGTAGCCGATACGTACCGGAACGCCGAGGCGTTCGGCCAGCAGCGCGGCCGCGCGCCGGACATCCTGGCGGGCCCGGGCGTCCGAGGAGCCCGCGGCGGCGAAGACCACCGCGTCACCCTGGCGCCAACCCGCGGCACGCAGGCGCATCGCCATGATCCGCGCGAGCGCGGGATCCGGCCCCATGGCGGGCGTGACCGTCACCGCGGGATGGTCGCTCTCGGCGACCTCGCGCGGCACGTCCTGGTAGACGTGATAACCCGAGGCCAGGAACGCCGGAACCACCACGGCGGGCACGGATTCCCCGGCCGGGGTCACCAGATCGCGCAGCACTTCCGAAGGCGAAGGACCGAGGACGTCCACGAATGCCGTACGCACCCAGGGCGTCTCGGTGCCGGGCCCCGAAATCCCGGCACCGAGCTCCTTCGTCACGGCCTCGGCGAGCGCCGCGATCATCTGCACGCCCTTGGTGCTGCGGGTCCCGTGGGCCACGAGCACCAGGGCGGGCGCGGTCACCAGCTCCCCGCAGTCTGGATGTACCGAGGTGCCCGGGTCGGAATTCCGACACCGGGCACCTGCGGTCCTCCTGTCGCGGTGGGCCGTGGGTTGTTGTCGATACATTCCGCCGGGTCCAGCGCGAGCCGATACCCACGTTTGACCACGGTCTGGATCGCTTTCGGCGTGCCGAGTCCGGCGCGCAGCCTGGCGATGGCGGTCTCCACCGCGTGCGTGTCGTCCCCGCCGCCGGGCAGCGCGGCCAACAGGTCCTCGCGCGAGACGACCCGACCGGGCTGGCGGGCCAGCGAACGCATCAACGCCATCGGCGCTGGCGCCAGCTGACGCACCTCACCGTCGACCACTACGCACGCGCCGCGCACGCTGATGATGTGGCCTGCGGCGTGAATCCGGTTGGCCCGCCTGGGCAGTTCCTCGGCGACGTGGCGGGCCAGCGCGCCCAGCCTGGCTCGGCCCGGCATCGAGGTGGGCACCCCGAGTTCCTCCAGCGGGGCGGCCGTGATGGGGCCGACGCAGGCGGGCAGCACCCGGCCGCGCAGCGCGTACAGCAGCCCTTCCAGCAGCCCGGTCTCCTTGGCGCGCATCAACATCGACGCCACGGCGGGGGCGCTGGTGAAGGTGACGCAGTCCATGCCCGAAGTGACGATGGCCTCGATCAGGTGGTCCATCGGCCCCTGATCATCCGGCGGCACCCAGCGGTACACCGGCACCGGAACGACATCCGCTCCCGCGCAACGCAATACCTCGCAGAAGTCGGGCACCGGCTCCCACTCGGTGGTAGCCCCGTGCAACTGCACGGCGATCCGAACACCTTCCACGCCCTCGGCGAGCAGGTGATCGAGCACTTCGGCGGACGACTCGGAGGCCGGCGACCACTCTTCGCGCAGTTCCGCGGCGCGGATGGCGCCCTTGGCCTTCGGGCCGCGGGCGAGCATCCGGGTGGTCCCCAGCGTCGCGCGCAGGTCCTCGGCGAGACCCCAGCCCTCGGCGGCCTCCATCCACCCGCGGAAGCCGATTCCCGTGGTGGCCACGGTGATCTGCGGTGGATCGGCGACCAGCTGTCGGGTCACCCGCTCCAGCTCGTTGTCGTCGGCGAGCGGGATGATGCGGATGGCCGGTGCGGAAACGATGTTCGCGCCCCGGCGTTCCAGCAGCGTGGCGAATTCCTCCGCCCGGCGGGCCGCCGTGATGCCCACCGTGAATCCGGCCAGGCTCGCGCCCGCGTCAACTGTTGTCATTGGGTTCATCCATCCGAGGACGCGAGCGCGGTGGCCACCGGCTCGTTGGAAATCGAGACGATGCCGTCGTCCACGCGCACCGCGTACACCGGCAGCATCGCCGATTCGTCGTCCAGGCAATGCCCGTCGACCAGGGAGAAAGCCTGCTTCAGCAGCGGCGAGGCCACGACGGGCGCCCCGCCGCGGTCGCCGACGATCCCGCGCGACATGACCGCCGCCCGGCCGATCGGATCGATATTGCCGACGGCGTACAGCATGCCGTTCTCCAGCAGGAAGAGGGCGGCCTGTCGGCCACCTTTGAGCAACACCGCAACGCCGCGGCCGGGAATCAGGTAGTCGAGTCGGCAGGCCTGCGTCCACCCAGTGGTGGTAGCTGCGGCGATGCCGGGGGTATCGATCACGGTCATCGGTGTCATCCTCCAAACGCCTTACTCATTGGTACCGACGTTCTGTTTCCATGCGGTTAAGCGGTCATTTCCCCTGCGTGGCGACCGGAACTTCCGGCAGTCCGAGCAGGACGGGAACTTTCCGCTCCCCGGATTCGTCGAAGGAAATCGTCGGATCGGCTTCCTCCGGGGCGTTGACGAACGACACGAAGCGAGACAGCTTCTCTTCGTCTTCCAACACCGCGGCCCATTCGTCGCGGTAGCCGGCGACGTGCTGAGCCATCGCCGCCTCCAAATCCTCGGCGATGCCGAGGCTGTCCTCGCAGACGACCTGCTTGAGGTAATCGATGCCGCCTTCCAGCGCCTCCTGCCACGGAGCGGTGCGCTGCAAACGATCAGCGGTGCGGATGTAGAACATCAGGTACCGGTCGATGTACTTGATCAGCGTCTCGTCGTCGAGTTCACCGGCCAGCAGGACGGCGTGCTTCGGGGTGAGACCGCCGTTGCCGCCGACATAGAGGTTCCAGCCGTTCTCCGTGGCGATCACGCCGACGTCCTTGCCGCGCGCCTCTGCGCATTCGCGGGCGCAACCGGAGACCGCCAGCTTCAGCTTGTGCGGCGAACGCAGCCCGCGGTAACGCTTCTCCAGCAGCACGGCCATGCCGACCGAGTCCTGCTGACCGTAGCGGCACCAGGTGGAGCCGACGCAGCTCTTCACCGTGCGCAGCGACTTGCCGTACGCGTGACCGGATTCCATGCCCGCGTCGACCAGCCGCTTCCAGATCAGCGGCAACTGCTCGACGCGCGCGCCGAACAGGTCGATGCGCTGACCGCCGGTGACCTTCACGTACAGGCCGAATTCCTTGGCCACCTCGCCGATGGTGATCAGCTGTTCGGCGGTGACCTCACCACCGGGCATCCTTGGCACCACCGAGTAGGTGCCGTTCTTCTGCAGGTTGGCCAGGAAGTGGTCGTTGGTGTCCTGCAGCCCGGCCTGCTCGCCGTCGAGGATGTGGTCGCTCGAGGTGGAGGCGAGGATGGACGCCACGGTCGGCTTGCAGATGTCGCAGCCGGTTCCCTTGCCGTACTTGGTGATCAGGCCGGAGAAGGTGCGGATGCCGGTGACCTGGACGATCTGGAACAACTCCGCACGCGACTGCTCGAAGTGCTCACACAGCGCCTTGGACATCTCCACGCCGGACTGCTCGAGCAGCTTCTTGAGCATGGGAACGCAACCGCCGCAAGAGGTTCCGGCGCTGGTGCAGCTCTTGATCCCGGGGATGTCGCAGGCGCCTTCTGCGATCGCCCCGCAGATCGCGCCCTTCGACACGTTGTTGCAGGAGCAGATCTGCGCGTCGTCCGGCAGCGCGTCGGCCCCGAGTTCGGCGCCCGCGGGCGAGATCAGCGCGGCCGGTTCGGCGGGCAGCGGGCGGCCGACCAGCGGACGCAGCGCCGAGTAGGCGGTGGCGTCGCCGACCAGGATGCCGCCGAGCAGGGTCTTCGCGTCATCGGAGACGACCAGCTTGGCGTAGGTGCCCTTGGCCGCGTCGTGCAGCACCACCGACAGCGCGCCCTCGGTGACGCCGTGCGCGTCACCGAAACTGGCCACGTCGACACCGAGCAGCTTGAGCTTGGTCGACATGTCCGCACCGGGGAACTCGCCCGCGCCGCCCAACAGGCGGTCGGCCACGATCTCCGCGGTGGTGTAGCCCGGCGCGACGAGGCCGTAGCACACGCCCTCCACCGCGGCGCATTCGCCGATGGCCCAGATGTTCGGGTCGGAGGTCTGCAGGCCCAGGTCGGTGACGATGCCGCCGCGGGGACCAACCTCCAGGCCCGCGTCCCGGGCGATCTGGTCGCGCGGGCGGACACCGGCGGAGAACACGACCAGCCCGGCGTCGATCACCGTCTCGTCGGACAGGGTGACCTTGACTCCCTTGTCGGCCGCCTCGATCGAGGAGGTGCCCACACCGGTGTGCACGTGCAAGCCGAGGTCGGTGACCAGGCGTTCCAGGATGGCGCCGCCGCCCTCGTCTACCTGGGCGGGCATCAGCCGGGTGTTGTATTCGACCACGTGCGGCGTGAGCCCGAGCAGGCGAAGCGCGTTCGCGGCCTCCAGGCCGAGCAAGCCGCCGCCGACCACCACGCCCACCGCGCCGGGACCGGCGGCTTCGGCGGCCGCGCGGATACCGTCGAGGTCGTCGAGAGTGCGGTAGACGAAGCACTCGGGGCTGTCGTGGCCGGGCACCGGCGGCACGAACGGGTAGGAACCGGTGGCCAGCACGAGCGCGTCGTAGGCGAGGATGTCGCCCGAGGACGTGGTCACCTTGCGCGCGGCCCGGTCGATGGACTCGGCGCTCTGGCCCAGCCGCAGCTCGACCAGTTCGTCACCGGCGTACTCGTTGCCGGGCAGCGCGAGCGCGCTCGGGTCCCAGGCGCCGACGTAGGACGAGAGGCCGACGCGGTCGTAGGCGGGCAGCTGCTCCTCGCTGAGGATGATCACCTGCCACTGGCCTTCGGTGTCGCGCGAGCGCAGCGCCTCGACGAACCGGTGCCCGACCATCCCGTGGCCGACGACCACCGCGGTCTTGGGAGCGACTGTGGGGTTCATCTGTGGGTCCTCCTGGACTGGATCGGGTGTCAGGCGCGGGCCGAGCCGGCGGACGGGGACTGGGACTGACCGGCCTCGGCTTCGAGGACGAAGGTCTCGGCTTCGGTCACGACCTCGGAATCGGCGGGCAGGCCGCGCAGGCTGGGACGGCGCAGGAACACCGCCCAGACCACCAGGGCGCAGACCACGTAGAAGGCCATGAACACCCAGAACGCGGTGGTCGCGGACTTGGTGGACGCGTAGGAGGTGCGCAGCACCAGGTTGATGCCCACGCCGCCGAGTGCGCCGATGGCGCCGACGAAACCGATGAGCGCGCCGGAGGTGTTCTGCGACCAGGCCGCCCGTGCGGCGGGCGTGGCGTCCAGGCTTTTTGATTTCGCCTCGAACACCGACGGGATGATCTTGGTGACCGACCCGTTGCCGATGCCGGAGAGCACGAACAAGGCGATGAAGCCGACGACCAGGGCGGTCATCACACCGCCGCCCGCCACGCCGTTGTTGTTGTCGGCGGCCGTGCTGGCCACGGTGACCAGCACGGCCGCCGCCATCATGGCGCCGAAGACATAGAGGGTGACCCGGCTACCGCCGATGCGGTCGGCCCACTTGCCGCCGTAGGGCCGGGCCAGCGAGCCGAGCAGCGGACCGATGAACGCGATCTGCGCGGCGTGCAGCGTGGCCTGCGCCACGGTGTCGCCGCCCGCGCGGAAGCTGATCTGCAGGATCTGGCCGAAGGCGAAGCTGTAGCCGATGAACGAGCCGAAGGTGCCGATGTAGAGGAACGCGATGGCCCAGGACTGCGGCACCTTCAGCGCCGTGAGCATGTAGGACAGGTCGGCCTTCTGGTTGGGCAGGTTGTCCATGAACAGTGCGGCGCCCAGGCCGGCGATCGCGATCAGCACCAGGTAGACCGCGCAGATCAGCGAGGCGTAGCCATTGCCGAGGGTCGCGATGACCAGCAGGCCGATCAGCTGGATCACCGGGACGCCGATATTGCCGCCGCCCGCGTTCAGGCCCAGCGCCCAGCCCTTGAGCCGCTGGGGATAAAAGGCGTTGATGTTGGTCATCGAGGAGGCGAAGTTGCCGCCGCCGAAGCCCGCGAACGCGGCGATCACCAGGAACGTCGTGTACGAGGTGCCCGGCTGGTTGATGAAGTACAGCGCGAGCAGCGTCGGCACCAGCAGCATCGCCGCGCTGAAGACGGTCCAGTTGCGCCCGCCGAAGCGCGCGGTCGCCACGGTGTAGGGAATCCGCAGGAACGCGCCGACCAGCGTGGGCATGGCGACCAGGAAGAACTTGCCCGCCGGGTCGATGCCGAACTTGTCGGTCGGCATGAACAGCACCATCACCGACCAGATCGACCAGACCGAGAAGCCGACGTGCTCGGCGAAGACCGACCAGATCAGGTTGCGGCGGGCGATGTCCTTGCCGCCCGCTTCCCAAGCGGCGACGTCCTCCGCATCCCAATGATCGAGATGCGGCCTGCGGATCTTCGTCCGTCCCAGCGCTTCCAGACGGTTGCGCGTCAGCGTGCTCAACGGGGCCTCCCAAAGTCGGTTGGCCCCACGGTAGGAAATGGGTATTGCCGAAATGCTGCGCGAAATGACCGTCAAATCAACGGTTGCTCACGATTACCGGTTCCGGGAGGTGAGTTTCGACCAAATGTTTCAGGCATGTGACGCAACAGTTTCCGTGCGTCACGAAAAGGCTTATCTCGAATTCGCCGACCGGTGAGGTGTGACGCGCGCTACTCCGTGCAATTCGAATGCGCCCATCCTGACCCTGTTCGCACAGCCGCGCAACCCGAACTGTGAGATTTCCGGCCGACGGCCGCGCGCGTCAATTCCAGGTGTCCTCGAGCACGCGCGGCTTGCATGCCTGCCACGCACCGGCCAGCAGCACCAGCACGGCGACGCCGAGCATCGCGAACGGAGCCAGCCAGCCGCCCGTGGCCGTGTGCAGCACGCCGAACAACAGCGGACCCACGCAGGCCACCGCGTAGCCGACGCCCTGGGTGAAGCCGGACAGCGCGGCCGACCCGGCAGGCGTGCGGGTGCGCAGGTTGATCAGCGTCAGCGCCATCGGGAAGGTGCTCGGACCGAGGCCGAGCACGACCACCCACAGGATCGGTGCCGCCATCGGCGCGACCAGCAGCCCGGCGAACGCGATGAAGAACAGCGCCGCGCAACCCACCACCACGGGGAACGGATTGCGGAATCGTGCCACCACGGTCGGCGCGCTGAGCGCGGCGACCAGGCCGACCACGGCGAACAGACCGACCATGGCTCCGCCGTACGCCGCGCTCGCACCGGCCTCGCTCAGGATCTTCGGCAACCAGGCGAACATCGCGTAGGTGGTGAGCGAGGTCATGCCGAACATGCCCGCCATGCCCCAGGCGATCGGCGAACGCCACACCCGCCCGCTGTGCGGCTCCCGCACCGGCACGGCCGTGCGGTCCGCGCCGTCGTGCCCGCGACGGCCGCGCAGCACCGCCACCCACGGCACCGCCGCGGCGAAGCCGAGCAGACCCCACACGCCGAGCGAGACGCGCCAGCCGTGCGCGTCCGCCACCGGGACCGCGGTGACGGCGGGCACGACCGTGCCGAGTTGCACCATCACTATGTAGAGCGAGCTGATCCCGGCCAGGCGATCCGGGAAGTACCGCTTCACCAGCGGCGGAATCACCACGTTGCCGATACCCATGCCCGCGAGGGCGAGCGCGGAGAACACCAGCAGTTCGGCGGTGCCCGACATCAGCACCCGGATCGACATGCCCGCGCCCGCCATCAGCATGGCCGTCAGCGCGGTGCGCTCCAGCCCGAGCCGGACCGCCAAGACCGGGGTGAGCAGCCCGGACAGCGCGAACATGGCGGTGGGGAGCATCCCGAAGACGCCGACAACGGCGGTGCCGTAACCGATTTCGGCGCCGATCCGCTCGGCGAGCGGGCTGAACGCGGTGACCGCGACTCGTAGGGTGAGCGCCGACATCACGATGGCTGCCAGGACCAGCGCCCGGCCCTCGATCAGCGCACGTCGACGGCGCTCGACCAGGACGGATTCCTGGCGAGCCTCGGTTTCGGGAAGGGTCGCAGACACCGAGAAATCATAGGATGACCGGATGAAGTGCGGCAACGATTTGTGATGGGCGGTACTCTGTCGAGGTGCAACCCGTCCGGCGCACCAGCCTCATCGCCCAGGTCACCGAGCAGCTGCGTGCCGAAATCCGTTCCGGCCGTTGGCCGATCGGCTCCCGCATTCCCACGGAGCCGGAGCTCACCGAGCTCACCGGCACCGGCCGCAACACGGTGCGCGAGGCCGTCCAGGCCCTCGTGCACGCCGGCATGCTGGAGCGTCGCCAAGGTTCCGGAACGTACGTGATCGCCGCATCGGACCTCGGCGGAACTCTCGGCAAATATTTCGCCGACGCCGAGGAACGCGACGTGCTGGAGCTGCGCCTCGCGCTGGACGTCACCGCCGCGGGCCTGGCCGCGCGCCGCCGCGACGACTCCGACATCGCGAACCTGCTGCGCCTGCTGGCCGAACGCGACAAGAAATGGGAAGACGACCCCGCCTCCGCGATCGAGGCGGACGTCCAGTTGCACCGCGCGATCGTCGTCGCCAGCCACAACGCGGTGTATCTCGAGTTCTACGATTCGCTGCTGCCCATCATCGAACAGGTCATCCGCGCGCGGACCGCCAAATCGGATGACTCCTATACCGACGAACACGCCGCGCTCGTGCACGCCGTGATCGACGGCGATCCCGAACGGGCCGCCTCCGCGACACGCTGCTTCCTCAACTCTCTCATCGCGGAATATCCGGACGCGCGATAAACGGCGTCAGGTAACCAAGTGGTCACCATTCCCGGCCGCGCAATGTGAGTCGGATTTGCCGGGAACGTCATCGAGGGCCACGGGGACGCAACAAGCGGCTCATACCTTTGTCTCGACCGTAGCTAGGCACTCGACAGCCGCCGGCGGCACTGCGCCGCGATGAGGGCCGGTCGAGCCGAATCGAGAGGAAGCCGATGACCGCCGTAGCAGCCACCGGCCAGCAGTCGCAGCCAACGACTTTCGAATATCAGAAACGTGGCCGGTGGCTCGACCACTGGGATCCCGACAATCCGACGTTCTGGGCATCCGGCGGTGCGAAAACCGCGCGGAAGAATCTGATCTTCTCCGTGTTCGCCGAGAATCTCGGCTTCAGCATCTGGGTCATCTGGGGCACCGTGGTGACCAGCATGGGCGCCGCCGGATTCGACTTCCTCGCCGGGCTCGGCAAGGGCAACCCCACCGCGGTGAGCAACGCGCTGCTGCTGACCTCCACCCCCACCCTGGTCGGCGCCGCGCTGCGCATTCCGTACACCTTCGCCGTTCCCCGATTCGGCGGCCGGGCGTTCACCGTCTTCAGTGCGGGGATGCTGCTGTTTCCCACGCTCGGCCTGGCCTACTTCGTCAACCAGCCGGGCACTCCGATGTGGGTGTTCCTGCTGCTCGCGGCGCTCGCGGGCGTCGGAGGCGGCAACTTCTCCTCCTCGATGGCCAACATCAACTTCTTCTTCCCCGAGGGCAAGAAGGGTGCGGCGCTGGGCATCAACGCGGCGGGCGGCAACCTGGGCGTCGCCCAGACCCAGCTGGTGCTGCCGTTGCTGATCACCCTCGGCACGCACATCATGGCCAAGGATCCGGGCGGCTATCGCTTCGGCATCACGCTCTCGGTGCTGGTCTGGGTGCCGTTCATCCTGGCCGCCGCGTTCGGCGCGCTGCGTTACATGGACAGCATCGGCACCGCCAAGTCCGATGGGAAGTCCTACCGGCGGGCGCTCACCAACCGGCACACCTGGGTGATGGCGATCCTCTACATCGGCACCTTCGGATCGTTCATCGGCTTCTCCTTCGCCTTCCCGACCCTCATCAAGGCCAACTTCCCGGACCTGGCGAAGATCGGCTGGATCACCACGCTCGGTAACCTCGCGTTCCTCGGCGCACTGGTCGGGTCGTTCAGCCGTCCGTTCGGCGGCTGGGTGTCGGACAAGGTAGGCGGCGCGAAGATCACCCTGTACGTCTTCGGCGGCATGGCGGTCGCGGTCGCGCTGATCATGGCCGGGCTGGAACTGAAGAGCTTCCCGCTGTACCTGATCGCGTTCCTGCTGCTGTTCGTGCTCACCGGCATCGGCAACGGCTCGACCTACCGGATGATCCCGACCATCTTCAGCGCGGAGTCCAAGAAGTACGCCGCCGAGCACGGCCTCGACCTCACCGAAGCCGCGGCCTCGGCCAAACGTCAAGCGGGCGCGGCGATCGGCGTCATCGGCGCGGTCGGCGCCTCCGGCGGCTGGCTGTTGCAGCAGGCGCTGCGGTTGTCCAACACCCACCTGCACAGCATGGCCCCCGCGTTCTGGGCCTACGCCGGTGCGTTCCTGGTGATGGCGGCCATCACCTGGTGGTTCTACCTGCGGTCCTCGTTCGCCATCCAGCGCGTCCCCTCGCTGGCCTACGCGAACGTCTGACCGCTCCGCCTGTCCCGCGGTCCGGACCCCGCGGGACACGGGCGTCACATCCGCCGCCCCCTCCGGCGGAGCCGCCCACCCCACAACCGAACGTCCGCTCGTCGCCCGGGGCCAGATCCCGGGTCCGGCAACGGGTCCCGGCCTGCACCGGGACGACGCGCGGACGTTCGGTTATGTCCGAGAAGAGTTCGGGTCAGTACGGTAAATGGACCCCGTCGCGCACTTCCTTGACCGTTCTGGTGATCATCTGTTGCAGGGTGGCGGCGATGCGCTCGGGGGTGGTGGGTTTGATCGTCAGCAGATCTGCGCCGAACGTGACGTAGCGACCGTCGTTTTCGACGTCGTTCAGCTGGAAATCCTTGCGGCCGTAGGTATGCCGGTTGTCGACGCTACCCATCGCGTAAACGCCGACGTGACCGATCAACGTCATTGCCCGGGTGAAGAACCGCTCGAACTCCTCCCGCGGCGTCGGTCGCCAAGCGTCGCGGACCGGCGGCCTCGGCCGCGCCAACTCCTCTGCGGAAGCCTGCAACTGTTTCCCCTGCCCCGGGCCGCAGACGGGGAAAACGTCGACCACTGCCCGCGCCACCGCACCGGCGGGTAACAACGTCAGCACCACGTCACCGCCGTGTTCGGGGTCCGGTCCCGGTTCCTGCACCGCGACCGCGCCGTGCTCGTAGTGCACCCCCGCATGGGCCCGCAGCCTGCGATTGCGACGCTTACCGGCGAAACCGGCCACTTCCACCCGGGCCTCCGGCGCCAGCAGCACTTCCACCGCACGCAACAACTCGTCATCGATGCGCGGGCGCAGCGACTGCGCCGCCGCCTGCCGCAACCGCAGACTCTCCGACCGAAATTCCGTCATGTACTGGTGCTGCAAGGGATACGGCAGCACATCCCGGCCGGTGGACTCCCACAGTGTCCGGAATTCGAGCGCGGTGAACCGCCAGTTCTGCACCTCGGGCATCAGCGACGTCCTTATCGCGGGTTGTCCCCGATGACCGGCGGCACCGTCCCGGGCAACTCGTCCAATCCCATGAGCTCATTGCCGTGCTCCTGAGTGATCAGGTAATCCGGAATGCCCTTGGTGGATTCCTCATCCGACTTGCCGCCGCGCGCACCCGGAGCCATTCCGCCCATACCGCTCGCACCGGCGCGGCCGGGAGAGGTGCCGGTCCGCGCGGCGGCCGGAACCGCGTTGGTGCTGTTCGGTGTGCCTTTCGACGGCACCGAGACACCGAGTGCACCGGGACCGGTCGGACTTCCCGGACTGCCGGGTGTGCTCGAGTGCGGACTGCCGGGACTGCTCGGCGATGTGCTCGTAGGAGTCGTCGAGGCAGGCGTTGTCGAAGAGGGCGTGGTGGAAGCTGGTGTGGTCGTGTCCTGCGTAGTCGACGCCGGGTCGGTACTTGTCGACTCCGATGTTTTCGAGGCGTCGTCCGAGGGTTGGTTGCTCGACTGAGTCGTCGGGTCCTCGGTGGAGTTCGTACCGGAGGGATCCGAGCTGGGCGACGAAGTTCCCGACGGGTTACCGGTGCCAGTGTTCGTGCCTCGCGGGCCGCTGCCGTCACCGATGCCACCTGGATTCGCGGTGGTCGCCGGACGGGGAATCACCGGCACATTGGTATCGGACTCCATCACGACCGGAGCGTAGACGGTTCTCAACACGCGAACTGCCTCGGTCTTCGTGTTGTACTCGGCGACATCGTCATTGCGCCATCCCCGCCCGGCGACGAAGGCGAGAGCGTTGCCGATTCCGCTGCGATGTTCCGGCGCGTGCGGGACCAATTGCTTGGTCGGCTCCAGCCCGGTCAGCAATTCGGCCAGCTTGTTGCCGGTCAGCCGGGCCGCGTTCGAAACCTGGGCACCTTGTGCGGCATAGTCACCGACCGCACTCGCTGCGGCATTGCGCGCCTCACCCCGCCACACACTGTCGTCGGTAGCCCGCGCCATGGCTTTCGTAAAGGTGTCCAAAGAGGTTTGGTGCCGATCGGCGATGGTGTTCCACGCGGTCACCAGGTCGCCGACCGCTTTCAAATCGATCTGATCGACCTTGCCACGCAGCGTCGCGATATCGTGCCGCTCGAACTCGTCCGCGTCGAGGACCTCCCTCGGCCGGAATTCGCCCTGGAACCCGACATCGGAGGCCCGGCCTCGCACACCGTCGCGCTGCCGGTTGTACTTGTCCTGCACCCCGGCCACATCGACGTCCGGCTGCAACTCCTCACCCGATATCCAATTGGTGACGTTGCGAAGCATCGTCGAACCGAGTTCCCCCATATCGAAGACTCGCAGAGAGTCGAACGGGTTGCCCATCAGCGCACCTGCTCGGTGGTGTTCGTGAACTGCGTCGCGTTCTCGATGTCCTTCCCGGTGATGCGCTTGAACGAGATCGCCATGACCTCACGCATGTTCTTCACGGTCTCGATGTGTTCCAGGATGATCTGGTCGATCGAATTACCGTCCCCAGTACCCTGTTTCAAGAATTTGGTTTCAAGACCCCGGGCCATATCGAAATCACCGAAACCGCTGACATTCTGCACTCTGCGTGACAGGTCGCGAATACCTTCTAGATCGGCGATTCGCTGGTCACACGCCTTCGCGCAGAGATATGCAGCATTCTCGTCGTCGAGATACAGTTCCCCTCCCCGCGCTTGACTGACGAGTCGACTCCAAACCGATGCGTTGTCCTCGCTCATATCGCCCCTCCCTGATCAACGCGGTAGTACCGGTACGATCGACTCCCCGACGCGGTTCAGGACCACGCACGGGTCTTCGAGGTTGTCCTGGCCAGCCCTGTTCATGGTAGCTACCTGCATGACGCCCTGAGCTGCCGGAAAAAGCACATCGCAGTCGAAATTCTTCGAGGCGCCCTCGACCCGGAATTGACGGCCTTGACGACCGGCCACAGTGACGTCCTTGAAATCGACGTTTCCAGGCTTGCGCTCGAATTCCGCCACAGTGCGACCGGTCGAGTACACCGTGATGGAGTACTTCGAACCCTTCCAACTACAGATCTCCCAGCCGGACTGATGCACTCCCGCGATACCGGACTCCTCGGTTTTCGGATCGACGCCCGCAGCCCGCAGCGCATCGTCGGGAATCCCAGTGCAGGGATTGAACAGAGCCTGTGTCGCTGTGGTGCTGGAACCCGTCGCAGGCGATCCGCTCGTGGTGTCTTCACATCCCGCGGCACCGGTCGCCAGCGCTCCGATGAGCAGTGCCAACAGGATTCGATGACTCATCCCCACCCTCTCGACCCGTGACGACTCAAGTTGGCCAACAGTAGCAGACGAGCAGCGCGGCGCTCCTTGGTCGCGCTGGTCCAGAGGCGTTCTGCGCGTGCCAGGTGTGATGCGGCCGGGAGACTGGTGCCGGGAAGCGGCGGGGTCCTCTCCCTGTTGGGACGTACAGAGTTTGGGGCCCAATCTATGGTGGCAAGGCAGTAACGAGTTCGACGAAAGCTAGGACATACGACTGAGTTCGACGAATTGTTCAAGGAGCTGGAACGATGAAGTTTGGCAAGATCGTGGCCGGGTTTGCGCTCGCTGCCGCCGCAGTCTCTGTTGCTCCCGCCGTCGCCTCCGCTGACGATCCGGAGTTTCCGCGCAACGGTGTTATCCCGCCCGGCACTTATCACATCGGGCGGGGTCCCTCCAATGTGATCGGGTCGCCGATCGAGAACTGCGACCTGCAAGTTTTTGTGGATGGTAGGACGGTGGTTCTGGTGTGCGGGACCTCCACCCGGGGAGGGCATCAGATGCCGGTCGGCCCGGACGAGACGTATGTTTCGTTCGACTTCGTGCCCGTTGGGCTCGATCTGCATGACATCGACCCCCGACAGGGGCTTTGGAGCGGAACGGTGAATATCGCCGGGACTCCGATTGTTGCCCCGTACCCGCTGGCAGCAGTATGGCTCAACCGCCGTTGAACCGGACGGGCCAGTAGCGTGCTGCTTCCGTCAGTGTCGTGACAGATACGGCCCGGACATCGGGCCGAGGTCCGGACTGTTTGTCGCCTCTTCCGATTTCACCCATCAGAGTGCGGACCGAACGCGCCAGTCGTGACGCATGCGATGAAGGCGTCCCATTGTCCCGGCCTGAGGATCAACGCCGCGCCGGTCGGGTTCTTCGAATCACGGACGCCAACCCGACCGGCGTCGAACCAAGCGATCTCCACACACGCTTCGCCACCATCGCTGTAGCTCGACTTGAACCATTGCGCACTGGATAGCTCAGAAGTCACTGATCGTATCTCCTCGCCATGGTACGCAACAGGTCTCTCGAAGGCTGCTCGTGCAGAGCAGCGCCACGAAGGGCGTCCATGATAGTTTGAAATCTCGCTACATCGTCATGCTGCTCGAAAATCATTGTTCCTACGGCTCCTTCGGTGTAAACGACCGATGGCTCGCGCAGGAAGTCCAGGATTATGTACGGCGGTATCGCCGCTCCCGAAGGCAAGCCTGCGGCGAAGGGCACGATTCGGATCGAAATATTGTCTCGCACGCTCATATCCGCAATATGTCGATGCTGTCCCGCCATAGTCCGCCTGGAGCCCACCACGGTATGCAACACCGCCTCGTGCAGTAAGAACTCCGCTCGCATCGGCATATGGCGGCGCGTTAGTATCGCGGATCGCTTCATTCGCAGAGCTACACGCCTCTCCACATCTTCCAAGGTGACCCTCGGTGGGTGCGATTCCACATTCCGCGCATAATCGGCGGTCTGCAACAGCCCGGGCACGATAAGCGACTGGAAAAAGTGAAGTTCAGCTGCCGCCACCTCCAGATGAAGATAAGTGTTGAACCCCGGCCGGATCAGGCTCCGATAGTCTTGCCACCAGATCTTCGTATTGGTCTGGTCCACAAGCGATTTCAGGTACTCCGTCCGCTCCTCCGTCAGCCCGTAGTACTCGCAGATGAACTCGATGTCCCGAACCTTGATCTTCTCGTTCTGCCCCAGTTCCAGCCGTCCGAGCGCGGATCGGCTGATCTCCAGGACCTCGGCTACCTGCTCGAGGGTATAGCCGTTGGCCTGACGTGCGTCGCGCAGTGCGCGGCCCAACTGGCGACGCGGCAGCGTCGTCCGGCCGACGTCCGACTTGGTACCGACCATTTCCGTTGCGTCCTCCCCTGCTGTCCCACGGTGTGACCTGCTTTTTCCCACGGCGAGAATCGACATCCGCGCACTCGGGAAGCGCTCAGCGCGAATGCGCCGATTGCCGGGCACCGGTCGATTCGAGCTCCCCGTCGTGAGCACGTTCGCAGCATATGCACATGGCCGAAGAACACGGAACAGAACTCGAATTCGTCACGAATTCCCGCGCACCGGCGCCGGTTACGTGCGATCAACAGCCGACGAGTCACGGCATCGGGCCGCACCGGCCTGGGCGTCACGAGGCCACGGACGGCCTCCTCGTTCCGCCCGGAATCTGCCGTCGCGCCGATGTGCAGTTGGCGCACGAGCAGATGCGGGCGCACCTGACTTGCCGGATCGGGCGGTGTGCGTGGAAGGCGGCGGCGTACCGCACACTCGTCATCACCGGTCGGCTGATACCGCAGGCGGTGAGCCACCGGGAACGCGCCGCCGCCCGAGGACTCCGGTTCCCGTCCCATGACGGACACGACAACGCCGACCGCGCTCTCGACGTGCGCACGATTCAGGCTGTGCTGGAGCAATTGTCGGCGTTGGCGGCCCCACCGGAATCCTTCCGGGGGTGAGCCGATTGCATCGGACCACAACGGGAACCGCACAGGCCGGCTGGCGGATGGTGGGCAGTCGCATCGAAATCGCGTTCTTGCGTGACGAAGCCGATCCCACACCCGCCTACCGGCTGCGCAACAACGGCGACACCGTGCCGATCCCGCTGGGCGAGAACGGATTCGTCGCCTTCGATGAGCGCGCGCTGCCGGATCTGGCACAGGTCCGCGAATGGTTCCCGCGCCACTTCCGGCTGTGGGACGCGGTGCGCATCGAGTTCTGGGACATTCTGCTGCCCGCACACGGAGCACGCACCACGGATCCTCCCCGACCGCCCCAGCCGGGTGAGTTCGCCTGACCGATTCCACGCCCCCTCCAGAGAGCGAAAATGCCCGATCGACGAAATCGACCACAGGACAAGTCGCGCAAGCCGACGAGTTCCGCCATCCGATACCCGCCCAGCGCCACGATCGATTCGCTACTCGCGGCCATGCTGGCCGAGCGTCGCGCAGACGCCGCCGACAGCGACACCGTGCATTTCTGGGGATTCGCCCGCACCGGAAGCGCCACCGCGCACGACGCGGCCCACACCCCGATAGTCCTCGATCCCGACGCCGAACGCTCTCCCGTCCTGGATTCGGCCGAATGGCTGATCCGACGATTCACCGGCCGCCTGTGGGCGTTCGGGCTCGCCTACCTGACGGTGGGCGAGATATTCACCAGCCCGCACGAGGCGATGCAGGCCGCGGCCGCGGGCCGATCGAGTGAACGCGCCACCGCCGATCCCATCTGCGCGGCAACGATATTCGACGCCCGAGGACGCACCTATACGTCGCTGACGTACACCCACCTGCCCGAACTCGGACCGACGCCCACCTCGGTGGGCGATACCCGCCAGTGCACCGACGCCTGGATAGCCCTCTTCGACCAGCGCGCCGTAGCGGCGCATGTGTGGGCGGCGGCCATAACGCTCGATCCGTCCGCGAACCACGCCGCCATAGCCCGCCTACGGGGTCACTGAAAAATCGCGTTGGCCCCGCCTGCACGCGTTGTTATGGTGTGGTCGTGAATTCCCCGGAGTCGTCCAGACGGTAGCCGCCCGGCATACGCGCCGGGCGGCGTTGTGAATGCGAAACCGCTGGTCGTAGCGCGACCGAGTGGTTATTTCGCAACGCCGGACAAAGCTGGTCTCTCCGCGGAGGGTGACGGTTCACCCGATTTCCGCGACCATCTCGGGCGCTTTGTCGCGCCCTGTATCCGGGGAGTTCCTTTTATGCCCATTGTGGTGTTCGTGCTGGCTGTCGCGGTGTTCGCGCAGGGCACGTCCGAGTTCATGGTGTCGGGGTTGCTGGAGGCGATCGCCGTCGATGTCGGAGTCACGCTCGGCACCGCCGGTCTGCTGACCTCCCTGTTCGCGGCGGGCATGGTGCTCGGCGCGCCGGTGATGGCGATGGCGGCGGGCAGGTTGCCGGTCCGGCACTCGATAGCGACGTTCTTGGCGGTGTTCTGCGCTGCTCATGTCGTCGGCGCCGTGACCAGCGAGTTCACGGTGCTGCTGATGACGCGGGTCGTCGCGGCGGTCGCCAACGCGGGATTCCTGGCAATCGCGCTGGCCGCTCTGCCGCACTTGGTCGGCTCGTCCATGGTGGGTCGCGCGACCTCGGTGGTGGTGTCCGGGGTGACCGTGGCGTGTATCGCGGGGGTACCGGCCGGCACGGTGCTGGGGCAGGTCTGGGATTGGCGTATCGCGTTCTGGGCTGTCGCGATCGTCAGCGGGGCAGCGGTGATTCCGGTGTGGGCGATGGTGCCCCGTACGGCTCGCACCGGTGATCGCCCGGCCATAGGTGAGTCCTCTTTGCTGCGGGAGTGGGCGGTACTCGGCGAACGGCCGGTACTCACCTCGGTGCTGGTCGCGGTGCTGGTCAACGCTGCGACGTTCGCGGGATTCACGTTCCTCGGTTCGATCACCGCAGGGCTCTCCACAGCGGACAGCCGCTGGGTTCCGATCGTGCTGGCCCTGTTCGGCATCGGTTCGTTCGTCGGCGTGACGGTCTGCGGCCGCCACAGCGACCGTCATCGCGAGCGGATCGTCACTGTGGGAACGAGTGGTCTCGTCGGAGTGTGGTTACTGGCCGCTCTGACCGCGCACGTACTGCCCGGCGTCGCGATCATGGCGACAGTGTCCGGGGCGGTCGCGTTCGGAGTGGGATCGACACTGATCACGACGATCGTGCAGACCGCGGCGCCCGCCGCGCCCCGGATCGCGGGCGCGCTGGCCACCACGGCGTTCAATATCGGCGCCGTGCTCGGCCCCCTCACCGCCGCCGTGGTCGTCGACCACACCGGTCAGCCCGCGAAGGCGTTGTGGTGTGGCACGGTTCTCACACTCGCCGCGGCCACGGTCGTGCGGGCGACGAGGCGACCGGTCGCATCACCGGCGGCGACCGCCGCGGCAGGCGACCCGCTCGAGTAATGCTGGCGAATTACCGCTAATAGACTTGACGAACGGAGGATCGAGATGTCACTATAAATATGGGAAGACACAGGAAATGGCGTGTCTTCTTTCTTGTTGTCTCTCGACATCGGTCGAAATCGGGTGTAATTTAGGGCTTCGCGCCGGGTCGCGTGCTGTCCAACTCTCGAAATACGAATTGACCGTGGAAAGTGGCACAGTCTGCGTGCCACCTTCTACCCGTTGTTGTCGAGTCATGTTCGGACACGGTCCAGCACGGTGCGCCATGTGAATTACCGCCCACAGGACAAGCAGATACCGTGACGCCCACGCGAACGTATGGGCGTCACGAGGTGCTGGAAGGACGCATCTTGACAGTCTCGAGTCAGACCGACGTCTATGCCGCAACGCCCGCCGATTCCGGAGTCTCCCCCTCGCCGAAACGGCTCTCGTTCGCGAAGATCCGTGAGCCCCTCGAAGTGCCGGGCTTGCTGGAAGTCCAGACCGATTCGTTCGAATGGTTGATCGGCACGCCCGCCTGGCGCGAACGGGCAACCGCGCGCGGCGAATCCGGCGCCGGTGGATTGGCGGAGGTGCTCGCGGAGATCAGCCCGATCGAGGACTTCTCCGGCTCCATGGCGCTGACGCTCTCCGATCCGCGCTTCGAAGAGGTCAAGGCCTCGATCGATGAGTGCAAGGACAAGGACATGACGTATGCGGCTCCGTTGTTCGTGACGGCGGAGTTCATCAACAACAACACCGGTGAGATCAAGAGCCAGACGGTCTTCATGGGTGATTTCCCGATGATGACCGATAAGGGCACGTTCATCATCAACGGCACCGAGCGGGTCGTGGTGTCGCAGTTGGTGCGTTCGCCGGGTGTCTATTTCGACCACAGTGTCGACAAGGGCACGGAGAAGGACTTGCACAGTGTGCGGGTCATCCCGAGCCGTGGCGCGTGGCTGGAGTTCGATGTGGACAAGCGCGACACCGTGGGTGTGCGCATCGACCGCAAACGCCGCCAACCCGTGACGGTGCTGCTCAAGGCCCTCGGCTGGACGAGTGAGCGGATCGTCGAGCGCTTCGGCTTCTCCGAAGTGATGATGACGTCCCTGGAGAAGGACAGCACATCGGGCACCGATGAGGCGCTGCTCGACATCCATCGCAAGCTGCGTCCGGGCGAGCCGCCGACGAAGGAGTCCGCGCAGACCCTGTTGGAGAACCTGTTCTTCAAGGAGAAGCGCTACGACTTGGCGCGCGTGGGCCGGTACAAGGTCGACAAGAAACTCGGCATCCGCAGCGGCGGCTCGCCGGCGCTCACCGAGGACGACATCGTCACGATCATCGAATACCTGCTGCGCCTGCACGCGGGCGAGAAGACCATGACCGCTCCCGGCGGCGTCGAGGTGCGGGTCGAGGTCGACGATATCGACCATTTCGGCAACCGTCGGCTGCGCACCGTCGGCGAGTTGATCCAGTCCCAGGTCCGGCTGGGGCTGTCACGGATGGAGCGCGTGGTCCGCGAACGGATGACCACTCAGGACGTCGAGGCGATCACGCCGCAGACCCTGATGAACATTCGTCCCGTCGTCGCGGTGCTCAAGGAGTTCTTCGGAACCTCGCAGCTGTCCGTATTCTTGGATGAGCGCAACCCGCTGGCGAGCTTGACCCAGAAACGCCGTCTCTCGGCGCTGGGCCCGGGTGGTCTGTCCCGGGAGCGCGCCGGTCTGGAAGTCCGCGATGTGCACTACAGCCATTACGGCCGCATGTGCCCGATCGAGACTCCGGAAGGGCCGAATATCGGCCTGATCGGCTATATGTCGGTGTACGCGCGGGTGAATCCGTTCGGCTTCATCGAGACGCCGTACCGAAAAGTGGTCGACGGCAGGGTCACCGACGAGGTGGACTACCTGACCGCCGACCAGGAAGACCTGCATGT
This sequence comes from Nocardia sp. NPDC059691, assembly GCF_042733915.1. Classification (NCBI taxonomy): domain Bacteria; kingdom Bacillati; phylum Actinomycetota; class Actinomycetes; order Mycobacteriales; family Nocardiaceae; genus Nocardia; species Nocardia sp. NPDC059691. The sequence continues at coordinate 210 of NZ_JBHWFB010000024.1, read as the reverse complement.
CGTGGCGCAGGCGAACGAGCCGCTCGATGCCGCGGGGCGTTTCGTGAACGCGCGAATCGCGGTGCGCCGCAAGAATTCCGAGGTAGAGCTCGTCGGATCCGCCGAGATCGACTATATGGACGTCTCGCCGCGCCAGATGGTGTCGGTCGCGACGGCGATGATCCCGTTCCTCGAGCACGACGACGCCAACCGCGCCCTGATGGGCGCGAA
>NZ_JBHWFB010000023.1:0-93684 GCF_042733915.1 Nocardia sp. NPDC059691 | reverse complement strand
GCCGACACTCTCTATGGCTTCGCTGTTCATAGAGAGTGTCGGCCGGGTGGGGAGGGAGCCAACACCAAACATTGGGGAGGAAAAGAGAGGGAGAGAGGGTGGGACCACAAGGGGAGGGAGGAGGGAACCACAAGGGGAGGGACCACAAGGGGGTCGGTGGATGGCTGCGTCAGGTGCGTGCGTTGCTTCTATAGCTGGGCCGCCGACGGTGGCGTGTCCGCGCATACGATGCGCTCAGTGCAGTGGGATTGTCGGATGCGAATGCGTCGGTTCAGGGCATGCGAGTTTTGACCCAAGTAACCACAACAGGGAGTCCCGGGCACCGCAAAAGAGTTCGGTCTCATGCCGCCAGACAGGCGAGTAGGGCTGCGCCGGAGATCTGCGGTCCGGATGCTGCCGCGCAGAAGTGCAGAAGCAATCGACGCGTTCGCGGCCGTGCCGGTCGCGCACCGCCGCTCCGAGCACTTACCCGCCCCAACCGGTGCGGCCAGAGTGGGGGCCTACGAAGACGGCGTGAGGAGCAGGTCGTTGAGTCTCAGGTTCTCCACCAAGCATCGGGCGCGCCTTCACCATTTGTATGTGTAACCCTTTGAAAGTGATCTGGCGCGGCTGGTGCGGGTCCCGTGGCGCGCTCCAGGACGCTAGACCGATCCCCGCCGGAATCGGCGCACTGCCATTCGTCGCAACAGAGTCTGCGGAATGATGCTTACCCGTCCACGGAATTGATGCGTAAGCATCGACGATTTTCCGGCTGGTCTGCACTCAAACCGTCAAAGAAAAATAGTCATGACAGGGACTTGGAGGGTTACTCCAAGGTTTAGGTGGACATCGTCAGTTGCCCGTTCGCTGCTTGGATTCTGTTTACGAGATCAATAACTTGTTCTTTGAGATCGAACGCCCACAGCTCAAGGGGTATCTCGCGTGCAACAACGACCTTCGCGATGCCGATCTTACTCGGTTGGCTATTCTTCGTGCCTTGGAAGCAACTACTCAGCGGGGACACGTACTGACCCTCGGGCATGCTGTATACATGCGAGGGATACTTTTCGGAAATAGCGCTTCGAAGGACCTCGGCTGGAACATAATTCTCTATGGTGTATCCATTAGTAATCCATGCCTTGGCACCATACTTTTCGAATTCGAACGTAACTCGCTTCTTAGTGTCGTTTATCTCACTATCCCCACTCTTTTTGTCCGAGTCGATGACTATCGCTAGGTTGCGGTTTATCATTGCGAGCTGAATGAAGTCGCTTACTTCTTCATCTTCTGCCGTTAGATGATTGAGCAACGCGCCACCGTAGAACATGATCGAGTAATGAACACCCTCGATAAGTTCGGCTGCAATCACGCTGATCCAGTATTTCAGATAGATTCTGTCTGACGGGCCTTCAACCCACAATACAAAATTGGACTGAACAATATCGGAAGCGCGATTGCCGAGGTCGGCGACCGCGTGGGACAGTGTAGAGTTAGAAATGACAGGATCAATATGCGTCCAGCCGTCGACGTCCATCGTTATGTGTGAGATTGACGCGATTGTGGAGTCCAGCATCGATGCCGAATGAGTCGAGATCAAGTATCGGTTCTCTGTGTGACTGGCGAGGTACTGAATTAGCGTTCGCTGTAGCGTGGGGTGGAGGTGCAACTCTGGCTCTTCAATGCAGATAAGTTTGCCAGTGGTCACCGTGGTTGCAGCACCGATTATGATCACCTCTGCAACGCCTGTTCCGAGGTTGGCTATAGATTCGACCTTGCCCTTCTTGCCAATGTGTACGAGGATATCGTTTCGCTCGTCGGGTATTTCTACGTTCGCATCAGGATCGTCGAGCACTGCCTTTACGAATCGGATGAATGCTTGATAGCGCCTCGTATCAATTCTGTGCCTTTCCCGCGACGGGCGCTGGATGGCCGCAAGACTGCGAATAATCCCTCGACCATTGGCGAAAGGAAGCGATTTCGAGTCGACGGAATCTGCGGTAACCTCCCGAATCGCATCCACTTGTTCAAAGGGCGGAATAATATCTACCAGCGGAAGGCGCTCCATCACTGAGCAGAACATGTCAAAAGGAGATCGGTTGATAAGCCCGGTGGGCTTGCTCACTTGGTGGAGCCAACTGGTAATAGCGTGGGTTTCTGCTGCACCGAACTGTGTCATTGCGGAGCTGAACTGTTTCTCGGAAAGTTTTATCTTACTCGTGTTAGACCTCCGCTCCTCCTGTCTAACTTCAAAATCGAGCCAGCAGGTGTCTGAGTATCCCAGCGAGTATGGTTCAAATCTAAAGAGGTCTAATATTGTCATGGGGTAGGGTCGGCCATTTCGCTCCTGCAAATCGTCCTTAAATGGCGCCAGTACCTCTTCTGTGAGGTGAAACCCCAAGCGAACTATCCTAGACGAAGCTACCGGCTGGTCTTCCGGAGTATTGTCGTAAAGCTTCTGTGGGTGAATGCTGCTGCGCAGGTCCGCGCGGAATGCATCCACAACATCGAGCATGGCTCGGAGAGTGTTCGACTTCCCGACGTTATTCTTTCCGACAAGTAGGTGAATGCGATCCATTGGGCCAACAGTTTCGATTGAGTTTCCACCGAAACTTTTGTAACCCCGGATGCCGAATCCAGCGAAACTACTCAGGTCCATGCTCCTCCAAATCCATTTATTCCGCATCGTGATCTCGCATCAGCGCTCCCGCCGAGGAGTGCGCATGCGTAAAGCCCATCCCGGCTGGAAGCATTCTGCCGCATGGTGGCCTGCCGTGGGGCGGGATCTACTTGAACACGAGCTGGCTAGCCTCCTACCGTCCACGTTCGGGGTCGCAGGGGAAGGCGACCGGAGTCTATTGGGAGCCTACGATCGACGCAGCGCAGAGTTGGGAGTGTGGGCTGACACTGCTCGCGGTACAGGGGCCGGAACGATAAAACTAGGGCGTCGTCGGTGCGTAACAATTTAACACCGCCCATCAATCTTATGCGCGATGGGGGAGTTTGACCTCTTGTGGCGGCGTTATTGCCAGTAAATCCAGAAAGGTTCCCGCGTAGCACTCGCTCTTCGTGATAAAATGAATAGAAACCCTAAAGGAGATTGATGAATTCACACGAAGACGAGGCGCTGCCAGAGTCTACTCATATGCCTGACTTCACGACGGTGGTTGACTGGCACGGAAAACCTGACCCGTCGCTCCAGCGGATTGTCGAACTTTCTCATGTGGCTGCGCCCAGTCTGACTTTATATATGCCATGGGGCATCGCAAGTGGAAGCGTTGTCTCCGGCCGAGAATTCTTCACCAACGCGAGCGAACTCATGCGGTCTGGAGGTGCGAATTTCAGATACGAGGAAATGGCGAATCAATATCACGCTCAGGCGCTGATAGACCCAATGGCAAAGCTTCTATTCGACTCGGTTGCTGATACCTACCCTGAAACTGGCGACAGCTACATTGAAACGAAAGAACATCAGGGACATGGGACTGTCGCGTTCATTCATCTGAGGAACGCAAAATGCTGGGTGGGTAATAGGGTAATTTCACATGAGTTTCTTCGGGTTCAGTTGAGTCATGTGACAGGCTGGGCTTATGGTGCGTTTTCCGAATAATGGCACGTCGGTCGTATCTCCTTGGTTGGAAATATCGCATTTTGCGCCGCAAGGATTAGATGCCTTTTCGTTCACTTCGGTCGGATCTGCACAGACTCGGGATCAAATAGTTTCCGCCCTCGCGGCGCCGAATATAAGCGGACCTCGCACAACAGCTCGATCACTGCTCGGCGGGCGGCGAGGTCAGCGTTATTGAAGGCATCGATTGGCGAAGGGGCGCGCAGAATCTCGGATGCAGCTGTGCCAGCGGTGAGGCCGATTCGCTCGGATTCCAGAGCTGCGATCTTGTCTTCGGTCTCTTGCTTGATCTCGGCAAACAACTCGCCGTCGATGAGTTCTGCCTTGTAGTCGGCGCGCGCTCGCTTAAGCCGATCGCGCTCCGTCTGTTCTGCTCGGACGATTGTTTCGATCCGGTCATCGTCCTGTCGGATAAGGAGATCAGCAAGGTCCGGTTGCTCGAGCCGACGTTCGACGAACCGTAAGACGAGCCCATCGACGAGATTCCGAACTCGCATGATGTGCCCCGCGCAGCGGTATCGGAGTCCGTGCGCCCGAACAGGAGCGTCACAGATACCGCAGAGGTAGAGGCCGGATCCGAGGTGTTTGCGTTCGGTACCGGCGCGATTCGACTTACGCCGCGGATCGTCCAGCCTGCGCTGCACATCCAGCCAGATCCCGTCCGGCACAATGGCTTCCCACTGACCGCGCACCGGTGCCCCGGCTTCGTCGCGGACGATCTCACCGTCGAGCATGCTCCACCCCGCGTAGCGAGGGTTCCGAAGAATTGAGATGACCGACGTCGGGTTCCACGGTCGGCCGCTACGCGTTGGCAGGGGCGGAACCGATTTCGGCAGATCTTGGATCATCGTCCTATCGCCGACCGCGCGCACGGTTGGTTCGGCGCCGGAGAGCGCAGCGGCGATGGCTTTCAGCGAGGATCCGTTCGCGAATGCTTGGTACACCGCGCGGACTGCTTCAGCCTCGTCGTGGACGAGCTCACCGTCGAGTGTGTATCCAGTGGCGCGAACACCCCGCGGCGGGCGGCCCTTGGCGGCTCGCTGGCGTTGAGCACGACTTTGCCGTGCGCCTTTCCGTTCCATCTCGGCCCGCGCAACCGCCGCCTTGATGCGGGCGTACATCCGGCCGCCGTCGGTTTGCAGGTCGGCTTCACCGTTGGCGGTGACGAGCCGGAGACCTTGCGTTTCAGCGGCATCGATCCAGTCCTCGAGCTGGCGAGGCTGGCGTGTGAGCCTGTCCAGGTCCCAAGTGATGAGGGCATTGAACCGGCCGGCCTTGTAGTCCTCGACCATCTGCTCGTAGGCGGGCCGGTTCTTCGCCTTGTTGAACGCGGAGATGCTGTTGTCCGTGTACGTTTCGACCACAGTCCACCCCTTTGACTTGGCGATGGCCTCGCAGTCCTCGCGCTGGCGCTCGACGGCGAGCCCTTCGCCGGTCTGGTCGAGGCTCACCCGCAGGTAGATTGCGGCGCGGACAGGAATGATCGGCATGACGTGATTCTACTGCGAAACGCGGTCGAGTTCCGCTTCAACGTCTGAGGCGCCGCGAAGAAGTAGGGCGGCGCGTGTATCGCTGCTGGTAGAGACTATGCTGAGCCCCCATTCGGTGTCCGAGTGGGGGCCCAGTCGTTTCGCCGGCGCCGAGCGATCGACTACCCATAGTGGCCGCCGCTTCCCGCAGCGCGGGGTTGCTCTATGGACTCAGAATCGGCCCAGCGCCACGAAGACCGAAACCGCCAGATAAACGACGTTCGCCGCGATAGCCATCATTTCACCGTTACGGAAATGGACGATCGCCGCGCCGACCATCAGCAGCGCCCAAAAGACCGCGGTCACGGCCACCATCACGGGCGCGATATCGAGCAGCAGGGGCAACGTCAGCCCCGCCGCGGCCAGGAGTTCCAGCACCCCGAGACCCTTGATGGTCGCGGCGTCGACGCGTCCGGTCCACGCGGCGCTCGGCAAAGTGACCAGCTTTCGCTGCGGCACGGCCACCTTGGTGATGCCGCCGGTCAGGGCGACGGCGGACAGCACTCCGGCGGCGATCCACAGTGCGATGTTCATGACAGTTCTCCAAGTCTCTATCTCTGAATCGGGGTCGGCATGAAGAGCCACGCCGCCGTGCCGTTGTGACAGCCGGGCGGGGTGACGCCGGTCACGCGCCGTGTGTGTCACAAAATGGGTGTCTGGTGGCATCCAATGCACGACGCCGCTCGAGATCGACAGAACGGGAGCCACCCATGGCCGCGGATGCCGCCACCGAAGCCTTCGTCACCCATCGCAATCTGCTGTTCACGGTTGCCTACGAGATTCTCGGCTCGGCCGCCGACGCCGAGGACGTGCTGCAGGAGACCTGGCTGAAATGGGTCGGCGTCGATGTCACGACCGTGCGCGACGAGCGTCCGTACTTGGTGCAGATCACCACCCGCCAGGCCCTCGGCCGCCTGCGCACCCTCGGCCGCCGCAAGGAGTCCTACATCGGCTCCTGGCTCCCCGAGCCGCTGCTAACCACCCCAGATGTGGCCGAGGACGTAGAGTTGGCCGAGCACGTCTCGATGGCCATGCTGCTGGTGCTGGAGACCCTGGCTCCCACCGAGCGCGCGGTCTTCGTGCTGCGCGAGGTCTTCGATCTGCCCTACGACGAGATCGCCGCAGCCGTCGACAAGACCCCGGCCGCAGTCCGTCAAATCGCCCATCGCGCCCGGGCGCACGTCGCGGCCCGCCGCCCGCGCGGCGCGGCCTCCCCGGCCGAATCCCGGGGCGCGCTCAAGGCCTTCCACCGTGCGATCGAAACGGGTGACGTGCAGGGCCTGCTCGATGTCCTCGCACCCGATGTGGTGCTGGTGGGTGATGGCGGTGGCATCAAACAGGCTGTGCTACAGCCGGTTTCGGGCGCGGGCAAGGTGGCCCGCATGCTGGCGGCCAGTTCGCGCGTGCTCGCCACCATGGAGGTCGAGCTCGCCGAGGTCAATGGCTATCCGGCCCTGGTGATCCGGGTGGACGGCGAGGTCGACACCGTCATCGCCCTGCGCATCGAGGATGGCCTTGTCAGCGGCCTCTACTCGATTCGAAATCCCGAGAAGCTGACGCATATGAGCCGCGAGACCGCGCTTGTAGGTCGCCAGATGCACCCTCGCTCGCCGTCGCTATCGCGGACCAAAGCCGCACAAGGGCCTCACTGAACGCGAATGGGCCTGCCCGCCTCGCCGCAGTCTCTGAAGTCTTCGGATTCCAGGCCTGGGTACGGACTGCGGGCTCGGGGGCCTCTGCGGTGCGCCCCCGGGAAGGCATCGCCAAGCCGTTTGTCGTGGACGGTCTCCCAGTGTCGTTCTGGCACGACATAACGGATCAGGGCTGTCGGCATGAGCGCGCACTCGAGCTCACCAGAGCCAGCCGAGCGAAGCAGCAGGGGAGGCGGCACCGGCCACGGTTGGACCGGTGGATCCTGCGCAGAGGATATTCGGTTCCGGAACGCGAGTCGAGGTGCGAACAGGCCTTTTGACGTGCAGATATTCGACGCCACCGCGGTCTAGTTCCGCTTCAACGTCTGAGGCGCTGCGAAGAAGTTGGGTAGCGCGCACATCGTTGCTAGTAGAGACTCTGCTGGGCCCCGTCCGGTATCTCGGGTGGGGGCCCAGCCGTACGGCCGGGCTGCGCGCCGGTCGGTTCGGTCAGCGCGGTATGCGGCTGAAGCGGATGGCCGAGAGGTCGGCCATGGCCGGGCTGTTGACGACCCGCGTGGTGGTCGACCCTTCCGCAGCGGATGACCACCGCAGTCGCCGATCCGGTGCTCGCGACGGTCGTGGAGATGAGGCGTGATGACGAGGGAAGAAGGCTTCGATCGGCGGATCGAACCGTTCCGGACGGAGCTGCTGGCGTACTGCTACCGGATGCTGGGCTCGGCGCACGACGCTGAGGACCTGGTCCAAGACACGTATCTGCGGGCGTGGCGGGCGCGGGAGCAGTACGACGAAACGCGCAGCTCACTGCGCACCTGGCTCTACCGGATCGCGACCAACGTCTGCCTGACCGCGCTGCAGACTCGCGGCGGCCGACCGCTGCCATCTGGATTGGTGGCAGCGGCGGATCCGCTCGGGCCTTTCGTGCGGGGAGAGCACGCCGCCTGGCTGCAGCCCTTACCGGATTCGTTGCTGGACAATGCCGATCCGTCCGGGATCGTGATCGATCACAGCAGCCTGCGCTTGGCATTCGCTTCCGCCCTGCAGCACCTGTCGGCGCGTCAGCGCGGTGCGCTGATCCTGCGTGAGGTGCTCAGCTTCTCCGCCGCCGAGACGGCGGAAATTCTCGGCACCACCGTCGTATCGGTGAACAGCTCCCTGCAGCGGGCGCGCACCCGCCTGAAAGAGATCGGGGTCGGGTTGGAACGGGTCCGCGAACCGTCCACGACCGAGCAGCGCGCCTGGGTCGAGCGCTACATGACGGCGTTCGCGCACGCCGACATCGAGGGCCTCAAGCGTCTGCTCACCGAGGACGTGATTATGGAGATGCCGCCGATGCTCAACTGGTTCTCCGGCCGCGGCAACTACGGCCGGTTCATGGAATGGGTCTTCGAGGCGGCCGGGAAGGACTGGGTTCTCCAGCAGGTCGCCGCCAACGGCGGCCAACCCGGATTCGCCGCCTATCAGCGTGTCGGTGGCCGGTACGAACTGCACACGCTCCAGATCTTCACGGTCACCCCCGAGGGCATCAGCCGGAATTCGGTGTTCCAGGATCCCGAGATTTTCGCGGCTTTCGGCCTGGCGGCCCGACTCGACGCCTAGACCGGAAAGTTTCCTTCCAGCGGCGCGATGAGTTCGGATGCCGCCGCCGGTATGTATTCCCGAGGTCGCCGGAACACTGCAGGCGATCCGACCACCAAGGGAGACTCCGATGTCGAACCATCGCGCCGCAGACGAGGCCGCGATCCAGGCCGTGCTGGCTGATTCCTACAAGGCGTGGGAGGCGGGCGACGCCGACGCCATGGTCGCCAACTACTCCGCGGACGCGACCGCCATCATGACGGGCTCGCTCCGCGACGGCCGTGAGGTGATCCGCCAGAACATGGCACTGGCCTTCGCGGGGCCGCTCGCGGGCAGCTCAACCTACAACAAACAGCTCAGCGTCCGCTTCATCGGCGAGGATGCCGCGATCGTCATCAGCGAATCCGCCATCCTGTTCGCCGGCGAGACCGAAGTTCCCACCGACGAGCGCAAGGTGAACGCGACGTGGGTCCTCCAGAAGCGCAACCATCAGTGGCTGATCGCCGCCTATCACAACAGCCCGGTACTGGCGCCTTCCCAGTGAGCCGCGGGGTGAACCAGCCACCGCACTGACTGGACGGCCCTCATCCGCCGATGTGGATGAGGGCCGCCCGTCGCAGGGTGTATCGCGCCCTCGCGCTGGCGCTGCGAAGACTGGTCGGGCTCCGTCGTTCCGCCAGCACTGCCCGCTAGCCGGTTTCGATCAGCGCGCTATGCGGCTACTTAAGGCTGGGGGTAGGGCTTGATCCGGCCCGGATCGGGTCTAGGTGCCCGGTGGGGCTACCTGTGGGTTTGGTATCGGCCGTCGGCGGCCGCGGTGAGTCGGTAGGCCAGGGCGCGTACGGCGTCTTTGAGGGCGTCGGGGTGTTCGATGACGAACGGGCGATTCAGGCCGGCGAGGACTGGGGGAATCCAGTCGAGTTGTTCGGCCCGGATTCGGACCCGGACCCACGGGCGAGTGTCGGCCGGCGGTGAGTCGATCTCGTGCATGGTCGCGATCGTCGCGGGGAGCAGCGGGCGGACCTGGCTGAGCGTGCCCTGCACTCGGATCGATACCTCGTGCCGGTAGGGCGCCGTGGCAAGTGCGGACAGCAGGTGAGCTGCCGGCTCGAATCCGGTGGGCGGAGTGAACGTTCCGGGCAGTGTGGTCACCGCGGTGATCCGGTCCAGCCGGAACTGGCGTAGTTCGTCGCTGTTGCTGTCCTGCCCTGTCAGGTACCACCGGCCGGAGTGGTCGACGAGCCCGTAGGGGTGCACGGTCCGCTCGCTGGGCCGCCCGTTTCGGTCGGTGTAGTCGATCGCGACCGGTCGGTGCTCGCGGGTGGCCTCGGCGAGGCGGAACAGGACGGCGGTCTCGACAGCGACTTCCGGGCGAGCGTCGGCGGTGAACTCGACGGTGTTGATCAATGCGTCCAGCCGGGCCGTCAGGCGGGCGGGCAGGACGCGGCGGAGTTTGGCCGTCGCGCTGTCGGCTGCGCGGGCGGAAGCTGTCGATCGGTCGGCGCCGCGGTTGGTGAGGAGTCCGAGTAACACCGCCACCGCTTCGTCGTCAGTCAGCATCAGCGGCGGCATTCGGTACCCGTGGGCGAGCTGGTAGCCCCCGTAGCGGCCCCGAACCGATCGGACGGGGATATCCAGGTCGGTGAGATGGGTGACGTATCGCCTGACGGTGCGTTCATCGACGCCCAGCCGTCCGGCCAGTTCACCGACGGTATGGGTACCGCCGGCCTGCAACAGCTCGAGCAGGGCCAGCACGCGGGCGGTGGGGCGCGTCATCGGGAAATTCTCGCATCTATACCGGGCGGAAACTGTCCGGTATCGACTCTACGGTGGCATGCGGCGGCGGAACTTCCGCCTCATCCGACAGCAGGAGCACACAATGAAGCTAGTCTCGATCCGCCTGATCACCGATGACATCCAGCGGTTGGTCAGCTTCTATCAGCACGTGACCGGTGTCGAAGCAACCTGGGCTACACCGGATTTCGCCGAAATCGTCACACCGGCCGGCACGCTCGCGATCGGAAGCACCCGCACCGTGGCGCTGTTCGCGGCAGGCAGCGCGCGCCCAGCCGACAACCACACCGCGATCATCGAATTCCTGGTCCCCGATGTCGATGCCGATTACCGACGGTTGCGGGATGCGGTCGAGGATTTCGTCAACGAGCCAACGACGATGCCGTGGGGGAACCGGTCGTTGCTGTTCCGCGATCCCGACGGCAACCTGATCAACCTCTTCACGCCGGTCACCGCGCAAGCCGTCGCCAAGTTCGCTTCTTGACACCCGCTCATCGGCATGAGCGCGCTCTCGAGTCGACTAGAGCCAGACACGTGAAAGCGGAACCTCGATCGGTGATGGGGCGGCTCTGCCCGATCCGCGCCGCGGCTAGATGGGCAGGCGGGTTTCGTCGAGACCTGCGATGCCCTCGGCGAAGCCGACGGCGGGCTCGTACTTCAGCTCGTGGCGGGCCAGGGTGATGTCGTATCGCCTTGGCAGGGCGAGGAATTCGATCTCGAATCGGGTCAGTGGCGGACGCCCGGGCAGCGGCAGGGTGGACCAGAGCCATTCGGCGGCACGGGCGAGGGCGAATAGCGGCCCGGACGGGACCGACCGAGTCGGCATCGACGCGCCCTGGGCAGCGAGCACGCCGGTCAGGAACTCGCGGACCGGCATCGGCTCGGCGTTGGTGATGAGGTACGTGCCGCCGGGCGTGCCCTCGCTCAGCGCGGCGGCGACAGCGGCGGCGACGTTGTCGACGTGGACATGTTCGAAACTTGCCATACCGTGATCGATCAGCGGCAGCTTGCCGGCGCGGGCGCGAGTGGCCAGGTCGGCCAGCTGCCCCGAACCCGGACCCCAGATGAAGGTGGGCCGCAGCACGATCGTCTCGATCACATCCGCGTGCGCGCGGATCAGGTGTTCGGCGGCGAGTTTCGCTTGGCCGTAGCGTGAGCTGGGCACGGCCGGGGTGGGCTGGGATTCGGTGATGTCGAGCAGCGGCCGACCGTCCTGCAGCACCGATTCACTGCTGATATAGACGAATCGGCGTACACCGTGCCGCACGGCCGCGGCCAGCACATCGCGCGTGCCCTCCACGATCGCCTCGTCGAGGGCCCGCTGCGGAGCCCACGTCGACACCAGCCCCGCCGCATGAACGACGACGTCGATACCGGCCAGCCGATCTTCCCAGGCCGCCACGTCCTCGAGGCTGCCCGGCACGACGGTTACCTGCGGAATGCGCCTGCCCGTGCCCCGGACCAACGTCGATACGTCGTGTCCGTCGGCCACCAGCCGATGCACCACACGTCGCCCCAAAAACCCGGTCGCACCCGTAAGCAGCACCTTCATCCCTATCTACCTTTCTCGAAAGTAACTTGACCAGTCATCATAGTATGATCGTAGCTTGACCGGTCGGCATAGTATTCTGAAGATATGCCTCGACCCCCATCCGATTCCCGGCCGCGCCTGGTAGCGGCCGCCCGCGAGTTACTGCAACGCCAGGGCTATCAGGCCACCGGGCTCAGTGAGATCGTCGCTGCCAGCGGCGCCCCCCGGGGCTCGCTGTACTACCTGTTCCCGGGCGGGAAGCAGGAGTTGGCGGTCGCGGCGATCGAGGAATCCGCGGACGAGTTCACCCGGTTGATTCGGGAAACTGCCGCCCACGCGCCGGACGTGCGCTCCTTCTGCGAGCAATTCGCCCTGCACTTGAGCCGCGGACTGGTCGAATCGGGCTATCTGGGCGGGTGCCCGGTCAGCACGGTCACCCTCGATTCCGCTCCGCGCTCCACCGCCCTCACCCTCGCCTGCCGTGACGCCTATCGGCAATGGCGCACCGCCTTGACCCAGGCGCTGGTGCAGTACGGCATTCCGGCGGCGCGCGCCGAACGGCTCGCGGCACTCATGCTGTCAGCGGTCGAGGGGGCCATGATCATCGCTCGTGCCGAATGCTCCACCGTCCCGCTGGACGACATCCACCTCGACCTGGCCGCTCTCGCGATCGCAGCCACTGATTCCACTGGGACCCAAACGTCCAGGGCGACCGAAGGATAAGCTTCGGAACTCCAGACTCTGTCGTGCGTCTTATGGGACTGTCGCGGAGTGATCGGGCACTCGCCCTCGACCGCGGTTCTGAGCATCCTGTACTGCCGAATTCGCTTTCAGGTCAGAGAAGTTCAGCGCGATAGGCTTTCGGTCATGAAGCGGCCAGACCAGAGCTCTCCGCCGACCTACGATGAAGCGCTGCGAATCGCGCGCGATCTGGTGCGGGATCCCGACACTCTTGTCCCATACCCCCACCAGGGGCTGGAGAATGCTCGCTACGGGCAAGGTTTCGCGTTCTTACAGACAATCGGAACCGACCGCGGCGAGATGGACGGCTACGTCCTGGTGACCACGACCAGTTACGGCAGCGGGCTACTGTCCGCGAGCGGAGACACCATCGAATCGGTAATCGCCGAACACTTGTCCCAAGCCGAACATGCCAACAGACACATCCCCGACAGCGAACTGTCGGTGGCGCACCGCCTGGCGCTCGAGGCCTACGACGGCGGCCTCACACGCATAGGCGAGATACCCCGGAGCGGAGCGATCGCTCCCGAGGTAGCCGACTACGCCGAGTTCCTTCTAATCGGACTGCGGCGCAGGGGCGTCCGAGGAGACTCGGCACGCAGCATCTTCGCCCGCAATGATTTCCTGATGCAAAGTCCGGCCGCTGGGCGTCGATACACGCAACCCTGCCCGCACTGCGACCGGCCGACGATCTATGAGGAACGCTACCCCCGCGCGGTCTGCGATCACTGCCTGAGCCGCACCACCGACCACGCCGGGCGCCGGGTCAGGGGTTTCAACACCAGTATGAGTGGCGGGATGATCTGCTACTACGCGGATACGCTCGAGCACCCGGACGGCTCCGGCTCCCAGAAGGAGGAATGCGTCGAGACCACTCGAACCGGTGCATGTTTTATCGACGGACACCCCGCGACCATGCAGGAGGCACGTTTCGGCGGGATCGTCGTCCAGATGGAGCCCCGCAAGTCGGCACGTCGGAGGTGGTTTCGGTAGGCCGAACGAGCCGTAGTGCCTGCATACCGCGTCGACCCAACCATCAGCACCCGTCAGCGGTGACCATCATCGTGGGGTAACGGTCGGACGTGGTGTCAGTCACCGCGTCAGGTCGGCATCAGTGCGCTGTCAGCCGCTCCGGACAAAGTATGCCCATCGAACAAAACAGGCCCGGACCGACACCGGTTCGGGCCAATGCCACAACGGATTTCGAAGGAGCGCAAAATGTCCGCCACCCTCACCCTGACCGACCAGGACAAGGCCACCGTCCGCTCTGCCGCCTACGGCGCGGTCTCCCTGCTCGCCGCCGCCTCCGTTGAGCCCCACAAGGCCGCCACCGCCGGCTCCATCGCGTTGACGTCGGCGACCGGCCGGGTCGGGCACGTGCTGAACGCGAAGTCCAAGGACATCCATCTGACCGGCAGGACCGTCGCCGAGCTCGCCGACCAGGTGCTGCCGGCCCTGGCCGCCGCGGTGGCTCTGCTCGACCAGCAGGATCCCGCCGAGGCCGACAACTTCCGCACCACCGTGCTGGTCGCCCTCGAAGCCGCTGCGGCAACGAGCCGCAACGGTCAGCCCGGCCCCGTCGTCAACGAGATGACCCGCAAGGTGGCTGCGGCTCTGCACGCCGCGTGAAAGAGCGGAGGCCAACCGCCGCGGGTCGCCGAATGAATCCCTGAGATTCCCTCAGCACCGTCGATCTCGGGAATATCGCGCTGACCGAACCAGCCAGCGCGGTATGCGGCTACTTAAGACTGGTGTCAGGGCTTGATCCCGGCCAGGATCGAGTCCCAGGTGCCCGGTGGGGGGCTCCCTATGCGGCTGCCCATTGGAGCGCGTTCGAAGGTCAGGTCGATGATGTTCGGGCATCCGTGCGGCGGTGTGGGCAGCGTTCCCGATCTCGGACCGGCAGGAGCCACGCTGAGCGTTGCCGCCTGCACCGGGGGAGCCGTCGCCGCCGCGCCGTAATGGTCGTTGCGCGATAGGATCGAGCTGCCCGGTTTCCGGCTCCGGTGATCGTTGTTCAGTAAAGGGAGTCCGAGCGGATGGATCGCCGGAAGAAGGAAATCAGTCGGCGCGGTGTGTTGCTGGCGGCCGGAGCAGCGATCGCACTCACCGCATTGGCCCAGCCCGCGCAGGCGGTGACGATCACGCGGAAAGTTTCCCCGGGCCCCGAGGAGCCGGGGAGGCGGGCGGACCTGGCGGAACAGGCCATCGTGCAGCGGCACGTGCGCACGCTCTGGGGTCAGCCGCAGATGCGGCTGGGCACGCTCGTCTGGCCAGGGTCCTTATTGGACCAGTCGTTCGCGCGATGGTGCTATTGGTGGCAAGCCCACCTTCTCGACTGTGCGGTGGACGCCGCGTATCGCGCCCGCACGCCCGAACGCATAGACCGGGTCGTCGCCATCGCACGCGGTATCCGTACCCGCAACCTCACCGGCTGGACCAACCGGTACTACGACGATATGTCCTGGTTGGTATTGGCACTCGAACGCGCCGACCGGCTGCTCGGCGTCCGCTTCGGCGACGCCGTCGGCGAGCTGCGAGCCGGTTTGATCGAGGGATGGAATCCGGATGTCGGTGCGGTGCCCTGGCGGTCCGGCGACGAGTATTACAACACCCCCGCGATCGGTCCGACCGGCATCGCTATGGCGCGTTTGGGCGAACTTTCGCGCGCCGGACAACTCGCCGATTTCCTGCACACCCGATTGCGCGACACCGCCAGCGGCCTGGTTCTCGACGGTGTCCATGAGCCAGGCGGACGAGTAGAGCGGACCGTCCACACCTACTGCCAGGGGGTGGCCATCGGGTTGGAAACCGAGCTGGCGCTTCGCACAGGTGAATCGCACCATCGCAGGCGCGTGGCAGATCTCGTCGCCGCGGCGGGGGACAGGCTCACCGACGCCGGGGTGATCGTCGCGGCCTCCGGCGACGACTCCGGGCTGTTCATGGGCATCCTCGCCAGATATCTCGCGGAAGCCGCACTGTCCTTGGGCGACACCACCGCGGCGAATATCGTGCACGCTTCCGCGCAGGCGGCCTGGAAACACCGCGCCGAGGCGGATGGGCTACCACTGTTCGGTGTGGACTGGACCCGCCCGGTCACGGTGCCGGCGCATCCGGAAACCTTTCCCCAGTTCACCCACTCGTCCGCCGCTTCGTCGGCGAACCTGAGCAGCGATCTCTCGGTACAGCTGAGCGGGTGGATGCTGCTCGAAGCGGATCACCAGCTCATCGCCGCGGGCCGCTGAGCCCATGGGGGAAGCGCGGCGCGCAGGAACTTCTACCGCTTTTACCTGGAAGCCAGAGAGCAAAGACTCGATCGGAGGTGCAACCTGCGGCCCATCGACCTCGCCCGGGAACACGGGTTGTCCGCACAGGCGATCCGCAACTACGACGACGCGGGCATCCTCCCGCCGACCGAGCGCAGCGAGACCGGTTACCGGCGCTACACGCTCCTGCACGCGCAGGCGCTACGCGCTTTCCTGGCGTTGCGCGGTGGCCACGGGCACCAGCAGGCAATGGAGATCATGCGCGCGGCCAACCGCGGCGATACCGAGTCCGCCTACCGGCTCATCGACTCCTCCCACGTCGCGCTGCTCACCGAACGCGACACACGCACCGAGGTCGCCAAGGCCTTGGGCGGTCTGTCCACCGCGATGCCGACTCCGGTCCACGGTCGACCGTTGACCGTGGGCGAACTCGCGCGCCGAATCCGCGTGCACCCGGCGACCCTGCGCACCTGGGAGACCCAGGGCATCCTGCGCCCCGAACGCGATCGGGCAACGGGCTATCGCCAATACGGACCGGACTGCATACGCGACGCCGAGATCGCGCGACAATTGCGCCGAGGCGGCTACCTGCTGTCCCAGGTCGCGCAGTTTATCGAGTCACTGCGCGAGGCAGGCGGGGCGGACGCGCTGCGGGCTTTCCTCGACTCCTGGCAGGACCGGCTGACCGCGCGCAGCCGCAACCTGCTCGCCGGCGCGGCCCAGCTCGATGCCTACCTCACGATGCTCGATCGCACACCCCAGGAATGATCCACAATCCGCGGAGCCGCGAGGACTGTGTCGACTCGCTCGGTGCGGCGAGTGGGGTAGACGCCGGTCTCCAGGCGCAGTAGACCCTTGTCAGCCCGCGTTGCGAATCTGGGTCAGGAATTCCGGGTTGGTTCCGGTTTGGCGGAGGCCGGTCAGTAGCAGTTCGAGCGCTTGCTGCGGGTCGCGGCCCGAGAGGGTCTTGCGCAGGGACCCCGTGGCCGTGAGCTCGTCGGCGGACAGCAGCAGTTCCTCTTTGCGGGTGCTGGAGCGGTCGATGTCGATCGCGGGGAACAGACGGCGGTCGGCGAGGTGCCGATCGAGCTTCAGTTCGGCGTTTCCGGTCCCCTTGTATTCCTCGAAGATCACGGTGTCGGCGAGCGAGCCGGTCTCGACCAGGGCAGTGGCGATGATGGTGAGCGAGCCGCCGTGCTCGATATTTCGTGCGGCGCCGAGGAATTTCTTCGGTGGCGCGAGTGCCCCGGCGTCGACGCCGCCGGAGAGGATGCGGCCGGACCCGGCGGCCGCCAGGTTGTAGGCGCGGGCAAGCCGGGTCAGCGAGTCCAGTAGCACGACGACGTCGTGACCCATTTCGACGAGGCGTTTCGCGTGTTCGATGGCCAGTTCGGCGAGTGCGATGTGGTCCTGGGCCGGTTGGTCGAAGGTCGCGGCGGCGACCTCGGCCGGTACCGCGCGGGACAGGTCGGTCACCTCTTCCGGGCGTTCCCCGACCAATACCAGCATCAGCTGGCATTCGGGATGATTCTTGGCGATGCCGTGCGCGATGGCTTGCAGCACAGAGGTTTTGCCCGCCTTGGGCGGTGCGACGACCAGCGCGCGCTGGCCCTTGCCTATCGGCATGACCAGATCGGTGACGCGTGTGGTCAGTTCATGCGGCTCGGTCTCCAGCCGTAGCCGGTCCTGGGGATAGATGGGGATCAAGTCGGCGAAGTGCGGTCGCGCTCTGGTATTGCCGGGTGGCAAGCCGTTGATGCTGTCCACTCCGACGAGCGGTGCGAGTTTGGCGCTTTCACGTTTCGGTCCGACCGTGCCGGTGACGGTATCGCCGCGGCGCAGGCCGTGCTCGCGGATCAAACGTGCGGGCACATGAGCGTCCCGCGGTCCGGGCAGATAACCGTCGACGTGCAGCGAGGCGTGGTTGTGCGTGATGTCGAGGATGCCGGTGACCGATTTAGTCCGGTTCTCCCCGGTGGGGCTGTCTTCACTATGGATAGTGTTGTCTTGCATGGTTTTTCTCCTCGGGGGAATGAATGTGGCGGGTTGCCGATGAATGCCGCCTACGGGAATGACGCTCGTTGCATGCGCCGTTAGGTCGCTGGGCGCTGTCTGCTCCGGACGTGCTGCCGAGCGCACGGCATACGAGACCGCCGTGGCGACAGTGGATTCTTGTGGGAGGGAGTCGACACCTACATCCACAAGATGGAGACCGCCTCACGGTAGCGGCATCAGCGACAACACGCAATAGCGCCCGTTTGTTCCCCGCCGTTGATCAGTTGAACTGCTCAGCACGCGAGCACGACTGCGCGCTGCTCGAGAGAGCCGCTCCGCGCGCCTTGTGAAGTCGCGAATATGCTGTGGCGCAGGCACTTCAGACCCAGGCTTGCCTGTTTGTCCAAGCGGGCGGCATGGAGTGTGTACCGCCGGCTGTGCTCGGGTGATGCGCGGCGGTCATCGGCGGACTCGTGCTCGGGTCAGTTCCTGCGTCGACGTTGCGAGTCAGGCGCCCAGTCCGGCTCCTGCGCCGCGGGGACGGCTCCGTCGGGCCGTACCCGGTAGACGATCTCGACCGACCCGCCCGGCAGCGCGCGCGAGGTTTCGAATTCCAAGCCCGTACCGACGCTCGAGGCATCAGTGAGGCGCATTCCGCCGCCGACCAGGAACGGCAGGACCACCAGCTCCAGCTTGTCGAGCGCGCCGAGCGCACGAAAGGTGTCGATCGTGCGGGGACCGCCGATGAGATGGACATCGCCACCGCGATTGGCGGCGCGCAAGCGCTCGAGCAGTCGAACCGGATCGCTTTCGACGATGACATCGTCGGGCGTGCCCTCCGGACGACGCGAGCCGAGCACGAACACCTGCAAGCCCGGCCACGGCCACCGGTCGTTCGTGAGCGCCGGTTCGAACGTGGTCCGGCCCATCAGCGCCGCCTCGACAGGCTCGAGGAATTCCGCGATGCCATGGCTGCCAGGCCCGTGGAGCGGATCCAGCACCTGGGGCGGCCAGCCGTTCGGAGTGGTCACATAACCGTCGGCACTCATGCACAGGCGTGCGCGGATCTGCATGCGGCTGTCTCCTGTCAGATCGGTCATGTGTGTCAGGACGGGCCCCCCGACCGAAAATCATCGGTCGCGGCGGCCGGCCCAGCCTTTCGGCATTGCGGCACAGGCGAAGTCGTGTGCACATCTGGAGTGGAACCGGTACGGGGTCGGCCGACGCTGTACCGGTAAGGAAGGCCGGGTGGCAAGCCGGTTTCGTTGCAAGAAAACGCAATCGGGCTGCGACGATCGGACGTTTTCGGAATAACTCCTGGGGCAATCGAGGATGATTTGAACATTGAATGATTTGGACTGCCCCGACCGGATTCGCTGACCCCGGCGCCGAATGCGGGAATATCGCGACGAGGCGGGGCTCGCCTATCGATCCGAGCTGTAACGGCACGATCGGTTGTGATTCCCTGGATTCGACTGCCGTTTCTCGAATCCGGCGTGAGCAGGTGGCTGCGGACGAGGCTGCCCTACTGTCTTACATGCCTATTTGTACTGCTCAGCCGAGGTTCGTGTGGTGGAGCGAGATCGCGGCGGTGAGACTCGTGGCGAGATCGGGCGGTCGCGACTATTGCGGCTACCGTGTGGCGCGGTCGTATACTCCCTTTATGGCGGACGGATCATCCTCCACCGAATTGCCCGAGGCGCCGGTTCTCGTGGTCCAGACACGGGAACGCGTCTATCGGCTCCGCGCTGGTGGTGCCTATAACGTCGGTCGCGATCCGGCGGCCGATATCGTTGTCTCCGATCCCCGCGTTTCGTCGTTGCACGCCGTTCTGGAGCGTGGTGCGGACGGTTGGAAAATCGAGGACGCGCACAGTCTCAACGGCACGTTCTTCGACGGTCACCGCGTCGATCGGATGGTGATCGATCACGACGAGACGTTCCAGCTCGGACACGCGGTGGACGGCGAAAAATTGGCTTGCTCGGTGGAAACCCCACCCGAGCAGGAACCCGATGGCGATGCCGGCGGCGACACGATGATCGTGCCGAACCCCGGCTACGCTCTCGACGACGAAGCAACGGTCACGAAGTTCCATCCGGGCCTGCCCCGGCGGGTGTCGCGGTCGGCGCCTCCGGCGGACCACCCCAGCGCGGTGGTCCGGATAACGTCGCCCACTCTCCGAATCGGGCGCGCCGCGGACAACGACATCGTCGCGCACGATCTCATGGTCTCCCGCCATCACGCCGAGTTGCGGACGATCGGTGCGGGCAGATACCGGATCGTCGACCTCGACAGCCACAACGGCACCTACGTCAACGGAGCCCGCGTCGCCGCCGCCGATCTGTCCGAATCCGACTTGATCGGAATGGGCCATACCACCTTCCGGTTGGTCGGCGACGAACTGCGCGAGTTCGTCGACACCGGTGACGTATCGGTCTGCGTGCAGAACATCACCGTCCGGACACCCGAGGGCAAGGTGTTGATGGACAGCGTGAGGTTCCCCATCCCGGGGCGATCGCTCGTGGGGGTGATCGGCCCGAGCGGGGCGGGCAAATCGACACTGCTCGGCGCGATCACCGGGTTGCGGCCCGCGACCGAGGGGACGGTGCTCTACGACGGCCGCGATCTGTACACCAACTACGACGAACTCCGCCACCGCATCGGATTGGTACCGCAGGAAGACATCCTGCACAACCAGCTTCCGACGCGCCGGGCGCTGCTCTACGCGGCCGAGCTGCGTTTCCCCGGTGACACGGGCCGCGAGGAGCGCGAGCAGCGGGTCGACGAGGTCCTCGACGAGCTCGGCTTGGCGCGGCACGCCGACACCCGCATCGATCGGCTCTCGGGTGGGCAGCGCAAACGCGTGAGCGTCGCACTGGAACTGCTGACCAAACCCTCCTTGCTGTTCCTCGACGAACCGACATCCGGCTTGGATCCCGGCCTGGACAAGACGGTCATGGAAATGCTGTCGGGACTGGCGCACGACGGGCGTACGGTCATCGTCGTCACCCACAGCGTCGCGAACCTCGATGCCTGCGACCGCCTGCTGGTCCTGGTGCCCGGCGGCCGGCTGGCCTACTACGGTCCGCCCGCGGAAGGGTTGCTGCAGTTCGGCGCGGGGAGCTGGGCCGAGGTGTTCCAGGCTTTCGACCGCGAGGAAGAGCGGGACTGGGCCGGTGAGTTCCGGGAGTCGCCACGCTACGACCGCTACGTGTCGGTCGGCCCGACCGACGATGTCGTCCCCGCGGAAGTGCACACACCGACGCCGCCGCCACCGTCGCAGTCCAAGTTCAGCCAGCTCAGCACGTTGTGCAGGCGTTACCTCGCGGTGATCGCCTCGGACCGCAGTTATCTGGCGCTGCTCGGTGTCATGCCCCTGCTGCTCGGTGGGTTGATCGCCGCCGTGCCGGCCGGTCAGGGATTCACCGGTGCGCCGGGAACGAACGTCGATGCCGCGACCAAGCTCATGATCCTGGCGTTCGCGGCATGCTTCGTCGGCACCGGCAACTCGATCCGGGAGATCGTCAAGGAACAGACGATCTATCGCAGAGAACGCGCGGCAGGATTGTCGGCCGGCGTCTATTTGATGTCGAAACTGCTGGTCCTCGGCGTGATCACCACGCTGCAGGCGGTAGTGCTCGTCCTGATCGGCACCATCGGGGTCAGTATGCCGCCCACGGGGCTGTTCACCTCGGTCGAGCTGGAATTGATGCTGATGATGGCGTTGCTCGGCATCTCGTCGCTGGCACTCGGCTTGCTGGTGTCGGTATCGGTGAACACCTCGGAGAAGACGCTGCCGTTGCTGATCGTGCTGTCCATGGCGCAACTGGTGCTCACCGGCGGTCTGGTGCGGCTGCCCGGCACTCCCGTCCTGGAACAGCTGGCATACATCGCGCCGGCTCGGTGGGGGTTCGCTGCGGGAGCCGCCACTCTCGACCTCGACACCCTCTCCCCGCATGAGGGGGGGCCCGACCCGCTGTGGAAACACACCATCGGCACCTGGGTGCTCGATATGGGAGTGGTCGCCGGTCTGGGAGCCATCTTCCTCGCGCTGGCCTGGTATCGCCTCTACCAACTGCGTCCACGGCGCCGCGGCGCCCGCCGCCCCGCGACGATCTGACGTCTTCGCGTGCCGCGCCGGCGCGCGCCCGTGGCGATCGGCTGCTCGAAGCCGCTACTCCCACAGCCGGGAAAGGGGCATGGGGCGTTGCGGGATACTCGACGGCGTCGGACTGGTAGGCCACGCACGGCCTGGTGAGCGTTGTCAGGCGTGAGGTGATGATGCTGGTATTCGCAAGGCCGCGGCCGACCGGGGCTGGGGCGTCTCGATGAGCACCGAACGCTGGGTGGTGAAGCTGGACCCGCCCGCGGACGCGAGCCCGGGCCTGAAGGCGGTCATCGAAGTGGGCCGCCAGACGATCCAGACGTCGGCGGATCTGCTGGCGACGGGTTCGCCTTCGCAGGCGCCGGATGTGGTCAAGTTGCTGCGCGACGAGAAGCTCGTCACCGGTGACGAGAAGAAGTCGGTCTTGGCTGAGGGTTACGCCAACCGGACGCAGGAGTTCGACGACATCAAGAACGACATCCGCAAGCAAGACGACAACGTCGATCTGTCCGCCTACGGCACCTACGACATCTCCAGCGGCACCTTCGTCGCTATCAGGCAGCATGTCAAAGATCTGCAGGCGACACTGGACGCGGCTCCCGGGGCGAGCCCGGGCAAGCAGTACATCGCTACGGACATCGAGATCAGGCTGGCGAACGCCGTGCTGAAGACGATCGACGACGTACACGACGAACTCGCGAAGGCCACCGACCGCGTCCAAGCGCACGCGAAGAACATCGACGGCTCCGCGCCCACGTACACCCCCGCCTCGGCGGCAGGCAACTACGTGCCGAGCAACTACATGCAGCGCAGTTATTCACCCGGCCCCGGCTTCGTGCCTGCCGCGACGAGCGCTGATTACGCCCGCTACCAGGGCAACGTCTCGGTCGACGCCGCGATCGACGGCGCGCTCGACGCGCTCGGCATCACCGATCCGGTGGCCCGTGAGTACTGGAAGCGCGGCTACCGGGTTCTGATCGAACGAGAATCCGGCGGAAATCCCAACGCCGTGAACAATTGGGACAGCAACGCGGCCGCCGGACACGCGTCCAGGGGACTTACCCAGACGATCCCCAGCACCTTCCTTGGCTACCATGCCGCTGGAACCTCCAGCAACATTCACGATCCGGTGGCCAATGTCGCCGCCAGCATGAACTACGTCATGGAGCGGTACGGTGTCTCCCGCGACGGCCACGACCTGCAAGCGAAGGTTCAGCAAGCGGATCCGAATCGTTCGCCGAAGGGCTACTGAGCCCGGGGACGGGAGCGATCCGGATGGGACCTGCGATCTGTCCTGCGGGATTCGTTCCGCTGCCACTGAGTGGCTCCGATTGCTCGTCGGGTCGAACGGATTTCGATGACGAGTTATCTTTTCGTTCTCGGCCGGGTCGGTCGTCCGGTTCGACGGCCGAGGCAGCTATGGCGCGCTGCGTCTGGAACACTCGACCGTCGGAAAGGTTCTTTGCTGATGTTCCGTCGTTTCACGACCAACGCGCCCGCCGGGGCGTCGCCGATGGATGATCTGGTGGCAGGCGCGCTGCCGGATCGGGTGCAGATCGCGCATGAGCGATTGGCCCACCAGGACGATCCGGCGCTGCTCGAAGCATTATCGGAGCGTGAGCTCGCCGCCTCCCGCGAGTTGGCCGAGCTCGTGCGTGACTATGAACGCCACGAGAAACGGGCGCGCATCCAGGCGGCCGCCGACGCCGCGGAGCGGGTGCGGCGCACGGCCGCCGAGCTGGCCGAACGGGAAGCCGCCGACTTGCTGCGGGCCGCCCAGGCGATCGGTGAGCAGCGGCACAGCAGCAGCCCGCACGCGAAAGTCGCCCGCCTGCATCAGCGCAAGCCGAGGGTGCTGGGATTGCTGGCCGGAGTCGTCGCGTTCTCGATGCTGTTCTCCGCGGTGACGGTGCAGCAGAACATCGCGCCGTCCGGCGGTGCGACCAATCCGATGTTCTGGCTGTCCTACGGTCTGGAAGCGCTGATCAGCGCGGTACTCGTCGCGCTGATGCTGTCCACGGGGGACACCGCCGAGTGGGGCGTGATCGATCGGCTGTGGCAGGTCTACACCGTCGAGGGAGTCCTGCTGACGGCGAGTATCGCGTTGAACACGTTTCCCTACATCAGGACGGGCGAGGTGGCCGGGATCGGCATCCACGCGATCGCGCCCATCATGATCGGCGTCGCGCTCGTCACCCACCGGCTCGTCGCCGAGCGATACGGGCGCGCGATCGAGCAGGCGACCGCCGCCGTCCCCGACCACGAAGATCTCCAGGAACGACTGGCGGCGCTCACCCAGGTCGGCGGCGCCGGGAACCAGATCCTGCCGAGCATCCTCACGGAGCCGACGGCTCGCCGTGCGAGCGAATCCGTCGCGAGCGAGCCGCCCGCACCCGGCCGGGAGGGCGCGGCCCCCGCGGCTCCGCAGCACGGACAGGCCGCTGAGGCGGGGCAGAAGCAGCCCGCCGCCGAAGCCCCGATCGCCGCGCCCGCCGCTGCGGCGCCCGAACTCACCGAGCTGTGGCTGGCAACGACGCCGCTGCCCGCGATCGAACGGCCGTCCGCGGGCGGTCCGGAAGCGGCTGCCGCAGCCAGTCCGGACGAAGCTGTCCTGGACGCACGTCTGGCGGCGGCGGTGCGACAGACGCTCGACCGGATTCGCACCGGCAGGCAGGCGGAGCCGGGCGAGCAGCCGGTGGAGCCTTCCGTGGCCGTGCCCGAGCCGAGTGCCCCCGGATTCGCGGAGGCGGCCAACGAGCATGGTGCGCGCGGCGAGACCGCCGAGGCGCATCCCGAGTCGACGGCTCACAGCGCGGCCGAGGCGGTCACCGAACATATGCTCTCGGCGGCCCCTGAGGTGCCCCCCGAGTCGAACGCCGTTGGCACGGTGGAGCCCACCGGGCACGTCGCGCTCTCGGAGGCTGCCGCGACGCGTTCGGAGTCGAATGGTCGTGCGCTGGAGCCGGGCATGGCCCAGCACTACGCACCCGATGGCAACGACCACGCGCCGCGGATGGAGCAGGTCACGCCGGTCGGTGCCGTGCACCCGTCTCCGGTCGTGCACGAACCGGAGGACCCCGCCGCGACCGCGCCGCACGCGTCCAACGAACCGCAACTCACCACGCGATGACATGAACGGGCCGTAATCCGTTCGGAGACAGCACGGTTCAGCAAGTCCGGCCGACTTGGCGAGTTCGTTTACGGACCGTCTTGCCGCTTACTTGCAAACGGACGGCGTGCCGGAGCGCGGACCGAATTTGCGGCGCGGCGCACCGGCCCACGGTGTCTGGGGCGTTTTCAGCCCTGAGCCTGCAGACTCCAGGTGCGCCCGTCGGGATCGCGCACCGTCATTTCCTTTGTGCCGTAATGGGTTGCCTCGAACGGTGCGACCACGTCGATATCGCTGTTCGGCTGGAACGCGTCGGCGTCGGTGACGGTCAGCACCAGTTGGGTGCGGGGCGTCTGATTGTTCGGGATCTCCGCGATGAAGACATAGGGTCCGTCGCCGTTGCGGAACAGCCCGGAGTTGTGGTCGGTGGTGAATTCCGGCTCATAGCCGAGGGCTAGGAAGAATCTCGCGGTCGCGCCCCAGTTGTGCGTCTCCACGTGGACGCCCTCGATGCCCTTCGTCGTCATATCGCTCTCTCCTCGGGTTGCTTCGGTTGTCCGGGATGTCGTCTTGATCGGCGCGCCATCCAAGCTAGCATGCTAGCAATCTAGCGTCCATTGATTTCTTTCGGTCGACCCGATGGCGGAATGGACGTAGCGTCGAATTCGTGAAAGTTCCCGAACACCTGCCCACGACCGCGGGCGAGCTACGTTCGGCCGGCTACCTGCCGCGTGGCGTGAAGACCGAGATCCGCGAGAACCTCCTGACGCTGCTGAGTTCCGGTGGCGACCCGTGGCCCGGCATCGTCGGGTTCGACCGGACGGTCGTGCCGCAGCTGGAACGCGCCCTGCTGGCGGGACACGACGTCGTGCTGCTCGGTGAGCGCGGCCAGGGCAAGACCCGGCTGCTGCGTACCCTGGTCGGCCTGCTGGACGAATGGACGCCCGTGATCGCGGGCGCCGAACTGGGCGAACATCCGCTCGACCCGATCAGCCCCGCCGGTCGTAGGCTGGCCGCCGAACTCGGCGACGACCTGCCCGTCACGTGGCGGCATCGCTCGCAGCGGTACGCCGAGAAGCTCGCCACGCCGGACACTTCCGTCGGCGACCTGATCGGCGACGTCGACCCGGTGAAGGTGGCCGAGGGCCGCAGTCTCGGTGACCCCGAGACCATCCATTTCGGACTCGTCCCGCGCGCGCATCGCGGCATCGTGGCGGTCAACGAGTTGCCAGATCTCGCCGAACGTATCCAGGTCGCGTTGCTGAACGTGATGGAGGAACGCGACATCCAGGTCCGCGGCTACACCCTGCGCCTTCCGCTGGACGTGCTGCTGGTCGCCACCGCCAACCCGGAGGACTACACCAACCGCGGCCGGATCATCACGCCGCTGAAAGACCGCTTCGGCGCGGAGATTCGCACTCACTACCCGCTCAGCGTGGAGGCCGAGGTGGCGCTGGTGCGCCAGGAGGCCGAGCTCGTTGCCGAAGTGGGCGACCCGCTGATCGAGGTGCTCGCCCGGTTCGTGCGGCAATTGCGCGAGTCGTCCGCGATCGACCAGCGGTCCGGCGTATCCGCTCGTTTCGCCGTGGCCGCGGCCGAGACGGTGGCCGCGGCGGCTTTGCGCAGGTCCGCGGTGACGGGGGAGAGCCCTGCCGTGGCGCGTCCGGTCGACCTGGAATCCGTTCCCGCCGTCTTGCGCGGCAAGCTGGAATTCGAGTCCGGCGAGGAGGGGCGCGAGCAGGAACATCTCACCCATCTGCTGCGCCGCTCGTTCTCCGAGACCGCGCGGGCCCTGCTCGGCGGATTGAATCTGCGGCCACTGGCCGAGGCGGTCGGGGACGGGCATCTGGTCACCACCGGCGAACGCGTGCCCGGCGCGGAGGTCCTCTCGGCATTGCCCGAACTGCCGGTCCTGCACGAGGTGGCCGGACGGCTCGGCGTCGATGCTGCCGATCCGCCGCCGCGGATCGCCTCGGCCGTCGAGTTCGCGCTGGAGGCGCTCTACCTGGCCCGGCAGATCGCGAAGGACTCCGACGACGGTCTGGCGGTGTACGGCCGATGACCGCCGCTGTTGCAGGCGAGGCATCGTGACGAACCCCGATCGCTACTCCTACGGCCCTTACCACGAGGGGCCCGATCCCTTGGCGCCCCCGCTGGACCTGCGCGAGGCACTGGACCGGATCGGCCGCGACGTGATGGAGGGCAGCTCGCCGCGCAACGCCCTGCAAGAGCTGCTGCGGCGCGGCACCCGCGGCACGCCGGGATTGGAGGAGCTGACTCGCCGGTTGTGGCAGCGCCGCGCGGAGATCGCTCGCAGCCACCGGCTGGACGGCACGTTGCAGCAGGTCCGGGAACTGCTGGAGGAGGCGCTGGAAGCCGAGCGCGGCGCACTGTTCCCCGACCCCTCCGACGACGCCAGGTTCGCCGAAGCGCAGCTGGACGCCCTGCCGTCGAGCACGGCCGCCGCCGTCACCGAACTCGCCGACTACGCCTGGCGATCGGAGACCGGCCGCGAGAACTATCAGAAGATCCGTGACCTGCTCGGCCGCGAGCTGCTGGAATCGCGCTTCCAGGGCATGAAACAGGCTTTGCGGAACACCACCCCGGAGGACGTCGAGCGGGTCGGACGGATGATGTCCGACCTCAACGACCTGCTCGCCGCCCATGCCAGGGGCGAGAACACCGAGCAGCGGTTCGCCGAGTTCATGGCCGAGCACGGCGAGTTCTTCCCCGAGAACCCGCGCGACACCGAGGAATTGATCGACGCGCTCGCGGCCCGAGCCGCCGCCGCGCAGCGCATGATGAATTCGATGACCGAGCAACAGCGCGCGGAGCTGTCCGAGTTGATCGGCCAGGCGTTCGGCGATCCGGCGATCGCCCAGCAGGTCGCCGCGCTGGACGCGCATCTGCGGGCGCTGCGTCCCGGTGAGGACTGGAACTCCGCGCGGCGGTTCCGCGGCGAGGATCCGCTCGGCCTCGGCGCGGGCGCGCAGGCCCTGCAAGATCTCGCCGAACTCGACGCGCTCGCCGAGCAACTCGGCCAGACCTACGCGGGCGCCCGGCTGGAGGACATCGATCTGGACGCGCTGGAGCGCCACCTCGGCGCGGACGCGAGCGTGGACGCCGCCCGGCTGGCCGAACTGGAACGCGAATTGCGCAGGCAAGGCATCTTCGAACGGGCGCAGGACGGCTCGCTCCGGTTGACGCCCAAGGCTTTGCGGCGTCTCGGCGAGGTGGCGCTGCGTGATGTCGTCGGGCGCTTGCGGTCTCGGCGCGGCGAACGGGACACCGCCGCGGCCGGCGCCGCGGGCGAGCCGACCGGCGGCTCCCGGGCCTGGCGCTTCGGTGATACCGAGCCGTGGGACGTGTCGCGGACCGTGCGCAATGCCGTGCTGCGGTCGGCGTCGACGGGTAATCGCCAGGTGCGGCTGGACGTTTCCGACGTCGAGATCATGGAGACCGAGCAGCGCTCCAGGGCCGCCGTCGCGCTGTGCGTCGACACGTCCTGGTCGATGGTGCAGGACGGCAGATGGGTGCCGATGAAGCGCACCGCTCTCGCGCTGCACCATCTGATCGGCACCCGGTTCCGCTCCGACGCGTTGAGCGTGATCACCTTCGGCAGGCACGCGACGACCGTGGACATCGGCGAACTCACCGCGCTGGAAGGCGTTTGGGAACAGGGCACCAATCTGCACCACGCACTGCTGCTGGCCGCGGCGCACCTGCGCAGGCACCCGGACGCGGTGCCGGTCGTGCTCGTGGTCACCGACGGTGAGCCGACCGCGCACCTGGAGCCGGACGGGGAGACCTACTTCAACTGGCCACCCGCGCAACGCACGCTGGCGGTGACGATGGCGCAGGTCGACGCCTTGGCCAAGCTGGGTGCGTCGGTGACGGTGTTCATGCTCGGCGAGGACCCGCGCCTGGCCGCGTTCGTCGACCTGGTGGCCCGCCGCAGCGGCGGCCGCGTGGTGGCGCCCGGCCTGGACGGCTTGGGCGCCGCCGTGGTCAGCGACTACCTGCGCGGCAGGCGCTGAAGTCGCGGCTTCGCGGGCGGGCAGCGCGGCCGATCTGCCGATTGCTGCGAGATCACTACTTGCCCGTGCGGTCTCCGGGCAGGTCCCTGTCGCCGTGCGCCGCGCACAGCGAGAAGACTCGCGCGGCTGTGTCGTTCCGGCGGTACACGTTCATGCGTGCGCGGACGCAGGCGTGCCGGGAAAGCGGCACGGGGGCCGTCGAGCGGCCGTATCGAGAATTTATTGTGGCCGGGTCGGCGTGTCGCAAAACGAAAACCGAAGGGTATAAATACCAATAGGTATTTGATACCGAAAGGTATTTATCGCGCGTTTCCAGGGACGACGTTTTTTACCGGAAATTTCTCACCGATTTGCTGTACATCGCGCGGTGCCCGTGTGTAGCGTCTGGAACCCGTAAACCCCCTCACATGACAAGTGGTGGCGCGTGATCGGAATCGACGGTTGTCTGAAACGCATCATGGATATTCCCGGTGCGCGCAGCGTGACGCTGGTGGACGGTGCGAGCGGTCTGGCGATCGCCGCCGACGGCAGGCACGACCTGGTGGACGAGCACGAAGATGCCGCTGCCACAACGGATGTGGTGCGCGCGGTGCTCGCCTGTCCGGCTTTGTCGACCGACGGCGACGACGTCACCGAGATCATCGTCTACGGCACCCGCGGATATCACCTGTTGAACCTGGTGAACGGCGACTTCGACGGACGGCTTTTCGTGCACGTGCTGTTCGACGAGGAGGCCGGAAATCTCGCGATGGCGCGATACCAGCTGCACGGAATTCTCGACGAATTGGCCGAGGACGCGCATGAGTCCTGAACTCGCGGTCGAATTGCGGCGGTTGGAGCAGGAAGGACGTACGGGGGTGCTGCACGCGGGCGACGGTGCTTTCCATCTCGCTGAAGGCGCGATCGTTTCCGCCGACTGTCGTCGCACCACCGGGCTGGACCGGCTGGTCGTCGAGGCGGGCGTGGCGACCGCCGAGGACTGGCGGCGCGCCGATGCGGGCGATCCCGGCCGTGTGCTGGGACGGCCACGGCTGGAAACCCTCGCGATGCTGTCGGTTTTCGACGCCGCCTATTTCTTGCTGGCCTCGCCCGCCGTCCCGGAGTTCCGCCCGGCCCCACCGCACTGGCTGGCCCCCGTCTGTCACATCACGCCCCGTGCACTCGTGCAGGAGTGCGCGCGGCGCGGCGATCCCGAGTCCGGGCCGTGGCCCGCCGACCTGGTCGATCGCGTCCCGGTCGTGCCGGTCCGCCGAGTGCGGCGACGGCGTTTGGTGGTCACCGGAGGGCAGGCGGAGGTGCTGGCCGCCGCGGATGGCAGGCGCAGCGTCGCGGAGATCGGTCGCGAACTCGGCCGTACCACATACGGATGTCTGGTGGCGGTGCGGGATCTGACCGCGGCGGGCTTGATCGAGCCGCCCCTCGCGACGCCGGTCCCGGTGGCGGCCGGGCCGGTCGGGCTCGAGCCGGTGCGCCCCGAGTCCGTAGCGGTCGCGCCTGTGCTCGCCGAGCCGGGCCGGCTTCCCCGCCGCCGTGGCAGGCACTCGGCGCCACCGGTCCCGGTCGCCGATCGGTTGGAGCCGCCCGACCGGGACCTGCTCGTCCGCCTGCAAGCGGCTTTGGAGGAGCTCGCGTGACCACGCGAAAGAAACTGCTCGGCGATTGGATGGGAAGGTTGACCAAGGTGGCGATGTCCGGACCCGAACCGAACGCGGCGGTGCTCACGGAGTTGAAAGCGCTGCGCAATCGAGTTCCGCGGCTGACCGGCGCGCTGGTCGCGTCCAACGACGGACTGTTGGTCGCCCATGATCTGCCTGCGCAGATCGAGCCGAACGGGATGGCCGCCATGGCCGCCTCGCAGCTGTCGCTGTCGCACCGGCTTGCCACCACCGCGCACGGCGGCGGGTTCAGCGAGGTCGTGGTCCACGGCACCGGAGGGCATGTGGTCATCTACGCGGCGGGCTGGACGTCGCTGACCGTTTTGGCCGCCCCCGAGGTGAACATCGGCAGGCTGCATCTGGAATCCCGTCCGGCGGCCCGCGCGATCGCCGACTTGCTGACGCCGGTGACCACCGACGCGGGAAGCGAAGAAGCAACGAAAACCCACTGAAAGGAAAGCATATGTCCAATATGGATCTGGCCCTCAAAGACATGATGGTGATCGACGGCGCGATCGGCGCCGCCGTCGTCGACTACAACAGCGGCATGGCGCTGGGCATGCTCGGCAGCTCCAAGTCCCTGGACCTCCAAGTCGCGGGTGCGGGCAACACCGAGGTGGTGCGCGCCAAGATGCGCACCATGGACCAGCTGGGGCTCAAAGAGGACATCGAGGACATCCTCATCACGCTGTCCGGGCAATACCACATCATCCGGCCGATGACCGGCCGCAAGTCCAAGGGCCTGTTCCTCTATCTGGCCCTGGACCGGGGACGGGCGAATCTGGCGATGGCCCGGCACCGCCTGCGGGGGATCGAAGAGGATCTGGAGGTCTGATCGGCGATCGAGCCGATTTGACCTGAACCGCTGTTCAGGTTCGACGCTGTTCTGGATACCGAACACGTCGAAGGGAATCCACCATGTCCGACCATCCGATCCGGCTCGCCCTGATCGTCGGCAGCACTCGAGCGGGCCGCTTCGGACCGACCGTCGCCAAGTGGTTCGCCACTCACGCCGAGCGGCGCGACGACGTCGACGTCGACGTTGTCGACCTGGCCGAAACGCCTCTGCCGGAACGACTTTCCCATCACCCCGAACCCGAGGCGGCGCGGGCGCTGGCAGCGGTCGGCCCCCGCCTGGCCGCGGCGGACGGGTTCGTCGTCGTGACACCCGAGTACAACCACAGTTATCCGGCGTCGGTCAAGAACGCCATCGACTGGCATCACACCGAATGGCGGGCCAAGCCGGTGGGATTCGTGTCCTACGGCGGCATCTCCGGTGGCTTGCGCGCGGTGGAGCACCTCAGGCAGGTGTTCGCCGAGCTGCACGCGGTCACCGTGCGCGACACGGTGAGCTTCCACGACGCGGGCAGGCGGTTCGATGCCGCGGGGCAGCCGACGGATCCGGAAATGCCGGTGGCCGCGGCCGATCAGCTGCTCGGCCAGCTGGTCTGGTGGGGCCGCGCGCTGCGGTCGGCCCGCGCCGAACATCCCTACACCGCATGAAGCTTCTTGCACTCGCCCAAGGTCGGGACCGCGGAGCCTGACGCCGGGGTCCCTGGGGCAAGGGCGAATGGCGGACATCCGGTTCGATCGGAGGTGCGTAGCCGTGCGGCGGGCAGCCCGGGTCCCGGCCGATCGTGCGTCACTCCAGCCCGGCTGGGCGCGGCCAGGGGTTGTCCTCCTTGTCCTCGACCGACTGGTTGAAACGCGCGATGAACCTGCTGAACTGGTCGATGTCGGCCTCGGTCCACTCGGCAACCACCGCGCCGATGCCTTGACGGCTCTGCTTTCGGTCGGAGGCCAAAAGATCGAGTCCCTTGGCGCTGGCGCGGATCTTGCGGGCGATGCCGCCGTCGGGGTCGGGCACCCGGTCGACCAACCCTTGCTTGCGCATCGCTCCGACCTGCCGGTTGATCGTCGAAACGTCCAGTTGAAACGCTTCGGACAGCTCACGCAGGCTCAGCGGATGGTCCAGTTCCAGTCTGGTCAGGATCAGGTACGCCGAGCGGTCGAGCTGGAAGCCGGGACGCCGGAGCACCGCGGCGGGGAAGTGCCTTGACAGCAGTGACAGCTCGAAGACGAGGCGGTACAGCGCCGCGTTGTCGCCGGGGCCGGATTCGGACATACCACACTATGTCGCGAGGATCACGTACTTACCAAATTGTGCAGCATACACACCATATGTACCGTGCACATGTGACTGTAGCTGCCGACGCGTCCTCGAGCGTCTCTGAATCCGGCGACCGGCCCCGTCCCTCGTCGGCACTGCTCATCGCGACGCTCGGCATGGTCGGTGTCGTCGTCTCCCTCATGCAGACGCTGGTCATCCCGATCATTCCGTCGCTGCCCACGCTGTTGCACACCTCCGCGTCCAACGCCTCCTGGGTCGTGACGGCCACGCTGCTGGCGGGCGCGGTGGCGACCCCGATCAGCGGCCGTCTGGGCGATATGTTCGGCAAGCGGCGCGTCTTGTTCGCGAATCTTCTTCTGCTGATCGCCGGTTCGGTGGTCTGCGCGTCCTTCTCCACCCTGGTGCCCGAGATCGTCGGTCGCTCGCTGCAAGGCGCGGCGGTCGGAGCCATCCCGCTCGGCATCAGCATCATGCGCGACGAATTGCCCGCCGAGCGGGTGGGTTCGGCGATGGCGATCATGAGCGCCACGCTCGGCGTCGGCGGCGCGATCGGCCTGCCGGTCGCGGCGGCCATCGCGCAGAACGCCGACTGGCACGCGCTGTTCTGGACCTCCGCCGCACTCGGCGTCGTGTGCGCCGTCCTGGTTTTCGTGTTCGTCGCGGAGTCGCCGGTGCGCACGCCCGCCCGGTTCGACTTCGGCGGCGCCGTCGGTTTGTCGGTAGCCCTGCTCGCGCTGCTCGTCGCGATCACGAAAGGCGCGGACTGGGGTTGGGCCAGCGCCCGGATCCTGACCCTGTTCGCGGTGTCGGTGGTGGTGTTCCTCGGCTGGGGTGCTTTCGAACTGCGGCAGCGTTCACCGCTGGTGGACCTGCGGGTCTCGGCGCGGCCGAGGGTGCTGTTCACCAACGCGGCCTCGATCGCCGTCGGATTCTCGCTCTACGGCATGTCGCTGACCTTCCCGCAGCTGCTGATGGCGCCGGAGCAGACCGGATACGGCTTCGGGCTGTCCATGATCACCGCCGGGTTGGCGCTGGCCCCCACCGGCTTCGTGATGATGCTGCTGTCACCGGTGTCGGCGCGGCTGTCGGCCACCCGCGGGCCCAAGGTCACCCTCGCGCTCGGCTCCGCGGTGATCGCGGTCGGCTATCTGTGCGCGGTGGTGTTGATGGACAGCGTCTGGGAGATCATGCTCGCCGCGGTGATCGTCGCGGGCGGCGTCGGCCTGGCGTACGCGGCGATGCCCGCGCTGATCATGGGCGCGGTGCCGATCACCGAGACCGGCGCGGCCAACGGCCTCAACTCGCTGATGCGCTCGATCGGCACCTCGACCTCGGCCGCGGTGATGAGCGTGGTGCTGGCGCACATGACCATGCGGCTCGGCCCGCACCTGCTGCCCTCGCGCGACGGTTTCCACACCACCTTCCTCATCGCGATGGCCTCGGCGCTGGTCGCGATCGGTCTGACCGCCGTGATCCCGATGCGGAAGACCGCCGACGCGGCGACCACCACCGGGCATTCCTGACGCCTGGGATTCAAGCGTCGGCGACGGCCTCGGTGTACCGGCGGCCCAGGGTGCGGATATGGGCGACGAGTTCCGGCGGGCCGTCGACGCGGAAGTCCATCATCAGCATGGACAGGTAGATGGCGATCGTCTCCAGCGCGTCCGCGCCCGTGTAGAGCACGCAGGTGTCCGCGTCCACCGGCTCGACCACGCCGACGGCGGGATTGATCCTGGCGATGACGGTCTCGGCGGGCGCGAGCACGGTCACCCGGGCCTGCACCCGCCACCCGGTGGTGGCGATGTGGCGCATGACGAAGGCGACCAGGTCGTCGTCGGGAAGCGCACGCGCGGCGAAACGACGCGAACTCGTCTCCGCGCGCAGCACGCGGGCGACCGGTATCGCTCGCCAGGAGTGGTCTTCCAGGCTGTAGGCGACCAGGTACCAGCGGCGTTGCCAGTTGATCAGCCGGTACGGCTCGATCTCGACGGACGACGCGGCCCCGGCTTCGGCGATCCGGGCCGTCGCTCCGTCGCGAATGGCGCCGGCGAGGGTGGTGAGCACGGCGGCGGGAACCGGTGCGTCCGGCTCGCGCGACCCCGTCGTGGCCGGGCCGATGGCCGTCGCATCCCGCAGTGCGGATACCTTGCGCTGCAATCGTTTCGGCAGGATCTGGTCCAGTTTGCCCAGTGCCTTCGTGACGTGCTCGGCGATGTCCGCGATGCCGGTGGAGCCGTCCTCGGCGAGGCCGACCGCGACCGCCACGGCCACCGCTTCGTCGTCGTCCAGCAGTAGGGGAGGCATGGTCGCGCCGCGGCCGAGCCGGT
Source organism: Nocardia sp. NPDC059691 (assembly GCF_042733915.1). NCBI lineage: Bacteria > Bacillati > Actinomycetota > Actinomycetes > Mycobacteriales > Nocardiaceae > Nocardia > Nocardia sp. NPDC059691. The sequence continues at coordinate 58,630 of NZ_JBHWFB010000023.1, read as the reverse complement.
AGCCGCCGATCGCGCCGCGTCCGGCATGCACCGGGTAGCCCAGGTCGCGCAGCCGCTGAATGTCTTGCCGCAGTGTGCGATCGGTGACGCCGAGGCGCTCGGCCAGCTCTCGGCCGGTGTACGCACGGTCCTGTAGCAGGGCCAGCAACCGCAGCAGACGCGGTGTGGTCGATGCCACTTTCGCCCTCCTCGCTGATTAGGAACAAAAGTAGCCTAATGGCCGAATAGGCTTGTGTCATCAGCGAGAACGATCGAAAGGCTCCGACATGAACGCCACCGCCACCGCCGCCGCGACTCTGCTCCCCGTTTGGCGGGACGTGCTCGCCGATTCCTACCGCGCGCTGGAGAGCGTCGTCGCCGGTGTGCGAGCGGATCAGTGGCACCTGCCCACCCCGTGCTCGGATTGGGATGTGACGCAGGTGCTGCAGCACGCCGTCGGTGACCAGCTGGCCTACGCCCAGGCCCTCGGCATCGGAGAGGGTCCGGCCTACAACCCGTTCGCGCCTTCCGGCACGATCGACGGCGCCCCCGGGGACGCGGTGCGTGCGGCGGTCGAGCAGACCGCTTTCGCCTGGACCACGGTCGACGACGCCACCGAAACCGTGCCGACGCCGCTGCCGCACGGCGCGCTCGCCACTCCGGTGGCCGCGGTCATGTGCGCGCTGGATGCCGGGGTGCACGCCTGGGACATCGCGATCGCGACCGGCCAGCCGTCGCCGTTGACCGACGAACTCGCCGCCGCCCTGCTCATCGCCGCGCGGGCCGCTCACCCCGCGCCCGGCAGCGGCGAGACGGCCGAGATCATCGAACCGCTGCGTCAGTGGGGTGCTTTCGCCGCGATCGTCGACGGACCGGCCGACGGCGCTCTCGGAGAGCTCTTGCGCTACTTGGGCCGCGATCCGCGCTGAGCCTGCCTGGCAGGACGCTGGGCTCACCTGGTGAGCCCAGCGGACGGCGTACCGGGCCTGGCCTGATCCAGCGATGCGGCGTCCAACGCCTCAGGGACAGCGGATTCCTCCGATCAGCTGGTCGGAGGCGTCGCTCTCCACGCGACGGAAATCAGCGCGCGGTGACGAATCCCTGGGTGACCATCCAGTCCCTGGCCACCTCCGCCGGCTCGCGTCCGTCCACGTCGACCTGACGGTTGAGTTCGGTGATGGCCTCGTTCGTGAGGCGCTGCGAGATCGGCGTCAGGATCGTGTCCACCTGCGGATGCGCCTCGGCGAAACTCCTGCGCATCACCAGCGCCGCGTTGTACTTCGGGAAGAAGCCGCGATCATCTTGCAGCAGAACGAGATTCAGCGCCGGTATGCGTCCGTCGGTGGCCGCGACCGAGCCGAAGCGGCACTGCCTGCCGTCGGCGGTCGCCTGGTAGACCACGGCGTCCTGCACGATCTGCTTGCGGACCTTGCTCGCGTCGATCTCGTACTTGCGGGCCAGACCGGGAAATCCGTCCTGGCGGACGTTGAACTCGGTGCCGACGCAGATCGCCGCGGCGGCCGGATCGGCGGCGGCCAGTCTGGCGTAGTCCGACAGCGTGCGCACACCGGTCTCCTGGGCGGTGCGGGCGCTCATGACCAGCGCGTAGGTGTTGTTCATCGGCGCGAGCGCCGTCCAGAGCATGCCGTGCGCGGCGAGGTCGGCGTCGCGCACCGCCTGGAACTGGCCGATCTCGTCCGGCACCGGTGTCTCGTTGCCGAGGTAGTTGATCCAGCCCGTTCCGGTGTAGTCGTAGGCGAGATCGATCCGCCCGTGCAATTGGGCATCGCGCACGCTGTTGGAGCCCTGGATGTTGGTCAGGTCGCGCACCTCGGCGCCCGCCGCCGAGAGAGCGAACTCGATCAGATAGCCGAGGATGTTCTGCTCCGTGAAGTCTTTGGAACCTACCGTGACCTGCACACCCTCCAGTTCGGGCACGGGTCGGATGCTGCCGGGGCCGACACGCAGCGGCACCGCGCCGCCGGATTGCAGCCCGCAGGCGGCCAGCAACGTCAAGCCCAGGCCGAGGGCCAGCGTGCGCCACGCCCGGATCATTTCAGCCCCTTCGGCCCGAGAAACGCTTCGGCGAGCGCGCCGAGCCAGTCCACCAGCAGGGCCAGCGCCACCGCGAGCACCGCGCCGACCACCAGGGTGACGTTGTCGCGCAGCTTGTAGCCGGTGTCGATCAGAATGCCGAGCCCGCCCGCGCTCACCAGGAACGACAGCGTCGCGGTGCCGACCGCGAGCACCAGCGAAGTGCGCAGCCCGGCCAGTATGTAGGGCACCGCGAGCGGGAATTCGATGCGCCGCAACACCGTCACGGCCGACATGCCCTGGCCGCGTCCCGCATCGATGAGCGTCCGGTCCACTTGCTCATAGCCCAGAATGGTGTTGCGCAGCACCGGAAGCAGCGAATAGAACGCGATCGGCGCCACGCCGATCCAGAAGCCGGTGGTGCGGGTGGCCAGGTAGAACAGCACGATCAGGCCGATCGCCGGTGCGGCCGCGCCGATATTCGCGATACCGACGAAAACGGGTGTGAGCCTCCGGAATCCCGGTCGCGTGAGCAGGGTTGCGAGCGGGACGGCCACCGCGACGACGATCAGCACCACGGTCGCGGTGATCCGCACGTGCTGCCAGGTGACGGTCGCGACGTTGCCCGCGTTCAGGCTCGCTTGCTGGGTGACGGTCAGGTCGCGGGCGAACGCCCACACCAGCACGCCCGCGGTGAGCACGAGCACGACCACCGGCTGCACGACCAACCGGATGCGCTCGGCCCTGCGCTGGGTGGCGGGTGACGCGGCGGCGTTGGTCATGGTGCGCCGTCCGTCGCGGAGCGCCCGGCTCCGTGCTCGGCGCGCAGGGCCGACAGGTGGCCGACCAGGGTGTCGATGGTGATCAGCCCGGCGTACTCGCCGCGCGCGCCGGTCACCACCGCGGTCGCGCTCTGATGGGTGAGCAGGGCTTCGAGCGCGTCCTGCAGCGTCGATTTCAGCGCCAGCGTCTCCGGCACCGGCGTTCCCAGATCGCGCAGCGAATCGGCGTGGGCCAGTTGTTCGGCCGAGACCCAGCGGCGTGGCCTGCCCTGACCGTCCAGAACCAGCGCCCACGGCCAGTCGCGGTCCGCGAGCGCGGCGCGCAACTCGTCGACGGTGTCCTGTTCGGTGGCGGTGGGGCAGTCGCCGAGTTCGACATCCCCGACCCGGGTCAGGGTGAGCTGTTTGAGCGAGGCGTCCGCGCCGACGAAACCGGCGACCGTCTCGTCGGCCGGGTCGGCCAGGATCGCCGCGGGTGTGTCGTACTGCAGGATCCTGGACCGGTCGCCGAGCACGGCGATGCGGTCGCCGAGCTTGACCGCCTCGGTGAAATCGTGGGTGACGAACACGATCGTCTTGCCGAGTTCGCCTTGCAGCCGCAGCAACTCGTCCTGCAGCAATCCCCGGGTGATCGGATCGACCGCGCCGAACGGCTCGTCCATCAGCAGCACGGGCGGGTCTGCCGCCAATGCCCTGGCCACGCCGACGCGCTGCTGCTGTCCGCCGGACAGCTGGCGGGGATAGCGGTCGCGGAAGGTGCCTGGATCGAGACCGACCAGCTCGAGCATCTCGTCGACCCGTGCCGCGACGCGCCGCCGGTCCCAGCCGATCAGGCCCGGTACGGTCGCGACGTTCTTCGCGACGGTCAGGTGCGGGAACAGTCCCGCCTGCTGGATCGAATAGCCGATGCCGCGGCGCAACCGGTCGGGCTGGATCGTGGCCGCGTCGCGGCCGTCGATCGTGATGGTTCCGGAGGTGGGCTCGATCAGCCGGTTGATCATTCGCATGGTGGTGGTCTTGCCACAGCCGGACGGCCCGACCAGGACCACGATCTCGCCGGCCGGGATGGTCAGCGAGACGCTGTCCACGGCCGGATCACGCTGTCCCGGATAGTGTTTGGTCACCGCGTGCAGCACGATCTCGACGCCGGAGACGACGGATGCCGCGCGGCCGTCGCTGGTTTCGGTTTCAGTCACGAATTCCCCTGGAAGTGGTGAGCCGCCCGACCAGGACGTAGATCCCGTCGAGGACGAGTGCGAGGACGACGACGAGGATCGTGCCGACCAGCGCCTGTGGCACCGCGTTCGGGCTGCCGAGGCGCGCGAGTCCGGAGAAGATCAGGTTCCCGAGTCCGGGGCCCTTGGCATATGCCGCGAGGGCGAGAATCCCCATGATCAGCTGGGTGCTCACCCGCATACCGGCCAGAATCGCGGGCCACGCCAGCGGCAGTTCGATCCGGGCGAGCACCCGCAGCCGGTTCATCCCGACGCCGCGGGCGGCGTCGGTCACGGCCGGATCCACCGAGGCGAGTCCGATGATGGTGTTGCGCATGATCGGCAGCAGCGCGTACACCACGAGCGCGGTGATCGTCGGTGCGACACCGAGGCCGAGCACCGGGATCAGCAGGCCGAGCAGCGCGAACGACGGGACGGTGAGCACCGCGCCTGCCAGCGCGGAGGCGATCGACGAGCCGAACGGGCTGCGGTAGACCAGGATTCCGATCAGAACCGAGACCACCGTCGCCAGCAGCACCGATTGCACCACGGCCGAGACGTGCAGGTAGGAGTCGACCAGCAACTGGTGCCGCCGGTGCACGATAAATGTCCACAGCGTGTCCAGGGCCGTACCTCCCCATCGGCTGGTCTCTCCGGAGACTAGCGCGGTTTTCCCGGTGCCGTCCATGATTTCGGCTCCACCGGGTTGCCCCTCCGCTCGGTCGCCGAAACCAGGCGGACGGCGCGGGGAACCGTTCGGCGTGCTCGTGCGTCGAATTCCATAAGCTCGACAACAAAGTCACACGAACGAATCGGGGGAGCGATGACACAACAACGGGGAACACGATCGGGGCGGTGGGTCGCGCTCGCATTGGTGGCGCTCGGCGTGGCCGCCGCCGGGATCGCCGGTGGTCTCTGGTGGCAGGACCGTACGGACCACCGGGCGATCGCGGGCGAGCGCCTCACCGAGTTCCCCGCGCTGGACCGTTCGGCGCTCGACGCGGCCCAGGCCGGAATCGTCGCGGTCGCCGAGCGCGAGTTCGCCGATCCCGGCGCGGGGACGAAATACGCGGAAGGAGCCGAGGAGGCGTGGTGCGCCGATTTCGTCAGCTGGGTGCTGCGCGAGGCCGGTGTGCCGCTGGCCAACCCGAATTCGGGTTCGTGGCGGATTCCCGGCGTCTATACCTTGCGGGAGTATTACGAGAGCGTCGGCCGGTTCGTCCCGAGCGGCTCGAACTATCGACCGCGGACCGGTGACGTGCTGCTGTACGGAGAGCCCAGTCCGTTCGGACAACACACGAACATCGTCCTGCGAGTCGAGGGCGGCCAGGTGACCACGATCGGCGGCAACGAGTACGGCGCGGTGCGCATCCACCGGTTCGTGCTGGGCGACATAACCGGGGTGGTCGGTTTCGGCCGATTGTGAAGATCACTTCCATCGAACGGGATTCGACCGATATGCGGGTGAAACGGGGTGCCGGATAGTCCTACGATGGGAGGCGGCGGCGCCCGGCAGCGCCGCCGCCGGTCCCCGCCCTGCTTCCCCCTCATCGGCAGGACGGGGATCTCGGGCCGCAGTGCGTTCCGGGGTGGGACGAGATCGGTCGCGTACCGTGTCGGGTGTCCATCGAGAGGTGAGGGTTGCGGAACTAGCGATGCATCCGACCGACGAACCGAGTAGTGCGCCCGGCTGGATCGACTACGCCGAGTTCGGCGAGCGTTTCGTCACGCACGCCGTGAACGCCGCTCGTATCGAGTCCGCGGTCTCCGGCATGGCGGGCCGCGGCATGACCATCGGCCCTGTCTCGATCGGCCCGGCCGGGCTCGCCGGATTCGTCGCCGAGGGGAAGGTCGGCGCCCCGCGCGTCCTGCGCAGCGGCCCGAAGGTCACCTTCGACGTCACCGTTCCGGTGTCGCTCACCTTGAAGGTGCTGCTCGGCGGCCGGAAACTGCGGCTGGAGGCCAGGGTGGAGATCGATCTGACCCTGCACGCCCGCACCGCCGAACCCGTGCTCGTCGTCATCGATATCCCACCGATCACCCAGCGGGACATCAGTTTCGTCTTGCGCGCCCAGGCGGTGGATTCGGCGTGGGAATGGTTGCTCGACCCGATCGCGGGCGTGGTGCAGCGAGAGGTCGCCTCCCGGGTGAACGCCATGCTTGCCGACCCGCAGACCCGCAGGGGGCTGGTGTTCGACCTCGAGGCCATGGTCGCGGGCAAGCGTTCGCCGTATCGCGACGAGCTCGCGTTCGATTGGATCGGCTACGACGAGTTCGGGCATCGGTTCTTCTCCCGCATCGTGACGCGCGAGCGAGTGTGTGACGTGGTGGAACGGCTGGCGGGCAGGCTGATCGAGGTCGGTCCGCTGCGGACCGGACCGCGCGCGAGCGCCGTCGTGACCGTTCGGGGAACGGTACGGATGCCGCGGCTGACGGACCGGTCGACGGAGCCGGTCGCGTTCGATCTGACCCTGCCGGTGAGCCTGGACATCACGGTCGACGTGCTGAAAGCCAATCGCTATCGCGCTGACGTCGAGGTGCCTTTGGTACTCACCGCCCGCGCTGCCGATCCCTTGCGGGTGGTGATCGACGTGCCGCCGCCCGACCCGGCCGACATTCGGATGGAATTCACCGCGCAGGGCGCCCGCGCGGCCGCGCTCGGTGCGCTCGCCGGGATAAAGAAGCAGGTCGTGGCGCAGGTGGCGGCGGTGATCCGCAAAGAACTGGCCGACCCGGCGATGCGCACCATCGATGTCGCCGCGCGCATCGACGGCATTGTGTGACCGGTCGCGTCGTCGAGCGTATGTGGCGAATGTGAAACGTGATTCTCCTGGGTCTAGCGGTTCCAGTGTGAATATGGTGAAATGAGTTCACGTTCGAGGCTCCCGGCGCGCGGTGATTTGGGGAAGGTGCGCCGGGCACGCTGCCATCCATGTCGGGTTGCGCGAAGGAGTCGACGATGCGTTCCAATTCGGTATCCCGGCGTGATCTGTTCGCCTACACGGCCGCCGCGGCCGTGGTCGGCATGACCGCCGCGGCAGCTCCCGCCTCCGCGCGACCCGTGCTGGGCACCCTCATCGATTACGCCGGAGGCGTTCCCTCCGCTGCGGCGATCCGCGACGCCGGACATATCGGCGTGATCCGCTACGTGTCCGATCGCAGGCCCGGCGCCGAGTGGATGGCGGGCAAACCGCTGCGATCCCCGGAGGTCGACGACCTCAAAGCGGCCGGACTGCAGATCGTCTCGTGCTACCAATTCGGCAAGGGACCGACCGCGGACTGGCGTGGCGGGCTGGAGGCGGGCAAGCGGCACGCCGAGCGCGGGCTCGCGTTGCACCGCGCCGCCGGTGGCCCGGACAACGTGCCCATCTACGCGTCCATCGACGACAACCCCTCCCCGGTCGACTTCGCCACCATGATCGCGCCGTACCTACTGGGCTGGCAGGCCGTGCTCGGCACGGAGAACACCGGCGTCTACGCGAACACCCCGACCATCGAGCTGGCCCGCGCCGCGAGCCTGGGTTCCTGGTACTGGCAGCACAACTGGGGCACACCCAAGGGCTTCGTGCACCCCGCCGCCAACCTGCACCAGGTCGAGATCGACAAGCAATCCATCGACGGTGTGGGGATCGATGTGAACAATGTGCTCACACCCGAATACGGGCAGTGGTGAGCAGCTGCCGCAGTACGTGCCTGCTCGTCTCCACCCCGTCTTTCGAGCGAAGCGAGACCGAGCGGCTGCCGAATATTACGTCTGGCAGTGGCTTATCGGGGTGACGCGCAGGTCGGGCTCGTCGTCCGGAACGACCCGCAGGGAGGGGCGGCTGTCCGGAGCCTCGTGATCGCCGAGCCAGGACAGCAGCGACCACCGGGACAAGCCGGAGAACGCGGAGCCGAGGCTGGCGAACGAGAACGACGAGATCGCCGACCCGAACGATCCCACGGATCCGATCGACAGCACCGAGCCCACGCTGCCGATGGACAGGACCGAGTAAGCCGAGCCGATCGAGAGGATGGAACCCTCCGAGCGGATCGACAGGATGGAACGGTGCGAGCGCCTGCTCCGGATCGAATGACCCGGCTGTCTCGAACAGTCCGCGGATTTCGAGAAATCGGTGGTCGCCATAGATAGCGGTCTACCACAGTCCGGCCACCTCGTGTGGCTGCGCGGCAGATCGATACGAGGTATTCGCCGAGTCACCGCAACGCCGAAAGGGCGACGACCCCGATGGAGTCGCCGCCCTCGACCGGAAGCTCAGCCTACGGTGAAGAATCCGAGCGTCGGCAGGAAGGAGCAGGTCCGCGCCTCCGCGTCACCGGACTGGGTGGTCAGCGAGCCGGAGACGACCGCGACGACGCGGCCGTTGCCCGTGTCGGCGATCGCGGACAGCGTGGCGGGGCCGTCCGGGTTGATCTTGGCCTCGTCGGTCAGCGGCAGGACGCCCGACTGGCGGGTGTCGAGGTTCAGCCACTGCACCGTCATCGGCGGGTTCTGCACCGGCGTCGGCCCCTTGGTGCCGAGCGCGGTGAAGACGAACCCGGTCTGTCCCGCCTGCGGGCCGGGTGGCGGCAGCGTGGCGGGCCCGGGCACGGCGAGGGCGGTGCCCACCGAGTCGGCGGACGGGCCGATGCAGCCCTTGCCGATGCTCGGGTAGAGGAACTGGGCGATCACCGGTCCGTCCTGCGGCACCTCGGGGCCTCCGCCGCCGCTGCCGTCCAGGAAGGTGATGATCCGTTCCAGCGTCGACTTGATCTGCGGCGGAAGGTTCAAGGTGGCCAGCAGCCTGCGGGCCTGATCGAGGATGGCCGACTGCGGACCCGCGACGCCGGCCGGGCTCGCGATATCCGCGGGGCCCGCGACAGCGCCGACGATGGCTGGGGCGAGCGCGGCCAGCGCGTCCACGGGAACGCCTTCGGGCACCATGGGAACGCTGTTCGTAGTCGCCACGGGGGCGGTCGCGGGAGCCGCGATTGCTGTCGTCGGCGCGGCGAGCGTGGCACTCGCCGCGACGGCGAGTGCGGACAATGCGATCCGCGATCCTCGGGTGCGAAGCACTGGTCTGGCCGTCCTTACCTCGGGGTACATCTGGGTTCGATTGCTAAAAGCCATCGTTTCGGGGGTCACTCTAGGGACATTGCGGCTATGTGTACAGCTGCGGCGTCCGGAAAGCGCCGTGGACGATCAGTGTTAGCAGAAGATACCGCGCCCAGATGTTACTGATGTGAAAGTTGATGCAAATGTTATCGGTGGTTCGAGGGTGGAACCGACCGGATTCGCGCTGCGGCTAATCTAATCGGTGCCGTCCGCGCTGTCGCCTCGACATCGAACTCCGGGCGCGCCAACCGACGCACCGCACCCGAGCCGAAAGCCAGCGATTTGAATCGTCACCTCCGATGGGCCGTGTCGGTGCTTGGCCTGTCCGTGCTGGCCCGGCTGCTCTGGATGCTGCTGTCCCCGAATGGGATGAACCTCGTCGACCTGCATGTCTACGTCGGCGGGTCGGCCGCGTTGTTGACCGATCAGCTCTACGACTTCACCTATGCGGAGAAGACTCCGGACTTCCCGTTGCCGTTCACTTATCCGCCTTTCGCGGCGTTGGTGTTCTTCCCGCTGCACTATCTGCCGTTCACCCTGGTCGCGGTGGCTTGGTTGCTGGCCATCGCCGCGGCGCTGTACGCGGTGGTGCATGTCAGTCTCGAGCTGCTGTTCGGGGCGCAGCGGCTGCGCACACCGCAGTGGCGGGCCGCCACCGTCGGGTGGACCGCGCTCGGGCTGTGGCTGGAGCCGGTCCGAACCACGATGGACTACGGCCAGGTCAATGTCTTCCTGGTGCTCGGTGGGATGCTCGCGGTTCGCAGTTCGCGGTGGTGGCTGTCCGGTGGACTGGTCGGAATAGTCGCGGGCATCAAACTGACGCCGGCGATCACCGGGTTGTACTTCGTCGCGCGCAAGCGCTGGGCGACGGTGGCGTGGTCGGCCGTGGTCTTCGGCGCGACGGTAGGGCTGAGTTTCCTGATCGCGCCGGTCGAGGCGCGTCGGTATTTCGGCACACTGCTCGGTGACGCCGACCGGATCGGTCCGGTGGGCTCGGTGTGGAACCAGTCGCTGCGGGGCACACTGAGTCGCATCCTCGGCTACGACGTCGAGTCCGGCCCGTGGTGGATCGCGGCCGTGCTCGTCGTGGCGGTGCTGGCGTTCCTGGCTTGGCGCGCGCTCGGCGCGGACGACCGGCTCGGCACGCTGATCGTGGTGCAACTGTTCGGACTGATGGTCTCGCCCATCTCGTGGTCGCATCACTGGGTGTGGCTGCTGCCTACGGTGCTCTGGGTGGTGTACGGGCCGCTGCGCCGGGCGCCCGGCGCGCGGGTGATCGCCGGGTACTGGCTGGTGACCATGCTCGTCGGCGTGCCGTGGGTGCTGTCGTTCTTCCAGGATTCGATCTGGACCATCTCGCGCCCGGGCGTACTGGCCTGGCTCGGCGCCGTCGACGTGCTCGGCGTCCTGGCGTTCTACCTCTGGGTGATCCGCTTCGGAGCCAGGTACACGCGATCGGCCGAGGACGAAGAAGCGCGCGCAACCACCGAGGGCCCCGCGCGCACCGCATAAGGTACTCGCCGACTCTGCTTCGATCAGCGTCGAGCGGCGATCAGCGGAGACTCGAACTTCCGGCTGGAACGCGACACGGCGGCCCAACCCGCGGTTTCGAGCGAAGCGAGACCGAGCATGTTCCGTTCGCGGCCCGGCTCGCGTCCGAGTGGCCGCCGCGTTCGCGACGCAGTCGCCAGCGGCGGTCGCTCGGACGCGAGCCATAAGAGGGCCGCGAACACGCAGCGCCGAAGACGCTGCAAATCAACACAGCCGGTCTATTTCATGTGCCAGTGCTACATCCAGCGCGGTGAGCCCGCCCGCCGAGTGTGTCGACAAGCTGAATGTGACCTTGCGCCAGCGGATATCGATGTCGGGGTGATGGTTCGCCTCCTCCGCTACTTCGGCGACGCGGCGCACCAGTTCGATGCCCGCGGGGAAGGTGGCCGCCTCGACGGTGCGCGTCAGGTTGTCCCCTGACCTGGACCACTCCGGCAATTCGGTGAGAGCGTCGACGATTTCGGGTTCGGAGAGCAGTGCCTGCTGCGCCATAACACTCCTTACTACTCGCCTCGGGCCGCCCCGGAAAGGGTGGCGGCGGGGGTCAGGCAGCGCGCGCCTGCTTGAGTGCCTTCTTCAGATCCTTGCCGGTGACACCGGCCGCTTCGCACTTCTTCATCCGCATGATGACCACGGGGCACTTCACGCAGCGCGTCTTCTTCCGACAGCACTTCTTCTTCGGTTTCAGGCTCGAAACCTTCTTGGCTTTGACCTTGCCCACGGCGGTTAGCATACCCTTAGTACAAAGGCTGAAACGGTGCCTCGAACCGACTGCCGGTAGGGTATAGCTCGCCGCGATGCCTGGTGAGTTTCGATTCTCCACCTGTTCGCAGGGAGACCGGCGTGTGCGTCAGGCCCCGGAGGCGGCAGCCTGCGTAATCACGGAGAGTCCGTGCACGCCGGACACCGAGCACCGTCGGCTCCAACACCGAACAGCAGGAGGATTCAGGCGTGTCGTCTGCACGCGATTTTCGCAACGTCGCCATCGTGGCTCACGTCGACCACGGCAAGACGACCCTGGTCGACGCCATGCTGCGCCAGTCGGGCGCCTTCGCCGAGCGGGCCGAGCCCGTCGATCGGGTGATGGACTCCGGCGACCTGGAACGCGAGAAGGGCATCACCATTCTCGCCAAGAACACGGCGGTGCACCGGCATCACCCGGACGGCTCGGTCACCGTGATCAACGTCATCGACACCCCCGGCCACGCCGACTTCGGTGGCGAGGTCGAGCGCGGCCTGTCCATGGTGGACGGCGTGGTGCTGCTGGTGGACGCGTCCGAGGGGCCGCTGCCGCAGACCCGGTTCGTGCTGCGCAAGGCGCTGGCCGCGTCGCTGCCGGTGATCCTGGTCGTGAACAAGACCGACCGCCCCGACGCCCGCATCGAAGAGGTCGTCGAGGAGAGCCACGACCTACTGCTGGACCTGGCCTCCGATCTCGACGACGCCGCCGCCGAGGCCGCCGAGCTCGCGCTCGACCTTCCGGTGCTGTATGCCTCCGGTCGTGAGGGCAAGGCGTCCAAGGAGCGTCCGGAGAACGGCAACGCCCCGGCCGCGGAGAATCTGGACGCGCTGTTCGACGTGCTGCTGGAATACATCCCCGCGCCGAAGGGCGATGCGTCCGCGCCGCTGCAGGCGCACGTCACCAACCTGGACGCCTCGGCGTTCCTCGGTCGTCTCGCGCTGGTCCGCATCCACAACGGCGAACTGCGCAAGGGACAGAACGTCGCGTGGATGCACGCCGACGGCGTCAAGCAGGTGAAGATCACCGAACTGCTGCAGACCGTCGGCGTGGAGCGCAAGCCGGGCGAGCTGGCGGTGGCGGGCGACATCGTCGCCATCGCGGGCATTCCGGACATCATGATCGGCGACACCCTCGCCGACATCGATGATCCGGTCGCGCTGCCGCGCATCACCGTCGACGAGCCCGCCATCTCGGTCACCATCGGCACCAACACCTCGCCGCTGGTCGGCCGGGTGCAAGGGCACAAGTTGACCGCCCGCATGGTGAAGGCGCGCTTGGACCAGGAGCTGGTCGGCAACGTGTCGCTGCGCGTGCTCGACATCGGGCGCCCGGACGCCTGGGAGGTGCAGGGCCGCGGTGAGCTGGCGCTGGCCATCCTGGTCGAGACCATGCGCCGGGAGGGCTTCGAGCTGACCGTCGGCAAGCCGCAGGTGGTCACCAAGCAGGTCGACGGCAAGGTGCACGAGCCGTACGAGGAGCTGACCATCGACTGCCCCGAGGAGTACCTCGGCGCGATCACCCAGTTGCTGGCCGCCCGCAAGGGCAAGATGGTGCAGATGAGCAACCACGCCGCGGGCTGGGTGCGGATGGAGTTCATCGTTCCCTCCCGTGGCCTGATCGGTTTCCGCACCGACTTCCTCACCGAGACCCGCGGCACCGGCATCGCCAACGCCGTGTCGCACGGCTACGCGCCGTGGGCGGGCGAGATCCGGGCCAGGCACACCGGCTCGCTGGTCTCCGACCGGTCGGGCTCGGTGACGCCGTTCGCGATGATCCAGCTGGCCGACCGCGGGCAGTTCTTCGTGGAGCCGGGCGCGGACACCTACGAGGGGCATGTCGTCGGCGTCAATCCGCGCGCGGAGGATCTGGACATCAACGTCACGCGCGAGAAGAAGCTGACCAACATGCGCAGCTCCACCGCCGACGTGATCGAGACCTTGGCCAAGCCGTTGCAGCTGGATCTCGAAGGCGCCATGGAGTTCTGCGCCGCCGACGAGTGCGTGGAGGTCACCCCGGAGGTGGTCCGGGTGCGCAAGGTGGTCCTCGGGCAGAACGAGCGCGCACGGGAACTGTCCCGGCGCAAGGCGCGCGACCGCGCGGCGCTGTAATAACTTGTGTGCCACGGTATTCGGTGTCACCGCGGGTGGCACCGAATACCGGGCAGAACCGCTGGTCGGGCAGTCGCGGGCGCTCGCATCGTGCGGGTGTACCGCGAGCCTCGCGTTCGACTCGGGCCCCGCGGGTGTGATCGCAATTCCTCGCATCACCAGGCATGGTGGCAATCGGAAGAAATTCGAGACGGCCCCGTGATGCGTGCCGTGGTGAAGTCGGGTGCCCCATATTCGAGGGCTGATCGGTTTCGTTGTCGGTAATTTCGATTTGTAATCGTCTCAGCCTTTGGTATGCAGGTCCGAAATCAATTCGTTCGCGTGGAATAAGTTTCTGAGGCGACGGCTGGTGGGAAATTTGGTAATTGTCGACCACTACCCGTCATGAGGGCAGTGGTGGCGGGTGAAAATAATTGTCTGTGCCGTGCGCCTGTTTTATATTGTCGGCACCCGTGGTCATCCAGAGCTGTGAGCGCAATGAGATTTCTCATGCTATCGAGTGGCCTCGACGCTGGTTGGGCCAGCCCCTGTGTGGGTTGTCGCCGTGTCGGCCGAATGGTCGACGAAAAGAATTCGTCTCCCGTTCGGCGTGTCGGTGCAAACGTTCACTTCATGTCCGAGTCGGCAGCGCGTGTGGTTGCGTAAACGACACCGATGCGCATACGGATTGCGGTGCGTCGGGCGCGGCGGGCTATTGTGCCGCGACGGTACGCCGAATATTTGCCGAGGTTCGACACGGTTTGTATGGGTGATGTCACGCCCCTGCGACGCTGCTGTGTTTCCGCGCTCCGCATATCCGTTCGACCGCGTTGTTTCCGCGCCGGTCAGCAGGAATCTGGGAACGGACTCGACCGTACGGTAGAGTTCCCGAGCGTGAAAGTGGGCGCAGGAAAACGCGCAGCGTGGCGCACGTTGTTGCCGGCCGTGGCAGTGCTGACCTTGATCAGCAGCTGTGCGGCGAATCCGCCGCCGCCCATCGAGAGCACCGACAGTCCGAAGACCACACCGGTCAAGCCCGCGGAGACGACCGTCGTCGTCGCTTTGGACACCATCGGCACCGCGTTCAACCCACATCTGCGCTCGGACCAATCCGCCGCCACCTCGGCGATCGCCTCCCTGGTCCTGCCGAGTCCGTTCCGGCCGGTGCTCGATCCGGCGCGGCCAGGGACGACGGCCTGGGTGCCGGATTCGTCGCTGCTTGTCTCCGCCGAAGTCACCGCGCAGGAACCGTTCACGATCACCTACAAATTGCGCAACGAAGCGTCCTGGTCGGATGGCGCGCCGATCGCGGCCGAGGACTTCCGCTACCTGTGGCAGGAGATGATCTCCGAGCCGGGCGTCGTCGACCCGGCCGGCTACCGGATGATCTCGGACGTCAATTCGTCGGCGGGCGGCAAGACGGTCACCGTCGTGATGACGCAGCCCTACCCCGGCTGGCGCGAGCTGTTCACCGATCTGCTGCCGTCTCATCTGCTCAAGGACGCGCCCGGCGGATTCGCCAGGGGGATGAACGGTCAGGTCAACGGTGTCCGGGTGTCCGGGGGGCCGTTCGGGATCCGCTCGGCGGACCCGGGCCGTGACGAGATGCTGCTGGAACGCAACGACCGCTTCTGGGGCACACCGGCGATGCCGGGCCAGATCCTGCTCCGCCGCGGCGGCACCACCGCGCAGCTGGCGGGCTCGCTGCGTACCGGCGACGTACAGATGGCGCTGGTCCACGGGGGCGTGGCGACCCAGGCGCAACTGGGGGCGATTCCCTCCGTGCGCACCACGATCATGCCGCAGTCGCGAGTGCTGCAGATGGCGCTCAACGGACGCAAAGGCGACTTGAGCGATCCCCGGGTCCGCTCGGGTGTGCTGGCCCTGCTGGACCCTGCCCTGCTGGCCACGGTCGGCGCGCAGACCGGCAACTGGGTGGAACCGGCGCGCGCGCAGGTGCTCGCACCATCCGATCCCGGATACGCCCCGACCGCTCCGCCGCGTCCATCGGCGGAGGAGGCGTTCGCGCTGCTCGCCGCCGCGGGGTACGGCCGGGCGCCGGAGCCGCCGCCGGCGACCTCCCCGACCTCGCCCGCCCCGCAGCCGCGCACCGTCGGCAAGGACGGCAAGCCGCTGGCCGTGCGCATCGGCGCGGTCGACCGGGACGCCACCGCCTTGGCCGTGGCCAATACCGCCGCCGACCAGCTGCGCAGCGCGGGCATCGACGCCACGGTGCGCAGTGTCGCCGCCGACGAGTTGTACGGCAAGGAACTGCTCGAGGGCACGGTCGACGCGATCGTCGGCTGGGAGGTGGCCGGTTCCGATCCGGCGACCGTGCTGGCTTCCAGGTATGGCTGCCCGCCGCCCGCGCTGCCAGGTGTCACCGGCCCGGCGCAGGCCATCGCCGAGGCGGCGCAGCGGGCGCCGAGCAACCTGTCCGGCGTGTGCGATCCGACCCTGCAACCCGCGATCGACGACGCCCTGCGGGGCGGCGACGTGGGACGGGTGCTCGCCGAAGCCGAACCCAAACTGTGGGCCATGGCGACCGTGCTGCCGATCGTGCAGGACAACGCCGTCGCCGCGTCCGGTCCTCGGCTGGACGGCGCCTCGCTCAGCGGCGCGATCCAGGTCGGCATCTTCGGCGACGCGTCCATGTGGCGCAGGATCCCGTGACCGCGGGGACCGGTGGGCTGCTTCTGGTACACGCCCACCCGGACGACGAGTCCATCACCACCGGCGGCACGATCGCGCACTACCGCCGTCGCGGCGTGCCGGTCACCGTGATCACCTGCACCCTCGGTGAGGAGGGCGAGGTGATCGGCGACGACTGGGCGCTGCTCGCGGCGGATCACGCCGACCAGCTCGGCGGCTATCGCATTCTCGAGCTGACCCGCGCGCTGGACGCGCTGGACGCGGGTCCGCCGCACTTGCTCGGGGGCGCGGGACGCTGGCGTGACTCCGGAATGGCGGGCACACCCGCCGCGAACAAGCCGCGCGTCTTCGTGCGCTCCGGAGACGAGGCGGTGCGGGCTCTCACGGACGTCGTCCTTCGTCTGCGGCCGCGCGTGGTCGTCGGCTACGACCCGAACGGCGGCTACGGCCATCCGGACCACATCCGGGCGCACGAGATCACCACGGCCGCCGTGCATGCCGCCGCCGGCGAAGGCTGGGATGTCCCGAAGTACTACTGGACCGTCACCGACGCCGACATGCTGCGTCTGCACACCGCGGCGCTGGCCCGGCGCACGGCCGCGGGCCTGCCCGGCGCGCTGCCGCCCGGTTGGCGACTGCCCGCCGAGGGCGAACTGGCGAGCGTGCCCAGCGACGCGGTGACCACCACGATCGACGTCTCCGAGGTGCTTTCGGCCAAGCGCGCCGCGCTGCGGGCGCACGCCACACAGGTCACGGTCGCGCCGTCCGGCCGGGAATTCGCCTTGTCGAACGGTATCGCTCAGCCGGTGTTGCCCGAGGAGCACTTCATCCTGGTGCGGGGTCGGCGCGGTCCGCTCGGTCCGGACGGGCGGGAGCACGATTTGTTCGCCGCCCCGGAGTGACTGATCTCGTCGACGGCGGTGCGGCCGCTACCCGATATTTCCGGACATTCCACATAATTCGCCCGCCGTTTTCGGAACTTGTCCGGGCGGCGACCTCCTGTACCCCCAGGGCTGGCAGTTGGCGGTATCGGCGCGGCGGGTACGGTTCGGCGTGATCTCGGCACATCGAAACGGAGGATCCGTCGGTTCATGGCAGCGCGCGGCGACAACGCCCATCTCAGCATCGAGGACCACGGATACCACAAGAGTCTGAAGCCGCGCCAGCTACAGATGATCGCGATCGGCGGCGCCATCGGCACCGGCCTGTTTCTCGGCGCCGGTGGGCGGCTGGCCAGTGCCGGACCCGGGTTGTTCCTGGTCTACGGCGTGTGCGGGTTTTTCGCGTTCCTCATCCTGCGCGCGCTCGGCGAATTGGTCCTGCACCGGCCGTCGTCCGGGTCGTTCGTCTCCTACGCGCGCGAGTTCTTCGGTGAGAAGGCGGCGTTCGTCGCGGGCTGGATGTACTTCCTGAACTGGTCGATGACCGGCATCGCCGACACCACCGCGATCGCGCAGTACTTCCACTATTGGTCCGGGTTCTCCGCCGTTCCGCAATGGTTGCTCGCGCTGATCGCGCTGGTCCTCGTGCTGGGCGTCAACCTGATCTCGGTGAAGTGGTTCGGTGAGATGGAGTTCTGGGCCGCGCTGGTGAAGGTATTCGCGCTCAGCGCGTTCCTGATCGTCGGCACGATCTTCTTGCTCGGCCGCTTCACGGTGCGGGGCGCCGCGACCGGGACCAGCGTGATCGCCGATCACGGCGGCCTGTTCCCGACCGGCGTCATGCCGTTGGTCGTGGTGGTGTCCGGTGTCGTATTCGCTTATGCCGCTGTCGAATTGGTCGGCACCGCGGCGGGGGAGACGGAGCATCCGGAGCAGGTCATGCCACGGGCGATCAATTCGGTGATCCTCCGGATCGCCGTCTTCTACGTCGGTTCGCTGGTCCTGCTCGGATTGCTGCTGCCGTACACGCGATACACGGCCGACGAGAGTCCGTTCGTCACCTTCTTCACCATGCTGGGCGTCCCCGGCATCGGCAGCGTGATGAATCTCGTGGTGCTGACCGCGGCGTTCTCCAGCCTGAACGCCGGCCTCTACTCGACCGGCCGCATCCTGCGGTCGATGTCGATCAACGGCAGCGCGCCGAAATTCACCGGGGTGATGGGCAGCAACGGCGTTCCCTACGGCGGCATCCTGCTCACCAGCCTGATCGCGCTGGTCGGCATCGCGCTCAACGGCCTCGTCCCGGATCAGGCGTTCGAGATCGTGCTGAACATGGCGTCGCTCGGCATCGTCGCCTCCTGGGCCACCATCGTGTTGTGCCAGCTGCAGTTGTGGCGCTGGTCCACCCGGGGACGCATCCAGCGGCCCGCCTTCCGCATGTTCGGCGCGCCCTACACCGGTCTGCTCACGCTGGTGTTCCTGTTCTTCGTCGTCGTGCTGACGGGGTTCGACTATCCGGTGGGGACCTGGACCGTCGCGACCATCGCCCTGATCGTCCCCGCGCTGATCGTCGGCTGGTTCGCCGCGCGTAAACGAGTGCTGGCCATAGCGGCGCAGCGTGGCGACCCGACCGGCGAACCTCCGGTGGTCGCCGCCCTGCCTGCCGACCGGGAGAACTGATCGTGCGCCCGATCGCGCCGGAATAGACTCGGCAGTATGTACAACTGGGAGGTCCAGAACGCGATCGCGGCGTTCGTCGACAGCATGCGGCCGCACTGGCAGGAGCAGCACGACCTGTATATGACGGTGCTGTACGCGTTCGCCGACATGCAGAGCCACTTGTTGACCCTCCTCGGCTACCCGCCGGTGCCGTGACGACGAAGATCGACGACCACGCAGGCGATCGCGCTCCCGTGGCATCCGGCGCCACCCGTATCCCCGTAGGTCTACTCGGCTCGGTGATCCTCGTGATCCTGATCGTGGACGCCCTGCTCACCCTTGCGCTCGAGGTGCTCTACCTGCCGATCTATCTGGGCTCGGTCGTTTTCCCGGTCTCCGCCGCCGTGGCGGGAGTGGTGAACGTCCTGCTCGTCGCGGGTGCGCGAACGGTGACCCGGCGTCCCGCGCTGCTGGGCCTTCCGCTGGTCGCGTGGGCGTTCGGCTTCCTGGTTTGCGCGAGCGCCGGGCCCGGCGGTGACATTCTGCTCGGCAGTGATTGGCGGACGGCGCTGTTGCTGTTCGCCGGGCTGCTGCCGCCGCTGGCCTACCTCTACGTCCAGGCGAACGCGCACGTCTTCGGCCGCCGCTGACTCACGCGAGCCGGACCGCCAGGGTCGCGATCACGGCCTCGGTGCGAACGCGCAGCGCGGCTGTGAGCACCGGTCCGCGCGGATTGTGCAGCGGGCGTTGCCACCAGTGCCGGGCTTCGACATGCGCCAGCAGCACTGTGACACCCAGCCCGGCGGCGGTCTGCTTGCGGACGTAGCCGACGAGCGTCGACACCAGGCTGCGATGCGGGCAGGGGAGCACCGCGAGCGGCACACCGGGATCCCACTCCTTCCACTGGGCGCTGAGCCGTTTGGTCGTGGCCGGATCGATGTCCGCGGCCACCGCGACGATCTCGCCCCGCATGCGCAGCGCGGCTTCCAAGGCGCGATAGGTCACTTCGCTCATGGTGACCACCGGGACGACCACCAACTCCTTGGCCTCCGGCGCCGGTCGCGGCGGCGGCGGGATTTCACGCAGTCGCAGCTGACGCGCGACGCCGGCGTAGTAGTTCTCGATCCGGAAGAAGAGGCCCACCAGCGCGGGAATGATGAGCAGCAGCAGCCACGCGCCCTCGGTGAACTTCTCCGCGAGCAGGACGACGCCCGCGACGGCGGTGAGCGTCGCGCCGAATCCGTTCAGCAGTGCGCGCGGCAACCACCCGCGGTCGCGCACTCGCCACCAGTGCAGCACCAGACCGGTCTGGCTGATGGTGAACCCGATGAAGACGCCGATCGCGAAAACCGGCAGCAGCCGGTGGGTTTCGGCGTCGACCGCCAGCAGCACCAGCCCGGCCAGCAAGGCGAGTGCCGTGACCCCGTACCGGAAGACCGGACGCTCCGACCGCAGCGCGAACAGCGACGGCGCCCTGTGGTCCTTGGCCAGCAGCGCCAGCAGCACCGGGAGCCCGCCGAAACTGGTGTTCGCCGCGAGCAGCAGCACCGCGGTGACCGCGAGATTGGTGAGGTAGAACAGCCAGCCGGTGCCGAACGCGGCCGCCGCCAGCTGGGCCAAGATGGTCACATCCGGGCGCGGCGTGACGTGGTGCTCGCGGATCAGCACGGCCAGGCCGAGCAGCATCGCGCCGAGCAGGATGCCAAGCGCCACCTCGGTGTGCTGCGCGCGGCGCACCGCGGGGGTGCGGAAAGCGGGCACGGCGTTGGCGATCGCTTCCACACCGGTCAGCGACGAGCATCCCGCCGCGAAGGCCTTGAGCAGCAGAACGATTCCGAGCGCCTCGACCGGCTCGATCGGACCCGGGTCGCCGCCGATCATCGCGACCGGCTCCGGCCGAAGCAGCCCGACAACGATCACACCGCCGATCAGGACGACGAACAGGATCGTCGGCCCCATCAGCACCCGCGCGGATTCCGCCACTCCGATCAGGTTGATCACGGTCAGCGCCGCGAGGCCGATCAGCGTCATCGGTAGCAGTTCGTGGGCCAGGGCGGGAAAGGCGCTGGCCAGGCTGGCCGCGCCGGCGGCGAGGCTCACCGCGACGGTCAGCACGTAGTCCACGACCAGGCTGGCGGCCGCGAGCAGCGCGGCGGGCCTGCCGAGCTGCTTCTTGGTGACCGCGTACGCGCCGCCGCCGTCCGGATGCACGGCGATCACTTGCCGGTAGGAGAGCACCAGTACGAGCAACAGTGCGGCGATCGCGCAGGCAACCGGCAGCGTCCAGGAGACGGCCGCCGCGCCCGCCGCGACCAGCACCAGCACGATCGCCTCTGGTCCGTAGGCCACGCTGGACAACGCGTCCAGGGAGAGCGCGGCGAGCCCGCCCACCGCGGTCAAACGGAACTTGTCCGCTCGCTGCATCTGCCGAACCCGGCGGTCGGCGATCCGCGGCTCCGTATGGTGCGGCTCGGTCTTGGTCACCACAGCGTCCATTGAACTCCGCCGCCGCTCGGCAACCGATCAGCGACACCTGGGCGGGGGTGGGTTCAGCGGGTGCCGGGCAGTCCTGGTGTGACGGCTTGGATGAGTTCCCATGCTCGGTCGGCGGGGAGGTCGACTACGGAGTAGCGCTTCTTGCCCGCCGCGGTGGCCGCGACAACTGTGGCGACCCCGGCGCGCCGTTGGAAGAAGGTTCGACGCACTGTCCAGCCGATGATGCCGGGGGCCTCGAGGCAGTCGCGGTCGCGGTCGAGTGATCCGGCCCGGGTGATCAGCCAGGTGGGGCTGGTGGTCGTGCGGGGCAGTACGGCGTGTCCGAGGCCGCGATAGCGGTCCTCGGCGAGGGCGAGCGCGAGGGCGAGCGTGAGGCCGGGCAGCAGCCACCACCACGGCGAATAGTGCTGTCCCGCAAGGGAGATGACGACCAGCGTGGCGGCGATGAGCACGACCGGCGCGAGCGCGCGGGTATGCCTGCGTCGCCGTGCGGCCGGGCCGTGCGCGATCAGCGGGGCGCTGCCCGGCGCCGGGACGGTGTGCGCGTCCGCCGCGCCCGAACCGGTGGGCCTCGCCTCCGGCTGGACGGGAAACTCGTTGTCTCGCACTTCCTCTGGGGCGAGCAGATGGCCGAGGGTGTGCTCCACGGCGCTACGCGGGGCCTGCGGAAGGATTCGCTGCCGCGGGTTCTGCCCGGTCATGATCGCCTCGAGTTCGGCGCCGCCCGCAAGGCGCAGCAGCAGCGGTTCGGAGACCGTCGCTCCGCGCAGCCGGGCTCGGTCGAGGGTGATCTGGCGGGTGGTGAACAGGCCGTGGCGCAGCTGCAAGGTCTTGCCGTCGTCGCGGACGCGCAACCCGAAATAGGTGGTCAGATAGTGTGCGCACGCGGCAGCGCTGACCACGACGACGATGACGCCCAGCAGCGCGGCCGCGGCGAGCGCGAGGACGAGCACGCCGCCGTCTTCCACGTCGTGCACGGCGTCGGACCGGAAAACGATCTCACCGAGCCCGTATTGCAGCGCGAAGCCGACGATCGGCGCGATGATCGCGAACCCGGTCAGCGACAACGGGGCGTAGCGCACCCACGCCGGACTCCAGTGCCCGATCTCTCCCGCCCGGGTACGCGGGGCCGTGAAACCACCGGAGCTGTTCTGCTGCGGCTCTTTTCGTTCTTCGTCCGGACCCACCCTGGCCGCCGTATGGGCGAGCAGCGCGGCGCGCAACGGCGGGACGACGCGGGCATCCAGGGCGTCGAGCTTGAACTTCTCGCCCGATTCCGCATGCTGGCCGGTCCCGATCGCCAGCACCGCCAGGCCGAGAGCCCGGTGCAGCAGGTCCGCTTCGATGTCCACCGAGCGGATCCGCGACCGCGGCACCGACAGTTTCTTGCGTTCCAGCAGCCCGGTGCGCAATTCCACGTGTGTTGGCCCGACCCGATACGTCGTGGTGAACCAGCGGGTCAGCGCGAACCCGACGATCAACGCGAGCGGGATGACGCTCCACACGTGGTTGCCGCTGCTGGTCCCGAGGATCACCGAACCGATCAGCACCGGGATGAACTTCACCACTTCGGTGATCGGATGGACCAGCAGCATCCGCTTGTCCAGCCGCTGCCAGGGCGGCCCGTCCTGCTCGGCGCCGGTCGTCTCGGGGCTCATGTCGCGTCTCCGCGGTGCTGGGCGGCGATCCGGGTGAGCCGGGCCACGGTTTCCTCGGCGACCGGAAGGTCGAGCGCGCCGATCTGCACCGCACCCGCGGAGGACGCGGTGGTCACGGTGACGGTCGCCAATCCGAGCAGGCGTTCGAGCGGACCGCGTTCGGTGTCGACGGTCTGCACGCGGGAGATCGGCGCTACCCGGCTCTCCTGGGTGAGCCAGCCGACCCGGGTGTAGACCGCGTCGTCGGTGACCTCCCAGCGGTGCACCGCGTACCGCCACCACGGGGCGACACCGATGTTCAGCGCGGCGGGCACGAGCGCGACCAGGAAGAATCCCAGCTGCCACCCGCGATGCGCGGAGTCGACCACCGCCCACACCAGCAGGGCCGCGAACGGGATCACCCACGTCAGGACGGCCTGCACAGTCCACAGGAGCTTCGCCTTCGGGCTGGGGCGCCAGGCCGGATCGGCCATGATCGTGCGCGGCTGCGACATGCCGCCAATCGTTGCACGATCACGCGGTCGCCGTCGCGGTCGATGGTGAGCGGCCTACCGCGACGGCGCGGACCCGGCGGAAGGGTGAGCGCAAGGCCGCGGAGGGCTTCCTGCCGTGGAATGAGCCTCGTTGTGTGACAACCGTTTCGGGCGCATCTGGCGGTCGCCGAGGAGTTGGCCCCCGGCCTCACCTGCGAGGGTCTGGTGTGCCGGAACGGTCGAATCGGCGGCGCTCACCGACGCCACGATCGATGACCGAACGCGGGCCGCGCGGCGCGGGTGCCCCGGAATAGCCTCGGGTACCGCACAGTTGTCAACGCTCAACGGTGCTCCACGTCCCCGTGTGGGCTCCGTGGCGAGCGGAGCCGTGACTCGTCCGCTTCGTCGCAACCAGCACTGGAGGGAGACAGTTCCGGATGTGTAGCGCATGATCGAGGGCGTGACCGACCTACCGAACCCGAGCGTCCCATCCGCGCCGCCCAGTCCATCGGCCATGCGCCGGGCGCTGCGCAGGGCCCGCGACGGTGTCACGTTGAACGTGGACGAGGCCGCGGTGCTGCTGCACGCGACCGGTGACGACCTGGCCGACCTCTGTCGTAGCGCCGCGCGGGTGCGCGACGCCGGGCTGGCGTCCGCGGGGCGTCCGAAGACGATCAGCTATTCCCGCAACGTCTTCATCCCGTTGACCAGGCTGTGCCGGGACAAGTGCCACTACTGCACCTTCGTCACGGTGCCCGGCAAGTTGCGCGCCGAGGGCAAGGGCATGTTCCTCGAACCCGACGAGGTGCTCGACATCGCACGCAGGGGCGCTGCCCTCGGCTGCAAAGAGGCGCTGTTCACGCTGGGTGACCGGCCCGAGGATCGCTGGCCGGAGGCCGCGCAGTGGCTCGACGAGCGCGGCTACGACTCCACGCTGGACTACCTGCGCGCCGTGTCGATCATGGTGCTGGAGGAGACCGGCCTGCTGCCGCACCTGAACCCGGGCGTGATGTCGTGGGAGGAGATCGCGCGGCTCAAGCCGGTGGCGCAGTCCATGGGCATGATGCTGGAGACCACCTCGGCCCGGTTGTTCACCGAGAAGGGCAACTGCCATTACGGCAGCCCCGATAAGGACCCGGCCGTGCGGCTGCGGGCGATCACCGACGCGGGACGGCTCTCGGTGCCCTATACCACCGGGATCCTGGTCGGCATCGGCGAGACGATGGCGGAGCGGGCCGAGTCGATCATGGCGATTCGCAAGCAGCACAAGGCTTTCGGACACATCCAGGAAGTCATCGTGCAGAACTTCCGCGCCAAGGACGACACCGCCATGCGGGACGTGCCGGACGCGGGCCTGGAGGAATTCCTCGCCACCATCGCGGTCACCCGCGTGCTGCTCGGGCCGGACGTGCCGGTGCAGGCGCCGCCGAACCTGGTCTCGCACGCCGAGTGCCGCGCGCTGATCGACGCGGGCATCGACGACTGGGGCGGCGTCTCGCCGGTGACGCCCGACCACGTGAACCCGGAGCGGCCGTGGCCGAACCTGGACACGTTGCGGGAGATCACCGAGGCGGCGGGCTATCAGCTGGTCGAGCGGACCTCCGCGCACCCGAAGTACGTGCGAGCGGGCAATCCGTGGGTCGATCCGCGGATCGGCGCGCACGTCGCCGCGCTCACCGACCCGGTGACGGGGCTGGCGAATCCGGACGCGATCCCGGTCGGCCTGCCCTGGCAGGAGCCGGACGAGTCCTGGGAGTCGGCCGGACGCGTCGACCTCAACACCGCCATCGACACCGAGGGCCGCAACACCGAGGCCCGCAGCGACGCTGCCCTCGGACAGGACATCGTCGGCGCCTTCGGCGACTGGGACACCATTCGTGAACAGGCCCGCGATCTCGCCGTCGCCGTTCCGCAGCGGCTGGACTCCGACGTGCTCGCCGCGCTGCGCGCCGCCGAACGCGATCCGGCCGGGCTCAGCGACGCCGATTATCTGGCGCTGGCCACGGCGGACGGCGCCGAGTTGGACGCGGTCGCCGCGCTGGCCGATCAACTGCGCCGCGACACCGTCGGCGACGACGTCACCTACGTGGTGAACCGGAACATCAACTTCACCAACATCTGCTACACCGGGTGCCGGTTCTGCGCGTTCGCCCAGCGCAAGGGCGACGCGGACGCGTTCACCCTGAGCACGCACGAGGTGGCCGACCGGGCATGGGAGGCGCATGTCGACGGCGCCACCGAGGTGTGCATGCAGGGCGGCATCGACCCCGACCTGCCGGTCACCGGGTACGCGGATCTGGTGCGGGCGGTCAAGCAGCGGGTGCCGTCGATGCATGTGCACGCCTTCAGCCCGATGGAGATCGTGAACGGCGCCTCGCGCGGCGGCCAGAGCGTCCGGGAGTGGCTGGTCGCCCTGAAGGAGGCGGGCCTGGACACCATCCCCGGCACCGCCGCGGAGATCCTGGACGACGAGGTGCGCTGGGTGCTCACCAAGGGCAAACTGCCCACCTCGGCGTGGATCGAGGTGATCACCACGGCGCACCAGGTGGGCATCCGGTCCAGTTCGACCATGATGTACGGCCACGTGGACAACCCGAAGCACTGGGTCGGTCATCTGCGGGTGCTGCGTGGAATCCAGGACGAGACCGGCGGTTTCACCGAATTCGTGCTGCTGCCGTTCGTGCACCAGAGCGCCCCGCTGTACCTGGCGGGCGCCGCGCGGCCCGGGCCGACCAACCGGGACAACCGCGCCGCGCACGCGCTGGCCAGGATCATGCTGCACGGCCGGATCCACAACATCCAGACCAGCTGGGTCAAGCTGGGCACCACCGGAACGCGGGTGATGCTCAACAGTGGCGCCAACGATCTGGGCGGCACGTTGATGGAGGAGACCATCTCCCGGATGGCGGGCTCGCAGCACGGCTCGGCCAAGACGGTCGCCGAGTTGGTGGAGATCGCCTCCGGCATCGGACGACCGGCCCGGGAACGGACGACGACCTACGGCGTCCCGAAGCACAAGCGGTTGTCCGCCGCTCCGGGGCTCCAGGCGGTACTGGTCGACTGACGAGGGAGCCGCGCCGGGCGGCCCGGCGACGGCGATGGGTTCCGGCCCGCGGTGCGATCGGATTTCCGGTCGGCCGCGGGCAGCCGGGACCGGCGCAATACCGGCCCCGCCGTTGCGCGTTCCGGCGCTACCTCCCACAACGCGGCCCCCAGCGCGTACGTCGGGTGGCGGAGTCGAATCGGGCCTCGCGTCGGCGTGCGCGATCCCCGAAGTTAGGGCAGGCTGACCAGTAGTAACGTGTGGTTGCCGGGATAGGGTTTCGCCGGGCGGACTATCCCGCAGGCGAGGACAGACTAGGAGAGCGGCAGTGCCGTACATCATCGCTGAACCGTGCGTTGACGTGAAGGACAAGGCATGCATCGAGGAATGCCCCGTGGACTGCATCTACGAGGGTGGTCGCATGCTGTACATCCATCCCGACGAATGCGTGGACTGTGGTGCATGTGAGCCGGTGTGCCCGGTGGAGGCGATCTTCTACGAAGACGACACCCCGGACCAGTGGAGCGGATACGTCAACGCCAACGTCGATTTCTTCGACGAGCTGGGCTCGCCCGGCGGCGCGACCAAGGTCGGCAAGGTCGACTACGACCCGCCGTTCATCAAGGAACTGCCCCCGATGGCGAGTGAGTGAGACCTGACGTGTCACCGCGTGGCCGGGTCAGCAGTCTGCTGCCCGATTTTCCCTGGGACACCATCGCTTCGGTGAAGGTGAAGGCGGCCGCCCACTCCGGCGGGATCGTCGACCTGTCCGTCGGCACTCCGGTCGACCCGGTCGACCCGCTGATCCGGACGGCGCTGAACTCCGTCGCTGCGGTCCCCGGTTACCCGACCACGCATGGCACCCCCGAGCTCCGCGCGGCCGCGGTCGACGCGCTGAAGCGGCGCTACGGGATCACCGGACTCGAGCCCGCGGCCGTGCTGCCCGCGATCGGCACCAAAGAGCTGATCGCGGGGCTGCCCCGGCTGCTCGGGCTCGGCTCGGGCGACCTGGTCGTCATCCCCGAGGTCGCCTACCCCACCTACGAGGTCGGCGCGCTGCTGGCGGGCGCGCAGGTGCTGCGCGCGGACGGGCTGACCCGGCTCGGTCCGCAGACGCCCGCGCTGATCTACGTGAACTCGCCGTCCAACCCGACCGGCCGGATACTCGGCGTCGAACATCTGCGCAAGGTGGTCGCCTTCGCGCGGGAGCGCGGCGTGATCGTCGCCTCCGACGAGTGCTACCTGGGACTGACCTGGGAGGGTCGCGGCGTCTCCTTGCTCGACCCCGAGGTATGCGACGGCGACCACACCAACCTGCTGGCCGTGCATTCGTTGTCCAAGACCTCCAACCTGGCCAGCTATCGCGCCGGATTCGTGACGGGCGACCCGGAGCTGGTCGCGGAACTGCTCGAAGTGCGCAAGCACGCGGGCATGATGGTGCCGTTGCCGATCCAGGCCGCGATGACCGCCGCGCTCAGCGACGACGCGCACGAGGCGCGCCAGCGCGAGCGGTACCGCGCCCGACGCGACGTGTTGCGAAAGGCTCTGGAGGCCGCGGGTTTCCGGATCGATGACTCCGAGGCCGGCCTGTATCTGTGGTCGACGCGTGGTGAGCCGTGCCGGACCACGTTGGAGTGGCTGGCCGATCGCGGCATCCTCGCCGCGCCCGGCGACTTCTACGGCCCCGGCGCGAGCGAGCACGTGCGGATCGCGCTGACCGCGACCGACGAGCGGATCGCGGCGGCGGCCGAACGGCTCGCCGCGGGCTGACACCACCTTCGTCGTCGCTGCGCGCGGGCGCGGCCATCGCTCGCGGCCGCGGTCGCGCAACGGGCACCGCGAGGCGTGTCGGCGTCCGCGCCCGCCCTGCCCGGCGAGCTAGCCTGAGGTATGGACGCTGTCACGGTTGTCCCCACGCCCGGCAACGAGCCGGTGCACTCCTACGCGCCCGGAAGCCCCGAACGGGAGTTACTCCTCGGCAAGCTGGCCGAGCTGTCCGCGGAACCCGTCGACGTGCCGCTGGTCATCGGCGGCAAGCATCGACCCGGCCTCGGCGAACGGCACGACATCGTCACACCGCATCGGCATCGGCACGTGCTGGGGACCTACACCGACACCACCCATTCGGAAGCGCACGGAGCCATCGACGCCGCGATGGCCGCCGCCCCGGGGTGGCGGGCGCTGCCGTTCGAGGAGCGCGCCGCGGTGCTGCTGCGCGCCGCGGACCTGCTGGCCGGGCCGTGGCGGGAGACGATCGCCGCGGCCACCATGCTCGGGCAGTCGAAGTCGGCCCAGCAAGCCGAGATCGATGCGCCGTGCGAGCTGGTCGACTTCTGGCGGTTCAACGTCGCGTTCGCGCGGCAGATCTTGGAGCAACAGCCCAGCTCCAGCGCCGGGGTGTGGAACCGGATGGACTATCGGCCGCTGGAAGGGTTCGTCTACGCCATCACACCGTTCAACTTCACCGCCATCGCCGGGAATCTGCCGACCGCGCCCGCGCTGATGGGCAACACGGTGGTGTGGAAGCCGTCGCCGACGCAGACGTTGTCGGCGTTCCACACGATGCGGCTGCTGGAGGCGGCGGGATTGCCGCCCGGCGTGATCAACATGGTCACCGGCGACGGGGTGCAACTGTCGGAGGTGGCCTTGGCCGATCCGCGGCTGGCCGGTATCCATTTCACCGGTTCCACCAAGACGTTCCAGTACCTCTGGCAGCAAGTGGGCGCGAATATCGGTCGGTATCAGGGCTATCCGCGCCTGGTGGGGGAGACCGGCGGCAAAGACTTCATCGTCGCGCACTCCTCGGCCGACCCCGGCGCGCTGCGCACCGCCCTGATTCGCGGCGCCTACGAGTATCAGGGTCAAAAGTGCTCGGCGGCCTCGCGCGCTTACATCGCGCGGTCGGTCTGGCGCGCGATGGGGGACGAGTTCCTGCACGACGCCGACCGGCTGAGCTACGGCGACGTCGCGGATCTGTCGAATTTCGGTGGAGCGCTGATCGATCGGCGCGCGTACGACAAGAATGCGGCGGCCATCCGGCGCGCCGCGGACGCGGGCGTCACCATCCCGGTCGGCGGAACCTACGACGACAGCGAAGGCTGGTTCGTCCGGCCGACCGTATTCCTGACCGACAATCCGCACGACGAATCGTTCGCCACCGAGTATTTCGGCCCGATCCTTTCGGTGTACGTCTACGACGACGCCGAACCCGGCTCCTACAGTGCGATACTCGCCGAAGTCGAGTCGGCTGCGCCTTACGCGCTGACCGGAGCGGTGTTCGCGCAGGACCGGTACGCGATCGACGAGGCCGACGCCGCACTGCGTTTCGCGGCGGGCAACTT
The DNA here is from genome assembly GCF_042733915.1 of Nocardia sp. NPDC059691. Taxonomy (NCBI): domain Bacteria; kingdom Bacillati; phylum Actinomycetota; class Actinomycetes; order Mycobacteriales; family Nocardiaceae; genus Nocardia; species Nocardia sp. NPDC059691. The sequence continues at coordinate 28,943 of NZ_JBHWFB010000023.1, read as the reverse complement.
CTACGTCAACGACAAGCCCACGGGTGCGGTGGTGGGGCAGCAGCCGTTCGGCGGCGCACGCGCCTCCGGCACCGACGACAAGGCGGGCTCGCCGTTGAACCTGCTGCGCTGGGTCGCACCGCGGACGATCAAGGAGACCTTCGTGCCGCCCGTCGACTTCCGCTACCCGCACATGGAGAGGTGATCAGACCAGCGGCTTTCCCTGCCGCAGGCGCCTGCGCAGGTCGAACAGATAGGCGTTGAGCGGGAACATGCGTGCCGCCGCGGGCAGCCGGCCGTGCACGGCTCCGAGGATCCGCAGCAGCCGGTCCAACCGCCGCTGGTCGCGGTCGGTCCAGGTCATGCCCATCTCGTCGCGCAGGTGCTGGGGAAGCAGGCCGGTGACGATGAAGCGCTGCAATCCGGCGAAGACCACCTGCACCGGTCGCGGCATCATCTTCAGGTCGATCAGACCGTTGAAGTAGTCCCGCAGCTCCGGCTCGATGCCGCGCTGCTTCAGGTTCTCGTCCCAGTACCGCTGGAACTCCGTGCGATTCACCGGCCACATCTCCGGCCGCATCTGCAGGGTGGTGCCCAGGCGGGCGGCGTAGGTGTAGAAGGCGTCGGCGGTCGCGTCGTCCATCGGGCCGTGCATCCGGGTGTAGAGGTCATCGATGCCCCAGTACAGGCACGCGGCGACCCATAGCTGGAGATTCGGGTCGAAGGCGTTGTACTTGACCGGGCTCGCGGCGGTGGAGCGCACCGACCGGTGCGACACGTTGACGGCCTCCCGGTAGGCGTCGCGTTCGTCATCCGACCCGAGCAGCGCCACGGCGATGTAGGTGAGGGTGGTGCGCAGCCGCTTGATCGGATGCAGCGTGACCTTGCCGCTGTCGACGGTGCTCTCCAGCACGCCGCGGCCGACCGGGCGCAGGCTCAACTGCATGATGACGTTCGCCGCGCCGCCGAGGAACGCGGCGACGCCGTCGACGTACTGCGCGACCGTCTCGGGGGTGAGGGTCTGGCTCGGATCCGGTTCGTGCTCGGCGGTGCGCAGCGGCGCGGTCATCGTCGACCTCGTCTTTCGTGTCCGCCCGATCCCAGAGAATCGGTCGATGAGAAGATAATGTCCTAACTTTCTCATCGACTCGGTGGGCTGTCAATCGCCGGGGATAGGCGGTGATGGTGTGCAATGCTGAAAGTGTCATCGTGTCGCTGTCGCGGATAGGGTTGAGGTATGGCCAGGCTGACCAGGCTGCTGCCGCTGGTGCGCAGCGCCGCCCCGGAGGATCGCAACCAGGCGCGGGTACTGGACGCGGCGCTGCTGGCGTTCCTCGACTTCGGTATCAAGCGCACCAGCATGGTGGAAGTGGCGCGTCGCGGCGGATTGTCGCTGGCCACGCTCTACCGCCGCTTCGCGAGCAAATCCGATCTGATCCGGGCCGTCGGACTGCGGCAGACGCGCGACTTCATCCAGGAGGTCGACGCCGCGCTCCAGCGTCAGGTCGATCGCGACGCGAGCGCCGAGGACCAGATCGTCGAACTGTTCGCCGCGTTCATCAACGGCCTACGAGGAAACCAGCTGATCCACCGGCTGCTGGCCACCGAGCCCGAACTCGTGCTGCCGTACCTCACCACCCAGGGCGCGCCGGTCATCGAACTCGGCCGGGATTACCTGGCCGAGTTCGTCACGCGGTTGCAGCGGGAAGGCAAGTTGCCGGAATACGATCCGGAGCCGCTGGCCGAGATGATCGCTCGCACCGCGCTGTCACTGGCGCTGACCCCGCAGACCGTGATCCCGCTCGGCGACGACGCATCGATCCGGCAGTTCGCCCGCGACCACGTCGTGGTGTCCTTCCGGGTGCGCTGACGTCAGCGGTGCTGCGGAAGGCCGAAGAGCATCGCCCCGAGCGCGGCCATGACATCCGCGGTCTGCTCGGCCGCGGTGCCGTGGGTGTGCGCGGTCACCGCGAAACCGGGGCCGTAGGACGTCGAGGCGACCTCCGGCTCGCCGAAATCCGACCAGCCCCATTTGCTGCCCTGGACGAAGGGCCATCGTGCCGTGCCCCAGTTCTGCTCGGTGCCGTCTCGGGCCGTCGATCCCGCTGCGGCCATCCATCCGAAGATCGGTGATCCTGGATCGGTGCGCAATTTGGTGGCGAGGAAGTCGGACACGTTCGCCGTGCTGGTCGCCCCCGCGCCCCAACTGGGTCCTGGCACCGTCTGGGCGAGGCCGTATTCGGCGGCGATGGCCGCGATGGCCTGTGGATACTTGGCCTCCATCACGGTCGCGGCTCCATCGTCTGAGTAGCGGATCATTTGCTCGCCCAGCATGCGGTCCTCGGCCGAGCCGTCGCCGTGGCGCAGGGCGTAGTCGGCCAGGAAGAGCTTGGACAGCGACAGACTCGAGCGTGACTCGTGTTCGTTCGGTGTTCCCCAGCCGATGCCGACCGAGGTGCGTACGGAGATCGCCGTGCGCGGCGGCACCGCGGCCACTTCGGTTTCGGCGGATTCATCGGCACGGGCGACCGGCGCGGCCAGCGCCAGGAACCCGCAGGCGATCAGCGCGGTCAACGTCGTTCGGTAGCCCATCGTTTCCTCCTGGCTGGTGGCGTCACGTCGCGTCGGACGGCGCTGTGCAGGCACGATCAGCAATACGAGATGCGATTGCCCACCAGTAACTGGAATGAAACGAGGGTTGGCTCAGACGAGACGAAGGCCGAGTCGACGCCGGATGCGCATATCCAGGAGATAGGCGTTCAGCGGGAACGCGCGGATCGTTCGCGGTAGCCGGGACTCGGCGGCCCCGACGGCGCGCAGAAGGTGGCCGAGTACGCGTTCGTCGCGGTCGGTCCAGGTCATCCCCATCTCGTCGCGCAGGTGCCGGGGCAGCAATCCGGTCACGAAGAAGCGGTGCAGGCGCCCGAAAGCCAGCTGCGCGGGTCGCGGCAGCATGCGTAGGTCGATGAGGTCGTCGAAGTAGGCACGGACCGTCGGATCGATGCTGGTCGCCGCGAGGTTCGCGCTCCAGTACTCGGCGAAGGCGCGGCGGTCGGGAGGCCACATCGCTGCGGGCATCTGGAGGGTGGTGCCGAGCCTGGCGCCGAGACGGTAGAACGCGTCGGCCGTCGCTTCGTCCATCGGGCCGTGCATGCGCTCGTACAGATCCCGCGCTCCCCAATGCAGGCAGGCCGCGACCCAGAGTTGCAAGGTGGGATCGAAGGCGTTGTAGTGCACCGGGCTCGAGTCGGTGGAGTGGACCGGGCGATGCGAGACGTTGATCGCTTCTCGGTAGGCGGCGCGTTCCTCGTCGGTGCCGAGCATCGCTACGGAAAGGTAGGTCAACGTGGTGCGCAGCCGTTTGACCGGATGCAACATGACGTTTCCGCTGTCGACGGTGCTCTCCAGCACGCCGTAACCGACCGGAGGAGCGCTCAGCTGCATGATGACGTTCGCGACGCCGCCGAACAGGCCGGCCACGCCGTCGAGGTATCGCCCGATGTCGAAGGAGTCCGGCGATTCGGGACGATGCGTCGCGGAAAGTGGCCTCGTCATCGTCGACCTCGCAGTGCTGAGAAAGCTATGCACCAACGTTCTCACCACGTCAGCGGGAGTGTCAACCGTCACATTCTGCGCCGGCCGGCGCGGGATGCCGCGACACCGCCGCTGATCCGGCGAAGTAGCGTGAGCGAATGCCGTTCGGTCCGCCGCTGCTGCTCAGCTCCCTGAACCCGCTCGCCGTCGCAGGCGGAGCGGACATCCCCGACGCCGTCACCATCGACGGCGCCACCCTCTCCCGCAGCGATCTGCTGGGCGCCGCCACTTCGGTGGCCGAACGCGTCGCGCGCGCGGAACGAGTGGCGGTGTTCGCCGAGCCGACCGTGGAAACCGTGCTCGCGGTGGTCGGCTGCCTGATCGCGGGCGTCACGGTGGTTCCGGTGCCCCCGGACTCCGGAACCGCGGAACGGGCGCACATCCTGGCCGATTCGAGCGCTCAGGCGTGGCTGGGGAAAGCGCCGGAGGGCGCCGACCTACCCGTGGTGCCGGTGCGGCGGCACGCCAGGTCATGGCACACCTACCCCGAACCCGACCCGGCCACCACGGCTTTCGTGCTGTACACCTCGGGAACCACCGGCCTGCCCAAAGGCGTGCTACTCAGTCGCGGCGCGATCGCCGCGGGTCTGGACGCCCTGGCCGAGGCATGGGCTTGGACCGCGAGGGACACGCTGGTGCACGGGCTTCCGTTGTTCCATGTGCACGGGCTGATCCTCGGCCTGCTCGGTCCGCTGCGGGTGGGCAGTCCGCTGATCCACACCGGTAAGCCGACGCCACAGGCGTACGCGGCGGCCAAGGGTTCGCTGTACTTCGGCGTGCCCACCGTGTGGTCGCGGGTGGTCGACGACCCCGACGCGGCGAAGCAATTGGCCGACGCGCGGCTGCTGGTTTCCGGTAGCGCGCCGCTGCCGGTTCCGGTGTTCGAGCGATTGCGCGAGTTGACCGGGCACGCGCCGGTCGAGCGCTACGGCATGAGCGAAACCATGATCACGCTGTCCACCCGGGCCGATGGTGAGCGCAGACCGGGCTGGGTCGGATTGCCGGTGCGTGGTGTGCGCACCCGGATCCGGGACGAGTCCGGTGCTCCGGTGCCGCACGACGGCGAGAGCATCGGGGGCTTGGAAGTGTCCGGACCGATGCTCTTCGACGGTTACCTGAATCGCCCGGAGGCGACCGCGCGGACCTGGACCGAGGACGGGTGGTTCCGGACCGGCGACGTCGCCGCCATCGACCCGGAAGGCTTTCATCGCATCGTCGGCCGGGAATCGGTGGATCTGATCAAGTCCGGTGGTTACCGGGTCGGCGCGGGCGAGGTCGAGACCGTGCTGCTCGGTCACCCCGCGGTCGCGGAAGCCGCGGTGGTCGGCCTGCCCGACGACGATCTCGGCCAGCGCATCACCGCCTTCGTCGTGCTGCGCGGCGCCGCGACCGAGCGTGAGTTGATCGACCATGTGGCCGAAGAACTTTCGGTGCACAAACGCCCGCGCGAGATCCGCGTGGTCGACGCGCTGCCGCGCAACGCCATGGGCAAGGTGCAGAAGAAGAAGCTGGGCTGACCGCGGGGTTGACCTCGAGTTAGGTAGAGGTTCTACGGTCGGCGCATGACTGCGACTCTGACCACCGAACACATCGACTACCTGCACACCCAGCGGCTGGGCCGGCTGGCCACCGTCCGGCCCGACGGCACCCCGCAGAACAACCCCGTCGGCTTCCGCTACAACGCCGACCTGGGCACCATCGACATCGCGGGTAGGAACATGGGCGACTCGTGGAAATTCCGCAACCTCGCCACCAACGACCACGTCGCCTTCGTCGTCGACGACGTCGCGTCGGTTCAACCATGGCGCGTCCGCTGCCTCGAGATCCGCGGCACCGCCGAAGCACTCACCGACGTCGACCCGTACATCCCCGGCGTCTCCCGCGAAATGATCCGCATCCATCCCCACCGAGTCATCGCCTTCGGGCTCTCGGAAGCGCCTTCGGCCTGATCCGAACTCCGCGAGTGGCACCACCATGTGCCACTCGCGGAACGTTCAGTCGTTGGCGTGGAGGTCGGCGTTGAGTTCGATGCCGGTGCCTTTGCGGGGGACTACTTCGACGGCGCCGGTGGTGGAGTTGCGGCGGAAGAGGAGGTTGTCGCGGCCTGCGAGTTCGGCGGCCTTGACCAAGGTGCCGTCGGGTGTGGTGACCTTCGTGCCCGCGGTGAGGTAGAGGCCGGCCTCGAGGACGCAGTCGTTGCCGAGGGGGATGCCGAGGCCGGAGTTCGCGCCGAGCAGCGACCGTTCGCCGATGGAGATGACCGTGGTGCCGCCGCCGGAGAGGGTGCCCATGGTGGACGCGCCGCCGCCGATGTCGGAGCCGTCGCCGACCACGACGCCCGCGGAGACGCGGCCCTCGATCATGGACGCGCCGAGGGTGCCCGCGTTGAAGTTCACGAAGCCCTCGTGCATGACGGTGGTGCCGGAGGCCAGGTGCGCGCCGAGGCGGACCCGGTCGGCGTCGCCGATGCGGACGCCGGAGGGCAGCACGTAGTCGACCATGCGCGGGAACTTGTCCACGCTGTACACCGTGACGGGGCCGCGGGCGCGCAGCTTGGCGCGGGTGGCCTCGAAGCCCTCCACCGCGGCGGGGCCGTGGTTGGTCCACACCACGTTGGTGAGCAGGCCGAACTGGCCGTCCAGGCTCACCTCGTGCGGCTTGACCAGGCGGTGCGAGAGCAGGTGCAGGCGCAGGTAGACGTCGTGCGCGTCCACCGGGGCGGCGGACAGGTCGGCGATCGTGGTGTGCACCGCGATCACGTCGACCCCGCGGGCGTCGTCGAAGCCGAGCAGAGCCGCGTACTCTGCGGGCGCCTCGTCCAGCCGCTTGCTGCCGGTCTCGGCGAACTCGCCCAGCTGCGGGTTCGGGTACCACGTGTCCAGCACGGTCCCGTCCGCGGTCACGTTGGCGATACCGATTGCTGCTGCTCCCTGGATACTCACGGCCTAGAGGTTACCGACCCGCCACCGGCAATGGTGCGGCTGCTCCGGAGACCGCGATCACCAGGCTCGATACGCCTCCAGCTCCAGGACCGGTCGGCCGAGTGCCCTGGTCAGCAGTCGCGCCGACGCTCGATCGCCCGATCAACGAGACCACTGCGCCGACCGGAGATACGCGCAACGGCCGCACTGTCGCACGCCGAACAGTGTCTGGGCCGAGAATGACCGCACCATCGCCTGGACGACTCCGGCGAGATGCCTGCGCACGATGACGGTCCCGGACGATGCGGCGGCACACCGACCGGTACCGGCGGGCCTCGCGGGTGAGCGGTCGTAGGGTGAAGCGCGTGACCATCGACCTGCATGCGGACCCGATCACACTGACCGCCGCCCTCGTCGACATCCCGAGCGTCTCGCGCGACGAGGCCGCCATCACCGACGCGGTGGAGCGGGCACTGCTGGAGCAGACGACGGGCTTCGAGATCCTCCGGCACGGGAACGTGGTGCTGGCACGCACCCACCGCGGGTTGCCGACCCGGGTGATCCTGGCCGGGCACTTGGACACCGTGCCGATCGCCGACAACGTGCCCGGCCGGTTCGCGGTGGGCCCGACGGGCGAACAGGTCTTCTACGGCTGCGGCTCGGTGGACATGAAATCCGGCGACGCGGTCTTCCTGCATCTGGCCGCCACCGTCGCCGACCCGGTGCACGACCTGACCCTGATCTTCTACGACGGCGAGGAGATCGCCGCCGAGTTCAACGGCCTCGGGCACATCGAACGTGACCTGCCCGACTGGCTCAGCGGCGACCTCGCGGTGCTCGGCGAACCGTCCGGCGGCTGGATCGAGGCCGGTTGCCAGGGCACGCTGCGCGTGCGGCTGAGCGCCTCGGGCGTGCGCGCGCACTCGGCGCGAGCATGGCTGGGCGACAACGCGATTCACCGCTTGGCCCCGGTCTTGCAGCGGCTCGCCGACTACCGCGCCCGGGAAGTGGACATCGACGGCTGCGTCTATCGCGAGGGTCTGTCCGCGGTCCGGGTCACCGGCGGCGTGGCGGGCAACGTGGTGCCGGACGCCGCCGAGCTGGACGTCAACTTCCGTTTCGCGCCCGACCGCACCGTCGACCAAGCCGTCGAGCACGTGCGCGAGGTCTTCGCCGGGCTCGAGTTGTCCTTCGAAGTGACCGACTCGGCGCCGGGCGCGTTGCCGGGGCTGACCGCTCCGGCGGCCAAGGACCTGATCGCGTCGGTACAGCGCCACGGCGGCGGCGGTGTGCGCGCGAAGTACGGCTGGACCGACGTCTCGCGTTTCGCGGCTCGCGGCATCCCCGCCGTCAACTTCGGTCCGGGCGATCCAAACCTCGCGCACAAGCGCGACGAACACGTTCCCGTCGACCAGATCACCGCGGTCACCGCCATGCTGCGCGGCTACCTGAGCGGCACTCCGGACTGAACGGCGGGTGCGAAGCCGCGGGTGCCGCCGCATCCGGCCCGGGATCGTCGCGACCGCCGTACTGCCGCCGCGCGCGTGATCGACCGAGCACGAACTTCCCGCGCCCGTCCGTCCGCGTGATCTCGTTCGTGGCGATCTCCGCGACGGCGTCGATCAGAGGTCGAAGAGGTCCGGCGAGCCCGTCCGAGTGCACCTGGATGGCTTCGGGCGCGCAGCGGCGCGGCTGGAGGTTCGGTTGCTGCCGACCCGGCCACGCGGCCCGATTCCCGCTGATGGCCGCGATCGCGGGTGCCCGACTCCGACTCGCCGCCCGCCTGATTCGCACGGTGACGTGCGCCTCGAGCGCCGAGATTGCGATGGTGTCTCGCCCTGCCTGCGTCCGGCTGAACGTCGGACGACTTCTCTCGTCCGGCCCGTGAGTCCCTCTTGCCGGGCGGTAGCGTGGAATGCATGTCCACCGACGCCGCGGACCGTGAGGTCGCCCCCGAACCGAAGTCGAGACCGAAGTTCCGCGGGCCGATCATGTTCCGCCGCGACCGTGCCGACGGCGTCAGCACCGCCGACCGGAATTTGCTGGACAAGCGCGGCGACACGGACTGGGTGCACACCGATCCATGGCGCGTGCTGCGTATCCAGGCCGAGTTCGTCGAGGGCTTCGGCGCTCTCGCCGAGGTGCCCCGAGCGGTGACGGTCTTCGGTTCGGCGCGCACCTCCGCCGACCACCCGGAGTACCAGGCCGGACTTGCCATCGGCGCCGCGCTGGCGCGGGCGGGTTTCGCGGTGATCACCGGCGGCGGTCCCGGCGCGATGGAGGCGGCCAACCGAGGAGCATGCGAGGCGGGCGGCTACTCCATCGGTCTCGGCATCGAGCTGCCGTTCGAGCAGAGCCTCAACGACTGGGTCGACCTGGGCATCAATTTCCGGTACTTCTTCGTCCGCAAGACGATGTTCGTGAAGTACTCGCAGGCGTTCATCTGCCTGCCCGGCGGCTTCGGCACGCTCGACGAGTTGTTCGAGGCGCTGACGCTCGTGCAGACCCACAAGATCACCCGGTTCCCGATCATCCTGTTCGGCACCAGGTATTGGTCCGGCTTGGTCGATTGGTTGCGCGATTCGCTGGGCGGGTCCGGCAAGATCTCTCCGGGCGACCTCGGACTGCTGCACGTGACCGACAGCGTCGAGGAGGTCGTGAACATCATTCAGGCGGCCGCGATAGCGGGCGGCGCCGAGGACGCGATCGGGACGGAGGATCAGTGGTGAGCGAGCGGCCTTTCGCCGTCTGTGTCTACTGTTCGGCGAGCACGACCGACCAGGACTATCTTTCGCTGGCCGCCCGGGTGGGCACCGAGATCGCCCGGCGCGGTTGGCAACTGGTGTCCGGCGGCGGTCACGTCTCGATGATGGGCGCGATCGCCACCGCGGCGCGCGCCGGCGGCGCGAACACCATCGGTGTGATCCCCAAGCACCTGGTGCACCGGGAGGTCGCCGACGTCGACGCCGACGAACTGGTCGTCACCGACACCATGCGCCAGCGCAAGCAGGTGATGGAGGACCGCGCCGACGCCTTCCTCACCCTACCCGGCGGCATCGGCACACTCGAGGAGTTCTTCGAGACCTGGACCGGCGGATATCTGGGGCAGCACGAGAAACCCGTTGTCGTGCTGGATCCCAATGGATTCTTCCGCGGGTTGTTCTCCTGGCTGGACGAGTTGTACGAGCGGAAGTTCGTGCCCCAGACAGCGTTGTCCCGGATTACGGTGGTGACCGATCTCCCGTCCGCTTTCGCGGCGTTGGAGGCGCGCCTACCCCGTGAGGAGAGCTGAAGACGTGAGCACCGATGCCCGCTCGACGGTGAGTTTGGTCGACCTCGCCCGGCATCTCCCCGCGATGGCCCTGGACGCGCCCGGCATGCTCCGCAACGCGTTGAACATGCTCGTGACGCCGGATTCCAAGTCGTCGGTCGGGCTGTATTTCCAGCGCAACGCCCACCGGCATCCGGACCGCTTGTTCCTGCGGTTCGAGGGCGCGAGCTACACCTACGGCGAGGCCAACGCGGAGGTGAACCGGTACGCGAGCGTGCTCGCCGCGCGCGGGGTGCGGCGCGGCGACGTGGTGGGCGTGCTGATGACCAACCGGCCGGAAACCCTGTTCGTCGTGCTGGCGACGGTCAAGCTCGGGGCCACCGTCGGATTGCTCAACCATCATCAGCGCGACCAGGTGCTGGCGCACAGCCTCGGCCTGCTCGACAGCGTGCTGAACGTGGTGGGCGCGGAGTGCGCCGAGGCGATCGACTCGCTGCCCGAACCGCCCGCCAACGTGCTCGCGGCCGACGAACTCCGCGACGCGGCCCGCGACGCCGACGACGGCGACCCGCCGAGCTGTGCGGAGGTCACCGCGCGCGAGCGGGCCTTCCTCATCTTCACCTCCGGCACCACCGGACTGCCGAAGGCCAGCGTCATGACCCACCTGCGCTGGACCAAGAGCATGGGTGGACTCGGCGGCCTGGGAATCCGCTTGCGCGGCAACGACACCCTGTACTGCTGCCTGCCGCTGTACCACAACAACGCGCTCACGGTCGCGTTGTCCGCGGTCCTGGCCGCGGGCGGCACGTTCGCCCTCGGCCGGAGTTTCTCCGCGTCCCGGTTCTGGGACGAGGTCGTTCGCGAACAGGCCACGGCGTTCATCTACATCGGCGAACTGTGCCGCTACCTGATCAACCAGCCGGCCGAGCCGACCGACCGGCAGCACCTGATCCGGCTCGCCGTCGGCAACGGATTGCGTCCGGAATTGTGGGACGAGTTCAAGTCCCGGTTCGGCATCGAGCGCATCGTGGAGTTCTACGGTGCGAGCGAGGCGAACATCGCCTTCGTCAACGCGTTCGGCGTGGACCGGACGGCGGGTTTCGGTCCGCTGCCGTATGCCGTCGTGGCGTACGACGAGGAGACCGGAAAGGCGAAGCGCGACAATAACGGCCGCCTGCGCCGGGTCCGCACCGGTGGCGTCGGCCTGCTGTTGGCCAAGGTCACCGACCGCTCCCCGTTCGACGGTTACACCGACAAGGCCGCCTCCGAGGCCAAGCTGGTGCGCGACGGCTTCGAATCAGGGGACGTCTGGTTCGACACCGGCGACCTGGTGCGCGACCAGGGCTGGCACCACATCGCGTTCGTGGACCGGCTCGGCGACACGTTCCGCTGGAAGGGGGAGAACGTGGCGACCACCGAAGTGGAGGGCGCGCTGAGCAAGGCGGAGTCGATCGAGCAGGCGGTGGTGTACGGCGTGGACATCCCCGGAACCGACGGCAAGGCGGGCATGGCCGCGGTGACGCTGCATCCGGGCGCGGAATTCGACGGTGCGGCGGTGGCGAAGCTGGCCTACGACCAATTGCCCGGTTACGCCGTGCCGCTGTTCATTCGCATCGTGCACGAGCTGGAACAGACTTCGACGTTCAAGAGCCGCAAGGTGGACCTGCGCAAGCAGGGCTACGCCGACGATCCCGACAGCACGCTGTACGTGCTCGCGGGCCGCACCGAGGGATACATCCCCGCCTACGCCGATTACGCCGCCGATGTAGCCGCGGGCCGCGCCCCGAAGAGCTGACGGCCATCTGCGGAAAGAGCCTGGTGGCGGTGGTTCCTCCACCTCCGCCAGAGGACTGCTGGCTGATCTTGTGGCACTCGACTGGTACGGTCTGAGAATTAGGAGACCACTGGTTTCGTGAGCACACGGGTCACTCGTGGGGTACGCCCAAGCCCCGGCGACACGACCTGTCCGCGATCCCTGTCTCCTGATTTGTACGGCCTGATTCGCGGAGAGGCGGGAGAGCGACATGTTCAGCTCGACCGCGGCCCCGCTTCCCACGCTGTGCGGGCGGCCGGTGGCGACGGATCGGGCGCTCGTGATGGCGATCGTGAACCGCACCCCGGACTCGTTCTACGACCGCGGCGCCACGTTCACCGATGCGGCGGCCATGGATGCCGTGGCGCGCGCGGTGGACGAGGGCGCCGATCTCGTCGACATAGGCGGGGTGAAAGCCGGGCCGGGTGATTCGGTGGACGCGGCCGAGGAGACGCGCCGGGTGGTGCCGTTCGTCGCGGCCATTCGCGCGAAGTACCCGGAGCTACTGATCAGCGTCGACACCTGGCGCGCCGATGTTGCGTTGGCGGCGGTGGGCGAGGGGGCGGATCTGATCAACGACACCTGGGCCGGCGCCGACCCCGATCTCGTTCCGGTGGCGGCCGCGCACGGTGCGGGTGTGGTGTGCAGCCATACCGGTGGCGCGGTGCCGCGCACCAGGCCGCACCGCGTCCGCTACACCGACGTGGTGGAGGAGGTCACCGAAACGGTGGTGCGGGCCGCCGAGGAAGCGCTCGCCGCGGGAGTGCGCCGGGATTCGATCCTGATCGATCCGACGCATGATTTCGGCAAAAACACTTATCACGGTCTCGAACTGTTGCGCCGAGTCGACGTTCTTGTAAAAACCGGATGGCCAGTCTTGATGGCGCTGAGCAACAAGGATTTCATCGGGGAGACTCTAGGTGTCGGTCTTTCCGAACGGCTGGAGGGCACATTGGCGGCGACAGCGTGGTCGGCGGCGGCAGGCGCCAGAGTCTTTCGTGTCCACGAAGTCGCAGCGACCCGGCGGGTCGTGGACATGATCGCCGCTATCCAGGGCATCCGGCCCCCCGCACGAACCTTGCGAGGTCTGGCATGACATTTCAACACCGTGAGCCCGCCTGGGCGACGACCAATACCTGGGACACCCCGAACTGGCGCGTGGACGAACTCGTCTCCGCGAAAGCCGGGCGCACCGTGTCGGTGGTGCTGCCCGCGCTGAACGAAGAACGGACCGTGGCCGACGTGGTGGCCAGCATCCGGCCGCTGCTCGGCACGCTGGTGGACGAGCTGATCGTGCTGGACTCCGGCTCGACCGACGCCACCGCGGAGCGGGCCCGCGCCGCGGGCGCCGAGGTGATCAGCCGCGAGCAGGCGGTTCCGGAGCTGGAGCCGGTTGCGGGCAAGGGCGAAGTGCTGTGGCGCTCGCTGGCGGTGACCAGCGGCGATCTGATCGCCTTCGTCGACTCCGACCTCATCGACCCGGATCCCGCCTTCGTGCCGAAGCTGCTCGGTCCGCTGCTCACGGTGGACGACATGCACCTGGCCAAAGCGTATTACCGCAGGCCGTTGCGGCAAGGCGGCGCGGTGGACGCACATGGCGGCGGCCGCGTCACCGAACTGGTCGCCCGGCCCCTGCTGGCCGCGCTGCGACCGGAGCTGTCGCAGGTGTTGCAGCCGCTCGGCGGTGAGTACGCGGGCACCCGCGAACTGCTCACCTCGGTGCCGTTCGCCCCGGGCTACGGGGTGGAGATCGGGCTGTTGCTCGACACCTACGACCGGCTCGGCATGTCCGCGATCGGCCAGGTCAACCTGGGTGTGCGCACGCATCGCAACCGCCCGCTGGCCGACCTGGGGGTGATGAGCCGCCAGATCCTCGGCACCGTGCTCGGTCGCAGCGGTATCCAGGACTCCGGCGCCGCGCTGACCCAGTTCCCGCTGATCGGCGACGAGTTCACCGCGCACCGCACCGAGGTCTCCCTGCTGGACCGTCCGCCGATGAACACTCTCCGGCCCGCCTGCGCCGCGGCCTGATCCGTTCTCGCGCCGCATGCGGATGCGGTCAGGCCCCTTCCGCATGCGGGTCGCGCATGTATCCCGCCTCGATCAGAGTCCGGAAGGCCGCGTACTTGTAGACGCACTCGGAGGGTTCGCAGATCCGGTGGCGCTGCATGAGTTCGTGCGCCTCCGCCACCGTCAACGGCTCGACGGGTAGTCGCTGCGGCCTGCCGATCGGACAGACCGGGAGCGCGGGAGCGGGCAGTTGTTCCGCGATCACGTGCTCGGTGACGCCGACCCGGCGCCGCCGGTTCGCCGGTCCGTGCAGCAACCCGATGGTGGCGAGCAGGCTCGCCGCGCCGACGAGCGAGCAGAGGACGGCGATCTGGGTGGCGGTCACGGCGCATTTCTCCTCTCGGTGGGGCGGGCCGGGCAGAACGTGGCGGGGCCGAAGCGCAACGCACCGTCACCAACGTGTAGTTAATTTTCAGCAAATCAAGTGTGGGCCGAGTGAGCGCGTCGTGCAAGTGGGATTGGGCGCGCCGCCGACCGGTATGTGCGGCTCTGTGGCCGGTTATTCCCGCCGACCGGCGGTCCAATCCGTCACACGTACGAACTTCGAGCTGATCAGCCGGTGAATGGGTCCCCTCGATGCGCTGCATCGGGGAAGTGGAGTGCCGCCGCGCTCGGCCGGAACCTGGGCGACGAGGGAGATGGCCGTCTCATCCGCGCGTCGAGTCCCCGTCGCTGTTCCGGCACTTGTGCCCCGACGTCAGGACGACTGCCTCGGCGTATCCGAAGGCCGGTGGCCGTGGACGCTGGACCGGTCAACGCGGCTTCGACCCCCCGGGGTCCGGGGCTGACCGTTCCACCACGTGTGCCGACGTGACCGACTCGTGTGACAGCAGGGTGAGCAATTACCCGAGTGCCGCGCGCTTGGAGCCGGCGCTTCGCGCATCGGGTCCGGCCGCGGCGCGTTGAGCCCGAGAAATCGGTGAATTGCCGCTGCGCCGGTCGTTGGTTAACCGAAGGCTATTGGTTGCGGCGACGAGGATCCGCCAGCAATACCTGGTTCGCATCGTCCTCGGTTGCCGAATCCGCGGCTGCGTCACGGGGCTCGTCGGCCTCGGTGCCGGATCGCTCGCGTTCCTCGCGCCCGGGATCGACCGACTCGGCGTCGGTATTCGGCGAGCCGGATTCCGGTTCACCGTCCACTGGGCCGTCCGCCTCGGGCGACGGAGCCGACTGCTCCCGCGCGAGCCGGGCCTGGAGATCGGCGACGGTCACATGAGCCTTCGACCCAGTCGGCCGCAGCAGCACACTGATGATCAGGCCGACCAGGCCCACCGCCAGTACGGCCCCGCCGATCAGCAATAGCGGATTCACGATTTCCTCCTTGCCGGACGCCTCACGCGGCCGTTTCTCGGAGAGCGGTTATCGTCCAGCTATTCAATCATCCGCGTATGAACACACTCGGGGGAGGGGTGGTGATCTGGGGCACATGATGTGCGGCTGCTTTTTAAGTCGAGAGAGTCGCTGTGACCAGGTGATCAGCGGAGGCAATGGTGCCCGTTAGGTTGCTCGAGTCATTCTGCTGCTGCGCTGATTGCGCGCGTTCTGCGCTCGGTAATGATGACCAGATATTTGCTGAAATCCGTTGTCTCAGTATGTCCGACGCGCCGGGCATCTCGGGGCGGATCCGCAGCGCCTTCACCCGGGGCGCGGCTCAGCGGCGCAGACCCGTTGCGGGCGATCTGTTCTCGGGATCGTGGCGGTAGACCGGCGTGAGGAGCTCGGCCTCCAGCGGTTCGCCGGTGGCACGGTCGAAGCGACAGGCGATCAGCACGGAGAAGAGGTGATTGCTCGCTCGTTCGTGCAGGGTGGCCAGCCGGGTGGCGAGCAGCCGGATCGCGCCGAGCGAGCCCGGCGGATGCATGCCGTCGATCATCAGTACGCTGCCCCGCCCGTCGGGCCTGGGAAGCCTGCCCAGGTAGGCGATGTCGTGCGGTTCGGGTCCGCCCGGCCGGTAGACCCGTCGGGCCGCCCGGTCCTCGATGCCCCGGCGCGCGTCACCCATTCTGGCTACGGCGCGGCGCAATCGTGGGTCCGCGGCGACCAACTGACGCAAGCTCGGGGACAGTTCCGGCCCGCCCAGCACGATCAAGCCGTCCCGCCGCAAATCGACCGGACGGCCCGGTAGGAAATGTTCGACCGCCACGCTGAAACCGAGTTCGCGTAGCAGCTCGGCCAATCGTTGCGGCGCCGCGGGATCCGGTGCGCCGATCACCCGCCCTGCGCGCACCTCCGGGACGAGCACGGTGAGCGAGCCGTGCCCGAAGAACAGTCCTTCCGGCGCGGGTCCCTGCGTGCTCACCTGGTGGATACGGGCCCGGGAAAGCCCGGCCGCCGCACCGATTCTGGCGAACGTCCAGCCTTCGGCATGGAGCTCCCGGATCACGGCACGCCGAATCCTGGTCAGTTCGTTGATGGTCTGCTGGGCCGCCGCCACCCCGTCGGTGGCCGCCTTCAGTCGCTCGACCTTGTCCTCGATCGCGAACACGCGCGCCACGTCATCGGCCGACATGTGCGAAGTCTAGACAGCTGAACAGCTCAATGTGTCTAGTCTTCTTGACGTTCAGGTGGCGTCGGTGTCGATCGGAGGACGTTCGTTGCGCTCCAACGGCTTATCCAACTTGGGCATCGGATAGTCCGGCATCCCGCTGTTCGTGCTGTACAGGTCCTTGGGATCGGGCAGCGCGCTGTCGAAATCCCGGAACAGCGAATCATCGCCGTTGAGAAGATGTTTGGTCACCATCGCCCGCGGCGTCATACCGCGCAGCTGGTTCAGGTCGGCCAGCGGTTTACGCAGATCCTCGAACTCCGGCCCCAATTCCTCTTTCAGCTGAGACGTGGCGCCACTCGCGTAATCGCGCACCTGCCGCAGGCTGCGCGTGGTCCAGCGCACGGCACCGGGCAAGCGCTCCGGGCCGAGAATCACGAGGGCGGCGACGAGCAGGATGACCATCTCGCTCCAGCCGATGTTGCTGAACACGTAACCAGGCTACCTGGCCCGGTCAGCGGGTCGTCCATTGATAGCCGACCGGGAAATGAACGGTGGGTGTTGTCGGGGCTCTTCCAGGCCGTACAGCACCCACCGCACGTACAAGAAAAGGAATCTATGTGGGGTAGATCACAATCTTGCCGTTGTGTATTCCGCCGTAGCAGTACTCCACGCCGTCCGTCGCGACCGCGGTGTGCCCTCCACCGGGACGGCAGTCGAACCAGTCGACGTAAGTGTCGTTCGTGGTAGCACCGGCCGGTGCTGCGGACAGCCCCACGGTGGCGACCGCCGCCATAGTGGATCCGAGAATGAAAATGGCGAGATGACGCATCACAGCCCTCCCCGTGCTGCTGGATTTCGACAGCGTGACTCTATCCGCCGCGTTTTGCGGCGTCTAGCGAAAATAACTGGGGTTCTGCGTTATTAGTTGGCGCGGGGAACTGCTAGTCGGATTCCAGGGTCACCGGGACGTCGACTCGGCGGCCGTCGCGGATGAGCTGGACGACCACGGTCTGGCCGATCTTGCTGGACTGTTCGGCCACCGTGAACTCATCGGAGCTGGTGACCTCCCGATCGCCGACGCGCACGATGACATCGCCTTCGACGATGCCCGCCCGCGCGGCCGGGCCGTTCGGCGACACGTCGGCCACCGCGGCTCCGCTCATGACGTCATTGGCGACCGTCTTGGTGCGGAGGGACAGACCCATCGTCGGATGGTGCACCACACCGTCACGGATCAAGGTCTGCGCGACCTCGGTCATCTTGTCCACCGGGATGGCGAAGCCGAGGCCGACCGAGCCGCCGGTCTCGCTGCGGATGGCGGTGTTGATGCCGATGACCCGGCCGTCCATGTCCACCAGCGCGCCACCGGAGTTACCCGGGTTGATCGACGCGTCGGTCTGCACGGCGTCGATCACGGCCTTCGTGTCGCTGCCCTCGCCCTCCAGTTTCACCGGGCGGTGCAAGGCGCTGACGATGCCGGAGGTGACGGTCTTGCTGAGGCCGAGCGGCGATCCGATGGCCAGCACGTCGTCGCCGACCTGTACGTTGCCGGATTTGCCGAGCTGGGCGACGGTGAGATTCTTCACATCGACCTTCAGGACGGCCAGGTCGGTCTTCGGGTCGCGGCCGACGATCTGGGCGGGCACCCTGGTGCCGTCGGAGAACTGCACCTGGATCGCGGATCGGTTGGTCTTGTCCTGGGCGGCCATCGAGACGACGTGGTTGTTGGTGACGACGTAGCCGCCGCCGTCGATCACCACGCCGGAGCCGGTGGCGCCGTTCTCACCGACGGTCACGCGGATGGAGACGACCGAGGGCAACACGGCGTTGGCGACCTTTGCGATCAGGCCGTGCGGGCGGTCTCCGTCGCCGCCCTGTTCGAGGGCCACCTTGCGGGAGGTGAGCGTCGAGGCGGTTTCCGCGGTCAGGCGGCCGACCAGCCCGCCGAGCAGGCCGATGACGAGTGCGACGAGCGCGAGCAGGGCCAGCGCCTTGGGCGCGACTCGGGAGCCGAACAGCACTTCGCGGGCGCTGAGCTTCTCGGCCTGCGGGAGCGCGTGCGGTTTGGGTGTGGGCACCGCGGGGGCTCCGAGGCGGGCGACCGCCTCCGGGTCGCGCCATGGATCGGCCGGCCCGGCAGCGGGAGCCTGGCCACCGGCCGCGTCGGGATCGCGCTGCAGGAGTTCGCTGGAGCCTTCTGGACGGCCGAAAGCCTCGGCCAGGACCGCCTCGGGCGGACGGTTCTGCAGTTCGGGACCGGATTGCGGCGCCGCGCCCGCCTTACGGAGCGGCAGCGGCTCGGCGAACGAACCGGACAGGCCGGACGGTCTGCGGAAGGCCCGGGCCGTGTGCGTGTCGACATGGGGCCGGTAGACCGGGCGCGGACCGAGCACGGGCGCGTCCGGAGGACGGAGATTCCCGCGGTTGGCCGCCGAATCCGAGGTGTCGGCCGATCCGGAATTCGTCGATTCGGTGGTCACTCGGGAAACTCTACTTGCGCCACCACGTGGTCCACCGGGTCGCGGTGAACGAATCGGTCAGAAACCCGAAAACCGCGTCGTTACGCCCGGACTGACCGGAGGTCGGGGAGGGCGTCCGGCCACTGGACGCGCCGCCGGGCAACTCCGCGAGGGGAATCCTGGTCAGGCTGTCGTGCAGCCCGGTCGGAATAGCGACCTGGCCTGCGTGCCGCAGTGCGATGCGCGCCTGTTGCTGGGCATCGACCTCGGCCGCGCATTCGGGACACAGCGAGAGGTGCTGAGCGGCACGCAGGTAGGCGTTCATCCGCAACTCACCGTCCACGTACGCCGCGATCGCCTCGCTCGCCAAATGCTCGGTGGGGCGAAAACGGGGCGGACGACGACCGGACGTGCTGAAGTCGCCACTCATTCGGTGCTCACCCTTCCAACCGACATCGACCGATGTTCGGGCGATGCCGGCTTCCGACGAATCACCCTATGTTCGCGTCAGCGGCGAACCGCTGCTCACTTCCATTATGCGCAAGGTAGTCGCGCAGGGCTTGGCGTCCACGGTGGATCCGACTGCGCACAGTGCCCAGTTTCACGCCGAGCGTAGCGCCGATCTCCTCGTAGGACAGCCCCTCGATATCGCACAGGACCACGGCCGCGCGGAACTCCGGCGCGAGCGAATCCAGGGCCGATTGCAGGTCGGGATCCAGCCGGGCGTCGTGGTAGGCCTGTTCCGGCCCCGGGCCCTCGGCGGGCACCCGGTCGTAGTCCTCGGGCAGCGCTTCCATCCTGATCCGGTTGCGGCGGCGCACCATGTCCAGGAACAGGTTGGTGGTGATGCGGTGCAGCCATCCCTCGAAGGTGCCCGGTTGGTAATTCGACAGCGAACGGAACACCCGGATGAACGTCTCCTGGGTGAGGTCCTCCGCGTCCTGTGCGTCGCCGGAGAGTCGGTAGGCCAGGCGATAGACCCGGTCCGCGTGCTCGCGGACGAGTTCGTCCCACGTTGGCATCGCCGACCGGTCGCCGGTGGCATCGAAGGCAGCAGTCCCGGTCAGCTCGACCGCGTCCTCGGCGGACTCGGCCTCGACCGGCAGGATCTGCTCGGGCAGGGTGGCGTATTCGCGCGCCGCATCGACCATGTGGATGGGGCTACCTCCTACTAGGGACCGCAAACGTCGGGAACTCGCTCGGGGCCGGGTCTACGGTCCGTCACGTACGGATACAACCGACAACCGGTATGTCGTTGTTCCCGCGTCCCGTGTTAAGGCACGGTCGGTGGTCTTGCGATGCCCATACTCTTTCTGGTCCTGATATGGCCGGGTTATGGAGATGCTGAGGGTCACCTGAGAAAACCGGCGGCGGAAATGGCGGGCGGCGCGTGTTGTCCGGAACGCCGAGATCACCCGCCCGGCGTTAGCCTCATACCCGTGGCATCGAATCTGGAGCGGAATCTCGCCTATGTGGAGGAATCCGTCGTGGAAGACGAAATCCTCGTCAGCGCGCGGGAACGGGCCACCGAACTCGGCGCGATACCCGTGCCGCCCTCGGTGGGTGCGCTGCTGAGCATGTACGCGCAGTTGCTCGGTGCGCGCGCGGTGGTCGAGGTCGGCACCGGCGCGGGCATCAGCGGCCTGTGGCTGCTCGACGGCATGCGCGAGGACGGCACGCTCACCACCATCGATTCGGAGCCGGAACACCAGCGCGCGGCCAAGGAGGCGTTCCGCGCCGCCGACATCCCGCCCGCGCGCACCCGCCTGATCAACGGGCGGGCGCTGGACGTGCTGCCCCGGCTGGCCGACGGCGCCTACGACCTGGTCTTCATCGACGCCGCCCCGCTGGAGCACCCGGAGTACGTCGCTCAGGCCGTGCGGCTGCTGCGCGACGGCGGCGCCATCCTGCTGCACAACGCGCTGCTGGGCGGGCGCGTACCCGATCCGGCGCAACGTGATCCGGCCACGCAGGCGGTGCGCGCCGCCACCCGCGCCATCGCGGAGAATCCGGAACTCACCTGTGTGCTGATTCCGGTCGGCGACGGATTGCTCTGCGCCTCACGCGGTTAGCGATTCGCGCGGCAGTCTGATTCCACCCCGGGATCCGGGGTATGCGCTGAGAAAGAACTCAGTGAGGAAAACAGTTATGCGTGAACTAACACCCCTCGAAGTAGCGGCTATGGGGGAAGTCGTGACCGAACGGCGCACGAGCTGGTTGCGGCCGACGATGATGGCCCTGCTGCTCGTGATTCTGGGAGCGGTGCTGGTGATGGTGGTGGTGAGCAACACCGATTTCGACACCGGCCCGGCGAAAACCACGCCTACCCCCGGTCCCTGTGAGCCGTTCTGCACCCAGAACGTCGCCCCGCCCGCCCCGTAATCCCGCCGTCGACCGCGCGCGTACTCCGGCCGAATAGGCCTGCCGCCGAAGTTTTTTCGGAATTCCTGGCCGCCGTGCCGTTTCTCATCGCAGCCGCACCACCCGGCGGCGTTCGCGAAACAGCCACCGAACGAGCACGGTTCGGCGCATGATGCCGCGAAAGACCGAAGATCCCCGATACTGGTGGAAGTCATGTTCCGAGTGGATCCGGAGGCGGGTGCGGCATGGTGATGATGATGTTTCTCTGGGACGAAGACGAGCGTCGTCCGAAGCCGATTCATTGGGGCCGGACCATGATCGCTTTCGCCGCGGTGCTGTTGTTCGCCGTGCTGGTGGTCTATTTGGTGAGTACCGCCGATTTCGGTGGCGCCTCGAAATCCACCGTGCCGCGCACCCCGGGCCCTTGCGCGCCGTTCTGCATCAATTCGCCCGCGCCCGAGCCGGGCGCGCCCTAGCCCGATCCAGGCGGTACTACACCCAGACGCCCTTGCCGACCGTGACGACACCGCCGTTGCTCACGGCGAAGCGGCTACGGTCGCGCGCCAGGTCCACTCCGATGATCTCGCCCTCGCCGACGACGACGTTCTTGTCCAGAATGGCGTGCCGTACCACCGCGCCGCGCCCGATCCGCACGCCGGGCATGAGCACGCACCCCTCGACAGTGGCGCCGTCGTCGACCATGACGTTGCCGCTGAGCACCGAATTGCGGACGGTGGCGGCCGACAGGATGCTGCCCGCGCCCACGATGCATTCCTGCGCCAGCCCGCCCTGGGCGAACTTGGCGGGAGGAAGGTTCTCGGTCGCCCCGCGGATCGGCCAGTGACGGTTGTAGAGATTGAACACCGGATGCACCGAGACCAAATCCATGTGCGCGTCGTAGAACGCGTCGATGGTCCCGACATCGCGCCAGTAGCCGCGGTCGCGGTCGGTGGCGCCCGGCACGTCGTTGTCGGCGAAGTCGTAGACACCGGCCTGCCCCGCCGCGACGAGGGCCGGGATGATGTCGCCGCCCATGTCGTGGTCTGAGTCGGAGTTGTCCGCGTCCGCCCGGATCGAGTCCACCAGCACCTTGGTGGTGAAGACGTAGTTGCCCATGGACGCGAACGTGACGTTCGGGTCGTCCGGGGTGCCGGGCGGATGCGCGGGCTTCTCCAGGAACTGCGTGATGCGGCCGGACTCGTCGCTGTCGATGCAGCCGAACGCGCTCGCCTGGCTGCGCGGCACCCGGATGCCGGCCACGGTTACGCCGGCGCCGGAATCGATGTGATGGCGCACCATCTGCTCCGGGTCCATCCGGTAGACGTGATCGGCGCCGAAAACCGCGATGTATTCCGGGTCCTCGTCGTAGATCAGGTTCAGTGATTGCAGGATCGCGTCCGCGCTGCCGGTGTACCAGCGCGGTCCCAGCCGCTGCTGGGCGGGCACGGGGGTGATGTACTCGCCCGCGAAACCGGACAACCGCCAGGTCTGCGAGATGTGCCGGTCGAGCGAATGCGACTTGTACTGGGTGAGCACGCACAGCCGCAGGAAACCCGCGTTGACCAGATTGCTGAGTACGAAATCGATGAGACGGTAGGCGCCGCCGAACGGGACGGCGGGCTTGGCGCGGTCGGCCGTGAGTGGAAAGAGTCGCTTGCCCTCACCACCGGCGAGCACGATTCCGAGTACGTGCGGCTGGCTCCTCACACCTGCCAAACTACCGGGTGAAGCGCCCGTGAGTGGCCGCCGCGGGCGCGAACGTTTAGTTTGGATCGGTGAGTTTCGGCACGGATGGCGGACGTTCGCCGGTGGATTCCGGCGAACGGGACCGGCTTCGCGTCGCGATGCTGACCCGCGAGTATCCGCCCGAGGTGTACGGCGGGGCCGGGGTGCACGTCACGCAGTTGACGGCGCATTTGCGTCAACTGTGCGAGGTGACCGTGCATTGCATGGGTGTCGACCGCGCCGATGCCGTGGTCCACCAACCGGATCCGTCGCTCTACGCCGCCAACGCCGCGCTGCAGATGATGTCCGCCCAGTTGCGGATGGCCGACGCGGTGGGCGATGTGGACGTGGTGCACTCACATACCTGGTACAGCGGCTTGGCCGGTCATCTGGCCGCGGCCCTCTACGGCGTCCCGCACGTGCTGACCGCCCATTCCCTGGAGCCGCGCAGGCCGTGGAAGGCCGAGCAGCTCGGCGGCGGCTACCGGCTGTCGTCCTGGTCGGAGCGCAACGCCGTCGAGCACGCCGACGCCGTCATCGCGGTGAGCGAGGGCATGCGCCACGACGTGCTCGACGCCTACCCCGCGGTGGACCCGGACCGTGTGCACGTGGTGCACAACGGCATCGACGGGGCGGTCTGGCACCCCGGCCCCCCGGCGGGCGGCGAGCCGTCGGTCCTCGCCGAACTCGGCGTGCGGGCCGACCTTCCCCTCGTCGCCTTCGTCGGCCGCATCACGCGCCAGAAGGGCGTCGGCCACCTGCTGGCCGCCGCCCGCGACTTCGACCCCGACATCCAGCTCGTGCTGTGCGCGGGCGCGCCGGACACGCCGGAGCTGGAGCACGAGGTCGCCACGGCCGTCCAGGAGCTGCGACAGCGGCGCGGTGGGGTGTTCTGGGTGCGCGAGATGCTGCCGACCGAGCGGATCCGGCAGATTCTCGCCGCGGCGGCCCTGTTCGTGTGCCCGTCGGTGTACGAGCCGCTGGGCATCGTCAATCTGGAGGCGATGGCCTGCGCGACCGCGGTGGTCGCCTCCGACGTGGGCGGCATCCCCGAGGTGGTCGACGACCGCAACGGCCGACTGGTGCACTACGACGCGGGCGCAGCCGAGGACTACGAGCACGGACTCGCCGCCGCCGTGAACGAAGTGGCCGGTGATCCGGAGCTGTCCGCTCGGCTGGGCGCCGCGGGGCGCGAGCGCGCGATCTCCGAATTCGACTGGTCACGCATCGCGGCGCGCACGGTCGCGGTCTACGACGAGGTCAGAAAAGGCTGAGCCGGGCGATCAGGCCGCTCGGCGGTAGGTGCCGACGACGACCGACGCGGTGACCTCGACGGTCTCCGGCAGCCGCGCGAGACGCTCCGCTCCGGCGGCCGCGTGATGCGCGGACGGACCCATGCCGACCACATGTCCGACATCGGTTCTGGCGAGCGTCATCGGATACTCGATCAATGTCCGGTCCACGGGTTCGAGATGTCCCGTCATCGCGGCGTCGAGCCTGCTGTTCTTGTCGGGGTCGACCCGCACCATGTCCAGCGGCTCGATCAGTTCGCCCAAGTGGCGCTCGGTGGGTGTGGCGACAACGAAGCGACCGTCCTCGGTGAGCACCCTGGCGATCTCGCCGGGATTGCGCGGGGCGAAGACGGAGAGTACGCAGGCGAGCGCGCCGTCGCGGATCGGTAACCCGCGCCATGCGTCGGCCAGCACCGCCGCGGCGCGGGGGTGCGCGCGGGCGCACCGCCGGACGGCGGGTTTGGCCACGTCCAGCCCGATGCCGACAGCCGGGGGAGCGGCGTCGAGTGCCCGAGCGAGGTAGTAGCCGGTGCCCGCGCCGACCTCCAGCACCGGACCGTCCGTCCGGCGCGCCGTGGCGGCGCGCGCCACAGCGTCCGCGATCGGCCTGAAGTGGCCCTCGCTCTGGAAGGCGGCGCGGGCGTCGAGCATGGCCGCGGTGTCCCCGGTCATCTTGGTCGACGCACCGGTCAGCAGGCTGACGTAACCCTGCCTGGCGACGTCGAAACTGTGGCCGCGACCGCAGCGCAGTGCTCGATCCCGCGGTTCGAGCGCGAGCGACGCGGCGTCCCGGTGCGCCCGCAGGCATTCCGGGCAGGCCAGGACGTCGGCCGCGTCGGCGAGGGCCGAGTGCTCAGCCGGGGCCACTCAGCTCGTGACGCTCTTCAGTTCGTCACCGAGCGCCGCTGCTTCGTCCGGCGTGAGCTCGACGACCAGACGCCCGCCACCCTCGAGTGGAACCCGCATGACGATTCCACGCCCTTCTTTGGTTGCCTCGAGGGGACCGTCCCCGGTACGGGGCTTCATGGCCGCCATCCTCTGCTCCCTCCAGATCTGCGCGGTCCTTGCGCACTTTTTGGAACTCCAGTTGTCACCAACCAGCGAGCTCGCCGGCGTTTGGCGAGCTACACCCGTCCCATTCTTCCCTATCGCCGATAGGGACGGATAGCTGAGTTCAAAAAGTGACCGGTCGGCCCGTCTCGGGCCGGGCGCTGCCCACCCAGCAGTCGGCCACATGATCATCGACCATTCCGGTCGCCTGCATCAGGGCGTACGCCGTGGTCGGTCCGACGAACCGGAATCCACGCCGTTTCAATTCTTTTGCCATGGCGGTGGATTCGGGCGTGGTGGCGGGCACGTCGGCGCCGGAGCGCGGGCGCGGGCGCGGCAGCGGGGCGAACGACCAGAGCAACGCGTCCAAGCCGACGTCGAGGTCACGCGCGACGCGTGCGTTGGCGATGGCCGCGTCGATCTTGAGGCGGTTGCGGACGATGCCGGCGTCGGCCATCAGCCGGGCGACGTCGTCGTCACCGAACTCCGCGACTCGCGCGATCGAGAAATCGGCGAACGCCGCGCGGAAGGCCGGGCGTTTGCGCAGGATGGTCAGCCAGGACAACCCGGATTGGAACGCCTCCAAGCAGAGCCGTTCGAACAACGCGTCGTCGCCGTGCAGGGGCTTGCCCCACTCGTAGTCGTGATAGTCCCGGTAGAGCTGGGAATCCAACGGCCACGCGCAGCGGATCAGTCCGTCGTCGGCGAGGGCGCTCATTTCGACTCCGGCGCGATCGGCGTCTGCCATCGCGCGGCCTGCGCCTCGGCCAGCTGGTGCTGGAGCTCATCGATCCGCGCGGCCAGCCGGGCCAGCGCCCAATCCACCTCTCCGGCTTTGTAGCCGCGCACCACCTGCTGGAATCGCAACGCGCGCACGTCCGCCCCGGTGATCCCCTCCACCGGCAGCACGGTGGCCGTCGTACCCTCCGGCAGCGGCCCGAGTTCCTCCGCCCGCCCGAACACCGCACTGGCCAGTAGGAACAGCACCGCGGCGACCAAGCCGACGATCAGCACGTACAACAGCATGGTGAGCATGGGACCGAGCTTATTCGCGAGCACTGACAGTCGGGCTCGCGCGTGGCCCTACAAATGCCGGGTGGTGTCGATGCCGAGCGACATGCCCGCGAGGCCGCGGCGGCGGACGGCGAGCTTGTCGGCGACCTCCAACAGGGCCTTGGCGGCCGAGTTCTCCGGATCGCGCAGCACGATCGGAGTGCCTTCGTCGCCCGCTTCGCGCAGCGCCTGTTCGATGGGGATCTGTCCGAGCAGCGGCACGGTCGCGCCGACGGCGCGGGTGAGCCGGTCGGCGACGGCCTGCCCGCCGCCGGAGCCGTACAGGTCCATCCGCGTGCCGTCCGGCAGGTCCAGCCAGGACATGTTCTCCACCACGCCCGCGATGCGCTGCCGGGTCTGCAACGCGATCGCGCCCGCCCGCTCGGCCACCTCCGCGGCGGCGGGCTGCGGGGTGGTGACGACCAGGATCTCGGCGTTCGGGATCAGCTGTGCGATGGAGATCGCGACGTCGCCGGTGCCCGGCGGCAGATCCAGCAAAAGGATGTCGAGGTCGCCCCAGAACACGTCGGCGAGGAACTGCTGCAACGCACGGTGCAGCATCGGGCCGCGCCAGACCACGGGGGTGTTTCCCTGGGTGAACTGCGCGATCGAGATCATCTTCACGTCGTGCGCGACCGGCGGCATGATCATCCGCTCCACCTGCGTCGGCCTGGCGTCGGTGCCGAGCATGCGCGGGATGGAATGACCGTAGATGTCCGCGTCCAGCACGCCGACCGACAGGCCACGCGCGGCCATGGCCGCGGCGAGGTTGACCGTCACGCTGGACTTGCCGACGCCGCCCTTTCCGGAGGCGACGGCGTAGACGCGGGTCAGCGAGCCGGGCTGGGCGAAGGGGATGACCGGATCGGCGGAGTCGCCGCGCAGCTGCTTGCGCAGTGCGGTGCGCTGCTCGTCGTCCATCACGTCGAGGTCGACGCTGACGGCGCCAACACCAGGCACGTCGGCGATGGCCTTGCTCACCCGCTGCGTGATCTCGGTGCGCAGGGGGCAGCCCGCCGTCGTCAGATAGATCTCCACGTGGACATCGCTATCGGCGCCGATGACGACGCTTTTCACCATGCCCAGCTCGGTGATCGGCTTGCGGATCTCCGGGTCGTCGACCTTCGCGAGGGCACCCCGCACATCCGATTCCGTAACCACTGGCATGGCCGGAATTTTAGGCGTGTCAAATTTTGGGCAGGTCTCCGGCCCGGGGTGCGACCCCTGTGCTGTAGGAGGTCTCCCATGCCATGACGTTCGCGACGTAGGCCATGGAGTGGTTGTAGCGCAGGATCGCCTTGGACTGTTGCGCCAGGTCGCGCATGTTCAGGCCGCCGTCGCAGAGGTACCTCCCCGCCGTCAGCGCGGCGTCGAAGAGGTTCTGCGGATCGGCGATGCCGTCGCCGTTGCCGTCGGCCCCGTAGCGCTTCCAGGTGTCGGGCAGGAACTGCATCGGGCCGATCGCGCGGTCGTAGCTGTCCAAGCCGTCCAGCGCGCCGTCGTCGGAATCCCGGACGACGTGGTTGCCGTTGAGCGAACCGTCCAGCACGGGGCCGTAGACGGGGCTGAGCGGGTTGCCGTCGGCGTCGGCTTTGCCGCCGTACGCGTGGGTGGACTCGACCCGGCCGATACCGGCCAGCAACGACCACGGCATGCCGCACACCGGGTTCTCGGCGGCCAGGACCCGTTCCGCGTTCTGATAGGCGGCGACGGCGATGCCGGGGACGCCGAGCGGCCCGGCCTGCATGGCGGCGGCCTGCCGACCACTGGGCAGCGCAACGGTTTTCACCACGGGTGTCGCTGTGGGAGCGGCCTTGGCCATTGCGTGAGCGAGGAATTCGGTCCCGGCGACGGGCTCGACCACCGATTGCGCGGCGCCCTGAACGTCCTGGCCCTCCGGCGTATGGACGGCGGTCGCGAGCGGCGCTGCCTCGCCTACCTCGGAGGCGGCCGTGACGGATACGAGCCCTGCGGGAACCAATCCGGTCAACGCGATGACGGAACTCCGTCGAACGGTGGCAGGCGGTTGTTTTCGATGACGCCCCACGGTGTGGTGACCCTCCCATGGCTCGCTGTGAGCCGTTTGTTATGGAACCAAGAGGAAGGGTACCGCATCCGAGATCTGTTTGTTACTGCTTCGTGATCTGATGTCAGGTTTGAATCATTGCTGGGGCGCGGGCGGCGCGGGAAGTGGGATGACGATGCCGAACGGCAGGGTGATTCCGGGCGACGGCGTGGGTGTGGGTTCGGCGGCGGTCGCCGATTCGGGTTCCGATGCGGGTGGTGTGGTGTTGGCGGGTTCGGATTCGCCGCGAGACTCGTTGTCGCGGGCGGGTAGGTCACCCGGGATGGGGGCAGGTTCGGCGGTGGCGAGCGTGGTGTCCGGCTGTCCGCATCCGGCGGCGAGCTGGTCCTGTGTGCCGGGTTGTCCTGCGGGAGCGGGCTGTCCCGCTGTAGCGGCCTCTGCGGCTTCGCCCGCCCCGGCGGGATCGGTGGAACCCGGGTTGCGCGGCTCGGCCGCTGCGGCGCCGTAAGGCTGCTGCGGTGCGAGCGGTACGCGGGCGGTTCCGGGTAGGTCCGGGAACGGCATCGGAGCGGGAACCGATTGCCCGACACAGGGATTCACCGGCGCTGGAGCCGGGCAGAAGATCCCGCACGGGATCGGCGGCAGACCGGGGAGCGTGATCATCACCTGCGTCGGCTGCGGTCGCGGCCGGGGCGCTCGATACTGTCCGGCCGGATCCGTCGTCGGGGTGGTGGTGCGCACCGCGCTCATGTCCGTGCCCGGCCCCACCGGCGGCAACGACCCCGGCGCCACCAGATCCGGCGACACCCGCACCTGCGTCGGCGAACCACCCGACCGATAC
>NZ_JBHWFB010000022.1:0-107266 GCF_042733915.1 Nocardia sp. NPDC059691 | reverse complement strand
CGCTGCTGGGCATACGACAACGGCACCCGCTGCGGCCGCGGCCACGCCCGCAACGCCTGCCCCGCCGCCGACCCCGCATGCGCCTCCACCCGCGCCGCCAACCCCGCAACCGTGCTCACCTCGAACAACAACTGCACCGGCACCCGCACATCCAACGCCGCACCGATCCGCGCCGCCGCCTGCGCCGCCAACAACGAATTCCCACCCAACTCGAAGAAGTCGTCATCCGCACCCACGCGGCCGTCCTCCTCCGCCACCAACAACGCCGCGAACACCCCCGCCACGATCTCCTCCACCGGCGTCGACGGCGCCCGAAACGCCCGCACCGCGAACACCGGCTCCGGCAACGCCGCCCGATCCAACTTCCCCACCGGCGTCAACGGAATCTCATCCAACACCACAATCGACGCCGGAATCATGTACCCCGGCAACGACTCGGAGATGAAGTCCAGCAGCGCCGTGGTGTCGAACTCGGCCCCGAAGCCCACCGCGTCCGCCTCGGGAAGCACGTAGGACACCAACATGGTCGTGCCGTTCTGCTGCCGCTTGCCCAACGTCACCGCGAACTCGACATCCGGATGGCGGCTCAGCGCGTCATCGATCTCGCCGAGTTCGACGCGGAAACCACGGACCTTCACTTGGAAATCGGAACGTCCCAATACCTCGATGCCGCCCCCGCCGAGTCGGCGGGCCAAGTCGCCGGTGCGGTACATGCGCGATCCCGGATTGCCCGCCTCGCCGCCGAACGGGTTGGCCACGAAACGCGCCGCGGTGAGACCGCGCCGGTTGAGGTAGCCCTCCGCCAGCGCGGGGCCGGACAGATACAGCTCGCCGATCACTCCGGCCGGGGCCGGGCGCAAGCGGGAATCGAGCACGAACAGACCGAAGCCCGGTATCGCACCGCCGATGGTGATGGTCTCGCCGGGAACCAGCGGCGCACTGCTGGTCGCGATGACCGTGGCTTCGGTGGGGCCGTAGCCGTTGATGATCGCGCGGCCGTTCCCGCTCCACCGGCTGACCAGGTGCGGACCGAACCGATCGCCGATGACCATCACGACGCGCAGGTCCGCGAGCCCCTCAGGATCGACCGATTCCAGAGCGCCCGGCGTGATCAGCATGTGCGTGACGCGTTCGCGCCTCAGCACATCGGCGAGTTCGAATCCGCCGAATACGGTCGGCGGCGCGATCACCAGGGTGGACCCGGTGGCGAAGGCGAGCAGCAATTCCAGTACCGACACGTCGAAGTTCGGCGAGCAGATGTGCATCACCCGCGAGCCCTCGGTGACGTCGTAGCGCTCCCGTTCGGACGCCACCATCGCGCCCAATCCGGAGTGGGTGACCACGACTCCCTTGGGCCGACCGGTCGAACCCGAGGTGAAGATGACGTAGGCGGGATGCTGTTCGGTCAGCGGTCGCACCCGATCGGCGTACGAGACCGGGTGCGCGGGCCGCCGTTCGATCCGTTCCCGGTCTTGCGGGTCGTCGAGTTCGATCCACGGGATCGACGTGCCCAGCGCTTCGCGGTACGCGGAAGTGGTCAGACCCAGTGCCGCTCCGGAATCGGACACCATGTAGGCGATCCGCTCCGGTGGGTAGGTGGGATCGATCGGCACATACGCGGCGCCCGTCTTGGCGATGGCCCACACCGACAGCACCGACTCGATCGAGCGCCGAATGCCGATCGCCACCACGTCGCCGGGGCCCAATCCCCGGTCGATCAACTCCCGCGCCAGCCGCGACGAGGATTCGTCGAGCTCTCGGTAGGTCAGTTGGGTGGTATCGGCGGGATCGCCGGTCGGACTGAACCGGATCGCCACCGTGTCGGCGGCGGACTCGACCGCGGCTGTGAGCAGTTGCCCGAAGAGCAGACCGCCGGAACGGCGACGGCGGTTTCCACGCGCAGAACGGCGGTCCATCTTCATTTCCGTGCTTTCTCCTTCAGGTGGTGCCGGCGCTCGCGGCCGCACACCAACGATCCAACCCACAACCTCGCTACTTGCTCGCACTGGTGTCGCAGACAGCCCGGGAGCTCTCTCGCGAGAAGTCCCGGACTGTTCGGCCCCGTCGGGACAGTACACAGCCGGTAACCCGCTTACGGCACGGCATACGGCGGCGCCGGCGAATTATGCTGTGTTTCACACCTTTCACTGATCAAGTGTGCCAATGCGGCACCGACCCAGACGATGATTCCGGTCGACTGCTTCCGTGGCTAATGCGACTCCGCCGCGAAGATTCCGCCCGAAATTCCCAGATGGCAAGCCCGACAGGCGATCACGGCGATAGTTCGGGTTGCGTCTACAACGGTTGCCGTTCCGCGATGTTCGCCTCCTGCTCGAATGGCGTGGCGTGCGCGGTCGACAGTGGTGCGAGGAGTGTGGCCGGCGCAAGGAGGCCCGCGGTGATCGCCTTCATGGGGACGAGTATTCGGCGAACCCCTCCGTGCCGCACGACCCCATTCATCGGGGCGCACCGCGTGCCATCCGGCTCGTGGCGGGCGCCCCGCAGCGCTGTCGCGTCGCGTCAGTGTGAGTCCAGCGGCTGCAACGACCACGACGTGGCCTCGATCGGCATCGCCGCGGCGGATCGGGCCATGCGGCTGATCTTGGATCCGGTGGTGAATGCGGGATCGGTGCCCATGATGACGCGCCCCTCGCTGTTGACCAGCACCACCCGCTGACCGAATGCCCGGAATCGCGGAAGCAGGACTTCCTCGATCGAAGCGACCGGAACATCGGCACCGGCGATTCCGAGGAAGGCTCCCGAATCGATCGTCACCGGAATTGCGAAGGTGCAGACGTACTGATCGGTACACGCGTAATCGACGGACGGCCCGTACGCCCAGCGCCGACCCTGGTCGCGCGGAATCGTGAACCAGTCCATGGCCGTGTAGTCGTAGAAGTACTCATTGTGCGGATTCAATTCCAGCACAAGACGTTGCGGTCCGCGGTCGGTGTCGAGGAACCACCACTCCAGGAATCGGGGGCGATCCGCGAGAACGCCGTCGGCCATCACCACGCCCGCGCTTTCGAGCAGTTTTCCACGCCGCTCGAGCTCGCCGACGATGGTGTCGCGCAGCGGTGCGAGGTCGGTCGATCGGGGCGGGCGCTGCAGCTTCTCGGTCGATCTCGCCCACAGTGCCGCCAATTCGGCCCCGATGATGCCCAGCGATTCGTAGACCTCCTCGGCCAGTTCTGTGACGGCGTGGACGAGCGATTCGACGGTCACCGGGGTGGAAGAACTATCGGTATCCCTCATTGATCAACTGAGCTCCAAACGTAGGGCGACGAGGCGGCGGATGCGTGATTCGATTTGTGATTCTGCCAGTTCCCTCGCCCGGGCGTCGTCTTCTCTTTCGATCGCGTCCACCAAATCGCGATGCACGGTGGCTTCGGCGGTGGGGTCGAGTTTCAGTCGGGGTAACCAGAGCAGGGCGGAGAGTTCGGCTTGTAGCGCGACCTGGGCGCGGGTCAAACGGGTGGATTGCGCGCACACCGCCATTTCGATATGGAAGCGGCTGTCGGCCCGGCGGGCCGATATGGGCTCGCTGCTGTCCTTCAGCCGGTCGGCCAGGGATCGCAGCCGCGCGATATCGGCTCGCAACCCGCGGCGTGCGGCGAACACGGCGGCGGCTCCGGTGACGGCGAAGTGTTCGTCCCCCAGATCGCGCAATTCTTGGATGCTCATCTCCTGCAAGCGCACCAGTGAGCTGCTCTCGAGGATCTCCGCCGCACCGCGGATGAAGCTGCCGCCGCCGCGTCCGCGCTTGGTCTGCACGATTCCCTGCTGGCGGAGCACGGCCAGTGCCTCGCGCAGGGTCATCGTCGACACCCCGAGCTGACCGGCGAGATCGGTCTCGCTCGGCAACTGCTGGCCGTCGACCATCAGGCCGAGGCTGATGGCGGCACAGAGTCGCTGCACCACGGCCTCGGTCTTCGGGCCGCCGCCCTCGAGGGGGGCCAGCACGGCGCCGAGAGCGGTCAATCCGGCGCTCTCCTGCTTGGACAACGCGACTCCTCGGTGGGGGATGTACCTCGATCCTAGCCAACGAACACTTGAACTATGAACTCTAGAGTTAGAGGTACACGCTGCGAATGAGTGATCCTGCCCCCGGGTCCGCCGCCGATCGCGGTCGCGCCTGGCGCTGGGGGCTCCGACTTCGCCCCGGAGGTCTCGGTCGCATACCGGCCTGGCAGTGAACTTAACGCAATCATTACCTGCCACGCGTTGAACTATGAAATCTAATGTCTTATGTTCAGACGAGTGGAACTGCCTTTCTGGGCACCGGGACGCGGCGGCGTCACGATCGAAACAGGATTTCCCATGTTCGAAACGAACCAGAACAGCCATAGCGTGCACTACGGTCACTTCACCGCGACCGTGCCGAGTCGACGGCCCGGCAGGTGGCGCGGAGGGGAATACGGCCGGGGGCGCGGATCGGCGCAAGTGCGAGCCGAGCGTACGACGCCAGGGTTCCGACGATGAGTGACATACGCCATACCGAAGTCGACGGTGTATGCGTGACGTGGCGTTTCGTTCACCACCACCTTATCGCGATCGTCGCCGTGGACAAGGCATCGGATGCTTCTCCGTTGGTCGCGTTCGGCCCCGGCAACTACCCTGACCTCGCGCAGGCACGAGAACTTCTTCCGGAGCTGACGCGGCTCTGGGACGCGGTGCGCCGCGAATTCTGGGACAAACTCATCCCGCCACTGCCCGTGGTGACCAGGCAACGGGCTTGGGCGTGAGCCGGTTACCTCGGTGAATGCACCGCCTGGACCTGCTCACCAGCACTGTCGCTGAAAGCCGCTCGTTTCGCCCTCAGGGGCGCCCGCGCGGTTTCGTATCCGGCGCGGACCGGCTCTCGGTCCCGCGTGATGGCCCCGTCCACGCGCCGCCGGGCCCGAACGCTTCTTCCTGAAGCTGCGCACCTTGCCGTCGCGCCCCGGTCTCGGCGTCGGGCTCGACGAGGAACAGGTCGCCGCCGCGAACGAGTTCTGGTTCGCTGACCCGACCCCGTCGAAGCCTCGTGGCGAACATATGTTTGGGACCACGGTCAGGAGGCATTACCCCAGCGGACAAGCTCGACAAGGAGGTTCAGATGTCGGCTGGAGTATGGGTAATCATCGTCGTCATCGCCATTGTCGTCGTCGCGGCCGTTGTCGCGCTCCTGGTGTGGCCGATGCTGCGCAGACAGCGACTACGCCGCAGATTCGGCCCGGAATACGACCGGACGGTCCAGGAGCACGAGGATCGCAAGACCGCGGAGCGGGAACTGGCAGAGCGCGAGCGCAGGCACGCGCAACTGCGGCTACGCGACCTGTCGGACGACGAGAAGCGGGTCTATTCCACCCGCTGGGTAGAGGTGCAGGAGCGATTCATCGACGACCCCGCCGGGGCGTTGACCGAAGCCGACCGCCTCGTCACCACGATCATGTCCGAGCGCGGCTACCCCACGGAGAACTACGAGCAGCAGGTGGCTGATCTTTCCGTGGAGCATGCCGAGCCGCTGGGCCACTATCGCGCCGCGCACGACATCGCGACCCGCCCCGCAGGCACGGCGGTATCCACGGAAGACCGGCGCACAGCCATCGTGCACTACCGAGAAGTGTTCGAAGATCTGATCGGCGTGGGCGGCGAAGGCAAGAAGGACGTGAAAGCATGAGCACCGAATCCGAGCGTCGCCCCTATCGCGATGGGGCGGAAGAGAATTCACCGACAGCGGCTGAGCGGCGGGTCGAGTCGCAGTACGGAGGAACCGAGCAGGCGGACCGTGGTCGGCAAGCCGGACCGGCAGGCGAAACGGCAGCGGCGCGGCGCGATCCCGGGCAGACCGAGGCGTCCCGCGGGATCGGCGAGGCCGAGCCCGCGCAGACCACCGGTACGGCGCCCGAATCGAACACGCCCGCAGCGCCCGGATCGGAGCCGGCGCGCGCGGATGCCTCGCGACGGGATGTGATCGACAGCGAGTGGAGCGACACCGGGACGACCGGGCAAACCGCCGCCCAAGGTGCGCCATCGGCGGAAACCGCGGCGGGCGGGCCTGCGCCGTTGTTGCCCGATGCCGATCTCGATCGCCTGCGCACCCAGTGGCGGGAAGTGCAGGTTACCTTCGTCGACAACCCCAAAGACGCGGTCGCTCGCGCGGACGAGCTGCTCGGCGACACCATCCACCAGCTGACCGCCACCTACGACCAGCGCAAACGCGAACTGGACGAGCGGCTCGGCGACACGTCCGACACCGAGGGGCTGCGGCAGGCGTTGCGCGGGTACCGGGCGTTCTTCGACCAGTTGCTCTCGATCGGCGGCTAGCCGGAAGCCGTTGGTCATGAAGGTCTTCCGATTGGCCGGCGGGACGGTCGACCGGGCGACGGATTGGGTCGCCCGGCAGGTGAAGGCGCGAGTGCCCACCGCCGACCCCGCCGATCGCGACCCGGAGTTCATCGCCGACACCGTGGATCTGGGCTGGCTTCTCGTGCGCCTCTACTTCCGGGCGGAGGTGCGCGGCTTGGAGCGGGTTCCGGAAGAGGGGCCGGTCTTGCTGGTAAGCAACCATTCCGGCGGGAACGTATCGCCGGAAGTCTTGGTGACCACGCTGGCCTTCGTCCGGCGTTTCGGACCGCAGCGGCCCTTCTTCCAGCTCGCCCACGACATGGTGATGGCCTACCCGGTGATCGGCTCGTTGCTGCGCCGCTTCGGAACGGTCAACGCCGACGCGGGTAATGCCGAGCGAGTGCTGCGCGACGGCGCGGCGGTGCTGGTCTACCCCGGCGGTGACTGGGAGGTGCACCGTCCGACGTGGGAGGAGGACCGGATCGACTTCGCCGGTCGCACCGGTTTTCTCCGCCTGGCCTGGAACGAGCGGGTTCCGATCGTGCCGGTGGTGAACATCGGTGCGCAGCAGAGTCAGTTGGTGCTCACCCGCGGTGATCGGATCGCGCGCCTGCTGCGGCTGGATCGGATGCTGCGGCTGAAGGTGTTCCCGATCTCGATCGCGCTGCCGTGGGGACTCGACCTCGGTGATCTCGCTGGGCATCTGCCGTTGCCCAGCAAGATCACCGTCGAGTTCCTCGACCCGATCGATCTTCGCGACGTGCTGGGGCCCGAACTGGATCTGGACGCTGCCTACCGGCACGTCACCGGAATCATGCAAGGGGCGCTGACCAGGCTGGACGAAGAGCGCGCCCTGCCGATCGTCGGCTGACCCGAAACGGCGGCGCGATTTACGGCCGATGTCCGCCGCTTTCATGATACCGTTAGTAACATATATTCGCTCGTGTGATGGAGGTCACCATGCGCGACGCCGCGCATGCACGGATCGAATGGCTGGCCGCTCCCGGCACCGAGGGCGGGGGAGCGGCGCTGGACCAGGTGGCGATCATGACCGGCGCCGCCGGACTGGTCGCGGTCGTTCTGCTGTGGATCGGGTATCTCCACCGAACCCGCCGGATCACCTGGTTGCAACGCGTCGCCGACCGTCTCGGGCGGCTGTTCAACCGTCCCGGTTGGGTCGCCCTTCCGCTGGCGATGTTCCTCGCGACGATCCTCACCGCGCTGCTGGGCTTCATCTGGGATGTCAGCCTGCACGTCGGCAACGGCCGGGACAACGGGCCACTGGCGAATCCGGCGCACTACTTCATCCTGGCGGGATTGTTCTTCCTGTTCACCGCCGGGATGTCGGCGATCGTGCTGCCCTTGGACGAGAAGCCCGGTGCCGCGGCGGTGCGGATCACCCGCACCTGGTACGCGCCCGTCGGAGGCATCCTCATCGCGGGCGCCGGTCTCTACGCCTTGATCGGCTTCCCCCTCGACGACATCTGGCATCGGATCTTCGGGCAGGATGTCACGCTGTGGGGGCCGACGCATCTGATGCTCATCGGCGGCGCCGGGTTGTCACTGGTCGGTGTGTTGCTGCTCGAATTCGAGGGCAGGCACAGCAAACCGGAGCCCGACCGCGCCGACGGCAGGCTGATGTGGCTGCTGCGGTCCTTCGCTTTCGGTGGTTTGCTCATCGGACTGTCGGTATTCCAGGTGGAATTCGACTTCGGGGTGCAGCAATTCCGGCTCGTCCTGCAGCCGATGCTCATCGCCGCCGCGGCCGCGGTGTCCCTCGTCGCCGCCCGTGCGAGCCTGGGGCCGTTCAGCACACTGGTGGTGGTGGGCTTCGCCGCCCTGGTCCGCACCGTGGTGGCCGTGCTGGTGGGCGGACCGATCATGGATGCCCCGCGCAATGTCTTCCCGCTGTATCTCGGCTGCGCGGTGGTGGTGGAACTGCTCGCGCTGCTACCGCTCATCCGGCGGCCGATCTGGTGGGGCGCGCTGTGCGGACTCGGGATCGCCACAGTCGGCCTGTGGCTCGAATCCCTCTGGGTTCGGGCGGTGTACGTCAATCCGTGGCCTGCCGCCATGTGGCCGGAACTGCTGGCGATGGCCGTGCCCACCGGTATCGCGGGTGGTGTCGTCGGCGCACTGCTGGCGATGACGCTGCGCGGCGAACCGCTGCCACGCCCACCGGTGCGGCGCGGATTGATGGTCGCCGCGGTCGTGATCGTGGCGGCTGCCACCGCCAACGGGCTGCTCATCGACGTGCCGGAGCAGGCCACCGCCACGGTCGCGCTGCGTGACGTCGAATCAGGTCCAGGCGGCAGGATGGTGCTGGCGGACGTCCGCGTCACCCCCGCCGATCTGGTCGGCTCCGACCCCGAATGGATGCAGATCCTGTCCTGGCAAGGTGGCATCGGCAGTGACAGTCCCGGCCGCGGCCTGGTCGTCGATCACCTGCAACGAGTGGGTCCGGGGCACTACGTCTCCACCGAACCCGTCCCGGCTCATGGGTCGTGGAAAACAGTTCTGCGGCTGCAGGACGGGCGCGTCCTGACCGCTGCGCCGATCTTCATGGCCGCCGACCCCGGCATCGGCGTCGACGAGGTTCCCGCGCTCGCGTCGTTCGACCGCCCGTTCATCGCCGAGATCACGGTGCTGCAGCGGGAGCGCTCGTTCGATTATCCGTCCTGGTT
Source organism: Nocardia sp. NPDC059691 (assembly GCF_042733915.1). NCBI lineage: Bacteria > Bacillati > Actinomycetota > Actinomycetes > Mycobacteriales > Nocardiaceae > Nocardia > Nocardia sp. NPDC059691. Next base: position 98,252 of record NZ_JBHWFB010000022.1, on the reverse strand, counting down.
GTTCGGCGCGGCATCGCTGGTCGTCCTGGTGTGCAGCCTCGTCCTCGTCGGCGCGCTGTCCTGGGGCGCGGCGCGGATCAACGACCGGTATCCGCACACGAGCCGGACGGCCGTGGCGGAACCGGCGGTCTCGCGATGACCGGTGGCGCCGACAGCGTGGACGTGTTGGCCCATCACTCGCTGCTGCTCGCGATACCGGCCTTCCTGCCCGCCCTGGTCGTGGTCGCCGTCGTCGTGTTCGTCGCCGTGCGAGACCGCCGCGCCGAGGCGCGTGATCGCACATCTGGCTCGCCGTCCGAGCACGGCGCGGACGCGGAGAAGGAGCGGTGATGGCATCTGTGTGGCGGTGGGGGGCGCTCGTGCTGCTGAGCGGTCTGGTCGTGAGCGGCTGTGCCTCCTCCGATCCCGACACCGCCTCGTCGGCGAGCGGGACGGCTGGAGACTCGGAGAGTCTCGTCGTCGCGGTCCGGATCGCGGCGGGGTCGGTGAGCCCGGCCGATGTCCGCCTCGAGACCCGGGTGGGACGACCGATCGAGGTGGTGGTCGACAGCGACGCCGACGACGAACTGCACGTACACGGCACGCCGCAGCACACGTTCGCGATCACCCCGGGGGCTGGACAGCGGTTCCGCTTCACCGTGGATGTGCCAGGGCGGGTGGAGATCGAACTGCACCACGCGCGGCGAACGGTGGCGACATTGCTCGTTCGCGGATGACGGTTCTCGCTCACGGCATCGGCGGCGCCACGGATCTGCCGATCCCACTGTCGTACGCGCTTGTCGGAGCGGCCTGGGCCTTGACGTTCTCGTTCGCGGTGCTGGTGCTCGCCTGGCGCGAACCGCGGCTGGACCCGCGATCACCGGGGATCACGCTTCCCTCGGTGGTCGGTGCGATCGTGGACTCCAGGGCGGTCCGGGTCGTGATTTCGGGAGCGAGCGTGGCCGTCACTCTCGTGGTCGTCGCGATCGGTGTCTTCGGAAGTTCCGATCCGGCGCGCAATCCCGTGCCCGGTGTCGTCTACATCTACCTCTGGGTCGGTGTCATGGTCGCCTCACTGGTGGCCGGACCCGTGTGGAAGGTCTTGTCGCCGGTGCGCGCCGTGCACCGCGCGCTGTGCCTGATGCGGCGCCGTCCACCCGCCCAGGGATTGATGCGTTATCCCGGTTCTTGGGGGCAGTGGCCCGCGGTGCTGGGTCTGTTCTCCTTCGTTTGGATGGAACTGGCCTACCCGGAACCGGGTTCGGTGGCCGCCGTGACCACCTGGCTCGTGGCGTATCTCGTCGTGAACACGGCCGGACTGATCATGTGCGGCACCGTCTGGGCCGAGCGTGCCGACCCGCTGGAGGTGTACAGCAGTCTGCTGGGCAGGCTGAGCCCGTTGGGGCGTCGCGACAGCGGTGAACTCGTGCTGCGATCGCCGTTGAACAATCTGGCGGGAACTCCGCTCCGGCTGGCCGCGGTGGCCGTGGCCGCCACCCTGCTCGGCTCGACGGCGTTCGACAGCTTCAGCACCTTCCCTTCCTGGCGTGGTCTGCTGGCCGACGCCGGTGGCGGCGGATACGAGTTCCTGCCGACCGTGCTGAAGACGGTGGGGCTGCTGGGTTTCATCGTGGTCGTCGGCGGCCTGTTCTGTACCGCCGCGAGGGCGACCGGAGGCCTGTCCGAAGCCGAGCGGAAACTGCTCCCGGCTCGCCTCGCGTACAGTTTGTCCCCGATCGTCGCGGGTTATCTCGTCGCCCACTACCTCACCTTCTTGGTCGAGAAGGGCCAGGCGACGGTGCTCTTGTTCGCGGATCCGTTCGGACGAGGATGGAACCTGGCCGGACTGGCCGACCGCGACGTCGCCTACCTCTTGTCCACCCATCCCGCGGTGCTGGGGACGATCAAGGTTCTGGCCGTGGTGATCGGCCATATTCTCGGCGTCGCCGCCGCGCACGACCGCTGCCTGCGACTGCTGCCGCGGGCCCATCGGGTGACGGGTCAACTGGCTTTGATGCTGACCATGGTCGGTTTCACCTTCACCGGTCTCTACCTGCTCTTCGAGTCCTGAGGCACATCCGAATCTCCCACCGCGACAAGCATTTCGCGCAACGTCTTTTGGAAGGCTCGCCGCCGCGGTGTCCGCGACGATCGCCGCGGAACTGGGCGCGGGCCACCGTCGACGAGTTGGCTCGTATCCCTGCGCGCACACTCATCGGCGCGACGGACGCGCTCACCCGGAAGATGCCCGAATTCGCGAAGCCTGGGGACCGCCTACCCAGGCGCGACCGCCGGGCAGCTGGATGGACGCGGATCGGCGAGGTGTAACTCGATGATCGAGCGGGAACCGGCCGGAATGACCGAGCCGACCCGTAGACCGGCCGACTCGGCGATCTCACGCAGCCTGCCGAGGGGGCGTTCCCGGCCGCGGACGTAGCACAGCATCCGCAGGTCGCCTTCGGTATCGGGTGCGCCACCGTCGGCATCGCCGATGTGGTCGAGCACGAGGACCTTCCCGTGCTCCGGAACCGCGTCGGCGCAGCGTCGCAAGATGCTTACGGCGGCCTCGTCGTCCCAGTCGTGCAGGACACCCGAGAGCAGATAGCCGCCCGCTCCGGCGGGAAGGGGATCGAAAAAGCTGCCGACCTGCGCATCGGCCCGGTGGTCGAGGCCTGCCGAGCGAATGGCCTGCTGTGCACGAGCGACCGGGCCGGCCAAGTCGAGCACCGTCCCGCGCAGGTCGCCATGGGCGCGAAGAAGGGCGACGAGCAAGCTGGCGTCGCCTCCACCCACATCGACGAGGTGACCGAGCGCGCCCCATGAGTAGGCGTCGGCCACCGCCGGGGCATCCGCCGCCAACCGGGAGCCCATCAGAGCGTCGAACGACGCTCCCAGCGCGGGATCGGCGGACAGATCTTCCCAGAACGTCCGGCCGAACTGACGTGGAAAGGCGGGCTCACCGGTGCGAACGGTGTGCAACAGTTGGACGAAGCACAGATCGGCGCGCCCGACGGCGCCCTCCAGATCGATCCAGCGCCGCACCCCTTCCGGATGATCGTCCCGCAGGCGCTCACCCAACGACGTCAGCCCATAGCCGCCGGTACTTCCACGAGACAGCACACCGGCGGTCACCAGGTGGTCCAGCAGACGCCCCAGCGCGTCCCGGTCCGCGTCCACCGCGGCGGCCAGCGCCTCGCTCGTCCGCCTGCCCGCGGCGACGTGGTCGGCCAGCCGCAGCGTCGCGGCCACGCGGATGGCCATCGGCGTCACCAGGTCGGCGGCGGCCCACAGCGCCCCGCCCCATTCGATCGGCTCCTCGGCCATAACCCTCCTCGCTCGTCGGCTCCGGGTCGCCGATCACATGGCTCCGGCGGTCAGCGCAGCGGCACCTGCCAGCACAATCGCGTGCCCGCGGTACGCCCGTCCGGTTCGGTACCGGCCGTGATCGTGAAGGTCCCGGCCGATTCCTCGGCGCGCCGGGCCAGATTCGTCAGACCGCTCGGGGCGACGTCGGTGGGCACCCCGCAGCCGTCGTCCTCGACGACGATGATCAGGTCGTCGGCCACGGTGATCTCGACCGAGACGGTGTCGGCTCCGGAGTGCCGTACGGCGTTGCTGACCGCTTCGCGCACAACGGCTTCGGCGTGATCGGCCAGTTCGGGATCGATGACCGAGAGTGGCCCGCTGATACGCACGGAGGTGCGGATGCCGCTGGGCGCGGTCTGCTGGCGGATGGCTTCCTCGATGCGTTGGCGCACCCGCCCGCTGTCGCCGCCGTGCAGGTCGAAGATCGAGGTGCGGATTTCTTGGACGACGTCTTGCAGGTCGTTGATGGCCTCGGTGATCCGCTCGCGCACTTCGGGCACGCGGGTTCGGGGGACGGTGCCCTGCAGGCTCAGTCCGACGGCGAACAGCCGCTGGATGACGTGGTCGTGCAGGTCGCGGGCGATGCGGTCGCGATCGGAAAGGATGTCCAGTTCCCGCATGCGCCGTTGCGCGTCGGCCAGTTGCATCGCCAGCGCGGCCTGGTCGGTGAAGGCGGAGGTCAGTTCGAGGATCTCGTTGTTGTAGGGGGCCGATTCCACCGCCCGCAGCGCGACCAGCACGCCCACCGTGGAATCGGAGGTCTGCATGGGCAGCACGAGTGCGGGCCCGGCGTCGGGGAAGATCTTGCCGAGATCCGCGCGGCGAGCGTCGTCCACCCGCTGGGGAGAACGCTGTCGGAAGGCCTGACCGATGGTGGTGTCTCCCAACGGCAGCTTGATCAGCCGCTGGTCGTGCGTGGCGCCGGCGGTATGTGTGATCAGAAGTTCGGTGATCTCTTCGGGTGGCCCCTCGGAGTCCGGGACGACCGCGAGATAGGTCCGTTCGGAGCCGGTGAGCCGGTGCGTGGCTTCGACGAGATGGGTGAGGACCTGGCCGGGGGCGGTGCCTGCGAGGAATTCGGTGGTGATGTCGCGGGTGGCTTCGATCCAGGCTTGGCGGGTGCGGGCGGATTCGTAGAGGTGGGCGTTGTCGATGGCGATTCCGGCCGCGGCGGCCAGGGCTCGCACGATGACTTCGTCGTCTTCGGTGAAGGGTTGGCCGCCTGCTTTCTCCGTGAGATAGAGGTTGCCGAATACTTCGTCGCGGATGCGGACGGGCACGCCGAGGAAGGTGCGCATCGGCGGGTGATGGGCGGGGAATCCTACCGAGGAGGGGTGGTCGGCCAGGTTGTCGAGCCGGATCGGTTTGGGCTGGCTGAACAGTAGTCCGAGCACGCCGTGGCCTTGGGGGAGGTCGCCGATCAACTCGCGGGTCGGTTCGTCGATGCCCTCGTAGATGAATTGGGTGAGTTGCTGGTCGTGGCCGCGGACGCCGAGCGCGCCGTAGCGGGCATCGACCAGCGAGATGGCGGTGTGCACGATGGTGCGCAAGGTGCGATTGAGGTCGAGGCCGGAGGTGACGGTGAGCATGGCCTCGACCAAGCCGTCCATGCGGTCACGGGCATCGATGATCTGCTCGATGCGATCCTTTACCTCGCCGAGCAGTTCGCGCAGCCGCAGTTGGGAAAGCGTGTCCCGCACGGAGTAGGGGTCGGCCGACGCGTAATCAGTCGTATGCGTCCCTGAAACGCCGTCAGCGCGGCTTCTCGCCATGGCTCAAGAATATTTCACCCGGTTCCGGAAATGAACGCCACCGCCGAGTGGATATGGACACGCCACCGGTCAGGAGTCGATGGTGGAGCCGGACGGCCGGGACCGGAGTTTGGAGGCGTAGACCGCGGCCTGGGTGCGCCGTTCCAGGCCGAGTTTGGCGAGCAGGCGGGATACGTAGTTCTTCACCGTCTTCTCGGCGAGGAACATGCGCTGAGCGATCTGGCGGTTGGTCAGTCCTTCACCGAGGAGGTCGAGCAGTTTGCGTTCCTGATCGGTGAGTCCGGCCAGGGGGCCGTCGTGGTGGGTGTTGGCGCGTAGTCGTTGCATCAAGGCGGCGGCGGCGCGATTGTCGAGCAGGGAGCGCCCCGCGCCGACTTCCTTGATGGCTTTGGCCAGCTCCATGCCCTTGATGTCCTTGACGACGTAGCCGCTGGCTCCGGCCAGGATCGCGTCCAGCATCGCCTGTTCGTCGGTGAACGAGGTCAGGATCAAGCAGCGCAGATCGTCGAGCTTGGACAGCAGGTCACGGCAGAGCTCGATCCCGTTGCCATCGGGCAGGCGCACGTCGAGAACGGCGACGTCCGGCCGGAGTGCGGGAATGCGGGCTAGGGCCTGGGCGACGTCGCCTGCTTCGCCGATCACGGTGAGTTCCGGGTCGTCGGAAAGCAGGTCGGCGAGGCCGCGGCGGACGATCTCATGGTCGTCGACCAGAAACACCGTGATCATCGAGTGTCCAATCCGGGAGCGGGGGTGGGGTCGACACTACGCATCGGGCAGGCCGCTCGGTACGGGCCAAAGTCCCTTCCTGCGTGGCGACGGGACTCCCGCGGTGCGACGCACCCCGCTGGGAAGTATTCGGTAGGGCCGGTCGCGGAGCTGCCCGGCAGCGATCAGGTCGGCGCCTCCGAGCGGGTGAGGCCTTCGGCGATCAGGATCCGGTGGGCTTGCTGCGCGGCGGAGACCTGCGCGCTGTCGGGCGGTTCGCCGCCGGAAAGACTTTCCAGGCTGCGGGCGAGCACCGCCACCGCGTCGGTGAGTGCGCGTAGCCGGCCGTCCAACTCGTCGAGACGAGACGATTCCGGTCGCGTGACCGGAGTGGCGTCCTGCTGCAAGGTGCCCGCGAGGTCGGCTCCGCGCAGGACGGCCCGCAGATCTTCGGGCAACAGCGCGAACACGTGATCGAGCTGGCCGGGCGAGAACAGATCGGCCAGCGCGTCGGTCACCGCACCCGCGAGAGCGTAGGCCTCGTCTCGGGAGACGCCTGCTTCCAATGCGAACTGATCGAGGAAGGAGGGCACGTCGTGCGGGAAAGGAACGTGTGCGGGCACCCAGCCCTCGTAGAAGATCCCGCGCAGCAGTTCGGGCAGCTGGGCGCTCAGGTGCGCGGCCGCGTTGACACCGATGCGGTCACGCACCGTGTGCAGCCAGGCGCGCAGTGCGCGGTGCGCGAATGCCCGGTCTTCGGTGGCGAGTTCGTCGGTCAGAGTGCGCAGCCACTCGTGCGCGGTGTGCACCGCGGGTGCGAGGGGGTCGCGGTGGTAGCTCATGACGTGTGCCTTTCACGGGTGAATCGTGGTCGAGGTGCGATATCCACGAGACTGCTCGTCCGAGCCGGGACCGGTGAGAGGACTCCTACCCGCACTGACGGGACCATGGTCACCCCGGATGCCGGATCGCCGTGGACGCGACGTGATCACGTCCGCGCGGGCGACGAGTCGCGGAGGATCGCCAACGCGGCGGCGAGCCGCCGCCGCAGCTCGCCCGCGACGGACCGCAGCCCCGGCTGCGCGGTGACGCAGACCAGCAGTTCCGGATCGGCGACCTCGACCTGTGTGCCGGTGTCGGTCGAGCGCACCACGAGACCGCACGAGAACATCGCCCCGGCGTGGCGGTCGGCCGACAGCGCCCGGTAGGTCAGCTGGGGGTCGCAGACGCCCAGCAGCAGATAGTTCTCGATCTGTTCGCCGATCGTCTCGCGCAGCGTGGCCTGTAGGTCGACTTCGGCGATCACCGCCAGTTCCGCACCGCGCAAGGCATCCCTGGTTCTGCGCACCGCCTCCTCGAAGGGGGCGTCGAGGTGCACCGCCACGGTGGCGGCGGGAGCAACCGGCAACCGGATCTCGGTGAGCAGACGCCGGGCGTCGGTGACCTCGTCCGGGCCGATGAGGTAGGCCTCGGTGGGGGGACCGATCGGCCGGTAGCCGCTGTCGCGCAGCCATTCCTGGAGCGCCTGATACGCGGCGGCGAGGTCGCGGTAGCTGCCGCGGTGGCAGGTGCGAGCGACGAGAGTTCCCGGCAGGACGACCACTTGCGCGCCGGAGCTGGGCCCGAGGTTGGGTGCGGGCTCCACCGCGACGCCGAATTCCACCGCGGCCGCTTCGCCTTCGAGTGTGTCGTCGCGGAAGGTGATCGTCGGCGCGCCGCTGGCTACCAAACCGGCCTGCTGCACGACGCGGGTCACTTCCCGCATTCCCTCCGCGATGTCCTCGCCGAGCAAACCTGGGTCGGGACGAAGCCTGCGTGCCATCCGCAGCACCGTTTCCGGTGCGGACTCGACCAGGGCGATCCGGTATTCCACCGCGTCCTCCTCGATTCGTCGTGCTGTGGGCGCGGGCCGCCCTTCGGGTGTCGGTGGGCTCAGCGGGAACCGGTGACGGTGAAGACGTCGGTGACCGGGCGCCGGGGAGTCGGCGGGACCATGTCGGCGTCGTCGGGCGCGGTGCCGACACGGAGCAGCACCTGAGGCGTCGCCGGACGGGGAACCAGGCCGGCGAGCAGTCCCCGGGTCGTCGGCAGTTCGGTGACATGGGTGAGCGCGCAGGTCGCCAGACCCGCGGCGGTGCATTCCAGCAGCACGGCCGACAGCGCCTCGCCGGTGCGCAACCAGCGTGTCACCGAATCCCCGTCGGTGCCGAGCAGAACCAGCCGCGCGCGATCGTCGAGCCGGGCCCGTCGCATCGAACGCGGCGCCGGGGGGAACGCGCGCCCGACACCGACCCGGGCGAATTCCGCGTCGGACACCAGCGCGGAGGCCGGCACGCCTTCGAGCGTCTCCGAATGCCCGGCCCACCATTCCAATTCGGTCTGATACAGCAAGTCCTGGCGGCGCAGCGCACCGATCTGTTCCGAAGCGGCGGCGAGCCGAGGCCGGGCGCTGTCGTCCAAGACGTCGAGTTCCACCTCGTGCGGGGAGGTGAGCATCCGCAGCCGGGGCAGCAGGCCTGCGAAGCCCTGCGGTTCGAGCATCGGCAGCCGGTCGGTGCGGCGCCGGTCGATGACGCGTGCTCGGGTGTGGATCCCCTCGGGCGGGTCGGTCCACGGCCGGAATTCGATCACGGCGAGATGGTCGGGTCGCTGCCGATCCGGCACGCGCACCGTGTCGGTGTGCCAGCCTTGGTCGGCGAAGGCGGTTCGCGCGTGATGCAGGACGGCTCCGCAGCTGATCACCAGCTGGCGGCCGTGCGGGTCGGTCGAGGGCAGCAGCCGGTCGGCGTCGGTGTAGAGGTGCAGGCGGGTTCCGTCGAACACCCACCGCCACGGCTGGGTGTTGTGCACCGACGGCGCCCGGGTGGCCAGCCGCAACGCAGCCAGCATCACCCGATGATCGGGTACCGATATGGCGGGTGCTTCGTCGTTCGCGGTCATGGTTCGAGTCTTCGCGGGATCGTCCGGGGCGGATACGGGCGTTCCGCCCGCGACGCAGGGTCCTTGGTCACCGTCGCCCGCCGATCCGGCGCGAGGCCGCCGTGACCTTCCACGCGGCGTTCTACTCCTCGGTGTCCGCCACCCCGGCACGCAGGATCGTCACGCCCCACCACAACAGCCGCAGCGCGAGACCGGCATAGATCAGCACCGCCAGATACACCAGGTCCGCGCCGTAGTCGCGCGCCCAATCGGGCAGCAACAGGACGAGCGCAACGAGCATCCCGATCAGCATGATCGAAGCGAGCACCACCGCGGGAACCGCCAGCGGCACCGAGTCCGGGTCCGGAGTTCCGTCGGATGGACGTGGAGATATACGACGGAGTGACATAGCACACAGCCTGCTCGGGGGGCGGGTGCGAGGGGAGGGTACTGCTGCCCGTAGAGCGGGGGCGAAGGTCCCGATATCGATGTGGCCTCAGTCCACCTCGCCCTGTGGACCGGACATCTCGAGGATCTCCGAGAGTGGACGGCGCGGCGTCAGTGGAGCGTCCTGCGCGGATTCGGGTGCCGAGCCGACCCGGACCAGCACCTGCGGCAAGCCGAAACCGCCGGTCAGCGTGCGGACCAGCGCGCGGCTCTGCGGGACTTCGGTCAGGTGGGTCAGCGGACAGGTCGCGTACCCCGCGAGGGTGCACTCCAGCAGCACCGTGGACAGCACCTCACCGCAGTGCACCACGTCGTCGGGGGTGTCGCTGTCAGTGGAGAGGACCAGGATCACCGAATGGTCGTCGGCGACCTCACCGCGCCGGTCACCGGAGACGGTGGGGAACTTGCGGCCCACGCTCACCCGCTGCCGTTCCTGCTCGGAGATCAGCGACTCCTTGGGGACACCGGCGTCGGCGACGACGTGCCCCGTCCACCATTGCAATTCGGCGTGGTAATCCGGGTCGTAGCGGCGCAGCGACGCGGTCATCTCCGAGGCGCGGGCCAACGTGGGGCGGCTGTCGTCGTGCAGGACGTTCAGCGTGGCGTCGGCGGGATCGAACGTGCTGCGCAGCACGGTTTCGAAATCGGGCCATCCGGGCGGTGCCGCGAACGGCAGCCGGTCGGTGTGCCTGCGCAGGATGGCGTCGGCGCGGGCGCGGTCGGCGTCGGTCACGAAATGCGCCCGGTGGAACGTCATGGTGGCGAGATGATTGCGACGATTCGGGTTGGGGAAATGGGCGACGAGGGTGCGCCAACCGGCAGCGGACATGGCCGCGCGGAGATGGCCCAGCGCGACACCGCAGCTGATCAGCATCTGACGACCGGTGGTGTCGGTCGCCGGGAGGCGGCGTTCGGGTACCGCGAACAGCCGCAGCGCTTGGCCGTCGAACGTCCAGTGCCAGGGCTGGCTGTTGTGCAGCGACGGCGCCCGGCCGGCGAGGAGGACGGCCTTCTCGATGGTTTCTCCGGTGGGTAGCTCGTTCATATGGCCGACGGTAGGTCCCCCATGCCGATGGGAAAACAGTCGTTGGTCCCGGATCTAGTCGCTGGTGGCCCCCACGTCAGGCCGTTGTTGCGGACTTTCGTCCCTGGACGGGACACCGGCGGCTCGGTCAGGCTTGAAGTCGTGGGCAACGGTGTGCGGGCGACGCCGCGGATCGATTCGCGCCGCCACGACGCGGTGATCTTCGACATGGACGGGGTGGTGACCGACAGCGCGTCGATGCACGCCGCGGCGTGGACGGAATTGTTCGACGACTTCCTCACCCGGCGTCCCGCCGGTGCCGGACAGGACCGGTCGCCGTTCACCGAAACCGACTACCTCCGCTTCGTCGACGGCAAGCCACGCTATCGAGGCGTGGCGGACTTCCTCGCGGCGCGAGGTATCGCGTTGCCCTGGGGTACCGCCGCCGATCCGGAGACGGCCGAAACCGTATGTGGGCTCGGAAACCGCAAGGATCGTCTGTTCCGCGAGCGCGTCGCACGTGACGGTGTCCGGGTGTTCCCGTCGACCGTCGACCTCGTTCGTCGTCTGACGGCCGCGGGCATCGGCACGGGCATCTTCTCCGCCAGCCGGCATTGCGCGCAGGTGCTCACGGCCGCCGGTGTCGCGGACCTGTTCACGGTGCGGGTGGACGGGAACGATGCCGAGGAATTGGGCCTGGCGGGGAAGCCCGATCCGGCGATGTTGCTCGAGGCCGCGCGCCGACTCGGGGCCGGACCGGACCGGACGGTTGTGGTCGAGGATGCCGAGGCGGGCGTCGCCGCCGGTCGCAATGGGGGCTTCGCGCTGGTCATCGGTGTCGATCGGCGGGCGAACGCGGATGGGCTGCTGGCGCGGGGAGCCGACGTCGTCGTCGATGACCTCGCTCGGGTGCGGTTGCGCGGGGGCTTCCGGCGGATGTCGGAGCTGCCGGACGTCGAGGAGGGCTGGCCTCGGATAGCCGACCGTCTGAGCACCGAGAAAGTCGCGGTGCTGCTCGACTTCGACGGCACCGTCGCGGATATCGTCGCCGATCCGAATGCCGCCGAACCCGTCGCGGGCGTGGCGGCCGCATTGCGGAAGCTGGCAGCGGAATGCCCCGTCGCGGTCGTCAGCGGACGCGATCTCGCCGATTTACGTGCCCGCGTCGGCGTCGGCGGAATCTGGTACGCGGGCAGTCACGGCTTCGATCTGGTGGCCCCGGACGGCACCGGGCACGTGCACGACGCCGCACCCGGCGCCGAGGAGGCGCTCGCCGCGGCGGCCGGTGTACTTCGGCGTCGCCTGCGGGATGTCCCCGGAATCCTGGTGGAGCACAAGCGGTTCGCGGTCGCCGTTCACTACCGCAACGTCACGGCGGAACACGTCGGGGGAGTGGTCGCCGCGGTGCACGAGGCAGGGCACACGGCGGGTTTGCGCGTCACCCACGGCAGGCGTGTCGCCGAGCTGCGTCCGGATGTGGACTGGGACAAGGGCGCCGCGGTGCGGTGGATTCTCGACCATCTCACCGTCCCGGTGCTGCCGGTCTATCTCGGCGACGATCTGACCGACGAGGACGCGTTCGATGCCGTCGAAGCGGATGGGCTCGCCATCGTGGTGCGCCACGGGGAGACCGGCGACAGGCACACCGCCGCCAGGTACGCGATCGACGGGCCGCATCGGGTCCGCGACTTCCTCGATCGGCTGGCCCGCAGCCTGCGACCCGATACCGTCGCGGCCGCGCCGGAGTCGTGGACACTCGACTTCGATGGATACGACCCGGCCCGAGAGAAGCTCCGGGAGTCACTGTGCACGGTCGGCAACGGTTATTTCGCCACCCGCGGTGTGGCGCCGGAATGCGGGGCGGGAGCGGTCCACTACCCGGGTACTTATGTGGGCGGGGTGTACAACCGGCTCTCCGACACGATCACCGGCCACGTGGTCGACAACGAAAGTCTGGTCAATCTGCCGAATTGGCTCCCGCTGACCTTCCGGATCGAACGCGGCCCCTGGTTCGACATCGATACCGCGGATTTGCTGGATTACCGGCAGCAGCTGGATCTGCGCCGCGCCGAACTCGTGCGGCGGTTCCGTTTTCGCGATCCGTCGGGTCGGATCACCGCGGTGACGCAACGCCGGTTCGCCGCCATGCATCGTCCGCACTCGGGCGCGATGACGACGACGATCACCGCCGAGAACTGGTCGGGCGAACTGACCATCCGCTCGGCGATCGATGGATCCGTGCGCAATCAGTTGGTGCAGCGGTATTGGGACCTGTCCGACACCCACCTGGTGACCGAACACGCCGTCCACCTGTCCGCGAGATCGGTGCTGCTCTCCGCGCGGACCTGCGCCTCGAGAACGCCGGTGGCCGTCGCGACGCGCAGCGGTCTGCGACGCGGCGGGGAGCCCATCGACCCGGCATGCGAAGCGATCCACGAGGACGGCCTGATCGGGCACGATTTCTCGGTTCCGGTCACCAGCGGGGACGCGGTGACCGTGGAGAAGATCGTCGCCGTGTTCACCGGACGTGACCCGGCCACGGCGGGACCCGACGAGGAAGCCGCGCGCTGGATCGACGCGGTCGACAGCTACGCGGATCTGTTCGAGGGACACGCGGTGGCGTGGGAGCATCTGTGGGCGCGGCTGCGGATCGACCTGGACGGTGCCCAGGACGCGACGCGCATCGTGCGCCTGCACCTGTTGCACCTGATGCAGACCTTGTCACCGAACACCACGAACATGGATGTGGGCGTGCCCGCGCGCGGCCTGCACGGTGAGGCCTATCGCGGTCATGTGTTCTGGGACGAGCTGTTCGTCTTTCCCGTGCTGAATCCGCGGTTTCCCGAGCTGACCCGTTCTCTGCTGCGGTACCGCTATCGCCGGCTGCCCGAGGCCAGGCGAGCGGCCGCGGAAGCGGGACTCGCCGGGGCGATGTTCCCGTGGCAGTCCGGCAGTGACGGCCGTGAAGAAAGCCAGCGGATGCACCTGAATCCGCTGTCGAGACGCTGGAATCCGGATCCCAGCCGCCGTGCGCACCACATCGGGATCGCGATCGCCTACAACGTCTGGCAGTACTACCAGGCCGCCGGCGACCTGGAGTTCCTCGTCGGATGCGGCGCGGAATTGCTGGTGGAGATCGCTCGTTTCTGGTCGAGCCTGGCGCGCTACGACGCCGAGCGCGACCGCTACACCATCCGTGGCGTGATCGGCCCGGACGAGTTCCATTCCGGCTATCCGGACGCGCCGGAGGCCGGTATCGACAACAACGCCTACACCAATGTGATGGCGGCCTGGGTGATCCTGCGGGCGATCGACGCGCTCGCTCTGCTGGCACCGCGCGAACGATCGGAGCTGCTGGAGAAGCTGTCGGTGCGACCGTCGGAATCGGAGCACTGGTCCGTTGTCGCTCGGCGAATGTACGTCCCGTTCCACGACGGAGTCATCAGCCAGTTCGAGGGATACGAGCGACTGGCCGAACTCGATTGGGATCACTACCGTCGTCGATACGGCAACATCCAGCGGCTGGACCGGCTACTCGAGGCCGAGGGCGACGACGTCAACCGCTATCGGGCCGCCAAACAAGCCGATGTCCTGATGCTGTTCTATCTACTGTCGGCCGACGAACTCCGGGAACTGCTGGGACATCTCGGATACGAACTGCCCGCCGAGATGATTCCGCGGACCATCGACTACTACCTGTCGCGCACGTCGCACGGCTCGACGCTCAGCGCGCTGGTGCACTCGTGGGTGCTGGCGCGGGCCAACCGGGAGCGCGTCGTGGAGTTCTTCGATCTGGTGCTCGGCTCCGACGTCGCCGATATCCAGGGCGGAACCACCGCGGAGGGGATTCATCTCGCCGCGATGGCGGGCAGCGTCGATCTGCTGCAACGGTGTTTCACCGGTATGGAACTGCGCCGCGACCGCCTGGTGTTCTGCCCGTATTGGCCGGAGTCCTTGGGCGCCTTGTCGTTTCCGATGATCTATCGCGGCCATCGGCTGACCGTGCGCGTCAGCGGCGATGGCGTCGAGATCGGCTCGGATCCCGGCGCGTCGCCGCCGATCGAGGTCACCTGCCGGGACCAGACCGCGCGGCTCGAGGCGGGAGCGACGGTCCGGCTGCCGATGAACTCGGTGAGCGAGTGATGATCACCGGCTCTTCCGCCGGTGCGGCGGCACCGCTCGCCCGCGGTCGTCAGCCGGAGCTGCCCATTGGTCGAGTCGTTGATCTCGTGCGTCGTTCCGGTGCCGGCAATCCGGGTGCGAGATCCGGTCCAGTTCGGTGTGGGCGATGCGCGCGGCCCAGGCACGGGCGCGTTCCAGCTCTCCTGGCCCGAGCGGGCCGGTCGAGTCTTCGAGGAGGAAATCCATCGGGTCGTCGGCGAGGGAATAGCCCAAACGTCGTAGTCGTTTTCCGATGCCGCGTGCGGTCGATCCGGACAGCCACGACTGACCGGCCGGTTTGGTGGCGAACGCGATGGCAGTGTGGCCCCGCGGAACGGGCAGTGCCGCTTCGAGCCACTCCCGGACACCGATGTCGGCGATCGGCGCATCGGTTCGCTTGGCGGCGTCGCGGCGGGTACGCCGACGGCTGAGCCGGAAGGTGCGGGTCGGTCCGCCGACCACGAGCAGATGCACCTTCGGAGCGGGCACTTCGGCGGCCGCGGCCACCGGCACGACTTCGACGTCGGCGTGCTCGCGCAGCCCTTCCGCGATGGCTTCCGCGACCGCCGCGGTGTTGCCGAACATCGATTCGTAGACGACTCGTGCGCGCATGGCTGGCTCCTCCGCACCGCGCCTCGCCGAACGCGGGTACCACGGACGCTATACGGCGTGAAAGACCGCGCACAGAGTCGAACCTACACTTGCCGAGGGACCTTGGCCCCGTCCTCGGCGTGTGATCGGGCGGGTTCGGAGACCGCGGATCAGAAACCGACGTGAGCTGGCTGCTCGATTGGGCGAAGGAATACTGGTGGAGTTTCCTGGTCCGGGCTATGAGCCTCGATCATGGCTCGCTGCCGACCGCCTCGAAGCTGCCCGCCCTCGTCGATCGCGTCAGGAGATGAGCGAGGTACACCGCCTGGTGACCGGCGCGGCGCCGATCGAGCCCGCCGGGGCGGCGGACGGCCGCGCGGTTATCGATGCGCCCATCTTTTCGCCGCGGTGTGGTCGTGGGTGGGAACGACCTCGACGTCCGCGGGCAGGCGGTGCAGGCGGTGGATCGCCGCGAACGCGGCGGATCGGTCGTGGTCGACGAGAAGCCCTGGCAGCGGGGGTTTCTCGCGCAGCAGCCGGATCTGCTCCCGCCGCCAGACGGCGTCGCCCGCCAACAGGACGGTGCCCCCGTCCGCTACCGCGAGAACGAGCCCGATGCTGCCGGGGGTGTGCCCGGAGAGGTCCACCGCCAGCACCGAGCCGTCGCCGAAGAGGTCGTGGCTGCGGGAAAAGGTGAGTACGGGGGGCCC
Organism: Nocardia sp. NPDC059691; assembly: GCF_042733915.1. Taxonomy (NCBI): domain Bacteria; kingdom Bacillati; phylum Actinomycetota; class Actinomycetes; order Mycobacteriales; family Nocardiaceae; genus Nocardia; species Nocardia sp. NPDC059691. The sequence goes on along the minus strand of NZ_JBHWFB010000022.1, from coordinate 82,578 downwards.
GTCGAGGTCGAAGGACGGCGTCGGTCGTGAGCCGAGCGACTCCGCGACGCCCATGGGGGCCGTCTCGGGGTTCGTCGCCCATCCCAATTCGGCCGTGGTCACCCGCAACGCGAGGGATGCCGGCAGGTCGAGCAGTCCGGCCACGTGGTCCCAGTGGATGTGCGTCGCGATAGCGAAGTCGACTGCGTCCACGGGGACAGCGGACATCGCGAGCGAATCAGCTAGGCCGACAAGCGATTTACGTGGAGCGACGAGATCGCGATACGGGCGGCGCAGCTGCGGCAGGACCCGGGCGTGTACGTCGGCGCACATCGCCGGATCGACCACGAAACGAGCCTGTGGGTGTTCGACCAGAAAACTGGTCATAGCGATCGCTACCGAGGGCGGCCGCAACGCTCCTTCGATCACCCCGTAGGCCGGAGCGGGCCGCACACCATGGATGAGCGCGGTCAGCCGGACCCTGGCTCGCGCCCGGGGCAATCCCGCGTCGGTGAGCGTGTCGAGCAACTCCGTGTCGCGACGTCGCGGCTGTAGCGTGCGCCACGGCATCGACATCCCGGCGGCGCAACACGACCACCACGTCCCGGCGGTACCGGTCCGCGCCGTCAACGGCCCCGCTGATGGCAGATCCACACCGGCCCCTTCCAGCCCGACCGGCAGCGGCGCGGCCGACGAACAGCTTTCTCAGGCAAACCACGATGTTAACTCAGGTTCCGGCAGTCGACCGGTGCGCGATCGCGGACCCGCAGCGCGCCGGCGGGATGCGCGCGATGATGGAGGGGTGCGCACCCGCTTCCACGATCACCTCGAGCAGCTCGCCGACCACTTGCGAGCGATGTGCGTGCGCAATCGGGAGGCCATCGCGATGGCCACCGACGCCCTTCTCGGCGCGGATCTGGAGCTGGCCGAACGCACCATCGACTACTGCGCCGAAACCGCCGCGATGCGCGAGGACGCCGAGCACGCCGCGGTCACCCTTCTCGCCCTCGAAGCTCCCGTCGCGGGAGAACTGCGGCAGGTGGTGACGGCGCTGCAATTGGTCGATGACCTCACCCGGATGAGCGCGCTGACCGAGCACATCGCCGACGCCGCCAGACGCAGGCATCCCGCCGACGTGGTCCCCGAACCGGTGCGAGATCTGATGACCCACATGGGTGCGGCGGCCGTCGACCTCGCCGACGCCGCGGTCGGTGTGCTGACCACCGCCGACCCCGGCGACGCCGCGGACCTCGACGCTCGCGACGACACCATGGACGATCTACACCGCGCGCTGCTGGCGGCGATCCTGGCCGAAGGATGGGACAACGGCACCGCGGCCGCGGTCGACGTCACTCTGCTCGGCCGCTATTACGAACGCTTCGGCGACCACGCCGTCGAGGTGGGCCGCCGCACCCTGTACATGACCACCGGGCGCCGCCCGGACGACGAGGTCGCGCAATCGCTATAGGACCGCGAATCATGGGTGCGCGGAACGGAATCCGTTGTGCTCGACGGTGCATCGGACGGCGGGTGACGAGACGATCCAGGCCGGTCACGAAGGACCGGCCTGAATCGTCGAATATCGATCAGGCGAGATCGAACCGGTCGTTTTCGACCACCTTGACCCACGCCGCGACGAAGTCGTCGACGAACTTCGCCTTCGCGTCGTCCTGCGCGTACACCTCGGCCACCGCCCGCAGCACGGAGTGCGATCCGAAGATGAGGTCGTTGGCCGTCGCCGTCCACTTCGCCGCACCGGAGGCGCGGTCGAAGCCTTCGTAGACGTTCTCCGCCGACTCCGACGCCTTCCACTCGGTGTTCTGGTCGAGCAGGTTGACGAAGAAGTCGTTCGTCAGCACGCCCGGCCGGTCGGTGAACACACCGTGGTCGGTGCCGCCGTAGTTGGCGCCCAGAGCGCGCAGACCACCGATGAGCACCGTCAGCTCCGGAGCCGTCACGTCCAGCATGTACGCCCGGTCGAGCAGCAGGCGCTCCAGCGGAGCCTTCTCGCCGGTCCGCGTGTAGTTGCGGAACCCGTCGGCCCGCGGTTCGAGCACCGCGAACGACTCGACGTCGGTGTTCTCCTGGGTGGCGTCCGTGCGTCCGGGTGCGAACGGCACCGTGACATCGTGGCCCGCGTCCTTGGCGGCCTTCTCGATCGCCGCGGACCCGGCCAGGATGATCAGGTCGGCGAGCGAGACCTTCTTGCCGCCGGAGGCCGAACCGTTGAAGTTCTGCTGGATCTGCTCCAGCACCGGCAGCACCTTCGCCAGCTCGTCCGGCTCGTTGACTTCCCAGTTCTTCTGCGGCTCGAGCCGGATCCGGGCACCGTTGGCGCCACCGCGCTTGTCGGTGCTGCGGTAGCTGGCTGCCGAGGCCCAGGCGGTCTTGACCAGCTGCGCGACCGACAGGCCGGACTCGAGCACCTTGCTCTTCAGCTCCGCGATGTCCTGCTCATCGATCAACTCGTGATCGACAGCGGGAACGGGATCCTGCCACAGCTGCGGCTCGGGAACCCAGGGGCCGAGGTAGCGGCTGATCGGGCCCATGTCGCGGTGCAGGAGCTTGTACCACGCCTTGGCGAACGCCTCGGCCAGCTCCTCGGGGTGATCGAGCCAGCGCCGGGTGATCTCCCGGTAGATCGGGTCTTCGCGCAGCGACAGGTCCGTGGTCAGCATGGTCGGCGTACGCGCGGGTCCGTCGAACGGATCCGGGATCGCGCCCTCGCCCGCACCGTCCTTCGGCTTCCACTGCCAGGCCCCGGCGGGGCTCTTGGTCAGCTCCCATTCGTAGCCGTACAGGTTCTGCAGGAAGCCGTTGCCCCACTTGGTCGGGGTGGCGGTCCAGACGACCTCCAGGCCGCTGGTGATGGCGTCCTTGCCCTTGCCGGTGCCGTAGGCGCTCTTCCAGCCCAGGCCCTGCTGTTCGATGGGAGCGCCTTCCGGTTCGGCGCCGACCAGGCTTGCATCGCCCGCACCGTGGGTCTTGCCGAAGCTGTGGCCGCCGACGATCAGCGCGGCGGTCTCCTCGTCGTTCATCGCCATGCGGCCGAACGTCTCGCGGATGTCGCGCGCGGCGGCCACGGGATCCGGCTGACCGTTGGGCCCTTCGGGATTCACATAGATCAGGCCCATCTGGACGGCGCCGAGCGGGTTGGCCAGCTCGCGGTCACCGCTGTAGCGCTCGTCGCCGAGCCAGGTGTCCTCCGGACCCCAGAAGACCTCCTCCGCCTCCCAGATGTCCGGACGGCCGAAGCCGAAGCCGAAGGTCTTGAACCCCATCGACTCGAGGGCCACATTGCCCGCGAACACCAGCAGGTCGGCCCACGAGATCTTGCTGCCGTACTTCTGCTTGACCGGCCACAGCAGCCGGCGCGCCTTGTCCAGGTTGGCGTTGTCCGGCCAGCTGTTCAGCGGCGCGAAACGCTGCGCGCCCTGACCGCCGCCGCCGCGGCCGTCGGAGATGCGGTAGGTGCCCGCGGCGTGCCAGCTCATCCGGATGAACAGGCCGCCGTAGTGGCCGTAGTCGGCGGGCCACCAGTCCTGCGAATTGGTCAGGACCGCCGCGACGTCGGCCTTGAGGGCGTCGACGTCGAGCTTCTTGAATTCTTCTGGGTAGTTGAAGTCCTCTCCGAGCGGGTTGGACTTGGACGTATGGGCGTGCAGCACCGAGACATCGATCTGCTCCGGCCACCAGTCCTTGTTGCTGCGGGGGCGGTGGTCCGTCTTCGCGGTGGGCGACGGGATCGCCGGGTTCTCGCTCTCGCTCGCGCTCTGCGTCTTGGTGTCAGGATTGGGCGGGCGGCTATCGGATGACACAGCATTCCTTCCTGAATGAGTGATGTGGGCTGCGATCACGAATGTGATCGGGAAGCCTGTGATTCCACACAATCGGGGCACAGGCCCCAGTAGATGACCTCGGCTTCATCGATCGAGAAGCCGCTGTCATCGGACGCGGTCAGACACGGGGCCTCGCCGATGGCGCAGTCGACATCGGCGATCACCCCGCATCCTCGGCATACGACGTGATGGTGGTTGTCGCCGACCCGCGATTCGTAGCGGGCGACGGACCCGGACGGCTGGATACGCCGGACCAGGCCGGTGGCGGTGAGTGCGTTCAAGGAGTCGTAGACCGTTTGGTGGGACACCTCGGGCAGCGCGGATCGAACAGCGCGGATGATCGACTCCGTGTCGGCGTGCGGGTGGTCGTGGACCGCGCTGAGCACCGCGACCCGCGGGCGGGTCACACGGAGCGAAACTCCTCGCAGCATCTGCTGGAACTCCGAGGCCGTTGGCATGCTCGGAAGTCTCGTCCGTTTTCTGGAACGAGTCAAGAGTTTGTTCGGAAGTTGCGCGGTACGGGTCGCGCGGAGGCCGCCCCGGAGGGGTCATCGGGCAGCGTACCCACTGCCGCGCAGAGCACGTGGGCGTTTGCGGCGATTCGATCGAGCCGACGAGGCGCGGATGATCCGGCTACCGGATCGGATGAGCAACCAGTGAGCTATCTCGGCGCTGCGGCCCCATGGGCCCGCTCAGGGCCGGAAAACGGAGCGGATGCAGCCTTCCTTTTTGTGCTTGAAGATGTCGTAGCCGTATACCGCGTCATCGAGCGGCATGTCGTGGGTGATCAGGTAGGAGGGGTCGAGATCGCCCTGTTGGATGTAATCGAACATGCGGGGTACGAACCGCTGTCCGTATTGCTGTGCCGTGCGGATGGTGAGGCCCTTATTCGTCACGACGCCCATGGGGAATTTGTCGGTGAGACCGTATACGCCGAGCACCGAGACGATGCCGCCTTTCCGGCACGCGAGAATCGCTTCGCGCAGCGGTGTCGCGCGATCCGATTCCAGCCGGAGCAACTGTTTGGCCCGATCGTAGAGTTGCTGGAGTCCGGTGCCGTGTCCTTCCATCCCGACGGCCTCGATGCAGGCGTCGGGCCCGCGGCCACCGGTACTTTCGCGCAGGATCTCGTGGACGCTGTCGACGGCGGTGTAGTCGATGGTTTCCGCGCCGAACTGCTCTTCCGCCACGCGCAACCGCTCGGGAAGGCGGTCGATGACAAAGATCCGCTCGGCGTCGAGCAGGCGTGCCGTGTGCCCGGCCATCAACCCGACGCCGCCGCTGCCCCACACCGCGACGGTGTCGCCGGGGTGGATGTCGCAGAATTCGGCGCCCATCAGTCCCGTCGGCACGGCATCGGACAGGAACAATGCTTGTTCGTCGGTGATGCCGTCCGGTATCCGGAAACAGTTGGTGTCGCCGAAGGGAACACGGACATATTGCGCATGGGAACCCTGATAACCCCCGAAGGGATGGGTGTAACCGTAGATTCCGCCGGTCGGGTAGCCGAAAAGCGGTTGTTGCAGAGCGCTGTTCGGATTGGTGGTATCGCAAAGGGAATACAGTTCGTGGTCGCAATACCAGCACGATGCGCATCCGATGAAGGACGGGACCACGACACGGTCACCCACGGCGATCGAGGTGACTTCGGCTCCGGTTTCTACGACCTCGCCCATGAATTCGTGTCCGAAGACGTCGCCTTCCCGCATTCCCGGCAGATATCCGTCGATGAAGTGCAGATCGGACCCGCAGGTGGTGGTCAGGCGGACCTGGACGATGACATCGTGCGGATTGACCAGAACCGGATCGGGGACGGTTTCCACGGCGAGTTCGTTGACGCCGTTCCAGCAGAGCGCGTGCATGTCTCCTCCTGTTCACCGAGCGGAAGAGCGGGCGCTCGGATTGTGGGCCAGGGTGGGCATTTCGCCGGTCTGCAGCCGGGCTCGGGCTCGGTAGAGCGCGGTGAACATGCCCGCGCCGGTCAGCAGGTCGGGCAGCGGGGTCCGGGCTCGCATCGTCACTTCGGTCCCGAGATTCCGCGGTGCTTCCCGGAAGGTGAGTTCGATTTCGAGACCCTGGCCTGCGTCCTGGTCGGCGGAGCCGACGAACCGGAAGTGTCCGTCCTCCTCGCGCAGTGTGGTCTTCCAGGTCGTGTGTCCGTCGGCGCCCGCGTACAGCCTCCACTCGTAGGTCGACGGAGCCGGAGATCCGACCTCGGCGACGTCGCCCAGTACCTCGGACAGGCTCGTCGGGTCGCGCCAGAACTGCTCGACCTCGGCTCGTGGCCGGGCGATGGTCACGGTCTGGCTGCCCGAGTAGCTGGTCGCCGACTCGATCACCCGCCCCACGAGATCGCTGAGCAGGTGTTTGGTGTCATCGATGTAGTGCATAGGGCCCTCCTCTCGCTCTCCGTGGTCGCAGGGCACCCGGCACACACGAAGGGCCCCTGCGATCCGGATACGAACCATCGGCCGCAGAGTCGTGCGCTTCCTATGCGGTCTCGGAGCGGCTACCCGCCGCCGGAAACGCCAAACCGTTTCCGTCCCGCTTCGACGACCTCCGCCCACACCGCGCCGCCGCCGTTCATCTCGATCGGCCGATCTCGGCCTGCTTCGCCGCCAGGCGCGCGGCGAATTCCGGGGAGTCGAGGGAGGCGACCTGCGGCACGATCTCGGCGTCGACGGCATCGGCGTGGGCGTCGAGATTCGCGGTGTGGCGCATGGTGCGCTTGGTGGTGATGAGCAGATCGCGCGGCGCTTCGGCCGCGCCGGCGGCGAAGTCGATCGCTCCGGCGAGCAGCGCGTCGTGATCGCCGTCGATCACCCGGTGCGCCAATCCTGCGCTCAGCGCCGCCTGGGCGTCGAGGATCTCCCCGAACAGCGTCATCGCGGCGGCCCGTTGCGGTCCGACGGCGCGTTGCAGCATCCAGGTCATCCCGCCGCCGGGATGAAGGCCCAGCCGCAGGAATCGCGCGTCGAACCGCGCGCGGGGACCGGCGATCCTGACATCCGCGGCCAGCGCCAGATTGAGTCCCGCGCCGACGGCGGCGCCGCCGACCACCGCGATGGTGGGCAGTGCGCAGCGCGCGACCGCGAGGAATCCGTCGTAGATCACCCGCAGCCCCTCCTCGCGTGCCGCACCGAGCGCGCTCAGATCGGCCCCGGCGCAGAATGCGGGCGGGGTTCCGGTGACGAGCACCGCGTGCACGCCGGTATCGCGCTCGGCCTCGGCCACCGCGGCGGCCAGTTGTTCGGACAGCGCCGGTGTCAACGCGTTCCGCCGATCCGGGTCGTGCACGGTGATGACCGCGACCTTGTCCCGCCGCTCACTCCTGATCTCCGCCATGACCGGATCGTAGGCGCCGGGGACGGTCAGAAGACGCTCGGGACCGCGCACCGACTCGTGGAGCGCTCTGACCGCCGAACGGAGATCCATCGCCGAGCTCACCGGGTCCGCGGATGCGTGGCGAACAATTCGGGTTCATTCCGCGTCGAGTACCTTGCGGGCACGGTCGTAGTTCTCCTTGCGCTCCGAAGCGCCGTTGGAACCTCCGTTGATCGATCTGGTGATCGCGCCGACATCCGATTCGTCGGCCCGGTCGTTCAAATTCTTGGCGTCCCAGAACCACCCGGCGGTTGCGAAGGCGTACTTCGGATCGGCGGCCAGCTTGTGATCGCCGACGAGATCGACACCGAGGGCCTCGCCCGCCTCCCGGTAGTTGTTGCGACCGGTCAACTGCAACGCGCCACGGCCGTGGAAGCGGGCGCCGTCGCCGGGCTTGTTGTTGCCCAAGCTTCGGCCGACGCCGGAGCCGGGCCCGTAGAGGCGGTTGAAGTATTCGTCGTCACCGTATTCCTCGAGCGTTTTCAGGTCGTCGGTTTCCACCCCTCGGGGTGTCCGTTGCCGAGTTGGTCGACCATGAGATCCAAGGCGTTTCGAGTGAACTCGATGACTTCCCGCAGCGTGGCGGAGGCTTGTGGTGGGGCGATCAGACTCTCGATCTGTTTCCGGGTATCGGCGACCGCCGAAGACGCCTGCGGGGTCGGATCCGACCCGAGTACCTTGGCCGGTAGTGCGAGCAGACCGTATCGTGCCCGCCCCCAGGGATCCGCCTGCAACGGGTCGTAGGGGGAGCCCATGTCCACGATTCTCGCATGACCAGCGCAAACGTCCGCCATTCTCTCCCCAGCTGTGACAAGGCGGGTCTCACCCAGCGGGAAATATCCAGCGGGCGCTTCGAGTGTCTGTCGACTCCGGCGGTGACGACTCCGCGCAAGCGGCGTGCAAGCCGGTGCAAGTGCCGGGCAATGCTTGCGCCGCACCGTGTTTCGTATGAACGAGACACGTGAAGTGGTGGTGGTCGGCGCCGGGCCCGTCGGGCTCATGCTGGCTTGTGAGCTGCGGCTCGCGGGGGTGGATGTGCTCGTGGTGGAGCGTCTCGCCGAGCCGGACCGCACGATCAAAGCGGGGGCGATCAATGTGCCCACCGCTCAGGCCATGTACCGGCGCGGGCTGCTGCCGCAGCTGCGCGCCGAGCAGGACGCCGCATTCGACCGGTTCGCGCAGTTCCGTCGCGATGGCGGCATGCCGCCGATCGACCGGGGGCGGCGGCCGGCGGTGGGTCACTTCGCGGGCATCATGCTGAATTCGGACGCCGTCGACTTCGACGATCCGGAATTCGCCGAGGTCGGTCCGGCCGCCGAGGTCTTCCTGGTGGCCCAGCAGTCCGTCGAGGCGATACTGGGTGGCCGCGCTGCCGAACTCGGCGTGGAGGTCCGGCGCGGGGTGGAGGTCATCGGGCTGTCCGACGACGGCGCGGGTGTCACCGTCGATTGCGGTGACCGCAGGGTGCGCGCCGGCTGGCTGGTCGGCTGTGACGGCGGGCGCAGCACGGTCCGCAAGCTCGCCGGGTTCGAGTTCCCCGGCCTCGACCCGGAGATCACCGGCCATCAGGCGATCGTGGACATGACCGGAGCCGAGAACCTTCGAATGAGCTGGAATGCCACCGAAACCGGTATCTACGCCTATGGACCGATGCCCGGCCGCGTGCTCACCGTCGAACTGGACGGCCCGCCCGCCGACCGGGAGACCCCGGTGACGGCGGCCGAATTGCAGCAGAGCATCCGTGCCGTGAGCGGAGTCCCTGTGGTCGTCACCGCCGTGCATTCGGCCACCCGTTTCACCGACAACACCCGCCAGGTCCCCGATTACCGCAAGGGTCGGGTGCTGCTCGCCGGTGACGCCGCGCATGTGCACTCACCCTTCGGAGGTCAGGGCCTGAACCTCGGTATCGGCGACGCGGTGAATCTCGGCTGGAAGCTGGCCGCCGAAGTGCGCGGCTGGGCGCCCGGCGGTCTGCTCGACACCTACACCGCCGAACGTCATCCCATCGGCGCGTGGGTGCTGGATTGGACGCGCGCGCAGGTCGCTTTGATGCGCACCGATATCCGCAGCCGTGCCCTGCGCGCCGTCGCCGCCGAACTGCTCGCCTCGCGCGACGGCGCGACCGGCGTGTTCAAGAACATCTCCGGTGTTCGGCAGCGCTACGACATCGGCGGGGGGCACTCGCTCGTCGGATCGGTCGCTCCCGACATCGAATTGGCCGACGGCACCCGCCTCGGTGAGCATTTCACCGGCGCGGAGGGCATCCTGCTCGACCTCGTCGATTCCGGCGACTTGCGATCCCGCGCCGCGGGATGGTCCGGGCGGGTGCGAGTCGTCACCGCGAAAGCCGCTCAGCCGCGCGAGCTTTCGGCGATTCTGGTTCGTCCCGACGGCTGTGTGGCGTGGGCTGCCGACGGTGGCGACCTGGACGGCCTCGAGGAATCGCTGGCCCGTTGGTTCGGTGCTCGCGCGCACACCTGAATTCGCGCGGACCGCGCCGCACCCGGTGACGGTGACATCGCCGGGTCGGGTTCGGCGGGCGCTGCGGTCAGCTCAGCAGTCGCTGTTCCAGTTGCGCGAGGACGGCTCGGTTGCGTTGCGCGTCCAGGGCAAGGGCTGCCGCCCAGACGTGCGCCGAGATGACTCCGGTCTGGACTCGGTCGATCCAGTCGTGAATGGTGCTGCGCCGATCGAGGGTGTCGCTGTCGAAGGTGATCGGTTCGAGCTCCGGCAGATGCACGTAGCGCAGCTGGGTGATCTCCCTTCCGCGGGCGTCGAAGATGCTGGCGGCCCACACTTCCTCGGTGGTGGAGGATTCTTCCGGCCCGTCCGGCGATGAGGCGATCGGGTCGGGCTGGTTGTCGATCCCGTGCACGACGGCGTCCGCGGCGGCCTGGTGAGCCAGCCCGAATCCCCACAGGCGGCCGTTCATACCCGCCATCATCCGCCCGGCGATGTCCAGGATGGGAGAGCCCGCAACGGTGGGGGTGTCGTTGGGCGAGAATTCCGCGAAGCCCGCCGCGCTCGCGCTGTCGTCCTCGCCGGTGCCGGTGAAACCCCAGATGTGGACGAGGCCGGTGTCGGTGGTCGGCGCACCGCTGCGGCGCGTGATCATGGCGGGCAGCAGGATGTCGATGACGGATCGAGCCGGATACCGAATCGCCGGTACGGTGTCCGGACGACGTGAGTTGTTGTTGCGCTTGGGGTTCCGGCGGCCGCACATAGAACTTCTCCGTCGAAGTGTGGTTTCGGACAAGGCGTCGATCCGGTGGTGCTCAGCGTTGTCAGTGTAGATAGATCGACCGGTGACGTTGTCGACAACAGCGCATACTCGTCCGCGTCACATGTTCGAACCCACGGCCTCTGCTACCGCGCTCGGTTCACCGTCTCGCCGACTGCCGCGGGTTGTTCGTCCAGGTCGGCGCTGCGGCGGGCCGGCTCCCCGCCGTGTGTGCTCGGACCCGCGCGGGCGGCGTCGGCATCAGGACGTGTTGACAAGCGTGAACCCAGCGGCGGCAGCCTTTCCCGGGCGGCGTCAGCCGCAAAGCCGTTCGTCGGGCCTCGAGCGGGTGATCGAGAGGTCCCGTCGGGCTATCCCAGGGGCGTGGTCGTGGATCGGGCGAATCGCGTCGACTTCGAGGAACCGCACTTCTCGTACTTCGTCGAGCAATCCGGCCAGCCGCCGCAGCACCTGTTCCACCAACAGCCCGGGATGCGGTCCGGTGCCGAACCGCAAGGCCGCCAGCACGTTCCGCAGCTGCGGGCCGAAGGCATCGCCGGTGACCTTCATGTCGGCGACCGGTTGTCCGGCAGCGCCGGCGGGGTCGCGCTGCCGGATCGGCGGTCAGGCGGTGCGATCCAGCCGCAGCGCGGAATGCCCTATCGTGGCGCTGGTTTCGCCGATGAGGCGCCGCAGGAAGGCTTCCTGCTGCTCGCGTCCGTGGATGGCGGCGCGGTCGAGGCCGCCGGGAGTCAGGTGGGTGTAGGCGGTGCGCACGAGGTTGACGGGGATGCGCAGCGCGGGGTACCAGGGCGGGACATAGGCGGGCAGGCCGAGGATACGCATCGCCTTGGGTCCGAGGAAGGCGCTGCTGACGGACAGGTGCTGGGCGCGGGCGAGCCGGCCGCGCAGCGTGGGCAGGTTGGGATAGGACCAGTTCAGTGGATCATCGGCCATAGGTAGGGCGAGCTGGCGGCTGGTCTCGTCGGGATTGGTGATGGCGGTCAGGCAGTGGTCGAGGATGGCGATGCCGTCGCGGAAGCTGGTGGGCAGCCATTGCTCTTCGACGCCGATCAGCCAGCCGACGTAGCGGGTGAGGTGGGCGGCGGCGGCCAGCTCACGGGGGGAGAGGATGACGCCGAGCGCCATGCCGCCGACGACGGGCGCGAGCAGGGCGCCGACCAGGGTGGCGGCCATGTCGGTCTGGTTGATCGGCAGGCCCCATTCCTCGGTGCGCCAGTCGGGCATGGCGGCGACGTGCCTGCGGACCAGCGAGTGGATGAGGCGCACGTGCAGGGTGGAGCGGTAGCCGACACCGTAACGGTCCATGCCGTTCTCGGTGGACACGTCCATCGCCCATTGCAGGGTCTCGGCGAACCGGCGGGCGGGGCCTTTCTCCAGGGCGCCGGTGCGCAGCAGGGTCTTGTTGAAGCCGGAGGCCAGATAGCCGCCGATGAAGGAGACGTCACGGGCGAAATACAGCCCGTCGTTGCCGCCGGAACGGAACACACGCTCGCCGTCGCGCAACAACTTCGGGTCGACCCAGGCGGGGGTGTCCTCGACGGCGGTGAAGAACTCGCGCAGCGGCGCGGGCGCGCCGGGGATGCTGTCGATGCCCGACCGGAGTGCCTGCTCGAACAACGGCCGCGTGACGGCCATGCCTTCGGTGTACATCCACTCGACGAGGCTGTCCATCGGCTCGTCGCCGACGAGCAACGAGGCGCCGAGCAGCTGCCAGCGCTGCGGGGAGGGTTTCCCGATGCGCAGCAGCGCGGCGAACGGGCCCAGGCCGGGCGCCTTACGAGGCCGACCGGGATGCCGGGCCGGGATTGTCGCGGACGTCGTCATGGGTGGGCTCCTCGTCAGGGCGGGTGATGCCGTGTTTCATCAAAGGCACGATGGTGGTGCGGACAAAGGCGCGGGCGCGGTCGTCGTCGGTGAAGTCGACGCTGCCGCCGCCGGGGGTGAGCATCAGCGAGTGGGCCAGGCGGGCGACGAGTTCGGCCACCGGGCGCGGGTCGTACTCGTCGACGAGGCCCGCGGACTGGGCATGAGTGAGCATGCCGACGATGTACTCGATGCCGATGGACACCAGGCGTTCGCCCTGCACGGTGGAGAAGCGCAACGCTTCGTCCGGGGCGACCCGCAGCAGCTGGGTGACCAGGCGGTGGATGCGGGTCTGCAAGAGGACGTACAGCATGGTGTCCTCGATCTGGGCGTCCACGCCGGTGGCGGTGGCGGCGATCGCGGTCACCTCCGCGAGCATGCGCCGGGTCTCGCGGGCCAGTACCGCTTGGATCAGGTTGTCCTTGCCCGCGAACCGGCGGTGGATGGTGATCCGGCTGAGCTCGGCCATGCGGGCGATGTCCTCCAGGCTGGCTCGGCGGATCCCGACCTGCAGGATGCGTTCGAGCGCGGCGTCCATGATCCGTTCGTCGACGCGGTCGGAACCCTCGCTCGTGATACAAACATACAAAGACTGTGTCATTGAGTCAATGATTCGAAGAATGCGGCCGCGACACCGGTCGCGTTCGTCGCCGCGCCATGTTTGTCGCTCCCGTATCACCCGCCACGAATAGAATTGCGCGGGAGGCGGACTCGCGATCCGTGCGGCCGCGGGAAACGTGGGAGACGATGACCGGACCGCGATGGCCGACCGTAGCGCTGCGCTGGTCCGCCGTGCTCGCGGTCGCGGCTTGGACGGGCGGATGCGCGACCTTGCTCGGTGAGCCCGCCCCGCCGCCTTCGCCCGAGGAGATTGCCGCCGCGGCAGCGGAATTGGCCGGACTGCCGGCTTCGGAGGTGGCCGAGCAGCGGATGGCGTCGGTCGTCGAGGAGATCGCGAACGCCGCCTCGGCGATCGAACCGGCGCTGCGGTGGATCCGAAGCGAGGACCGCGCCGTGGGACCTTGCTATGGGCCCTATGCGCACACCGGCGGCAGGCGTGTCGTCTTGCCGCGCTATCGCGCCGACGGTTCCCTGCCCGCAGGAGCCTGGCCCGGGTTCCAGGAAACGGCCCGAGCGCTGGCCGCGTCGGTGGGTGCGACGGACATGCTGTCGAGCGCGGCATCGTCGCCGGACCGGTACGTCACGTTCGAAGGCCCGGATGGGGCCGAGTGGGACAGCAACACCGAGCTGTCGGTGTTCGCCGATGCCCGGTCGATGACGATCACCGCGACCGTGGGTTGCCGACTACCCGCGGATGAGCGGTCGCCTCGGTGACTTTCCCTGTCACATCCGTATTCCCGAGCCACGGAACGCTCGCCGGTAGGCGCCCGGGGTCGTGCCCACCTGGGCGCGGAAGCGGCGGCGCAGGTTGACCGCGGAGGTCAGGCCGACCCGTGCCGCGATCGCCTCCACCGGCAGGTTCGTCTCCTCCAGGAGGGTGCGCGCCTCGGCCACCCGGCGCGACAGCAGCCATGCCCCCGGGCTCGTACCGAGCTGATCGGCGAAACGCCGGGCCAGCGTGCGCGGCGAGACGCTGAGGTGTGCGGCCAGATCGCCTACCGACAGCGCTGTCCCGAGCCGCGCGCCTGCCCACTCGAGCAGGCCGTCCAGCGCGTCCGTGGGTGGTGCGGGCGGGGCGTACTGTGCTTGGCCGCCCTCGCGGTGCGGCGGCATCACCATGTGCCGCGCGACGAGGGTGGCATGCGCGGCCCCGTGGTCCTTCCGGACGAGGTGCAGGCACAGGTCGATGCCCGCGCCCGCTCCGGCGCTCGTGGCGACATCGCCGTGGTCCACATAGAGCACGTCCGGTTCCACCCGAACCTCCGGGAATTCCCGCGCCAGCTGTGCGGCGCGCGCCCAGTGCGTCGTCGCCGAGCGTCCGTCCAGCAAGCCCGTGCGGGCCAGCGCGAACACTCCGGAGCAGATCGTCACGAGCCGCGCCCCACGGGCGTGCGCCCGCAGCAGCGCGCGACGCACGGGCGCCGAGAGCGGCGCCTCCACCGGCGCCCAGCCCGGGATGAGCACGGTGTCCGCCGAAGCGAGCGCCGAAAGGCCCTGCGACACTTCGAGCGTGTACCCGGCCGATGTCGGCACCGGCCCTGGCGTCTCCGTGCACACCTCGAACTCGTAATAGTGCGGCACCCCGGCCCGCTGTGTGCCGAATACCTCCGCGGCGCAGCCCAGCTCGAATGTCGACTGCACCGGCCGCACCAGGGCCACCACGCGATGCATGGCAAGAATGTACCCGGTGGTGTCCGACTGGACACTTTCTCGGCCTGCTTCCACGCGGCACCGTGAAAGCCGTGCATTCCGAAATCCTCGCCCAGGAGGGCTACACCGCTGTGTCCGTCGCGGAATCCCCGGTCCGGGAGCTGTTTCCCGGAATCCGGGTACGGCACCTGTGGACCGGGCCGTCCGGTGCGAGCGCCAACGTGCTGGAGATGGACCCGGGTACGTCGTGGCCGCGCCGCGACGTCCACGAGCCCGGCCCCGAGGAGGTCTACGTGGTCGCGGGCACCTTCAACGACGGCGCGCGCGACTACCCGGCCGGGACGTTCCTGCACGCCCCGGCCGGATCGTGGCATGTGCCAGGGACTGCGACCGGCTGCACGCTGTTCGTCTTCTACCCGGAAGGCTGATCGCGCCGGCGGTCTCCGGCGCTGACGGGCGTCGAGGTTTCGGCGAGGCCGGTCAGCGCCTGCGGGAGTGGCCCCTGGTGCAGCACGCCGAGACGTTGGGTGGCGCGAGTGAGGGCGACGTAGAGTTCGGCCGCGCCGCGCGGGCCGTCGGCCAGAATTCGTTCCGGCTCCACGACCAGGACGGCGTCGTATTCCAAACCCTTGGTCTCCGCCGCTGCCACCGCGCCCGGCACGTCCGGTGGCCCGATCACGACGCTGGTGCCTTCGCGTGAGGCTTCGTCGCAGACGAATTCGTCTATGGCGAAACCCATTTCGTCGGCGGCGACCTGCCTGGACCACGGCCGTACCCCGCATGCGCGAACGGACTCCGGTGGCTGGACGCCGGGTGCGAACGTGGCGAGCAACTCGGCGGCGACGGTCATGATCTCCGCCGGGGTGCGGTAGTTCACCGTCAGCGATCGGTAGACCCACCGGCCCGGTACGTACCGATCCAGCATCGCGCCCCACGAGGTCGCTCCGGCGGCCGACCGGCGTTGGGCGAGATCGCCGACGATCGTGAAAGACCGTCCGGGGCAGCGCCGCATCAGCACCCGCCAATCCATTTCGGACAGTTCCTGGGCTTCGTCCACCACGACGTGCCGGTAGGTCCAGTCCCGGTCCGCCGCCGCGCGTTCGGCGAGTTCCCGGCTGTCGCGCTCGAGGAAGCGATCCGCCAAATCCTCCGCGTAGAGCAGGTCCTGGGCGAACAAGTGGTCCTCGTCGTCCATCATGTCCTCGCGGCCGACCAGAATGTCCAGTACACCCGCCGCGTACTCGGCCTGGGCCTGCTGTTCCCGCTCGGCGTCGTCGTCCCGCTTCACACGGCCGAGCAGATCGACCAATTCATCGAGCAGCGGCACGTCCGACACCGTCCAGGCACCGCCTCTGCGGCGCAAGAGGGCCGGGTCGGCGCCCGCCGCTGCCAGCCGTTCCGGGGATTCGTACAGCTCCGCCAACAGCGTCTCCGGTGTCAGGATCGGCCAGAGTTCGTCGAGCGCGGCGGTGAACCGGTCGTTGTCCGCGAGTTCCGCGCGCAGGTCCGACCGCAGGTTCTCCCATGCTTCGCGGTCGTCGCGGGTCAGCCAGCCCCGGCCGATGCGGGCGATCGCCCGCTCGGTGAGCACCCAGGTGACGATCTCGGTGAACACGGCGCGAGCTTCGTTGTGCGGTAGCCCGCTCGCCCGCGCCTCCTCCCGGCCCCACTCCGCGGTTTCGGCGTCGATTCGCACGGTGACGTCGGACAACTCGATCGACAGCGGATGCTCCGGCACCCGCTGCCGATCGGCTACGGCCGCCGCGAGCACGTCCAGGATCCGCAGCGACCCTTTGTGCCGGGCGGCGTCCGGGTCGTCCTCCGCGGTGACGTGCAGGCCGGGCACCAGGTCGCCGGTGGTCGTGAACACGACGTTCGTCTCGCCCAGCGACGGCAGAACGCGGCCGATGTGGTTCAGGAACGCCGGATTGGGGCCGACCACGAGCACGCCGTGGCGTTCCATCCGCTCCCGCTGGGTGTAGAGCAGATACGCGACGCGGTGCAACGCCACTACGGTCTTGCCGGTGCCGGGGCCACCCTCGATCACCAGCACGCCCGGGTGGTCGAGCCGGATGATCTCGTCCTGTTCGGCCTGGATCGTCGCCACGATGTCGCGCATCCCCTCGCCGCGCGGCGCGTCGACCGCCGCGAGCAGCGCCGCGTCGCCGCGCTCGGCGCCGCCGGGGCGGCCGAGGACCTCGTCGGTGAAATCGACCACTCGGCGCCCGCGGGTGTGGAACTGCCTGCGCCTGCGCATGTTCTCCGGGCTGGCGGCGGTGGCGACGTAGAACGCGCGCGCCGCGGGCGCCCGCCAGTCGAGCAACAGCGGTTCGTACTCGTTCTGCGCGTCGAACAGGCCGATCCGGCCGATGTAGGAACGTTCGCCCGACAAGGCGTCCAATCGCCCGAAACACAGCCCGTTGTCCGCTACGTCCAGCCGCTTCACCTCCCTGGCCAGCGTGCGCACCTCGACATCCCGTTCCATCGGCGTTCCGCCGTTTCCGCGCAGAGCCGCGGTGTATCCGCTCCTCGCTCGCGCGCGCTCGGCGTCGAGCCGCGCGTAGAGCCCGGCCACGTAGCTCCGCTCGGACCGCAATTCGTCCTCGTACCCCTGAGTTGACACAGGCCCCTCCGTTTCGTGGCTCGACGATCCCGCGCGGACGCCGCTGCTCGCCTGAGCACATCGAGCAGTAACGCCGCAGCCAGCGATTCTGCGGCACGACCCGGGTCTTGCCGCAAGCCCCCGGGTGCGCTATAGGTTGTAGGTGGAGGGGGTCAGACGCGGGTGAGTTCGAACAGCGGAATGACGCGTTCGGTCTTCGCCTGGTACTCCGCGAGAACGGGCGCCAGCTCGACGACTCGCTCGAAATACCGGTCGCGTTCGTCGCGCGGCAACTCACGAGCGATCACGGCATAGACATCGGTGCCGACCTCGACTCGGGCACGCGCGTCGGCACGCAGGTTGTGCACCCACGCCGGATCCTTGGGCGAGCCGAGGTAGGAGCCGACGACCAGCATCCGCCCGTCGACGGTCACATACGCCAGCGGTGACAGCCGTGCCGCGCCCGACTTCGCGCCCGTCGTGTGGAGCAGCAGTAGCCTGCCGCCCGGTAAGCCGCCGACCTCGCCGCCGTTGGCGCGGAACTCTTCCACGATGCCGCGGTTGAAGCCGTCCAGCGCGTGGGTGTCGGAAGCCAGTCTGTCCTTGTCGAACTCGGTCATGTGGATGGCAACTGTCCGAAGGGCGAGGTCCATTCCGGGCATGTCGCGGCGGCCGAAATCGTCCCGGCCCTACTCGACCAGCCTCGCGCTCTCGAGCCAGTCGTAGGCGACGTCGGCGGGGTCTTCGCCGTCGATGTCGACCCGGCCGTTGAGGTCCTGCATCAGCTCGTCGGTGAGGTGCTCGGAGATGGTTGCGAGCAGCGCGCGCAATTGCGGGTACCGATCGATGATCGCGCCGCGCACGACGGCGGTGCCGCTGTAGGGCAGGAAGAACTTCCGGTCGTCATCGAGGACCACCAGGTTCAGGTTCTTGACCCGGCCGTCGGTGGTGTAGATCATGCCGAAATTGCACGGGGCGCTCTTGGCCGTGGCTGTGTAGACGACACCGGCGTCCATCCGCGTGACGTTGCTGGAGGGGACACCGTTCGGATCGTTGTAGGGGATACCGTATTTCTGCAGCATCGGAATGAAACCGTCGGAGCGGCTGAAGAATTCGTCGTCGACGCAGAAGGTACGGTCGGGCACGGGGAGCGCGGCCACGTCGGACAGCGACTTCACGCGCAGGCGTTCGGCGGTCGGGGTCGACGCGCCGAAGGCGTACGTGTCGTTGAAGTTCGCCGGCGGCAGCCACTCCAGATCGTGGTCGCGCTTCTCGATGTCGTGCACGCGCTGCCAGAGTTCGGTCGGGTCGGAGATCGTCTCGGTCTGGTTGTGGTAGTTGACCCAGCCGGTGCCGGTGTACTCCCAGAGCACATCGGCGTCGCCGCCCAGCTGAGCCTGCCGGGACGAGGCCGAGCCCGGCGCCCCGGTCAGGTCGGTGACCTTCGCGCCCGCCGCCGCCAGGTAGGTCGCGGTGATCTTGCCCAGCAGCACGCCCTCGGTGAAGCTCTTGGAGGTGACGACCAGCTCGGCGCCGTCCAGCGGCCGGTCACCGCCGGGCAGGCGCGCGTCATGGAAGGTTCCCGAGGAGCTCACCAGACCGCACCCGGCGAGCGCCGCCGCCGATACGACGAGTGCGCAGAGCAGGGCGACCAGCCGGGCTCGTGGCGACCTCATGAGATACCTCGTGGGGTCGCGGCCAGTTCCACCAGTCGGCCGAGCCAGTCGATGATCAACGCCAGGAGTCCGACCAGAATCGCGCCGGAGACCAGCAGTTTGGGCAGGAAGAGGGTGACGCCGGTGGTGATCAGCGTGCCGAGGCTGGTCGCGCCGATGAACGTGCTCAACGTCGCGGTGCCCACGAGGATCACCAACGCCGTGCGCACCCCGTTCAGAATCACCGGGACCGCGAGCGGCAGTTCGACCTGCAACAGCGTGCGCGCGGCGGAATAGCCGATGCCGCGGGACGCCTCGATGGTGCGCTGATCGACTTGCCGGAGCCCGACGATCGTGTTCTGCAGGATGGGCAGCACCGCGTACACGACGAGACCGACGATCGCCGTGCGGAATCCCGTGCCCAGCCAGAAGGTGAACAGCACGAGCAGCCCGACCGCGGGCGCGGCCTGACCGATATTGGCGATATTGACCGCGATGGGCTCGAGCCGCCGCAACGCCGGGCGGGTCAGCGCGATGCCGAGCGGAATCGCGACGACCACCACGATCACCGTGGCCACCACGGTCAGCTCGATGTGCTGGACGATCGTGGTCTGCAGGTTGTCCCAGCCGAGGGACGCCTGCTCGGTCGCGGTGAATGTCGTCGACCGGTACCAGAGGACATATCCGACAGCGATGACGAGGATGACGATCGGTTCGAACCACACGTCGATCGGCAGGCGGCGCAGGCGGCTCATGACGGCTCGTCCGATCCGGGTTCCTCGTCGGCGGCGACCACCGGCGTGGGCGCCGGATCGGTTCCGTCGACGTAGGTGACGTAGGAGAGGTCCTCCGCGTCGGCGCGGCCTTCGGCGAGTTTGGTCCGGATCACGTCGGTGACCGTGTCGATGCTGAGCGAGCCGAGGACCGCGCCGCGGCCGTCGGTGACCAGGGCGGCGCCTTGGCTGGTGGCGAGCATGGCGTCGAGCGCGTCGTTGAGCGTCGAGGAGCGTGCGACCACGGGCAACCGCCGATCCAGGTAGTCGGAGACCTCCGGTTTGGTCGCCAGCTCCGTGAGCGAAGGCCACGACCGGGGCCGCCCGGCCTCGTCGACGACGACGACCCAGGTCTGTCCGGCGGACTCGGCGCGGTCGATCACGCCCTGCGCCGACTCGCCGATCCGCGCGGTGATCACGTCGTCGTACGCGACGTCGCGCACCCGCGACACGGTCAGATAGGCCAGCTTCGCGCCGGACCCGACGAACTCCTCCACGAACGGTGTGGCCGGATCGGTGAGGATCTCCTCCGGGCTCGCGTACTGCTCGACCTGACCGCCTTCGGACAGGATGAGCACCTTGTCGCCGAGCTTGGTGGCCTCTTCGAAGTCGTGGGTGACGATCACGATGGTCTTGCCGAGTTCCTGCTGGATCGCGATCAAGCTGTCCTGCAGGCGAACCCGGGTGATCGGGTCGACCGCGCCGAACGGCTCGTCCATGAGCAGCACCGGCGGGTCGGCGGCGAGCGCACGCGCTACGCCGACCCGCTGCTGCTGTCCGCCGGACATGTCCTTCGGCAGCCGGTCGGCGAAGGTGGCGGGATCCAGACCGACCAGATCCAGCAGGTACTCGGTGCGTTCGGCGATTCGCTTCCTGTCCCACCCGAGCACCCGGGGGATGGCGCCGACGTTCCTGGCGACGCTCCAGTGCGGGAACAGGCCGCCGGACTGGATGACGTATCCGATCGATTGCCGGAGCTTGTCGGGGTCCTCCCTGGTGACATCGCGGCCGCCGATGAAGATGCGGCCCTCGGTCGGCTCGATCAAGCGGTTGATCATCTTCAAAGTGGTCGTCTTGCCGCACCCGGACGGGCCGACGAACGCGACGATGTCTCCCGCCTCGATCTCGAGGTCGAGGCGCCGCACCGCAGGCTTGTCCTGGCCTTTGTAGCGCTTGACGACCGAGTCCAGTGTGATGGACGCGCCGGTCACCGAGCGTTGCGTCGGCGCGGGAGCGGGCCCGGTGGTCACATCGTCGGTCATGACAGTCCCTTTGCGATCGTGAGGCGTCCGAGCAGGACGAGGAGTGCGTCGAACACCAGCGCGATGATGACGATGAGGATGGTTCCGGTGAGCGCCATCTCCAGGGAGTTCGCGCCGCCGAGGCGGGAGAGTCCGTTGAAGATCAGCGATCCGAGGCCCGGTCCGAGGACGTAGGCCACGATGGCGGCGACCCCGACGATCATCTGGGTGGACACCCTGATACCGGTGAGAATCACCGGCCAGGCGATCGGCAATTCGACGGTCAGCAGAATGCGCCGGCGCGAGAAGCCGATCCCACGGGCGGATTCGACGACCGAGGCCGGCACCGACCGCAACCCCACGATCGCGTTGCCGACCACCGGCAACGCCGCGAAGAACGCCAGCATCACGAACGACGGGACCACCCCCAGCCCGAACGGGACCAGCAGGATCGCCAGCAGTGCCAGCGAAGGAATCGTCAGCGCGACCCGGCTGGTGGTCAGCGAGAGCGCGGACAGCAGCGGAAGCCGATAGACCGCCACCGCGATGAGGACGGCGACCACGGTTCCGACCAGCACGGTTTGGAACGCCAGGGAGGCGTGTTGATAGGTCAGGAACGCCAGGACTTCGCCCCGCCCCTGGATATAGCTCCATAAATTCACGGGATTCCCATCGTCAGCGGAAGACCGGTCGGTACCTGTCCGTGTACAGCCGCGCGAGCCGGCGAAAAGTCGTGGACGATGCGGGTTCGATTTCCGGCGGCGCGCGGAAAGCGAATCGCCGCACGGCCGAATTCGCGCTCCTTTTCGACCGTAACCGATTCTTTGCCAGACAGGAGTTCTGTGGGCACGAGTCCTCTGGTCACGAGAACGGGTTATGCCGCCTGTGTGACGGGGTCGACCGTCGAATAGAGCCTGGCATTGCCCGCCATCACGGTGCTCGGCGCGCCGACGTGACCGCCTGACCCGACCACCTGTGGAGCGGATGCGATGCCGGCTGTGTGATCGGCGGACATACCAGGGCCTTTCGCTCGAACCGGATGATCGGGTCAGAGGAAACCACGCCCACCCCGGTGCGGCCAGCATTACAGTCAGCCGGATCGAAATGGGCGACGCGATCGTTCCCGTCGGGAGTGATCGGGCGTCGAATGCGCGGAATCGGCTCTCCGCCTGCCCCAATTGGAGCTGAAGGCGTTCACCGGAAGAATGTTCCCCACACTCGGTAGCGGTGTTTCGAGATGGCGGTGAGCGGCTCCGCCGTCAGCGCACCCGGCGTGATCTCCGCGAAGCTCGACACGTCCCGGCAGAGGTGGGACTGGTCGGTGTAGCCGCAGGTCGCCGCGACGTCGGCGGCAGGAAGGCCCGTCAGCAGGCCTTCGACCGCGTGCCGGAACCGGACCAGCATCGCGGCCCGCTTCGGGGTCAGTCCGATCTGGGCTTCGAACCTGGACCACAGCCGTTTGCGGCTCCATCCGCAGGATCCGGCGAGTTCGCCGACCGAGACCTGCCCTCGGCTCGCGACGATGCGTCGCCAACTGGCGACGACTTCCGGGTCCGGGGTCCGGGTCGGGTCGGCACACTGCCGCAGAAACGAATTCGTCAGCGCGAAACGCTCCTCCCATGTCGCGGCACCGGCGAGCCGCTCACGCAACAACAGCGCCCCGCGACCCCACAGATCGTCCAAGCCGACGACCGTGCGGCCCAGATCGACCGGATCGATAGTCGACAACGAATAGAACTGCGGCGGCGACAAGCGCGCCTCGATGCATTCGGCCCGCTCGGTGCGCACCCGCATCGTCCCGTGCGGAAACCCGGAGACGAAGCCGCTGAGTGCCTGCCGGCCCGCCGTGCTGTCGACGATCAGTTCGTTCTCCCCGAACTCGATCAGCACCGTGACCGCCGGTAGCGCGGTGACCCGGAGGTCCAACCCGCCGGCCCCACGAGCGCGATACCCGATCATCGCCGTGCCGCCCACCGGCGCGTCACCGGACGAACGGCGAAAATCCCACCCTGTGTCATGCTCGAGCCCGATCGGTCCCACCCGCTCAGGCTAACCGCCTCGACCCGCGATGGGAGCGGGCCGCTCAGGACGGGTTTGCTCTGTCATCCCCATACGCCGATCGCGTCGAGTCCTGGTTCTCCACGCCCGGCCGCACGTCCTCTCCGATGTCGGCCGAGCGGTGCCGCCAGCCCGCGACCGTGGGTTCGTCGCGGAACACGGCTGCGATGTAGCCGTCGGGACGAATGAGTACCGCGGTGCCACCGGTGATCTCGTAGTTGCGGTGGACACTGCCGTCCCCATCGATCAGAGTGTCGGCCCCGGTAGCGGCTGTGTCGGTTGTGATCCGGATCCTTCGCGTCGCTGCGGTGCCGCGGGCTTCGGTCTGGTCGGGAGCGTTGCCCTGGTCGAAGGTGAGCAGGGTCCAATGGGGACCGCGCAGCAGATCGAACACCCGGACTTCGCGACCGGACGAGGCCTCGATACCGACGGCGTCGGGAGCGCGGTCACCGGCGCGAACGCGGCCGGTCCTCGGGCCGGGGCCGGTGAGCGGACTGTCGGGGTAGGCGACGGTGAGCCCGGTGGTGAAATCGTCGGTGAGCCTGCGGACGGCCGACGCTCCGTCGCCGTTGCCCGCGGAGCGCATGAGTGCGTGCATACGGTCGGTGCTGTCGTCGAGGACGGCCCGCGCGACCGCACGGCGTTCGAGTTCATAAGTGTCCAACAGGCTTTCATCGGCCCCGTCGAGAACGGCGGCGAGTTTCCAGCCGAGGTTGTAGGCGTCCTGGATGCCGGTGTTCATGCCCTGCCCACCGGCGGGGGAGTGGATATGCGCGGCATCCCCGGCGAGGAAGACCCGCCCGACCCGGTAACGGTCGACCAGGCAGACGTTGATCCGGTAGAGCGACAACCAACCGGCGTCCTCGATGCGGACCTCTCCCAGTCCGGAATGCTCGGCGAACAGGCGCCGGAACAGGTCGAGTGTCGGCGCGGCAGGATCGGGGTCATCGGCGGGAATGGACGCCTGGATTTGCCAGACATCGGTGCTGGGCAGCGGGAACAGCGAGAGGATCCCGTGCTCGGGGCTCATCCACACGTGCTGGCAGCGATTGTCCAAGCCCTCGATCCGCACATCGCCGAGCCACCAGCGGTGGTCGCCATAGGACACCCCGGCGAGTGTGGCGCCGATCCGCTCCCGGACCACGCTGCGCCCACCGTCGCAACCGACGACGTAGAGGGCGCGCATTCGCCGATCACCGGTGGTCGTGGACACGGTCACCTCCACGGCGTCATCTGTCTGTGCGACGGCCGTCACCTCGGCTCCCCACTCGACCCGGCCGCCGAGTTCGGCGAGCCGATCGCGCAAGATCTGCTCGAACAGCGGCTGTGACAACCACACCGGCGGGTACGGCACCCCTGGATCGCGTACGCCCAGCGCGGCCTCCACGGCCTCGGAGATCACGCGGTCACGGTCGTAGTGCCGGGTCGGCACATGCACCCGCCCCAGCTCGAACACTCGATCGATCACGCCGAGGTCGTCGGCGACCTCCAGGGCTCGGGGCTGGATCGTCTTGGCGCGCGACGCCGTGCTGGGTCCGGCGGCGCGGTCGACGATGCGGTAACCGACGCCTCGGCGGGCCAGGTCGATCGCGAGGGCAAGACCGGTCGGGCCCGCGCCGACGATCAGGACGTCCGTTGATGTCTGCATTTTCATCTACCTACCTTAGGTATCTATTTTTCGACCGCACGCCCTCGCTGTCGAGGGGGTGGGATGCCGAGTACTATATACCTAACTTAGGTATCTGAACAAGGTGGGAAATGAGCGGCGACAACGACGCGCTGAAGGGGCTGCTGCCGCGCATGGCGCAGCTGAGCAACACGCTGGGTCGTGGGCAGTTGTTCGAAACGGCCACGGCGGCAGCCGGAATCACCCTGGAGCGGCCCGCGGTCACAATCCTCGTGATCCTGGAATCCGCCGGGCGACCGTTGCGGGTGGGGGAGATAGCGGCCCGGATGCAGGTGGCCGGGCCGCACGTCACGCGCCTGCTCAACGGTCTCGAACGGCGCCGCTTGGTGCGGCGTGTCCCGGACCCGGACGACCAACGCGCCCGATTGATTACCCTCACTCCGGCTGGGGAGAAGCTGATCGGCCGTTATCTGCGAGTCATCGACGGCTGGTTCGGCCAGGCCCTGTCCGGATGGTCGGAGTCCGATCAGCGCGACCTCGTTCGCCTGCTCGGTCGCCTGGTCGACGACCTGTCGACGCACCTGGACACCGTCGTCGAGGACCCTCTCATCGAATAGTGTTGCGGTGCGGTATTACTCACCAGCGGCGGCCGGGATCGGTGAACCATCGTGGACGGCGCGCCCGACTGCGGGCCGCGCGACCGGGAGCGCGGAATGGGACGGGAATTCGAATCGCCGTTCTCCGCGGGGAACTGGTCTTCGGCGGGCTTCTCGGCGTGGAGCTGCGTCGGTGCCGCGTCACCCCTGGTTCCATGCCAGGCGCAGCACGCCGTTGACGAGGTAGCAGACGAACAGGATCGCGGCCGGGGTGAGTGACGCGGCGCCGTACAGCGCCAATGCGCCGGTGCCGAACCAGGCCAATTCGAACAGCATTCGAGCGAAACCGTGCAAAGGGTATGTGGCATTGGTTCCGCCGCCTGCGGCGAACAGTCCCCACAGCACCGCGAGCAGCAGGGGTGCGCCGATGCCCGCCACGACCTTGATCGGCCACTGCGCATTCACGGTGAAACCCCAATATCCGGCGCTCCCCAGCACGCTCAACTCCAACAAGAACATCAGGCCGAGATTGGCCGCTTTGACCGCGCCGAGCACAACTACCTCCAGTGATAACCGCTCTTTCTTGAGAGCAATGCTCTCATCTAGGTGGTGGTGCGTCAAGCGGCGACGGTCACCGTCTGGTGTGTGGGTGATCCGGTCCGATCGGTAGGGTGGCGGCATGCAGGTCGGGGAACCGAGTAGAACCGCCATGGCCGTAGCGCGAGCGAGGGCCCACCATCAAATCGCCGACGAGCCGCGGGTGTTCACGGATCCGCTGGCTGTGCGGATCGTCGGCGAAGCAGCCATAGGCGCCAGCGAATTCGAGCGAGGGATCGACCAGGATCTGGCTCGTCGACGGCGCTTGTTCATCGCGGCGCGCAGCCGCTTCGCCGATGACGTGGTGGCGGCCGCGGTGGCCCGGGGGACGAACCAAGTAGTCGTCCTCGGTGCGGGGCTGGACACCAGCGCCTACCGCAATGCCCACGAGAACGTGCGATTCTTCGAGGTCGATCATCCCGACACCCAGCAATGGAAGCGGCGCAGGCTTGCCGAGGCCGAAATCGCCGTCCCGCCATCGCTGACGTTCGCCCCGATCGACTTCGAAGAGTCCACGCTCGCCGCCGGATTGGCCGCGGCCGGTCTGGACCGCAGCAGCGACGCGTTGTTCGTCTGGCTGGGTGTTGTCATGTACCTGACCAGGGCATCGATCGATGACACACTGCGCTACATCGCCGGTCACGGCGCCGCCGCGGAGGTGGTCTTCGACTATCTGTACCCGCCCTCCTCGGCGCCGCATGACGTCGCGGCCGACGACAGGCAGGCACGCGCGGATCGCGTCGCCGCGGTCGGTGAGCCATGGCTCAGCTTCTTCACCGCGGAGGAGATCCGCGATGCGTTGCTGTCCTTCGGCTTCACACGGATCGAAGACCGTACTGCGACAGAGTTGTTGAGCGCGTATGGCGTCGGAGCCGCCGCTCGGCCGGCGAATTCGGTGCCGCACCTGGTCCACGCCGGCACGGTGTGAACCCGGGCGTCCTCGCCTCCTCGGCATAGGTGACTCCGAGCCGAGACCGACCGATGCGCCAGGCGCTGGACCTGGTCCAACCGGTGTCGCCCTTCAGGTGACACATGTCACGCGTCCGTACCTGTCACGCGGGCGCCGTCACCGGCGTCTTGTGGTCGCTCGGTTGGTCGTGACGGTCGAGATCGTCGCCGTGGCCGTGACCGAAGCCTTTCGGGCACGGGCGATAGGCGTCACTCGGCTGTGCACGGCCCTCCGAACCGATTGTCAGTGCGTGTCGTGCTCGGGAAGGAACAGTTTGCCATGCGTATCACAGTGTTCGGAGCCAATGGTCCCACCGGCCGTCTGCTCACCGGCCAGGCGCTCGATGCCGGGCACGAGGTCAGCGTCATCACCACCGTGGACAATCCGACCCTGCTGAAGTGGATTCGTGGCGAAGCGTTCGCCGCGAACTGAACGATGTCTCCAGCGGAGGCGCAGTTGTCGTCGTCACCGGTAGCGATTGTCCAGCGAATCCCGGTGCGGCGGTTCGGCGAAAGCGCGTCCCGCCGAGCCGTTCTGAATCTGCGCCGGACAGCAGGTGTCGCCATGGGCCGACTGGGGTCAGAGATCGGCGACCAAGGCGGCGGCCGCTTCGATCGCGGCCGCCTCGTGGTCGAGGAGGACGTCGCCGCCTTGCGTTGTGACGATCGGTGTGTACGGGTCGTCCACGAACGGTTCGCCCAGCAGTTCGCGGAGCACCGCCAGCCCGCAGAACGGAACATAGTGCGGGCTGTAGCCGCCTTCTTGCACGAAGGCGATCCGGCCCGCGGAGGTCGCGGCGGCGATGTCCAGCATCCGGCGGGTCAGGTGCCGGAAGCCGCCGCTGGTGACCATCTGCCGAGCCAGCGGATCGAGGATGCTCGCGTCGAAACCGGACGCGACGATGATCAGCTCGGGCGCGAAGGCGTGCAGCGCGGGTTCGACGACTCGGTCGATCGCGTGGAGATACGCGGCGTCTCCACTGCCCGGCGGGAGCGGCACGTTGATCGCGTAGCCGTGTCCGTCGCCCGTGCCGCGCTCCTCCCGGTAGCCGGAATCCGGTGGGAAACACAGATGCTGGTGGATCGAGATGGTAAGGACCGACGGATCCTCATACCAGATGTCCTGAGTGCCGTTGCCGTGGTGGACGTCCCAATCGACGACGGCGACGCGTCCTACGCCGAGTACGTCTTTCGCGTAGGCGGCGGCGATGGAGATGTTGTTGAAGATGCAGAAGCCCATGCCGGTTGCGTGGGTAGCGTGGTGCCCAGGCGGATTGACCAGCGCGTAACCATGGTCGACCGTCCCGGCCAGCACATGTTTCACGAGTGCGATCGCACCGCCCGCCGAAAGTGCGGCGATCTCGTATCCGCCCTTGCCGAAGGACGAGACGCCGTCGCCGGCATCCCCGCCCTTCGGCTGCAGACTCTCGGTCTTGATGCGCTCCAGATGTTGCGTGGTGTGCACCCGCAAGATGTCGGCCTCGTCGGCCGGTTCCGCCTTGATCGAGTGCAACTCGTCCAGCAGTCCGGACACCGAGACCAATTCGTGGAAGCGTCGTTTGGTGTCGGGATGCGCGAGGTGGTGGCCGATCGGCTGGAGACCGACCGTGACGTCGGACGGGAACAAACTGCCGCTGCCGGTGTCGGCCCACCCGTAGAGGGTGTTCCACACGTATCCGGTTGTCATCGTGCACTCCTCGCGGTCGGCGGACCGCCACGCCGTCCACCTGGGTATCACCCCGCCTCAGCGGGTGCTCGCGCTCATTACAGGCCCAGCAGCGACCTCGCCGCAACCGGACGACTTGCCACCTGTGACGGTGTGCGGCGCGAACCCTCGCCGCTCGAGTCGGGGGCCCTCGCGGTCCGGGGCGGGAGCCGCTACACATCGGATAGGCGGTCGCCGACGATCCCGGCGCAGCCGAGGACGTCGGGCCGGATCCGCCGCCCGGGTGCGGTCCGCTGGGCGTCCTGGCGCAGTGCCCGTGATTCCGGAGAGCCGGTGCGCGATTTCCTCTGGCGCGGTGGCGATCCGAAGCGGTTAGAGTGGCCTCGTGACATACGAGATCACGGCCGAGCAGATCGAAATCCCCCAGGACGACGCGACACCCATGGCGGCTTATCTCGCCCGGCCGGAGGGGGCGGGCGACTACCCGCTCGTCCTGGTCGGAGCCGAGTTGTGGGGGTTGACCGATGAGGTCCGGGCCGTCGTGCGCGATGTCGCCGCCCTGGGATATGTGGCGATCGCGCCGAATCTGTACCACCGCAGCGGTCCCGAGACCTCTGCCGGGTTCGAGGAGAGCGATGCCAACCGGGCCCGCGCGTTCGAACTGCTGGGCCGATTGACCCGCGACGGTGTCGAGGCGGACCTGCGCGCCGCCGCCGACCATGCCCGCGAGCATGCCGGGGCCGGTGACCGGGTCGGCATGCTGGGCTTCAGCCTCGGTGGCCACGTCACCTATTTCGCGGCGACCCGGCTGCCGCTGCGCGCCGCCGCCATCTACTACCCGGGATGGGTGCCCGACTCGGGTATGGCGTTGAGCGTTCCGGATCCGCTGTCGGCGGCGACGCCTGGTATCACCGCTCGGCTGGCGCTGTTCTTCGGCGGGCAGGATCACATCATCGATGCCGATCAGCGGGAGCGGATCGGTGCGGCGTTGTCGGCGGCGGGTGTCCGGCACGACGTGGTGGTGTATCCCGAGGCTCGGCACGCCTTCTTCTTCCCCGGCCGTGAGGTGTATGACAAGCAAGCCGCCGAGGATTCCTGGCAGCGGGTGCGCGAGCTCTTCGCCGCCGAGCTGACCGCGTCCTGATCCGGTTACGCGGTAACGATCCCGGAGCCCGCCGGGCCGAGCCGGCGGGGTGGGGAGAGATCACTCCTCGTGCATCCAGGCAAGTGTGGTCCGCGACTCCCTGAGTCGCCAGCCCGCCTGCGTCCGTACGACGGTGCAGGCCATGCGCAGGCCGCTCGTTCGATGGGGTGCTCGGCCTTCACGGAAGAAGTACACGAGCGAGTTCGCCGAGGCGGCCGCCTGGTCGCCGTGGACGTCCACCAGTAGATCAGTGGTCACGTGCTGGGTGTGCTCGTCCGCGACCTCGGCCTGTCGCATGAGGCCGACCAGGTTGTCGATGCCCTGGAGGTCGCCGTTGCGGGGCGAGTGGATCGCCACATCGTCGGCGAAGACGGTGGCCGCGTCCTCCCATCGCTTCTCGTCGAGCAGGCGCGCCAGGCGCGCGAACAGATCGGCGATCTCGATCCGATCGGCGATCAGGGTGTTCGTGGACATGAGAGCCTCTTTCGTTGGCGACACTAACATTGGCGGTGCCAACTATACCTACCTTTGATTGGCATCACCAATGAAGTCGTGTTCGCGGCGTGCATCAGACGGCGAACGCGACAATGCCGCGAAATCCGGTGCGCCCCGGGCGGTGGGACGGGATGTGCGCTCCAGCGCGACCGATTTCCTGCGCCCCGGATCGGGGGCCGACCCCGGGGGGCCGCTCGGCTCGGTCGGATAGATTGGGAAAGAATCCGTGGTGGTCGAAGTGGTGGAGGAGGCGCGGTGGGCGCGAATGCGGAGTCGGCGACGGGTCCGGCGACATTCGACGATCTGGTCACCGAGATCCGCGCCAGATGGGATTCGCTGTCGGCCTCGCACAAGAAGCTGGCCGAGCGCGTGCTGTCCGACCCGGAGGCGGTGGCGTTCATGACCGTGTCCGATCTGGCGAGCGCGGTCGGCGTCAACGAGGCGACGGTGGTGCGGTTCGCGAATGGCCTCGGGCTGAAGGGATATCCCGGCTTGGCCCGCCTGTGTCAGGAGCGGCTGCAGGAGCGGGCGCAGTTGCTGCGCCGTTTCGAGAACCTCGAACACTTGGTGGCGCAGGGTGCGGGCCTGCGGGAGAGCCAGGTGGTGCTGGACCAGGCGAACATCGCCCGTTCCTTCGCGGGCATCGCGGACACCACTTGGGACGCGGTGGCCGCCCAGCTGGCGCGCGCGCCCCGCGTCCACGTGATGGGCCTGCGCAAGTGCCACGCGCCTGCATATCTGCTGGGCTACCTGCTCGGTCTGTTGCGTGAGGACGTGGCGACCGTGACGGGGACCAGGGGGTCGCTGACCGACGAACTGCGCCGTGTTCGCGCGGGGGATTGCTTCGTGGCGATATCGATCCATCGCTACAGCTCCGACACGGTCCGTGCGGCGCGGTGGGCCCGCCAGCGTGGCGCCCACGTCGTGGCCCTGACCGACACCCCGGCCTCGCCGCTGGCGGCGGCGGCGCACGAGACCTTCTACGTCGAGGCGTCGAGCGCGAGCGTGCTGCGCTCGATCACCGCCTTCACGTCGATCGTCCAGGCGTTGTCCGGCGCGGTGGCGCACCTCCTCGGCCGTGAGGTCCGCGAGACCTTGTTGGAGGAGGAAAGACTGCTGGGCGAATTCGGCGTATACGCCGCCGACGGCGTCTGATCCTGTTCTGCCGGTGGCTATTTCACCGGCGTCATCGCCGCGACCCGGTCGGCGCGACGTTGGTGCAGCAGGCCCGCGGCGACGGCCAGGGTCGTGACCACCAGGGTGAGCGCCAGCGGCGTTCGGGTATCGGAACCGAACACCATCCCCACCACGATGCCCAGCAGAGTGACCAAGACCAGGTACGGCAGATAGGGAGCCCCCCACATCCGTACGGCCGGCGCGGCGGATTCCACGGCGGCGCGGTTGCGTCGGCCGGCGATGTACGTGGCGCAGATGCACAGGTAGACCACCACCGCGACGGCGCCGGACGAGCTGAGCAGGAAGCTGAAAACCGCTCCGGTGGGTAGGAAGTAGTTCGCGGCCACGGCCAGGAATCCGGCGCTCGCGGCGGCGAGAACCCCGGCCGTCGGCACACCGGAGCGGGTGACGCGGCCCAGCGGTCGCGGCCCCTCTCCGCGTTGGGCCAGCGCGAACAGCATGCGCGACGCGGAGTAGAGCCCCGAATTCAGGCACGACAGCACCGCGGTGAGCACGATCAGGTTCATGATGGTCCTGGCACCGGGAATCCCCAGCAGATTCAGCACCGCGGTGTACGGACTTTCGGTGATCTCGGCGCTGTCCCACGGCAGCAAGGTCACGACGACCAGGATCGAGCCCACGTAGAAGACGAGGATGCGCCCGGCGACGCTGCGCATGCTCGCCCGCACGGCGTTGACCGGATCGTCGGCCTCACCGGCGGCGATGGTGACCAATTCGGTGCCGAAGTAGGAGAAGAAGACCGTCAGCGATGCGGCCAGCAGGGGAGTGAATCCGTTGGGCAGCAACCCGCCTCGTCCCAGCAGGTTCGTCGTGCCCGGTGCGGTGTAGTGGGCGAACGCGCCGCAGATCGCCGCGATGCCGACGCCGATGAAGACGACGATCGCGGCGACCTTGATCAAGGCGAACCAGAACTCGAAACGCGCGAACGAGCTCACCGCGGCCAAGTTCACTCCGGTCAGGGCGCTCAGGAAGAGCAGGGCGAACGCCCAGGCGGGCACCGCGGGCGCCAGCTGGTTGGCGATCGCGCCACCGGCGACGGCCTCGAAAGCGACCGTCACCGACCAGTGGTAGCTGTACACCCAGCCGACCGACAGTCCGGCCCATGGCCCGAGTTCGCGTGAGGCGTAACTCGAGAACGAACCGGTCTCCGGGCGCGCCGTGGCCAGTTCGGCCAGCATGCGCATCACCAGGATCACGACCAGGCCGGTGAGCAGATAGGCCAGGACGATGCCGGGTCCGGCGGCCGCGATCGCGGTGCCGCTGCCGACGAACAACCCGGCGCCGATGACGCCGCCGATCCCGATCATCGTGAGCTGACGAGTGGTGATGGTGTGCTGGAGATTTCGCGTAGGGGGAATTGAGGTGGGCACGATGCCTCCCAAGGACCGTGGGCTGTGACCCGGGTAACTGATGGTCGGTCATGCAACACCCGCGTTCCCGTGCATGCAAATCGATTTGCATTCAGAGATGGGAATGCAAATGTTATGGCATAGTGTGACGTCGACCCGAGCAGGAGGAGATGAGCGAATGTCCATGGTGCTGGTGAGCAGGTCCGGTCCGATAGCGACGCTGACGTTGAACCGTCCGGAACGGCTCAACGCGGTCAGCGAAGAGCTCTACGAAGCGTTGATCGGCCACCTGGTGGTCGCCGATTCCGATCCGGCGGTGCGCTGCGTGGTGCTGCACGGTGCGGGCCGCGCGTTCTGCGCCGGCGCCGACCTGAAGGCGCATCACGTCGGCTCTCGCACGCCCACCGAGCAAGCGCACTACCTCGATCTCGCCCAGCGGGCGTGCGAGCAGATCCAGCGAATGGACACGCCGGTCGTCGCCGCCGTCGGCGGATACGCGCTGGGCGCAGGCGCCGAAATGGCGGTGAGCGCGGACTTCCTCGTGATGGCCGATGACGCGCAGCTCGGTTTCCCCGAGGTGAGCATCGGGACGTTCGTCGGCGGCGGAGTCACCCATCGGTTACCGCGTTTGGTCGGTCTGCGCCGCGCCACCGATCTGCTCGTCCTCGGCGAGCGCTGCTCCGGCACACAAGCATTCGAGTGGGGTTTGGCCTACGCGTCGGTGCCCGGCGACGTCCTTCTCGATACGGCGCGCGGACTCGCCGACGCATTGGCGGGGAAAGCGCCGTTGTCGCTGGCGCGGATGAAGGCCGCGCTGCGCCGTGACGATCCCCTGGAAGTCGCGCTCGCCGGTGAGCCGCGCCAGATCCTGGAGTTGATGGCGACCAGGGACTGGGCCGAGGGCGTCGCGGCGTTCGCCGAACGCCGCACCCCTGTGTTCGAAGGGAAGTGACGTGCCCACACTCGACGCCTCGGTCCGCACCGCGCTCGAACGTCTGTTGGATCCACGCTCCGTCGTGGTGGTCGGTGCGTCTTCCGACCCGGCGAAGCGCGGTCACCAGGCCATTCGCGCTCTGCGGGAGGCCGGTTACGAAAACCCCGTCTACCCGGTCAATCCCAATGCCGGACAAATACTCGGCCTGGATGTCTGCGCATCGCTCGATCAGGTTCCTCCCGGCGCCGATGTCGCGCTGATCGCCCTGCCCGCCGCCGCCGTGCCCGGCGCGTTGCGTGAATGCGCGGCCGCGGGCATCGCCGGAGCAGTGGTGCTCGCCAACGGTTTCGGTGAGATCGGCGTGGACGGCGCCGATCTCGCCGCCGAGCTGGCAGCCGCGATCGACGAGACCGGCATTCGCGTCATCGGTCCCAACACCTCCGGCCTGCTCAACCTCACTTCGGGTGCGAATCTGGTAGGGCTGCAGGGTGTTCCGCGCGGACCGATCAGCGTCATCACGCAGAGCGGGAACATGCTGTTGTCGCTGGTGAACGACAACAACGTCCTCAGAGGTCCCGGCTTTCACGCGTACGTGGGGTTGGGCAACCAAGCCGACGTCCGTTACGACGAATGCCTGGTCGAACTCGCCCGTCATCCGGAAACCGGTGTCGTGGCGGTCCATTCCGAGGGATTCGCCGACGGGCGGTCGTTCCTGGTGGCGGCCGCTCGGACCGCGCCGGACACGCCCGTCGTCCTGCTGCGCGGCGGCCGCTCGGAGGAGGGCCGGCGCGCGGCGGCCTCGCATACCGGCTCGATCGCGGGCTCGGACGCGGTGGCGACCGCCGTCCTGCGCCAAGCCGGGGTGGAACTGGTCGATCGCTCCGACGAACTCGCGGTCGTCGCGGGAGCCCTCGCCGTGTGTGCTCCGATCACCCCGGGGCGCACGGTCGCGATTCTCAGCGACGGCGGTGGACACGCCGCGCTGGCGGCGGATGGCCTGGCCGCGCACGGGATCGAATCCGCACGGCTCGCCGAGCACACCCGGCAACAATTGCGGAAAGTGCTCGGCGCGGCGGCCGCGGTCTCGGGCCCCGTCGATGTGGCCGGCGCCACCGATACCGACCCGATGGTCTTCGCCGAAGCCGCCGAGATCCTCATGCGCGATCCCGCGGTGGGCCTCGTGCTGATCATCGGGCTGTTCGGTGGCTACCACCTGCGTTTCGACGCGGGATTGCGCGACAGCGAAGACGCGACGGCGGGCGTCCTGCTCGCGCTTTCGGCCGAATACAAGGTGCCCTTGGTGATCCAGAGCTGCTACGCCGGTCTCGATATCGCCAATCACGACCGGCTGCGCGCCGGCGGCGTACCGGTGCTCGGCTCGATCGAGCACGCCGTGCGAGCGGCGGCGGCTCTGCACCGGCGCGGCCGCCTGATCGCCGAGCGCGCCCGGCGCTCCTCGCTGACACTGCCGCCGCCCGCCCCGCCCATCCCGGGTTCGGGGATCCTCGACGAGCCGACCGCGCGGCGGGTGCTGGCCGACGCGGGAGTGGAGGTCGGCATGTGGACCTTCGCGCGCGACGTGGATGCGGTGGCTCCTGCAGTCGCCGCGTACCGGCGACCGTGTGCACTGAAAGTCGTCTCAGCCCAGGTGATCCACAAGTCGGACGTCGGTGGCGTCCGGCTGGGAGTGGTGGCCTCCACCGCGACCGAGAACGCCGACTCCATTGTCGACGCGGTGACCGCGAAGGTGCCCGACGCCAGGATCGACGGAATGATCGTGACCCCCATGGCCGACGCTGGTGTGGAGTTGCTCGTCGGCGCGACCCGGGATCCGATCTTCGGGCCGGTGCTGGCTTTCGGCACCGGTGGGGTGCTGGTCGAGGCGGTCCGGGATATCGCGTTCCGAGCCGTCCCCCTCACCGAGTCGGAAGCTCACCAGATGATCGAGGAGACCATCGCCTCCCGCATGCTCGACGGCTACCGGCACCTGCCCGAGGTCGATCGTGACGGGCTCGCGCGATTCCTCGTGCGCATCGGGGATTTCGTCGCCGCGCACCCGGAGATAGCCGAACTCGATCTCAATCCGGTGATCGCGTCCGGGCACGACCTCACGCCGGTGGATGTGCGAATCGTCCTGTCCGAGTCGGCGTCCGGAGGTCGCGATGAGTGACCCGATCCTGATCGACCGGACCGGCGATGTGGTCGTCTGGACCCTGAACAACCCGCGAGCCCGCAATCCGATCTCCGAAGCGGACACCATCAGCGCCCTCGAGGACGCGGTGGCGGCGGCCAACCAGGACCACAGCCTCCGGGCGGCCATCCTCACCGGTGCAGGCTCGGCGTTCTCCTCCGGCGGCAACGTCAAGCACATGCGCGACCGGGCCGGAATGTTCGGCGGCACACCGGCGCGGCTACGTCAGGAATACCGTCACGGGATCCAGCGGATCCCGAGAGCGCTGTATCACTGCGAGATACCCACCATCGCCGCCGTCAACGGCCCGGCCATCGGCGCGGGTTGCGACCTGGCCTTGCTGTGCGACCTGCGGATCGCCGTCGCCACCGCCGTGTTCGCCGAGAGCTTCGTCAAGCTCGGCCTGGTCCCCGGCGACGGCGGAGCCTGGCTGCTGCCCAGGGCGATCGGCATGGCCAGGGCCTGCGAAATGGCGTTCACCGGTGAGCCGATCGACGCGCACACCGCACTCGACTGGGGGTTGGTCTCGGAGGTGGTGGAGCCCGGCGCACTCTTGGACGCGGCCCACCGGCTCGCTGCCCGCGTGTGCGCCAATCCGCCGCATGTGCTGCGAATGACCAAGCGGCTGCTGCGCGAAGGAACACACCAGAGCTTGGAAAGCCTGCTCGAGCTGTCTGCGGCCATGCAGGCCGCCGCGCATCACACCGAGGACCATCGCGAGGCCGTCTCGGCCGTGCTGGAGCGCAGACCACCCGAGTTCACTGGTGGGTGAGCAACTCCCCGGTGGCGCACAAGCCACTCCGCCGACGGCGCGGTTCAACCAACGAGGCCCCTCCGATACAGGTGCGGCGAAGGCTGGACCGCGGTCGCCGGGCAAGCTAATCGGTGATGACGATCTTGCCTCTGGCGTGGTGCCCGAGCATGTGGGCGACCGCGTGCGCGGCTTCGCCGAGGGGATAGGCCCGCTCGATGATCACCTTGACGTCGCCGGACACCAAGAGCGCGGCGAGATCGTTCAAATCGTCCTGGCCGGGGAGGCAGGTGACGGTGCGGACGTCGGTCGAACCCCAACCCATCATCTTCGCTCGGGCGATCCTCGGCAGGCTCCCGAAAAGTCCTCTGGCGCTGCCGATGCTGTTGGGGATGAATATTCCGGTGGGTGTCAGCAGATCGGCTGTCGCGGAGGGCGGATGGTTCAACACGTTGTCGAGGATCACGTCGTAGCGTTGTGTGCCGCGGGTGTAGTCCTCCTGGGTGTAGTCGATGATGTGGTCGGCGCCCAACGACTGCACGAGCTCGATGTTGCGGGTGCTGCACACGCCGGTGACCTGAGCGCCGAGCGTCTTGGCGATCTGCACCGCGAGCGTTCCGACACCGCCTGACGCGCCGTTGATCAGGACCCGTTTCCCCGGCCCGGCCCGGCCCACGTCGCGCATTGCCAGCAGCGCCGTGATGCCCGACATGACCGATGCCGCGGCCTCCGCGAACGACAGTTCGGCGGGTTTGCCGATCAGCTGGGACGCCGGTACCACCGTGAATTCGGCGAACGTGCCTGCCAGCGATTTCGCGCTGTTGCCCCACAGCGAACCGAATACCTCGTCGCCGGGGCGGAAGCCGGTCACGTTCTTTCCGACGGCCTCCACGGTTCCCGCGATGTCACTTCCGCGCACCGGTGTCGCAGGCCGGCGGAGTCCGAACCCCAGTCGCAGGAGGTACGGCACACCGGTCACCGCGAGCCAGTCCGGGGTGTTCACGCTGGTGGCGCGCATGCGGACCAGGACCTCGTCGTCGGAGGGAGCGGGGCGGGCGATGTCGTCCGGTGCGAGTACCTGTTCCGGTGCACCGTAACCGCGTTGGACGATCGCCTTCATCGTGGCGTCGCGTTCGGGCGTGGTCGCGTTCGTCGATGCCGACATGGTTTTCTCCCTCGAATGGTCACGCCGGGCCGCGAGCGGCGTCGGTTGTGCAACCATCCTGGCGAACCGGCCGACGGACCACATCGGACGAGCGGTTCGATCCGAGTCGGCCGATAGGACGGGGCCCGGGGATACTTTCGGCCGAGGTGCTCCGGTCAGCGCCCGACGCGGTCGGTCTCGTACGCCCAGATGACGAGTTCCACCCGGTTGCGCGCCCCGAGTTTGGCCATGAGGCTCGCGATGTGGGTCTTGACCGTGCTGAGGCTGATGTGCAGCTCCGCGGCTATCTCGTTGTTGGTTCGCCCTCGGGCGACGGTGGCCAGTACGTGCTCCTCGCGCTCGGTGAGTTCCATGGCGGGCCGGGCAGGCGCTGCGGCGCGTCCGGTGCTTGCGAAGGCGGTGAGCAGACGCGCGGTGATACTCGGGGCGATGAGCGCGTCGCCGCGAGCGGCGGCATGGACGGCCTGCGCGAGCATCGCGGGTCCGGCCTCTTTCAAAAGGAATCCGCGTGCGCCGGCACGCAGCGCCGCGTAAACGTACTCGTCGAGGTCGAAGGTGGTGATGACGACCACGGCGAGGGGGTCGTCGACGGCAGGCCCGGCGAGCAGGCGGGTGGCCTCGATGCCGTCGACGCCCGGCATGCGGATATCGAACAAGCACACATCTGGGCGCAGATCGCGAGCGAGCCGGACGGCCTGGGCCCCGTCCCCGGCCGCGCCGACGACTTCGATACCCGGTTGGGCGTCGAGGATCATCACCAGCCCGGTGCGGACGATCTCCTGGTCGTCGGCGACGACCACCCGCAGATTCGACGTCGTCGGCTCGCCTGCGGTCATGTCGCCGCAACCTCCCGGGGCAGCACCGCCGTCACGGTCCACCCGCGGTCGGAGTTCGGGCCCGCCGCGCAGGTGCCGCCGAGCAGGTCGGCGCGCTCGGCCATGCCGGCCAGCCCGTAACCCGGAGATCCGGCCGGGCGTGCGGGACCGCCGTCGCCGTCGTCACGGACGAGCAGTCGGACCGCGGTGTCGTCGCTGGTGACACGCACTTCGATGCGGGTGGCGTGCCGGGCGTGACGCACCGCGTTGGTGATCGACTCCTGGGCCAAGCGGTAGATCGCGGTGCCGACCGTCGCGGGCAGATCGGTGACATCACCACTGATCTCCACCTCTACGGTAGGACCGTTGCCGGTGGAACCGGCGAGCTGTTCCAGATCGGTGATGCCGGGATTGGGCGAGCGGTCCCCATCATCGATCGGCTGGTCTCGCCGGAGCACACGCACGATGGCGCGCATCTCGGCGAGCGTGCGCGCGGCTTCGGCCTCGATCAGGCGCAGCGCGTCGACGGCGGCGCCGGGCGTGGACTCCGCGATCGCCAGACCGGCTTGGGCGCGAATCGCCATGGCCGACACATGATGCGCGACGGTGTCGTGCAGATCGCGGGCCAGTCGTTCGCGTTCGACGAGCTTGACCTGATCGAGTTCCCGAGCCTTCGCCCGTGCCCGGTACCGGAACGCCAAGCCCAGCGCGACGGCCGCGAACAGCACGATGAACGCTCCGGCCGCATCGGCGGCGGGGAGGCCGCCGGTCAGCATCGCGATGCCCGCACTGGGGAAGACGATCGCCGATCCGATCACGATGTCGCGCCCGGACCCCCACCGGTACAACGCGTACGGCAGCAGCAGCGTCGCCCCCATGGCGGCGATGTCCGACTGATCGCCACCCAGCAGCACCGTCGCCGAGGTCGAGCCGACGAAGGCGATGCTGACCATCGACAGCGGTCGGCTCCGGCGCCACAACAGCGTGGGCATGATCGCGACCGCGACCGCGATCCACACGAACCGGTGCGAGATGTCTTGTCGAAGCGAACCTTCGAGAACCGCGAGCGCGATGAACGTTCCCACGAGCGCCCGATCCCGCCATGACCGAGGTGGAGCGTCTGGGGCGTGCGGCTCGTGCCACACCGAGCGGATCAGGTCGTGCACGCCTCAATGATCGCGCTCGGACCCCTGGAAGGGAACGGCGGGTGCTTCCACTCGGCGTATCGCGCTCGTGCCGTCAGACCTTGCGGTTCTCCGACTTGATCATCCACGCCAGTTTCTCCAGCGACGCGGTGATCTGATGCAGCAGATCGCTGGTGCTGGGGTCCTCGGCGTCCACCGCGTCGTGCACGTCGCGGATGGTGTCGATCGCCGCGTAGGTGCGGGTCGTGATCAAGTCGACGACGTCGGCGGAGTTCACCTCTTGGGCGGGGAACGGCGGGAGGCTCGTCGTCGCGGCGACGGTGTCGGAGCGTCCGTCTGGGACCACGTCGAGGGCTCGCATCCGCTCGGCGATCGTGTCGCTGCCCTCCCGTGCCGCATCGACGAGCTCATCGAGTTGCAGGTGCAGATCGCGGAAATTGGCGCCGACGACGTTCCAGTGGGCCTGCTTGCCTTGCAAGTGCAGTTCGACGAGATCGACGAGAACGCGCTGCAGATCGGCGGCCAGGCGGGGTGAACCGGTGAAATTGCGGACCTCGTCGGCGAGACGGCGATTGGTTCGGTGCTGAGTCTTGTGTGCCGTAGTCATGGTTGCACTCCTCTCGTGATCTTCACGAAGAACAACTCCGACTTTATTGGAATCATTCCAGATTGCACTGTCGCGTGGATCACCCCTCCTCGGCGTGCGCACGGCTCGAGGTCACGTCAGGAACGTGTGCGCCCGGTCGACGCCGCCATCGTCTGCGCGCACTCGATGCAGGCGCTCGCCGCCGCCGAACGTCCGCCGCACCTCGAGGCCATCTTCGTCAGCGGCGGTCACTACGAGCCGCGCCTATTTCGCTCGCGGCGCGGCGCCGCCGCCGGGGATGACGGCACGATGGACGGTCGTGTATTCGGCTTGCACTTTGTAGTACCGCGAGTGCGGACCGTAGGCGGCGTAGAGGGTGAAGCCGCGTGGCCCTTCGAAGGCACGCGGCGCCCCGTCGACGAAACGGGCCAGCACCGGATCGAGGTCGCGCGGAAAATTCGATTCCTGATAACGCTGCGGGAAGCAGATGCGTCGCATGCGCGGCGAGGTCCAAGAGAAGGTGCGGTAGACGTTGAATGTGCCGTCGAACAGCGTCAGTTCTTCGTCGGTGGCCGCGACGAAATCCAGGTCGGTCAGGATTGCGGCGATGTCGTCGGAAGTGATCGCACCGGGCGGCAGCACCTGGGAATACAAGTTCATGGTGCGACCGGCGAAATCGAGCGCCAGAATGCCGACCTTGCCGCCGTAGCGGGTCAAGTGCTCGGTGTGCGAGCGCGCCGCGTCCGGAATCCCCGGGAACGCGAGCATCCGCTCGACCTCGAGGACATCGGCGAAGAACAGCCAGACCTTCTGCACACCACCGGTGAGGGACAGGTCGACGGCCGATCCCGCCGGGACCTCGGCACAGACCTCCGCCAGCAATTTCTCCATGGGATGTCCGGTGAAGGTGATCAGTCCGGCACCGCGCAGCGTCTCGACCAGTTCTGCCGGCGGGCCCGAGTGCTGCACCCTGGCGTTGACCTCGCGCTCGGGCACCGGATGGGTCGTGGTGCGCACACCGACCACCGAGCCGGTCCACAGATCGGCGAGAGCGTCCAGCGCCGGATCCACCACCGCGGGGTCGTAACGCGCTTCGGCCAAGCGCGCGAATTCGCGCAGATCCCGGCGCAGCCGGTCGAGCGTGACAGTGACCGATGTGCTGCTCATACGTCAACCTCGAATACTCCCACCGGGGGGTGAAAAGCCAAGTCCACCAACAGATCGACTCGTCACGATAGTCGCGCGGCCGGCCGTGTCGCTACACGGACGCCGGCGTTTCTCCGCGGGCTGGTCGGCGTCGTAGCCGGTCCGGCAGTTCGCTTCGGTAGGGTCGCGGCGGCGGGTCCGCCCGCGGCGACAGCGGCCGCGATTGTGGTGACAGTCTTGCTGGTTCGCCACCGTGTGCGACCGCGTCGGATTTCGACCATGTGGTTGGTCCTTCGAGCAGGTGTGATGCAAGTCGTGTGGTCCACTGTGGGGTCGTGCGGCATCCCCGCCACATCCGTCAGGTGACGCTGTACGCGACGTAGTTCGGTGACCGAGCTCTTCGAATGCGCTGCACCGGTGCGGGCGAGTTCGTCCCATCGGGCAGCGAAATCGCGAAGTGCACTCGCGCCCGAACCATGGCAAGTTTGCTGCGTGAACGTGTCAGAGTTGATCTACAACGTCGTAGTCGTCGCTCACCTGCTCGGCATGGCGGCGGTAGTGGGTGGTTATGTGGCGGGGCGGCCTCGGGTCTCGGAGGTGATGGTCTGGGGTGCGCGGTTGCAGGTGGTCACCGGATTGATCTTGGTCGGCATGGCCGAGTCGATCGATTCGCTCGGCAAGGACCCGAACATGGTGAAGATCGGCGTGAAGCTGGTCGTCGCGGTGGCGGTGGCGGCGTTCGCGGAGATCGGGCACGCGGACGAGAAGCGAGGCAAGCCGGTGCCGTGGTTGACCGATGCCGCGGGCGTGCTGGCGATCGTGAACGTCTTGGTGGCCGTGTTGTGGACCTGAGGTGTCCGGCGCCGCATGGGCGCCGAACACTTCTCACGCCTCGAACAGCGGTTGCCCGAGATAGCCGCCCGGTGACGCGACCCCGGGCGGGATCGCGAACACCGCGGAACCGATGGGTGTGGTCCACACATTGAGAGCGTCGAATTCCGCGAGCCGACGCTGGACCGGAAGGAACTGGGTGTCCACGTCCCGCTGATAGGCGGCGAACAGCAGACCCGAGTTGGAGGTCGCGCCCGGCGTGGGGGCGTCGTCGTAGTTGTAGCCGCGCCGCAGGAAACGCTCGCCGTCGTGGGTGTGATGGGCGCGAGCGATGTGCGATGACGGTGGGATGACCGGTATCCCGTTCGCGTCGACGGCCGCGAAGTCCGGCTCGTCGAACTCGCCGGTTCCGGTCAGCGGCGCGCCGTCGGCGATGGTGCGGCCGACGGTGAGTTCCCTTTCCTCTCGGTCGATCCGGTCCCAGGTGTCCAGCGTCATCGCGATCCGCCGCAGTACGCACGAGGTTCCGCCGCGCAGCCAGGGCTGCGTGGCCCCGTCGTCCCACACCAGACGGGCGAACTCCGGTGTGCCGGGCGCCAGGTTCACCGTGCCGTCGACCTGGCCCATCAGGTTGCGCGGTGTCCGGCCTGGTGCGGCATCGCGAAATCCGCGTTGCACCCAGCGCACGGTGACCAGCGAGGTCACGCTCCGGCAGAGCACACGCACCGCGTGTGACACCGTGGTCGCCTCCTCGGCGCATATCTGCAGGAGCAGATCGCCTCCGGTCCAGGCGGATTCGAGCCGGTCGATGGCGAAAGGGGGCAACGGCCGCAGCCACGACGGCCTGCGATGCTCGAGCCCGGCCGCCGTGAACACCGCGGGCCCGAAACCCACCGTGACGGTGAGCCGCGCCGGGTGCAGCGCGAGTTCGGCTTCGGTGTCCGCGAGCGCGGGCCGCCCCTCGGTCAGCCGGGCGGCGTCCCCGGTCCATATCCTCAGCAGTCCGACGAGGTCATCGCGCCGGACACCCGGTCGCAGATCGAAGGCGACGAATGCCGCGTGCGACTGCGGGAGGGTGTCGATCCCGGCTTGGTGCGGGCCGTAGAACGGCACCGTCGCTTCCCGGGCCGAGGGACCGGATTCCCGCCGTCCGGTACGCGCGGACGCGCCGAGCCCGACACCGGCGACGCCGGCCGCGGCGGCTCCGCCGCCCAGCAGACGCCGCCGGTTGATCCGTGCGGGACGCGGTTCGTTGCGGTCAGCCACCGTGCGCGGGGGTCTGCGCGCCTGCATGTGCCTCGCCGCCCGCGTGATCGGGCACGTAATTCTCCTGGTTGCCCGCGAAGTCGCGCACCTGAGCGGTGAAGGTGGTGGTCGAGCCGTCGTCGAAGGTCAGCGTGACCGACGTCTCCGACCCCGTGCGCAGCGGCCCGTGCAGGTCCATGAACATGATGTGGTCGCCGCCCGGCCGCAGCTGGGTGCGGCCGTGCGCCGGAACGACGAAGCCGCCGGGCTTGGGCCGCATCGCCTTGGTGCCGTTCGCGTCGGTGACCACCTCGTGCAACTCGATCCGGCCGGAGGCGGGACTGGTGGCCGAGACGATGGTGCGCGGGGTGTCGCCGCTGTTGGTCAGGTCGCCGAAGGCGGCCGACATCCCGCTGTCGGCGGCCTTGACCCACTGGTCGGAGATGGTCACCGCATCGGCGGATGCGACGGTGCCGGTCTTGTCGGCCGACGAACACGCGGTCAGCAGAAGGGGCACCGCCGCGGCGGCGAGCGCGCCACGCAGGAGGCGAGCGGTGCGCGGTGCGACGAAAAGGT
Source organism: Nocardia sp. NPDC059691 (assembly GCF_042733915.1). NCBI lineage: Bacteria > Bacillati > Actinomycetota > Actinomycetes > Mycobacteriales > Nocardiaceae > Nocardia > Nocardia sp. NPDC059691. The sequence goes on along the minus strand of NZ_JBHWFB010000022.1, from coordinate 38,665 downwards.
TGACGGTCATGAGAACTCCGCAAGTCGTGAGATTCGGTGTGGTGCGCGCTGACGAAGGCCTCGGGAGCTCCGGGCATCGACCGATCCGTCGGCGGGCTCGGGTCACTCGGTGCTGTCGGTGGACACGCCACATCCGGCCCGCCGCGAGGAGGCCGGGCATCCGAGTCGGCGGCAGCCGATCTGGCCCTGAAGCCGCACTGCGAGTCGCCGAAAACGCCCGCTTCGCAATCCGGTTCACGGCGAGTCGATTCTCCGGCGCTGTACCGCCGTGATTCCCGAGGTCGGAACGGCGTTCGCGAGCCGGAGCGGGAAGCCATGATCCGAAGCGCATCGTCGGCTGGGTCGTCGAGCGCGGCCCGGCACTTCGGCGAGGCTCGTCGGCGCGATGTAGGGGTCAGCGGATAGGTGGCGGGCCGCGCAGACCGGGGCCCGAACTCAGTAGCGGGCGGCGCGGATGGGGGAGAACATGCCCGAACGCGGGCGAGCCGATCCGGACCGGCGCGCTGGGACCTTCGCCGAGCACGCGCACCGTGTGGCGCACATCGGAAACCGCGCGCACGACAGCGTGTTCGGCGGCGCGGATGAGCAGCGCGCCGAGCGGGACGGCCGCGAGATGCGTGCCGAGCATGACCGAGGTCGCGCCCGCGTCGTGGTGATGAGCGGCCGACAGGGTGGACGCGAAATGCGCGACGGCTTGCGCCACCGCCAGCGTGGCCATCATCTCGCCGCGCCCGTGCCGGTGGGGTCGCGCACCGGCCAGCACGCCGACCGCCGCGCACGCGGCGATCAGCAGGGCGATCGGCGCCGCGCCGGGTGCCATCGCACCGCCGCCGAGCGCGTGCGCGGCGATGCTCACCGCCCCGGCCGCGGATCCGACGAACGCGCCGCGCAGCCGCGCCGCCACTACCGTCGGATTACGCACCGACTCATACTACCGCCCGTCGTAGCGCGGGGAGGCGCCGGATCGGATGCCCGACAGACCCGCGCGCCGGACTCGACTCGACGGGTCCCGGCCACAGACCGGAGCCGAATCGTTCTGGCCTGGAGTATCTCTGCCGCGAGCGGGTGACGACGTTCGTCGTCCGCGCCGAGGTCGTTCGTGCTTCCCGGAATTCGGGACTTGGGTGTTACCAGTCGGGAGCTGTTGCGGCGCACGTGACACGGCAACGACTCAGTGGGGTCGAAGACGCGCCGCCGCTGCGGAACCCGCTGTGAGCGCGGGAGATTTCGCGCCTGCGGACATCCCGGCTCCTTCCCCGAACTCGCCGATCATGCTGTGGCATCCCCACTTTCCGGAAGTTCCGTTGCGAGCTCCTGCACGGATCGACCGGAATCGCCGCGGCACCGAACTCGTGGCCCGCCCGGCATCGGCAGCACGACGGCATCGACGCGGACCCCGGCCGACTCACACCATGACGCTCGCGTGGACGAGATTGTGGTCGGACACCCCGCCGATGTCGTCGACCGACGCCGCCGTGACGGTCGCGCCGTGGACCACCACGTGGTCGATGTGCTGTGACTTCGTTCCCGAGGAACGCGGGCGGGTGGGCAGCCCACCCGCGACGTGTTCGGCGACCATGAAGTGGTCGCCCAACCCTGCGGCGACGGTGGCGCGGTCGATGTTGAAGTCACCCAGCAGCACCGCGGCGTCCTCCGGGGTATCGGTGGCGAGTTCGGCCAGGCGGGCGAGCTGGTCGGTGCGCCGCCGATCGCCGGTGACATGGGTGGCGATGACCGTCAGCCCGCCGACGTCGACGACGAGGGCGCCCTTGCCGTGGTCGTGCGCGAAGGATTCGGCGGTCACCTCCCTGCTCGGCTCCGCGGTGAGCACCACCAGGTACTCCCCGCCGTCGAGCAAGGAACTGGGCATGCGCCGCGGCGTCGGCAACCGCTGATACCGCATCGCGTGGAAGGTTCGATCCGGCAGCGCCATTCGCAGGCTGGCCAGTTGATCGCCGCTGACCTCCTGTAACGCGATGATCCGCTCGGTGCGTTCGGCCACCCGCGCGGTGACTTCGGCGATCCGTGCGCCCTCGTCCGGCCAGCGGGTGGCGACGTCCTCGTACCAGTTCTCGGCGTGGACGCGATGCAGGACGTTCCAAGTGGCCACCGTGATCACCTTCGCGATGGTATGCGACCGATTGAAACAGGTTGCGGCGCGGGCTGTGCCGATCCGGCGCGCGTTCAGCCGGCGCCCTGGATGTCGATGCCCTGCTGGAGCGACGCGATCGCGCGATCGAGGACCCGGTGCAAGGCCGGGATCGAGTGGTCCGCTCCCATCATCCAGTGATCGAGGCCGACACCGAAGGCCGCGAAACAGGCCGCGGCGGTGAGCTGCGGTCGCAGGTCATCGGCGGGAAGCCCGGCGCGGGCGGCGAAGTTCAGCGCCATCGCGCGCTGGCGTCCCAGCGCCCCGATGAAGTTCTCCCGGCGCAATTCCGGATTGCCGACCAGCAGCTGCCTGGCTCGGCGCGCGGTCTCCGCCTGGCGGTCCCGCGACGGTGCGTCCCGCTCGTCGAGCAAGAAGTCGCGCAGCGCCGCGCGCACCGCGGTCAGCACCGATTCGCTCGCCGGGCGTCGGTCGACGGCAGCGAGCAACTGGGCCATGAGGTCTTCCTCGTGGCTGAACACCACCGCGAGCTTCGACGGAAAATGACGGTGGAAGGTCCGCCGGGAGACCTGTACCGTGTCGGCGATCTGCTGCACGGTGGTCTGCTCGAACCCATGCAGCTCGAACAGCCGCAGCGCCGCGTCGACCAATTCCCGCCGCACCCGCGCCTTCTCGCGGTCGCGTGGACCGTTCACACCCGTCATGCCCCGCATTCTCTCTCGGCGATGTCGTCCCCATTGGTGTCTCAAAGTGACACATTAGCCGAAAATCGGGCTACAGTGTCTCGACGAGACACCAAATTGAGAACCGAGAGGTGGCGCCATGTCGGTGCGACGTGCAGGAATCACCGTGGCCGCGGCCGCATTGCTTTTCGCGGGTCCGCCGGTGGGGGCGGCCGTGGCCGACCCCACGGGGCCGGGCGCGGCTCCGGGCGCGGTCGCCAGCGACGAGGCGCTGCCCGAACAGCTTTGGATCGAGGGCGCGGGCGCGGCCCGCCGCCTGACGTATTGGACCAGGACCTCCGATGACCGGCCGGCGCTGGCCGGTGGTGCGGTCTTCGTTCCGGCGGGGACGCCGCCGAGCGGTGGCTGGCCGGTGCTGTCCTGGGAGCACGGGACGGTCGGCCTCGCCGACGAATGCGCGCCGTCGACCGCGGGCCGTAGCAAGCGCGACCTGGATTACCTGGCGACCTGGTTGCGCCAGGGCTACGCCGTCGTCGCGACCGACTACATCGGTCTGGGCACCCCGGGGCCGCACGCGTATCTGGACGGACGCGCCGAGGCGCACGCCGGAATCGACATGGTGCGCGCGGCCCGCGCCGTCGAGGATTCGCTGTCGTCGAAATGGGTGGCCATCGGGCAGTCACAGGGTGGCGGAGCCGCGGTGTTCACCGCCTCGCTGGCCACGGCGTACGCCCCTGAACTGGACTATCGCGGCGCGGTCGCCACCGGCCCCGCCTCCAATGTCGTCGAGGCCGCCTCGTTCCTCGGGCCCGACGCCCCTCCGATCGACAATTCGCACCTCACCGCCTATATCGCGTATGTCATGAACGGACTGCGGGCGGCGCGACCGGGCTTCGATCTCGACAGTTACCTCAGCCCGGTCGGCAAGCAATTGGCCACCGCCGCGGAATCGCTGTGCTTCCAGCCGCTGGCCGAGCGGGCGCAAGGGATCTCGGTCAACCGGTTGTTCTCGCGCCCGCTGGCGGACGGCGATTTCGTCGCCACCGCCCGCTCCGTCATGGACGTTCCGCTCACGGGCTACGACCGGCCGCTGTTCATCGGACAGGGCACCAACGACACCGACGTCCCTGCTCCCCTGACCGCGAAGCTGGTCACCGATCTGGAATCGCACGGCGTCCGGCCCGAGGTCCACGTGTATCCGGGCAAGGATCACAGCGCCACGATGGCCGCTTCGCTGTCCGACAGCATTCCGTTCGTCGCCCGCCTGTTCGCCTGACCCCCGCGCGGGCCGCGGCGCTCAGGCGCGCGCGGCCGCGGGCTCGAGGTCGGCCTCCGGCAGCGTCGCGGCAGACTTGCGAACCGGAATGGCCAGCGCGATCAGCGCCGCCAGCACCGCGACGCCGCAAGCGATCAGCAATCCGGTGCGGAAGCCGGCCTCGGTGGGGATGGTGTGCCCACCGAGGCGGGTGCTCATCTGCGCGAGGACGACGCCGACGACCGCGGCCGACACCGTGGTGCCGATCGAGCGCATCAAGGTGTTGAAGCTGTTGGCCGACGCGGTTTCCGACAGCGGGACCGCGCCCATGATGAGCGCGGGCATCGAGCCGTAGGCGAGGCCGACGCCACCGCTGCACACGCAGGTCACGACGAGTAGCCCCCAGGTCGACCCCATCAGCACGACCGACGAACCGTATCCGAGGGCGATCACCAAGCTGCCGACGGCGAGCGTCACCTTGGGCCCGCGCGCGGCCGACAGCCGGGCACCGAGCGGGGAAACCGCCATCATCACCAGGCCGGCGGGGGCCATCCACAATCCCATCGCCAGCATGGACTGCCCGAGGCCGTACCCGGTGACCACCGGCAGTTGCAGCAGCTGCGGGATGATCAAAGACTGCGCGTACATGGCGAACCCGACCACGATCGAGGCCGCGTTGGTCAGCAGGACCTGCGTGCGCGCGGTCACGCGCAGGTCGACCAGCGGGTCCGCGGTACGCAGTTCCCACCAGCCCCACACCGCGAGGACCAGGACCGCGACCGCGAACAGGCCGAGGATGGTTCCGCTCGTCCAGCCCCAATCGGCGCCCTTGGACACCGCGAGCAACAGGCACACCAGCGCCGTGCCGAGACCGAGTGCGCCGGGAACGTCGAAACCGCCGCCGCCGCGTGCCGGGATGGCGGGCACCAGCAGCCAGATCAGCGTGGCGACACCAGCGCTCAGCACCGCCGAGCCCCAGAACAACACGCGCCAGCTGGCGTTCTCGGCCACCGCCGCGGCCAGCGGAAGACCCAGCGCGCCACCGATTCCCATCGACGCGCTCATCACCGCGATGGACGTGCCGAGTCGTTCGGCGGGCAGGACGTCCCGCAACGCGCTGATGCCGAGCGGGACGACACCCATGCCGATGCCCTGCAGGCCGCGACCGGCGATCATCGGCACCACCGAACTCGCCAGCGCGCAAACCAGCGATCCGGCGATGAGCGGAACCGTGCACGCCAGCAGCATGCGGCGCTTGCCGTAGAGATCGCCGAGGCGTCCGGTGATCGGGGTGGCCACCGCGCCGGCGAGCAGCGTCGCCGTGATCACCCAGGACGCGTTGGACGGTGTGGTGTCCAGGATGCGGGGCAGGTCCCCGATCAACGGCACCACCAGGGTCTGCATCAGTGCGGCGACGATGCCTGCCGCCGCGAGTACGCCGACGATGCCCTCGGACCGAGCTGCCGATGGTGCTGTCACGCGGGTCTTCCTCTCTTTTCGATTCTTGTGCACGATACATATGAATTGCATGATGCACAAGAGTTGTACTATGCAAATGTGCTGGTCGGGCCGCGGGAGTGTGGTATAGGTGCGGAGATGGGCCCGTAGCTGGCGAATATCGGCAGGAGCGTTGTGTGGACAAGCCCGTATCTTCGGTGGAGTTCGAGACCATGCTGCTGGGGCGGCACAGCCTCAGTGCCAAGGCCCGCCGGGGCCGTGGCCACCTCGACCGCAGCGCCTACACGGTGCTGAGCAGGCTGCGGGTGCAGGGTCCGATGTCCGTGGGAGAACTCAGCGATGCCTTCGGCCTGGACACTTCGACGCTGCACCGGCAGACCACCGCCATGCGCGGAGCCGGTCTGATCGAACGTATTCCGGATCCGGACGGCGGCATGGCGCGCAAATTCCGGATCACCGCCGAGGGCGGGCGCCAGCTCGACGCCGAACGCGCCTACAACGTCCGCGCTCTCGAAAACGTCCTGGCGAACTGGACGGCGCAGGACATCGCCGCGTTCGCCGAATTCCTGAAGCGGTTCAACACCGACATCGAACGCATCGACAAGCGTCCGTGGCCCCGGCCCTGAACGCGGGCGCGCCCGCGCGGATGCACACGAAATCTCCACAATCGAGCCCGGATCTCTCCACAGCCGGTGGCTAGGGTTCGGTGCATGGAACACAGCGCACCGGCGCAGTCCGCACGGCGGATCCTGGTGGTGGACGACGAGATGACCATCGCCGAATCCGTCGCGGCTCGCCTGCGGGCGGAGGGGTACACCGTCGACTTGGCGCACGACGGTCCCTCGGCCGTCGCCGCCGCCGAGGCCGTCGGACCGGACCTCGTGGTGCTCGACGTCATGCTGCCGGGGTTCGACGGATTGGAGGTGTGCCGCCGTATTCAGGCGCGCCGCCCGGTGCCCGTACTCATGCTCACCGCGCGCGCCGAGGAAACCGACCAGCTCGTCGGGTTGGGTGTCGGCGCGGACGACTACCTCACGAAACCTTTCTCACTGCGCGTGCTCGCGGCCCGGGTGCACGCGCTGCTGCGCCGGCTGGACCGGGCCGCCGACCGCGACGGCGCGACGATCCTGGTCGGTGATCTGCGAATCGACGTCGACCAGCGCCGGGTCTGGCGCGGGGACGTCGAGGCCCTGCTCACACCATTGGAATTCGATCTGCTGGCCCGGCTGGCCCGCCGCCCGCGCGCGGTGCTCGCGCGCGAGCGGCTGCTCGAAGACGTCTGGGACTGGTCCGACGCGGCGGGCACCCGCGCGGTCGACAGCCACATCAAGGCGTTGCGTCGCAAACTCGGCGCCGACCTGATCCGCACCGTGCGCGGCGTCGGGTACGCCCTGGATGCCCGATGAGTACCGAACCCGAGAGCGCACCGGACGTGAAACGCGAAATACGCGGCGGGGGAGCGGAATACGGCGAACGGCGGTGGGCGCGCCGAGTGAGCGATCGGATCGCCGAGCTGTTGCCCCGGCCGCTGGACCCGGTGAAGTCGATCAAGCTGAAGCTCGCCATCCTCATGCTGTGCTCCGGCGGGGTCGCGTTCGGATTCTTCCGGTTCAAGATCGGATGGCTGCCCCCGCGCACCACGCTCACCGCGGTGGTGATCGCGCTGCTCACTTCGCAATTCCTCGCCCACGGCATCACCAGGCCGCTGCGCGAGATGACCGCGGCGGCGAAACGGATGGCCCACGGCGACTACACCCTGCGGGTGCGGGCGAGTTCCCGGGACGAAGTCGGGCAACTGGCCGAGGCGTTCAACCAGATGGCGGCCGACCTCGCGGCGGCCGACCGGCAACGCCGCGACCTGATCGCCAACGTCTCGCACGAATTGCGCACGCCCATCACCGCTTTGCAGGCGGTACTGGAGAACCTCGTCGACGGCGTCTCCCAACCCGACCCGGCGACCCTGCGCACCGCACTGGCCCAAACCGAACGGCTCACCCTGCTGGTGTCCGAATTGCTCGATCTCTCCAGCATCGAAGCGGGCGCCTTCCCGCTCGACCGCGAGGAGTTGCCGATCGCGCCGCTGCTGGCCGACGTCGTCGCCGAAGCGGAGGTCATGACCGCCGCGCTCGGGCGCGGCGTGCGATTCCGCACCGACGTGCTGCCCGGCGCCGCCCGCGTGTACGCCGACCGTGCGCGTCTGCACCAAGTGCTGCTCAACTTGCTCGACAACGCCGCTCGCCACGGGCCTGCGGGCGGGGAAGTCCGCGTGGCCGTGCGGGTCTCGCAAGGCGAGGCCGTCATCGACGTCGACGACGACGGCCCCGGCGTCCCGCACGCCGAACGCGCCCGGGTATTCGACCGGTTCACCAGGGGCGGCCGGACCACGGGCGGCGGCACCGGGCTCGGCCTCGCCATCGCCCGCTGGGTGGTCGACCTGCACGGCGGCACCATCGCGGTCGCCGAGCCGGGCTCCCGTATCCGGGTCGTTCTGCCCGGGCGCTGACCTGCCACTCATCCGACCCGGACCACCAGAACGGTTCCGGGGTGATTCCGCACGCCTATCGAAGGGACGAACCATGCCTCCCGAACCCGAATCCGCCTCGACGGCCGAACCCGAGGCCTCTGCTGCGTCGAGCACCGAATCCATCTCTGCCGCAATCAGTTCCGGCACTGCGATGGTCGATCCACCGGTCGCCGGATCGGACATGCGGGCGGCAGGCATCGCCGCTGCGGGTACACCGGCCGGCGGATCCGCCCAGCCCTCCCCGGGCGGCCCGACCGCGTGGCAGCGGCCACCCAAGTGGCGGCGTGTGGTCTGTCCTCCCGGCGTGGTGCCTGCCGCGCTCGTCTCCGGTCTGGCGGCGGCGATCCTCGTCCGCTGGGACCGGCCCGGCATCGGCTGGGTTCTCGCCGCCGCGATCGCGGCGACGGCGGTCGTCCTCGTCGACCGGAACGCCCGCAGGGCCGTGGCGAGCACGACGAAAGACAGCACAGGGGACGCGGAACAAGCGGCCGAACGATCGGTGGCGACATCGCATTACGCGCGAAGAGCGCGGTTCGCGGGACGCGCGTGGTGGGCGACGCTCGCGCTCGCCCTGCTCGCGGTAGGCGCCGTCCGCGCCGCGGGCTGGCTGTTCGCCTTGTGCGTGCTCGCGGCGTGTGTCGCCGGTTCGCTGGCGGTCGTGGGACGCCGCTCGGCGAACGGCATCCTCTACGACACCCTGGCGGTCGGCCTGGAGGCGGTCTCCGCCGTGCCGTGGGTGTACGCCGGTACCGCCAGGGTGCGCGGTGCGCACACGCCGCGGGCCCGGCGGCTCGGGCTGTCGGTGGCGGTGACCGTCGCGCTGCTCGCGGTCTTCGTTCCGCTGCTCGGCAGCGCCGACGCGATGTTCGCCGCGTTGCTCGAGACCGTGACGCCGGACCTGGACATCCCCTCGGTGGTGCGGTGGATCGTCCTGTTCGCGGTGGTCGCGCTCGGTGCGGTCAGTGCCTTGTTCGTGCTCGCGGGCCCGCCGCCGCCTGCCACCGCGCGCGCGGGTGGGCGAACACTGCGCCGTTCGGAATGGGCACTGCCGGTCGGTGCGCTCGCGATCCTGTTCGCGGCCTTCGTCGCGACCCAGTTCGTCGTGCTGTTCGGCGGCGACGAGCATGTCCGGAAGACGTCGGGCTTGACCTACGCCGAGTACGCCCGCGCCGGCTTCTGGCAGCTGTCGGCGGTCACCGTCCTGACCCTCGCGGTGCTCGTGGTCGTGTTGCGCTGGGCTTCCCAGGACACGCCCGCCGACCGGTGGTGGCTGCGCGGTCTGCTCACGGCGGTGAGCCTGCTGGCGCTGGTGATCGTCGCCTCGGCGCTCGGCCGGATGTGGACCTACCAGCGAGCCTACGGCTTCACGGTGTTGCGCCTGCTGGTGGAAGTCTGTGAACTGTGGCTCGGCCTGGTCTACGTCCTGGTCCTGTTCGCGGTGCTGCGACTGCGCCGGGCATGGTTGCCGCGTGCCGTGCTCGGCACCGCCATGGCGACCTTAGTGGCGCTGGCCGTGGTGGACCCGGAGCGACTGATCGCCGAGGAGAACATCGATCGCTGGCAGCGGGGCAAAGCGCTGGACACCGAATACCTCGTGACGCTGTCGCCGGACATCATGCCCGCGACCGAACGGCTGCCCGAGCCGCTGCGTGCGGACGTACGTGCCAGGTTGCGCTCCGACCTGGGCGAGGACAGCTGGCAGAGCTGGAATCTGTCCCGAGCGAGAGCGCGGTGAGCTTCCTTGTAATACACTTGTATTATCGCTGATCGTGGGTTATAACTGGCCTGAGTGGGCACTGTTGTCGCTGGTGGGAATCGACCCGCGTGAAGTGCTGCAGGTGCTCATGGGCGCCCGCCGATGGCCTCGGCAGGCGCACGGCCGGAACGAGCTCGCGGTCCTGACGGTGTGGGGCCGGACCGAGGCGGGCCGGCCGCTCATCGTCGCTGTCCGCCGCACCGAAGGCTGGCAGTGGGACATCCTGGGCGCGGTCGAGATGACCGAGGCCCAGGTGGCCGAACTCGAGCGTTGGGAGCACACCGATGACTGACTATCCGACGAACCCGGAGGCCCTCCGGGACTTCCTCTCCGGTCTGGAATACAGTGACGCGCCGGTCGACGCGGCCGAGTTGCCCCCGCCGTTGCGCGCCGAGGACACGGTCACCGTCACCACGTCGCTGCGCATCCCACTGGAATTGCACCAGCGGGTCAAAAAGGCCGCCGAGCAGCGCGACGTGACCATGTCCGCGCTCATCCGCGACTGGATCGAACTGGAACTGGCCGCCCTGGAGAACGACCAGCCCATCTCACGCGCCGACGCCCTGCGGGCGCTGGCCGCCCTGCATCCCCTGCGCCAGTCGGCTTAGTCCGCGGCGGCTGGTGTGTCGCGGGTCAGGACGCGATCGAGTTGCGCGGCGAACTCGTCGGCGGCGATGCGATAGCCGACGTGGTCGCCCGCGAACTCGACGAGGTCCAGGCCGAGTTCCTTCGCGAGTACGGCGTTCGGAAGTCCGGGAAAGGTGTCTCTCGATTCGCGTCCGACGCCGAGTACCAGCCGGTCCGACGACGCGCGCAACGCCGCGAGATCCGGGGCGTACCGGGGATACTGTCTCAGCTCGTGTTCCATCCAGAAGACCAAGTTCTGCTGGATCCTGGTGACTGTCGCGACGGCTTCCGGCGGCAGCTGTTCGAGCGGGGGAGGCGGCGTGGGCCGCATGCCGATGCCCGCCGAGAACGCGGCCATGGCGGCGGAGGTGCCTTCGGTCTTGCTCTGCTCGTGGATGCTGTCCAGGAAGGCCAGCCACTTCTCGCCGTCGGGCAGCAGCGTGGCCAGCGGTGGTTCGTGCGCCACGAGCGTGCGCACCAGTTCCGGCCGGGCGCGCAGCAATTCGAGCGCCACGATCGCCCCGGAACTGCTACCGAGGACGTGGGCGGGCTGGTCGGTGAGGTGCGCGAGCAGCGCGGCGGCGTCCGCGCCGTCGGTGATCACGCGATCGTGCGGCGGTCCGTCGAGGGGGCTGCGAGTGAAGCCGCGCCGGTCGTAGGCGACCACGGTGTAGCGGTCGGCGAGCCGCTCGGCGACGGCGTCGAAGGATGCGGCGTCACCGTTGCCGCCGGGAATCAGCAGCAACAGCGGTCCGGTGCCGCGGATCTCGTAGTAGAGGGTCGCGCCGGGGACGGCGAGAGTGTGCTGGGTGGGGACATCCATCGGAAACGCTCCTGGGAGAAGGGACAACTGCCGCAACGCCTCCCGGATGATCGGTAGCGCGGGAACGGGTGGATCGGCATCGACCCATCGGTCGACGGCCACGCACAGCGCTGCCGCGAGAGCGCCGGCCATGATCCGCGGGAACATATCGGCGTCGATCGGGCGGCCGGTGCGCTCGGCGATGGCTTCGGCCAGCGCGTCCTCGATCACCGCCTGGGATCTGCGGTACTCACCTTGCAGCAGCGGCGCTCGGGTGATCAGGCGAACCCCCGCGGTCCAGGCGGGATCGGGTGGCTCGGCGTCGCGGAATTCCGCCAGCACGGCGTGGATCACCGCGGGCCACAGCGGCTCGGCGACCGGGCGGGCGCGCAGGTCGTCCGCGATCCGGCGGGCCCGGTCCACCGCCACCGAGCAGACGGCCTCGTACTTGCTCGCGAAGTAGTTGTTGAACGTCCGCGGCGACACCCCGGCCGCCGCGGCGATGTCCTCGACGAGAACGTTGTCCAGCCCCCGCTCCACGGCCAGTCGCAGCGCCGCGAAACCGAGCGCCTCGCGGGTGGCGAGTTTCTTGCGTTCGCGCAAGCCGAGTACAAATGCCACGGCTCCACGGTAGCGAAACTTGCGTGATGCGCAAGATTGCGTGATCGGAAAGATCTGGGAGAGCGCAGATCAGGCGTACCTTCCCCTTCGCCTCGGCCATGCGCGGGCTGAGGACGGACTACGTCCGACCGCACCCATCAGGCGATTCGGCGATCCGGAAAACTAGTGGCAGTGTCGCGCCGGCCACAGAGGGCAATCGCAGCGCCGATTTTCGGCGCAGCGCGGTTGAGCCGAATTCACGCCTGGCGCAACGACCGTCCGCGGTGCATGCGGCGCGAGGCATGGTCGGCTCCCGACGCCTTGTGCACCGCGCCGTCCGCCCCGGATCGATCGGCCTCAGGTCGGCTCGGCCGGTGCGGAATCGATCCCGTCCAGCGCCCGGCGCACCGCGTCGGCCGGATCGGCCGCGCCCACCGTGGCCGCCACCGGACGTCCATTCGCGTCGCGAATCTGCCAACCGCCCAGGGAGACAACCGGAATGCCACCACGCCTGCGGGCCAGCGCGACCTCCGACAGCGTGCCCCACGAACCGCCGATGACGATCACCGCGTCCGCCGACTCGACGAGGATCGCGTTGCGCGCCTCACCCATGTTCGTGAACAGCACCGCCGACAGCCCGGGACACACCGCGTCGCGGTCGGTGTCCGGACGCACGCCGATCACCAGTCCACCGACTCCGGCGGCACCGGTGGCGACCGCGGCCATCACCCCGGACCCGCCGCCACACAAGACGGTGATCCCGGCCCGCGCCAAGAGTTCGCCGACCGCACGCGCCCACTCCGCTTCCTGCCGCGTGCACTCCCTGGGTCCGCACACCGCGACCTGCCGCGTCACCTTCGTCATCCCGCAGGCCATGGCGACACGAGCGACGCCAGGCGCTCCCGCAACGCCATCGCGTCGCGCGGTGCCCGCACTTTCGCGTCGTTGTCGAAATAGGTGTAGACGTCCAGCGATCCGGCCCACGAGCGGATCTTCTCCGCCCACATGTCCAAACCCTCGTCGGTGTATCCGCTGACGTAGAGCTCGTCGTGCCCGTGCAACCGGATGTAGACGAAGTCGGCGGTGACTTCTTCCAGCAGCGGATACTTGCCCGCCGCGTCGGCGACCACGAGGGCGACCTGGTGGCGGCCGAGCAGATCGGTGCAGGCCGGGGTCACGAAGCTGTCGTGCCGGACCTCCAGGGCGTGCCGCAACGGCCGGTCGGCGTCGGTGCTCGTATGCGCGGGATCGACGCGGTGATCGTGCCGGCGTGCGATCTCGGCGGCCTGCTCGGTGCTGCGCGGCAGCCCGGACAAGAAGGCGTCCAGCACATCGGCGTCGAAGCGGAAGGTCGGCGGCAGCTGCCACAGAATCGGCCCCAACTTGGGCCCGAGCGCCAGCGGGCCGGAGGCCAGGAAGTTGGCCAGCAGTTCGTCTCCGTCGCGCAGCCGCTTCATGTGTGTAATGAACCGGCTGCCCTTCACCGCGAAGAGGAAATCGTCCGGAGTCTGCTCCGCCCACTTCTGGTAGCTGGACGGGCGTTGCAGTGCGTAGAACGAGCCGTTGATCTCCACGCTGTCGAGCTGCTCCGAGAGATAGGCCAACTCGCGCTTGTGCGCCAGGCCCTGCGGGTAGAACGTCCCGCGCCAGGGCGGGTAGACCCAGCCCGACGTGCCGATCCTGATCTGGCCCATGTCTCCATGGTGGCGCATTCGCTACGCCGATGCGGTCCTCGCCGCCACCTTGCCGACCAGCCAGGCCGCCGCCAGCGCCGCCAGGAACGACAGCAGCGATGCGCTCATCCACGCCTGCGCGGTGAAGTGCAAAGCCTGCCGAACCCGATCCCAGAACTCGGTCCACACGCCGGCGTCACCCGGGTTGATCAGTTGATACACCGCGAAGCCAGCCAGCCACGCGACCACCATGCCCCACCGCGCCGGCGCGTCGGGAGCGGTGTTCCACTCGCGGTGGGCCCGCAGGAAGAAGTCGGCGACCAGCACGCCGAGCAGCGGTACGAACACCGAACCGATGAGTCCGAGGAAGCCGAAATAGTTGCTCATGTCCAACCGCAGGGCCAGCACCGTGATCAGGGCGCCGAGGCCGATCGAGAGCACCCTGCGGTCGACGCGCGGCGCGAGGTTCTGGATCGACACGGCGGTGGAGTACACATTGGCGAACGATTGGTCCGCCTCCCGCAGCACGAAGACGAAGAAGAACAGCGCACCGAGGCTCACCTGCAGGAACGGTGCGTACGGCCCGCCTGCGCCGGTTGCCAGCGCCAGCGCGAAAAGGCCGAGGACGTAGGCGATGATCTGGGTGAGCGCGTACGCGCCGCTGGCCGCGCCGAACGCCGAGCGGCCGGTGCGGGAGTGCCGGGTGTAGTCGGCGGCGACCGGAACCCACGAGATCGAGACGGCCAAGGCGGCATCGGTGGCGACCCAGAAGAGGTTCCAGTCGACGCCGAACGGCCCGCTCCCGCTCGGCCCAGGGTTCGCCCGCAGATCGGGCAGACCGGCGCGGAAGAACTGCGCGTAGAACCAGATCAGGGCGATCACGACACCGGCGGTCACGAACCTGCGCAGCAGACGGACCGAGCCCAGCGGCCATATCGTGAGGACGGTCGTGAGCAGGCCAGCGACCACCACGTAGAGCCAGTGCGGGCCGCCGCCGAACAACTCCCCGGCCGCGTCGCCGATGACGATCAGCTCGAACGTGCCCCAACCGATCAATTGCGCGATATTGAGGATGGTCGGCAGATAACTGAGTTTCGCGCCGAACAGCCCACGCAGCAGCACCATCGCGGGCTGTCCGGTACGCGCGCCGGTCAGCGCGGCGGCGCCGAGCATCAGTCCGCCCACCAGGGTGCCGAGGACGGTCGCCAGGATGCCCGCCGCGATCGAGATCTGCGCGGCGCCGTCGGCGTTCGGCGCGAGCACCGTGTACGCGCCGGAGAACGCGATGAGGCTGACGCCGAGATTGGCCCAGAACGCGCTCTGGTCCCAGAACGAGAGCACTTTCGGCGCGGGCTGGTCGAGGGTGAGCGGGGCTTCTTGCGCCGCGCTCGCGCGGGTCGACGACATGACGGAAACGCTCTCCCTACGCCGGCATTACCCGGACAGGTTCATGCGGTCGGCGACGCGCGCGGTCCGCCCTCTCAGCCCGGCCGTGCCCGAGCTCCCGCGGTGGGGTGATTCCGGCGAATAGTACACCCGCGCCAGTTTCGTGAGTTGGGAACGAGAACAGAGCGGCCCGAGGTCCGTGGCGCAGTGGCGAGTTCCCATGGCCCCGGAGCGCTTCGCGCACTGGACCGACGAGCGGGCGCGCACCACGGCGCCGGCCCCTTGTCGTGGCATCTACGACGCGCACTGACCTCCCCGAGCGCCGCGCGGTCACGGGTCCGTCGCGGCGGCCGTCGCGCGGTTCAGCCCATGAGGAACGAGGCGGCGAACCACGCGAGCAGGACCAGCACCGCACCGACCAACGCGCCAGGGAACATCGCCCGTCCCTGCCGGGCGGCCAGCACCGACAGCAACGCGCCCAGGGCGAAGCCCACGATTCCGCCGCCGACCATGATCCAGACGCCCGCGCTGGTGTCGACCCGGCACTCCGGCTTGGACTCGCAGATGCCGCCCGCCATCAGGAACCACGGCGCGAGGATCGTCGACATCGCCGCCAGCGTCGCGGGCAGGAACCACAACAGCGCGCTGACTACGAGATCCGCGGTGCGCGGCGGCGTGACGGCACGGGTCTCGGGCTCGCGCGTGGGATAGCCGGAGGGGGTCGTGCTCTGGGACACCTGGTTCAGGTAACCGTGCATCGTTTCTCGCTATCGCTTGTCGGTGGAGTCGACCGGGCCGATGGAAGTTATACACCAGCCACTTGCACGTCGAAGTGCTTGTGCTCCCGGGGATGCGGGCGCGCGGCCGGGCCGCCGTTTCGGAGCGGACGCGTCCGTCGGTCCTGCGTTCTGTAGCGAATACCCAGCGTCCTAGAGGGATTCGCGTGCCCGCGCGGCGCCGCCGGTGAACGTCCGTCGGTGACCATGTCGGCCAGGGGAGGACGACCGTGCGTCGAGCCGTCTCGAATCAGGTTGCGGTGCAGCGGAACAGTAGCATCATCGCAGCTCATGCGCGGCTACCGATGCCCGCGTTCTACCTACGCGACCATCCTGTGTGTCGATCCGCTGCGCGGTCGGGACGATGCGTCGCAGTGGTGCGCCGTATGGACCGGACGACGCCGCGACGATCCGCGCCGAGTGCGCCCGCGCTCGCCGTGCACGCTTCTACCGTGGGAGTGACGCGTTGACCACGTCCCGAGACCTCGATCGCACCGCGAATAACTCCGGCGTACACCATGGTTCGCCGATCGACCACGACATCGAGCGCGTATCGCTGTATTCCCCGGAGTTCGCGTCCGATCCGCATGCCGCCTACCGCGACATGCGCGCCCGTTACGGTTCGATGGCGCCGGTCGAGCTCGCGCCGGGCGTGTCGGCGACCTTGGTACTGAGCTATCACACGGCGGTGCGAATCATGCACGATCCGGCGCACTTTCCCGCCGACCCGCGCGCCTGGCAGGCGAACGTCCCCACCGACTGCCCGGTGCTGCCGGTGCTGGAGTGGCGCCCCAACGCCATGCGCAGCACGGGCGAGGAGCACGCGCGCTACCGCCAGGCGAACACCGCGAGCATCGATGCCGTCGATCTGCACGCCTTACACGAGACGGTGGAGCGGATCGCGGTCCCGCTGATCAACGCCTTCTGCGCGGCGGGCAGCGCCGATCTGGTGTCGCAGTACGCTTTTCCGCTCGCCTTCGAGGCGATCAACGCCATGCTGGGCTGCCCGCCGGAGATCGGGCAGGAAGTCGCCGCCGCGACCCGCGCCGTGTTCGACGGGGTGGACGCCGAGGAGGGCAATCGCCTGCTCGTCACCGCGCTGCTGCGGCTGCTCGAACTCAAGCGCGCCGAGCCCGGCCAGGACATCACGACGCGGCTGCTGCGGCATCCGGCCGGTTTGGACGACGCGGAGGTGATCCACCAGCTCGTCGTGCTCTACGGGGCGGGCATCGAACCGCTGCAGAACCTGATCATCAACACCCTGGTGCTGATCCTCACCGACGACCGGTTCGGCGGCGACGTCCTCGGCGGGAGCCTGTCCACCCGAGACGCCCTCGACGAGGTGTTGTTCACCGACCCGCCGATGGCGAATTTCTCGGTCACCTATCCGCGCCAGCCGATCCTGATCGACGACGTCTGGCTGCCCGCGCATCAGCCGGTCGTCATCAGCTTCGCCGCCTGCAACAACGATCCGGCGATCAGCGGGCACGACCACAGCGGCAACCGATCACATCTGGCCTGGGGCGCCGGGCCACACGCCTGTCCGGCCCGCAGCGCGGCCTACCTGATCGGCCAGGACGCGGTGGACCAGTTGCTGGACGCGCTGCCGGAACTGCGGCCCGCCGTGCCGGTGCACAAATTGACCTGGCGGCCGGGGCCTTTTCACCGCGCTCTGACCGCGCTGCCGGTCGTCTTTCCCGAAACGCCGCCCTGGCAATCCTGAATCCGGCAGTCGGTCAGGACGGCGCTGTCGCCGCGAGCCGGGTGAGGTTCGCCGGCCGGGCGAAGGTGTCGGCGAAGGCGTCCGCCAGCGTCGTGTCGTGCTGGGCGGCCAGCATCATCTCGCGCAGGGCGGGTGGCGGATCGAGCACCGTGGCCGTCCACCGCGCGGCGGGGTGCGCGACGGCCGTCAGCCACGGCGCGGCCGCCCACTCCATCCACGCGCGGTCGTAGGGGCCGTCGGGATCGTGCAGGATCGCCTCACCGTAGCGGACCGCGCAGTGCACGGCGTTGTTGGCGCCCTGTGCGCCGCCAGGGTCCATCCGGCAGACGACGTCGCCTCCGCCCAGCACCGGCCTGCCCGACGGCAGGGTGCCCACCGGACGACGCATGACCGGAGTCACCGCGCCCACCAGCGTCGCTCCGGCATCGGTCGGCTGAGCGTGCCGGTAGCGCTCGGCGAGTTCGGCGGGCAGGTGCGCGTCCAGCAGTTCCCGGGTTTGCGCCCAGCGTTGCGTGGGCGTGGCGTGCTGGTCGAAAACGTCCAGCACGCCGCCCGGCCGGGCCTCGAAAAGCAGGATTTCGCAGCGGCGTTCCTGCCCCGGTCGTCCGGTCAGCCCGGGATAGGAGATCACCTCACCGTGCTCGGGCAGCGTGGTGTAGTAGCCGAGGTTCTCCGGGTCCGGCTGGACGCCGTCGAGATAGAGCACCGCCAGTCGCCGCATCGGTGCGGCGGCTACCGGCCACGCCGCATCGGCTTCGAAGCAGCCGGCCAGCTCACGACCCGCACGGGTCACCACGGTCAGGTCGTGGTCGGCGGCGTGCTGGTCGAGTTCCGGTACCGAGGGCTCGGCGATGCGCAAGTCGCCGCCCTCGGCCAGGAACTCGCCGAGCCAGCGGGCGAACACCGTCCGCTGATCAACGCTCTGGGCCGGGCGGGTGAATCGTCCGGTCCAGCCGACCACCGCCGCGCGATCGATGGCCATGGTGAACCGGATGCCCTCGATATTCGGCGCGGTCGAGCGCCAGAAGCCCAGGCCGATATCCGATTCGAGGTCCAGGGTGGGCGGGAACTTGACCTGGGTGCTGGTCACGGTGCCCGCGAGGACCGCGTCGGCGTCCCGATCGGTCACCAGCGTCACCGTCCGGCCGCCGCGCAGCAGACGGTGGGCGAGGGGTAACCCGCATTCGCCCGCCCCGAGTACCAGTATCCGTCCCACCATCGTGTCCTTCCGGTCGTGCGATCGACTGCCGTGACAGCGCAATCGTCCGCGTATAGGTGGACACCGCGCATCGGTAGAGACCCGCGTATCCGCCGCCGCGACCCGACTACGCTGCCCTGTTGTGTCGGAAGGACGTACGCCGGGTCTGGGGTCTGCACCCGCGGCCACCAGTGACTTCGTCGGGCGTGAGCGCGAATTGGAGAAGATCGGCATGGCGCTGCTGGGCGGAACCCGCCTGGTCACGCTGATCGGCGCGGGTGGCATCGGCAAGACCAGGCTGGCGACCGAGGCGGCGCAGCGGTTCCACAAGGCGCGACGCGTGCCGGTGCACTGGGTGCGCCTGGCGCTGCTGTCCCGGGACTCCGGCGCTGCGGCGGTCGAGGAACTCCTCGCCCGCTCGCTCATCGACGCCGACTTCTCCGGGCGGTCGGCGTGGGAGGCGGTGCTGGACACGCTGCGCCGCCGCGACGCGGTCGGGCGCACCCTGCAGACGATCCTGGTGATGGACAACTGCGAACACGTGCTGGACGGCGCGGGGCGGGTGATCGCCGACCTGCTGGAGGCGGCGCCGGGGCTGACCGTGCTGGCCACCAGCCGCGAGGCGATCGGCTGGGTCGACGAGCAGTTGGTGCCGGTGCCCGCCCTGTCGCGGGAACAGGCGCTCACCCTGTTCCGTGCGCGCGCCGGTCTGACCGGGCACACCGTCGCCGAGGAGGAGACCGACCTGGCGGTGGAGATCTGCCGCCATGTGCACAACCATCCGCTCTACATCCGTCTGGCCGCCGCACGGCTGTTGCGGCAGCCGCTGCGGATGATCCTGCGTGACCTCACCGGCGAGGCGAGCGACCGGCGGCTGCGCTGGTCGCACGGTCCCCGGATCGGCGCGGAGGCACGGCATCAAGGTATCCGCGACGTCATCGCCTGGTCGTACGACCTGTGCCGGGACAAAGAGCGGCTGCTGTTCGACCGGATGTCGGTGTTCGCGGCCGGGTACGACGTCGACCCGGAGAACGCGGACCCGGCGGAGTCGGACGTCGGCGCGGAGCTGGAGGCGATCGAGGCGGTCTGTGCCGACGACGAGCCGGGCGGGTTGGCTCGCGCGGAGATCGACGGCCTGCTCGAACGGCTCGCGGACCAATCACTGGTCACGGTGCATTTGACCGCGACAACGGTGCGGTACTCGCTGTTGGAGAGCGTCCGCTTGTTCGCCCAGCAGCGACTGGCCGAACGCGACGGCGAACCGGCCCGGCTGGCAGGCAGGCACCGCCGCTACTACCGCGACAAGGTCGTTGCGGCCGGAGCGGGATGGTTCGGGCCGGACGAGCAGGATCTGCTGGATTGGGCGCGCGCGGCCTGGGACAACCTGCTGTGCGCCATAGCGGGCAGCCTCGCGGTGCCGGAGGAGGCCGTGGTGGGGCTGGAGATCGCCGCCGGGCTGATCGCGCTGCGCATCCCGTTCCTCAGCGGTTCGCTGCGCGAACCGCGCCGCTGGGCCGAGCGCACGCTGGCCGCCAGCCGGACGCTGGACCCGCAGCCGGTGCCGTTGCAGGTGACGGCGATGTCGCTGATCACGTGGATCAGCCTGTGCCAGGGCATGCACCACGACGCCGATCGGATGCTGGACGAATGCGTCGCACTCTGCCTGCCCGACCCAGCGGCTCGTGCGGGGTGGCGCGAGCGGCTCGACGACATCGAGCTGCCCGCCCCGGTGGAATTCGCCAGAGGCGCCGAGCTGATGCTGGTGCGCCGGGATGTGCGCGCGATCGCCGTGCTGGCCCGCGCTCGGAACCGGTTCCTGGCCGACGGCGACCGCGGCGGGGCCGCGATGAGCGAACTGTTCGAAGCGCTGGCCGCGGCGTTGCTCGGCACACCGGCGCAGGCTTTGGAGACCTCCCGGCGGCACCTGGACCACGCCGAGCGCTCCGGCGCGCGATGGGCCGCGTCGTGGGCCGGTTTGGCGCGGGGGATCGCGCTGACCGGACACGGCGACACGGAACAAGCGCTCACCGTGATACGGACCGCGCTGACCACTCAGCTGGCGATGCGCGATCAGT
Source organism: Nocardia sp. NPDC059691 (assembly GCF_042733915.1). Classification (NCBI taxonomy): domain Bacteria; kingdom Bacillati; phylum Actinomycetota; class Actinomycetes; order Mycobacteriales; family Nocardiaceae; genus Nocardia; species Nocardia sp. NPDC059691. Next base: position 18,019 of record NZ_JBHWFB010000022.1, on the reverse strand, counting down.
GGGGCGTGGTGTGGGCCGTCCACATCACCGCCTGGGCACTGGCGCGCTCGATCCGCGACACCGACACCGGCGGCGGCTCCGGCACGGTGACCGCGCGGGCGCGCGATATCGCGCGCCTGGTCGGTGGCGGCGCAACGTTGCGCGACAGAATCGGCGTGAACATGTCCAATCTCGGCCCGTTCGCCATCGAGACCGAGATCGCCGCAGGCACCGCCCGGGCGGTCCTGGGCGAGTCCGCCTTCGCGGAGGCCGAGCGCGAGGGTGCGCTGCTGCGTCCGGAGCTGGGCGAGGTGGTGCAGCTGGCTTTGGGGAAGCTGTCGCTGGACCGGCTACCTGTCGAACATCCGGTCCGGCAGCGCCGTCCCTCGCACTGGGAGGAATTGTCGGCGGCCGAACAGGAAGTGGCCGTGCTGGCGGCGGCCGGTTGGACGAACACCGCCATCGCCGCCCGGCGCGGCAGCTCGTTCAAGACCGTCGACGCCCAGATGAGCTCGATCCTGGCGAAACTGATGATCGGCTCCCGAGAGGACATCCGCGCCTTGGTGCCCGCCGAACGGCAGGCTCAGGTAGCCGACGAAGCCGCACGCAAGCCCCAGCGCGGCCGGCGCTCGTGAGAACACCGGGTCGAGCCGGGCGGCGTCTCGGCCGTGCCGCCGCCCGGCTCGATCACGGGCAGGATTCGCCGACGGGAGCCGTGTTCACTCGTCCAGTTTGCGCGCGGTGATCTGAATACCGGGCTCGCCCGAGATGCGCCGCACCGTCGCCTCGGTGACCGGGAGATCGGCCACCAGCTCGCGGCCGTCCTCCAGGTCGATGCCGTAGCCGGCGATGTAGGTGCGGAAGAACGGCAGGCAGGCGCGCGCCATCGGCTGCGGCAGCTTCCAGCGGTCGACGAACGACCGCGCGTCCTCGAAGGTGCAGCCCCGATCCGCCTCGATCACCAGCAGCAGACCGCCCGGCCGCAGCACCCGGATCATCTCCGCGAGACCCTTGCGCTGATTCGGCCAGTGCTTGATCGAGCCGGAGCTGATCACCGCGTCGTAGGCGGCGTCGGGGAACGGCAGATCCATCGCCGAGCCTTCCCGGAACTGGATCCGGCTGCCCAGCGCCGCGCCGCGCTTGCGTGCCCTGCGCACCTGCTGCGGGGACAGATCGATGCCGGTCAGCCGCAACGTGGTCCCGGCGGTGGCCAGCCCGACCGCGAGTTGCCCACCGCCGCAACCGACGTCGAGCACCTGGGCGCCGTCGTCGAGCTGGGCGACGATGTCGTCGAACAGGGTCGGGGTCATCTCCCGTACGGCATCGGAGATGAAGTTGTCGTAGAACCACGAGTCGATCGGGTTGTAGCGTTTGGTCTTGTCCAGCAGGACGGTCATGGCGTGCTCCTAAACGCGGGTGGCGAACTTGATCTTGCGGCCGAGAGTGTTCGGTTGTGCCTGGGAGATGATCGTTTCCTGAACCCGCTCGCGGCTGCTGCGCACGATCTCCATCGCCTCCTTCACCGCGACGTCGATGTCCATCACGGTGGGGATGTCGAGCATCGAGACGATGGATTCCAGGCGCTGTTCGGGGGTGCCGCGCACCGTCACCACCGGCTGCCCGAGCTCGCTGATCGCGTGCAGCAGTTGCCGATCGGAGATGGCGCGGTAGCGCTCGTCGACCGGCCGGTGGCCGTCGGGATCCATCGGCACCTCCACCGGAAGGTGGAAGAAGATGTCGTAGTTCTGCCGGGCCCGCTGCCGGGCCATATCGCCGTAGGCGTTGAGATAGCGGCGGTAGAACGGCCGGCCGGGCAAGGTGAGGGTGTTCTTGACGGCCTTGTGCCACCGGGTCGACCCGGGGTTCGGGCCGGTGATCAGCCGCGTGGTGCCGTAGACCCACTCGTTGAGCACCGAACCGTCGGCGATGAATCCGCCCTGGGCATCGAGGATCGCCTCGGCCTGGATGCGCAACTCCAGCCTGCGGAAGCCGAGCGCCATCAGTTCGGTGGTGCTCAGGTCCTGGAACCGCATGCCCGGATAGAGCTCGGTGACCACTTCGCGCGCGGACGAGGCGTCCACCCGGGGAATCCCGGTCAGCAGGGACAGCGCCGTGGAGGTCGTGGTCTTTCCGGTCGAGTAGGTCCCGGATATCACGATGCGTCGATAATTGTTTCCCGACATGGGGGTGCCTTTCTGAACGTTCGGAATTGCGCGGGTTAGGCGGGCAGTCGGTGCGCGAGGTCGTATCGGATCTCGCACCCGGCGAAGTCCGACGCCCAGCTGGAGATGCGCCAGTCGCCGCCGCCGAAGGCGAGGACCATCGATCGCGCCATGTGCGTGGTCGCGGTGCCCGAGGTGAACGGTGCCGGGGGAGCGGACGCGCGGGCGGTCATCCGGCGCATCCACAACGTCTCGCTGTCCTTGCGCGCGATGTTGTCCAGTTCGTAGAGCACGACCTGGGACAGCTGCGCCAGGATCACCGTCGCGTCGACCAGCGTGACCGAGGGCTGGTAGGCGTCGGCCACACCGTGCCACGGCCCGGCCGGATCCGGTTCCGCGAGCGCGAAATCGGCCTGCGCCCGGCTGCCGCCGTCGGAGACGACGACATTGCGCAGGTACTGTCCGCGGGCGTACACCCCGCCGTGGAAGTACCCCCGGCCCGTCTCGTGCACGGTGTGCCCTGCGGCCTGGGCCGGACGCGGTGGCGCGGGCAACGCCACGGTGGCCTCCAGGCTCATACCGCCGCCCAGCGCCCCGGTGATGCTGATCGTGTCGCCCTCCACCGCGACCACCGTCGCGCTGATCGGGAACTCCTCCAGCGACTCCGTCGCGATGGTCCCACTGCTGAACTGGACGAAAGGAACCCAGCACGAACGGATCTCGCTGTCGGTGAGCCCGTAGCACTCGCGCAGGATCACCTCGAGCAGCCGGTAGCCGAAGATCGAGCAATCGATGCTGCTCACGTGCGGGACCAGCACGCGGGTGCTCTTGCGCGACCAGTCCAGCGGATAGTGCACCCCCGCGGTCGCCGTCAGCCGGGGACGGTCGTGCGCGTCGCGGTCGAGGGTGATGTCGAAGATGCGGTGGGCGATCCGCTTGTAGCCCTCGCCGAAGAAGCGTCCGTCGCGGTGCCCCAGCACGGTGTCGATATCGGCGTAAGCGATGAGTTCGGTGGACATGTCGGTGCCTTTCATGCCGCGGCCTGCGCCTGGGCGGGCTCGGCGAACTGGCTGACCACCTTGGCGCCGATGCCGCGCAGCGACAGGCCCCGGCTGAGTTCGAGCGCGGAGATCTTGACGTCGAGTTCCTTCTCGGTGCGGGCCCCGAATTCCATCGCCATGAGCGAGTCCATGCCGAGGTCGGTGACCGGCTCGTCGATGTTGATGGCGTCGGTGTTCACGCCGAGCACCACCGCGAGCTGATCGGCGAGGCGCTGGGCGACGAAGTCGGCGCGCTGCTCGGCGGGCAGCGTGAGGATTTCGGTACGCAGCGCGCCGCCGGCCTCGCCGCCGACGCCGATGTCGGCGAGCAGCTGCCGGAAGCGACGGGTGTCGGTGGACGGCCGGGCCACCCGCGACCACACCGTCCAGTCGATGTCCGCCACCGCGACCTGGGTGGTGTCCAGCGCCAGGCATTCGCGCAGCAGAGCGGTCGCCCGGTCCATGTCGATGGGCAGGAAACCGATCGACTTCACGTAGTCCACCAGCGCCTCGGTCTTGTCGGCCATGCCGCCGCCGCTCATGAAGCCCCAGTTCACCGCCAGTGCCGCGGCGCCACGGGCACGGCGGTCGGCGGCGAGTGCGTCCAGGGCGGCGTTGGCGGCGGCGTAGCCGATCTGCGGGGTGATGCAGCCCAGCGCGCTGATCGAGGAGTACAGCACGAACATGTCCAGCTCGATGCCCGCCTCCTCGACCGCCCGGTCCAGATGCTGCGCTCCGCGCACCTTGGCGAACAGCTCGTCGAGCGATTCCCGGGTGATCTGCGGGATCGGCAGGTTGTTCACCACTCCCGCCGCGTGGAAGATCCCGCGCAGCGGCGCGACCGACCGGATGCGATCCACCAACGCGGCCGTCGCGGCGTAGTCGGCGACGTCCACCCGCTCCTCGAGCACCGTCACGCCCGCCGCGGTGAACGCCGCGACCTGTTGCCGGGCCTGCGGGGTGGACGCGCCGCTGCGGCCGACCAGCACCAGCCTACGTGCGCCCTCGGCGACCAGCCACCGGGCGGTGGCCAGGCCGAAGCCGCCGAAGCCGCCGGTCACCAGATAGCAGCCGTCCGGGTCGATCCGGGGGTGGGCGAGTCTCGGGCGCACCATCGGCTGTTCCTCGCGCAGGTCCAGCACAACCCGGCCGACCTGATCGGATCGTGCGACGGACTCGAACGCCGCGGCCAGCTCCGACACCGGATAGGCCGTGTGCGGCAGGTATCGGTAGGCGCCCGCGCGCAATGCCGCGTGGCTGGCACGCATCGGCGTGCGCAGCAGTTCGGGATCGTGGGCCAGCGCGCGGTCCATGTCGACGGAGAAGAACGTGAGGTTGCGGTCGAACGGCCCCAGATCGATGACGCCGCCGGTGTAGATGTCGGCCTTGCCGATGTCGACGACGCGGCCGAATTCCGCGGCCACCCGGAAGTTCTGGCGCAGGATCTCGCCGGGCGCCGAACTGTAGACCACATCGACGCCGCGGCCGCCGGTGAGATCGGCGATCTGGTCGACGAAGTCGGCCGACCGCGACTCGAACACGTGGTGCGCGCCGAGCGCGCGCACCTGCGCGCGCCGCTCGGGCGTGCCCGCCGTCGCGATCACGGTGGCGCCGATGTCCAGCGCGACCTGCACCGCGGCCATGCCCATGCCGCCCGCCGCGCCGTGCACGAGCACGGTCTCCTCCGGCCGCAGGCGCGCCAGCGTCCGCAATCCGAATTCGGCGGTGAGATAAGGCAACCCGGATCCGCAGGTCAACGGATCGTAGTCCTCGCCGGGTAGCAGCCGGTGCGGCATGGTCGCGCCCGCGTCGGCGGGCATGGTGACGTACTTGCGGAGGATGTCGCGGGCACACACCATCATCCGGTCGCCGATCGCGACATCGGTGACGCCGGGGCCGACACGCTCGACCACACCGGAGCCCTCCATACCGACCGTCGTGCCGAAATACGTGCCCGCGAGCTCCTTTTCGGTGAGCACGCCGATGACCTTCATCGCGTCCTTGTAATTCAGCCCGGCCGCTTCCATCCGGATCTCGATCTCGCCGGGTCCCGGCGCGACCCGCTCGGTTTCGCGCAACGCCAGATCCGACATCAGCCGCGACTTGGGAATCTCCACCACGAACGAGGCTTCCGGATCCGACAGCGGGGTGGCCCGGTTGCGCTCGTCGAGATACGTGCCGAAATTCCGGTCCAGCCGCACCGCCCAGTGGTCGGTTCCCCGCACACCGATCTCGTCGAGCAGGTCGTCGGCGAAGACGAGATCCGCCAGCGGCGTTTCCGAGCGCGAGGACGCGTCGACCAGCCGCCAGCCCGCCGCGGGTTGTTCGTTGAGCAGCGCGCGCCGCGCGCCCACCAGTGCGCCGTGCGCCACCTTGGCGGCGCTGTCGGCGGGCGTGCACAGCGCGTCCTCGGTGACGACGACGCTGCGGACACGGACCTGCGGCGCGTCGGCGAGCAGATGCTCGACCGCATTGGCCACACGCGCGAGCCAGTAGACGTTGCGCGACCCGTCGAACGCGTCGCCGAACACGCTGACCACCCGGATCCGTTCGGCGATCGGTACGCCCTCGGGTGAGCGCAGCGACAGTCGCAGGCGCTCGTCGTTGTCGTCGGCCTCGGGGTCGGCGAGCACGACGGTGACGGCGGTCCGCTCGCCCAGCAGCGACGCCGCGCGGTCGGCGGCGTCCGCGCCGACGCAGACGGCGACCACGGCCTCCTCCTCGGCGGGCCGCGCACCGGACGGTGTCTCGACGATCTCCCAGAGCGGCTGGTAGAAAACGCGATCCAGCTGATGGGTGACATCGATCGCCGCGCTGACCGGACGGAACTCGACGCCGAGCAGCCGCATGGCCACCTCGCCCTGTTCGCCGACGATCGCGATGTCGGCGCGCAGCGGGTCGACTCCGCGCCGGGTCACCACGACACGAGGTCGCTCCGGCAGCGGGCCCAGCCTGCGCACCCCGGCGATGGCGGCAGGCACGATCGCCACGTCGGTGTCCGAGTCCGCTGCCAGCGCGGCGACGCACTGCAACGCGGCGTCGACGAGGGCCGGGTGGGCCAGGTGCCGGATCGGCGTCTCCTCCTCGATCGGCGCGAGCGAGGCGACCACCGCGTCCGCGCCGACGACGGCCGACACGATGCGCTGGAAGGCGGGACCGTAGTCCAGCCCACGCGCCGCCAGACCGCGATACAGATCCGGGCCCGCGACCGCGACGCCGTGCTCGGGGGCGTCGACATCCACGACCGCGGCGGTGAAATCGGCTTCGATGAGCCTGCCGTGGGCGTTGAGCGTCCAGGTGGCGGCGGTGGCCGAGCGTGAGCGGATCTGGAAGCGTTTGGTCGACTCCTCGACGCTCACCCGCAGTACCGGGATGTCGTGCTCGTCGATCACCAGCGGCGCGACGAATTCCACCGACTCGAGGCCGAGGCTCGTGCGTCCGGTGCGCTCGACGGCGGCGCTGAGCGCGGCATCGAGATAGGCCGCGCCGGGCAGCACGACATGTCCCGCCACGACGTGGTCGCGTAGCCAAGGCAGCCGCGACACCGACAGCTGCACCTCCCATTCCGGGCTCCCCGCCGTCGTGGGATCGCCCAGCAGCGCGTAGCCGTCCGGCCTGCCCAGGCGATCGAGCAGGGTCACCGCCTCGTCGTGCCAGACCCGCTTGCGCTGCCACGGGTAGGCGGGCAGGTCGAGGTGCTCGACGATCGAGTCCGGACGGCCCGGCACGGCCGAACCGTCCAGCGAGCCCGCGACATACAGGTCCGCGACGGCGCGCAGCACGTTGTTGCGATCGCGCAGATCGCGCGAGAGCGTGGTCACCGCGGCGCCGATCACGCCACGATGGATCAGCACCTCGCGGATGTTGCCGCTGAGCACCGGATGCGGGCCCACCTCGAGGAAGACCCGGTGACCCGCGTCGACCAGCGCTGCGATGGCGTCGGCGAACCGGACCGGCTCGCGGACGTTGCGGCACCAGTAGTCCGCGTCCCAGTCCGTGCCCGCGATCTCGGCGGCGGTCACGGTGGAGTACGTGGTGAGTTTCGCGTCTCGCGGCGCCAGTTGGGCCAGCGCGTCCCGCAGGTCGTCGAGGATCGGGTCCATCAGATGGCTGTGGTACGGCACCTCGACCCGCAGGCTGCGCGCGAATGTGCCGGTGGCAGAAAGCGTGTCGCGCAGCAGTTCGAGGTCCTGGCTGTCGCCGGCGAGGGTGACCGCGCCGGGGCTGTTCACCGCGGCGATCGAGATGCTGTCGGTGCGGGCGAGCAACTCGCGCGCTTCGCTCTCGGACATGCCCAGGGCGAGCATGCCGCCGGTGCCCGCGGTGGTCGCCTGCAGTCGCGCGCGGTGGTAGCTGACGGTGAGCGCGTCGCGAAGCGAGAGCGCGCCGGACACGTACGCGGCGGTGACCTCGCCGACGCTGTGCCCGACGACCACCGCCGGATACACGCCGTACTCGGCCAGTTCGGCGGTCAGCGCGGCCTGCAGCACGAAGTTGGCGGGCTGGGCGTAGGCGGTCTGCATGATCCGCGAGCCGTCCTCGTCGGCGAGCATCTCGTCCAGGATCGACCAGCCCGCGATCGAGACGAACTCACGGTCGATCTCCCTGGCGACCTTGGCGAACGTGCTGTCGCTGGTGAGCAGCTCGCGGCCCATGCCCCACCACTGGGGGCCCATTCCGCTGAAGACGAAGACGGGTTCGACCTCTCCGTCGCCGATGATCCGGGACGGGGCGCGACCCTCTCCGGCGGCGAAGGCGCGCAACTGGGTGCGCAGATCGTCGGCGTCGTCGTAGGCGAAGCCGACCCGCAGCGGGTGGTGGGCGCGGCGGGTCCAGGCGGCGGCGGTCACCGACTCGGCGGGATGCCGGTCGAGCGCGTCGGCGAGTTCACCGGCGAGCGTGCGCACGGCGGTGTCGTGGCGGCCGGAGATCGGCAGCACCCGCGGTACCGGGCGCTCGTCCTCGGTTCGTGCGGCCGCCTGCGGCGCTTCGACGAGTACGGCGTGGGCGTTGGTGCCGCCGTAGCCGAAGCCGTTGACCGCGACCACACCCTTCCCTGGCTCCGCGGACAGCGGTTCGGCGCTCAGCGGCACCCGTAGTCGTAGCTCGTCGAACTCGATCGCCGGATTCGGCGTGATCAGCTCGAATTGGGGCGCGACCGTGCGGTGGTGCAGGGTGAGCGCGGCCTTGATCAGGCTCGCGACCCCGGCCGCGGCCTCGGTGTGCCCGAAATTGTTCTTCACCGAGCCGACCGGCACCGGTTCGCCGCGGCCGTCCACCGCGCCGTACACCGCGCCCAGCGCGGACAGCTCGATCGGATCGCCGACCGCGGTGCCGGTGCCGTGCGCCTCGAGGTAGCTCACTTCGTGCGCCGCGACACCCGCGTCGTCGCGCACCTGGCGAGCGAGTTGTTCCTGCGCGACGGGATTCGGCACCGGTATGGCCATGGTGCGGCCGTCCTGGTTGACCCCCGTCGCGCGGATGACGGCGTAGACGCGGTCGTTGTCGCGCTGTGCGACGTCCAGCGGCTTGAGCAGCACCGCGCCCGCGCCCTCGGCCCGGCCGTAACCGTCGGCGGCGGCGTCGAAGGTCTTGCAGCGACCGTCGACCGCCAGGAACCGGCCTTTGCACATCGAGATGAACGTCTCCGGCTGCAGCATCGCGTTCGCCCCGCCGACCAGCGCGATCTCGCACTCGCCGTTGGCGATCGCCTGCACCGCCAGATGCGTGGCCACCAGCGAGGACGAGCAGGCGGTGTCGACCGTCAGGCTCGGGCCGTGCAGGTCGAGCAGATAGGAGATGCGGTTGGACAACAACGTGTGCGAGGCGCTCATCGCGGTGTGGCTGGTGATCGCCGAGCGGACCAGCGGACCGCTGCGCCCGAGCACGTTGTCGAGGATGAAGCCGCCGACGTAGACGCCGACCCGGTGGCCGGAGACCCGGCCGGCCATGCCCGCGTCGTCGAGCGCCTCCCAGGTCACCTCGAGCAGCAGCCGCTGCTGGGGGTCGAGGATGGCGGCCTCCTTCTGGGCGATGCCGAAGAAGTCGGCGTCGAAATCCCACAGCGGCTGGGTGAGAAATCCGCCGCGCCGGGTGTACATACGACCCGGCGCGTCCGGATCCGGGTCGTAGTACTTTTCGATACTCCAACGGTCCGGCGGGATATCGACGATCCCGTCGCCTTTGTTCAACAGAAAATTCCAGTAGCTTTCCGCATCGAATACACCGCCTGGAAACCGGCAGCCGATACCCACTATTGCAATGTCGACCATTATTTCTCCTGGCCTTGAATGCGGGACCATGCTGAGCCCCCCGACCGCAGCAGCACAAATATTGTGACGAGCTCCTTCGCTCGAATGCATGCTATTGCTCGGGCGGCTCGGCCGTCAATTGTCTTGTGTTACAGACGTTTCAATTTACGTAACGTCGCCACCAGGGGCGCGTTCGAAAACATCCCTCGTGTGATGCTCGGATGAATTGCGCTGAGATTCATGAGCACGGCATAGCGCAGACCGTGGTCGCGCCAGTGCGCGAGTTGCTCGACGATCTCGTCCGGCGTTCCGGCCAGACAGAATTCCCGTACCAGTGCGGCCGGGACCTTCTCGATGTAGTCCAGGACGGTGCGCTCGTCCAACGTCTGCGGCAGGTAGTCCTGCAGGCCGGTGAAGTCCTCGCCCAGCGGGTGGATCGCGCCGTGCCTGGTCCACATCTCCCCGGGGGCGCACAGGGTCAGCGCCCGCGCGCCCACGCTCTCGACGAGCGCGTCCACCTGCCCGGGACGGGCGGCGGTGAGCACGCTGAACACGGCGGCCGGCGCGACCGACGACGGGTCGCGGCCCGCGTCGGAGGCCGCGGTGCGAACCAGGTCGAGGCGATGCCGGTATTCGTGTGGGCGCTGCGCGAAGCCGGGGAACCACACGTCGGCGTAGCGCCCGGCGGCCCGCAGCATGCGCGGGCCCCCGGCGGCGACCCAGATCTCCGGACGGGTGCCCCGGTACGGCGGCACGTCGAAGACCGCGTCGCGCAAGGGGAAATACGGGGAATCCCTGGTGACCAGGCTGCCGTGGGAATCCCACAGGGCCCGGATGGTCGCCAGCGCCTCCTCGAACCGTCCGACCGGAGCCGACCAGTCCACGCCGTAGGGCTCGTTGTTGTCCCGTATGCCGGTGCCGATGCCGAGAATGGCTCGGCCCCGGCTCAATTGGTGCAGCGTGGCCGCGGCCTGCGCGGTCACGGCGGGATTGCGGCGGCCCGCGTCGGTGACGCCGACGCCGAGCCGTAGGCGGGCGAAGCGGTTCTGCGCGGCGAGATAGCCCAGCGCCGTCCACGGTTCGTAGATGCCGTCGGCGTGCGGTGCGAGCCGGGTGATGCCGACGTGCCGCGGTTTCCAGATCGAGGCGGGCAGGATCGAGGGCAAATGGTCGGTCACCCAGAGCGAGTCCGCCCCGCCCGCCATCGCCACCGAGCGGCTGCCGCGAAATTGCAGATCGGGCGCGAACCGGGTGTAGACGCCGGAATCCATCACGCCTGTGCGGAATTTCGCCATGTTGTTCCTATCGCACTACTTGGGTACTGGCTCGAGAGCTGCGCTGGTCTCGGTGATTTCGATACGTTCGTGCCACCGGGCGAGCCGACGCGGGGCCCACCAGTTGGCCGCGCCGAGCAGGCGCATCAGGGCGGGCGCGAGCACGCCGCGGATCAATGTCGCGTCGCTGAGCACGGCCAGGGTCAGGCCGAGGCCGAACAGCTGGATGAACGACACGTGTGAGGTCACCATGCCCGCGAAGGCGATCGCCATCAGGCAGGCGGCCGCCGTGAAGATCCGCGCGGTGCGCGCGACGCCGGTCGCCACCGCGCGGGTGTTGTCGCCGGAGGACAGCCACTCCTCGCGAATCCGGGACAACAGGAACACCTCGTAGTCCATCGAGACGCCGAAGGCGATGCAGAACATGAGGATCGGCATGGTCGGCACGAGGTAGCCCGTCGGGGTGAAGCCGAGCGGGCCCGCAAGGTGCCCTTCCTGGAAGATCCAGACCATGGCGCCGAAGGTCGCCGCCAGCGAAAGCGTGTTGAGCAGCAGCGCTTTGATCGGCAGCAGCACGCTGCCGGTGAAGAAGAACAGCACCACCAGTGTCGACAGCACGATCACGAAGACGGCCACCGGCACTTTCGCCGCGAGCGCGTCGAGTGAGTCGACACTTTCGGCCGCCGCGCCACCGAGCAGCGCCCGGCCCGGTGCGGGGACCGCGCGCACCTGGTCGAGCTGGTCGATCGCGGCAGGGGAGTACGGGTCGAGCCGGGTGCCCACCCGCAGGTACGTGCCCGCGTCGTCGCGCATCCCGGGCGGCGCGGAGGCCACTTTCAGCCCGCCGGCGTAGACGCCGGCCGCGGAGAGCACGGACGTCACGTGCTCCACTCGTGACAAACGCTCCGCGTAGGCCGCGATGTCGGCGTCGCCGCCCCGGTACCCGGGCATGGCCACGACCACACCGGCCATGGCGTTCTCCCGGAAACCGGTGCGCAAGGCGTCGCCGACCACGTGGCTGGACGCCCCCGCGATGACCCGGTCGTCGGCGGCGCCGAACCGGATGGACAGAAACGGCGAACCCAGCACCAGCAACAAGGCGATCACCGAGAGCGCGGCCACCACCGGGCGGCGCATGACCAACTGCACCAGGCGATACCACCTGCCTGCGGTGACCTCGACGGGCTCGGGTTGCGGCCGCCGGAGTCGGCGGCGCAGGAGCACCCGCAGGTCGAACGCGTCGACGCGGGGGCCGAGCAGCGCGAGCGCGGCGGGCACCAGCAGCAGCGTGGTGAATACGGCCGCGCCGAGCACCGCCAGCCCCGCATAGGCCAGCGACCGCAGGAAATACAGCGGGAAGACCAGCAGCGTCGACAGCGACAGCGCGATCACCACACCGGAGAACAGCACGGTGCGGCCCGCGGTGCGCGCCGTGCGCGAGACCGCGGAGCCGGTGTCGTGCCCTGCGGCGAGTTCCTCACGAAACCTGCTGACCATGAACAGGCTCGAATCGATCGCGACCGCGAAACCCAGCGCGCTCATCATGTTCAGCGCGAAGATCGACACGTCGCCGACCTCGGTGAGCAGCCGCAGGATCGGCAGCGTCGCGAAGATGTTGAACACGCCGACCGACAGCGGGATCAGCGCGGCGGTCAGGCTGCCGAAGACCAGGATCAGGGCCAGGCCGGTCAGCGGTATCGCGATCGCCTCGGTGACCAGGAGATCGGTGACGATCTGATGACTCATCTCGTCGAACGCCACCGCCTGGCCGCCCGCCCGCACGGAGACGCCGTCGAAGTCGCCGCTCACGTGTTCGGCGATCGCGCCCGCCCGTTTCGGCGCGTCGGTGTCGTCGCCGGTGACATGAGCCAGGACAAGGCCGGCGCGGCCGTCGTTGCCGCGCAGCCCTTGCCGCAGATCCGGCGGGAGCTCCCAGTAGGACTGGACCGCGTCGACCTCGTCGCGGACGCGCAGATCCGTGGCCAGGCGCTCGCCGACCGTGCGGGCCGCGGGGCTGTCCAGCCCGTCGGGCGCGGTGACCAGCAGCACGAGATTCGGTGCCGCACCCGGGAATTCGCGATTGAGGAACGCCGCGACCGCGGTGGATTCGGTGTCGGACGGGATGTAACCGCCGGACTTCAGGTGGGCGGGCGCCGACCAGCCGAGCCCGACGCAGACGATCCCGATGAGCAGCGCGCCGTACAGGATGGATCGCGGGCGCCGGGTTGCCAGGCGTGCGAGACCAACAAGCATGATGAATGACCTTTTCTCGAACTCCGGCGATGGCGAATGCCGATGCGGCCGGGCGCTATTCGGCGGCGCCGGGATCGATGTAGCTGGCCAGCGCTCGCCATTCCTTGGCATTGCGGCTGGCGAGTTCGGCGACGGCCGGGATGCAATGCGGTGGGACCATGGCCACCAGCGCGGTCCACACTTCGCGCTGCATCGAATGGGTGTGCAGCCAGCGCAGCAGGTCACGGCCCTGCTGGCTGTGCCGCATGGCCGGGTCGCGGGTGAGCTGTTGCAGCAGCAGCGCGCTGCCCTCGGGCTGTTCCGCGGTGTTGTCGCGATCGCAGGACCCGGTCTCGCGCAGGCGTTTGCGGATCGCGTGTGCCGTGCTGATGGATACCTCGGCCGCGGCGGCCAGCGCGCGCAGCGGCATGTCCGGCGAGGCCGCCAGCAGCTCGGCGACCCGGCGCCTGCGCTGCGCGCGGTCCATCGGCCTGCGCCTGCCGTCGGCGCCGACGCGGATGTTCGACTGCGGAATCTCCGCACTCGAACGTTGGCGAATCGTGGCCACCGTGCGCGCGGACAGTCCCGCGGTGGACGCGATGGCCCGATCGGACAATTCCGGCATCGTCTCGATGATCCGTTCGGCCGCTGCTTTGCGGTCCGAAAGCGTCAGCGGCAGACCGTGTGTCGTATTGAGCTCGACTCCGCGCAGAAAGGCCTCGGCCGGTGTCCCGTCGAAGAACACGACGTCGATGTGCTCGCGTCCGAGCCATTGCGCGGCGCGCAACCGATGCATTCCGTCGATGACGCGCATGGTGCTGCGATGCACCAGAATCGGCGGTAATTCGGTATCGCTCTCGGCCAGTCGCGCGATATGCCTGCGATCCTCTCCGTTGGACCGCGGCGAATCCGCGGGCAACAGGTCGTCGATCGATACGAGATAGCACGCGTTCGACGCCAGCGGCACCACATCGCCGCTCACCAATTTAAACTCAGCGGACATTTCGAACCCCCAGGGTCGCCCGGAATCAGATCGGTCCTCGATGACCCGATGGCCCATCCGGAACCCAGCTAGGCTTCGACCGACCGATCGGTCACAGCGTAGGTGCGGCCGGTGCACGACACTAGGCTTTTCAGAAAGAGTGGGGAGAGTTCGGAAACATGACAGTCATTGCCGACCCCGGTCGCACGGCGCTGCTCATCGCGGGCACCGTGGTGGCGGAACGCGAAGGGCTGCACCGTCTCTCGATCAACGCGGTGGTCGAGGAAGCCGGGATGGCCAAGGGCACCTTCTATCACCACTTCGTCAACCGCCGCAGCTACGTCATCGCGCTGCACCGCCGCTTCTTCGACGCGCTGTCGCAGTCGGTGGCCGCGGCGCTGGCCGGGATTCCGCCGGGGATCGAACGGATCGGCCCCAGCCTGGACGCATTCCTGGACGCCTGCCTGGATGCCCGCGGCACCGAGGCGTTCATGGTGCAGGCGCGCACCGACCCGGATCTGCGCGAGGAGATCCGCCGTCGCCACGAGCTGTTCATCGCGGTGGGACGACCGGATATGGTGGCCGCCGGATGGCCGGACCCCGACGCGGCCTCCCGGATGAAGGTGGCCATGGTCGGCGAGATCTGCCTGGCCGAGCTCACCGCCCGGCGACCCCGTCCGGACCTGCGCATCACGGCCGTCCGAATGCTCACCGCCAACCGCACCGGGCCGCTTGCCCCGGAGTCGCCCGAGGACGGCTGCTCGTCGACCTAGACGGCTCGGCAGTGCGCGGAAAGCTCTGCGGCTGAACATTTCCAGTGTCGCACATCGTGGTGGAGGCCTTCGTCGGCGACGGCGCGCTCATGATCGCGGGATCGTCCAAGCGCTGCGGACGGGACGGCGACAGTCGGCTCGTCGGTTGTTCGGGCACAGCTTGTAGGGTCGGATGGCCGTAACCCAGTTGAGTTTCGCCAAGTCGGGCGCGAAATACAGCTTGCAGGTCGACCTGGAGTACCGCTTGGACGCGGAGCAGAAGGTATCGGCCGGACTGGACGGCGGCCCCTACCTGGCCGCGGACCTGAGCGGGATAATTCTCCGTTCGACCGCGTACGGTCCCGGGCTGGCGGCGGGCTGACTTCGCTCGGCGGGTTCGCCGGGCGCGGACAGGTCATCGGCGGGATCTCCAGCCGGTCCGAGAGTAGTGTTTCACCTGGCAGAGCCAGGAGCGCGCGTCTCGAGTCGGCAATCCTGCCGGGCGGTCGCGTCCTCCGGGCGGAGGACTCCACAGGGAAGGCCGCGCCATGACTCGAGCAGCCGACGTCGGCGGCACGCGACCCAGCCGCACGGCGTCCATCTGGCAGTACGTCCGCACCGCCCCGTGGACCTTCGCCTGGCTGGCTGTGCTGCTGGGGACCACGATCATCCAGCACCTGGTGCCGCGCGGCGATCTGGAGCGGCTGCTGGGTGAACGTTCCACCAACCTGCGCCACCTCGAGTCCGATCCGGTGCACGTCCTCGTGACCAGTCTGCTGTGGATCGACGGCTACTTCTGGCTGCCCTACTTCGTGCTGTTCTGCGTCTTCCACGCGCCGGCCGAACGGTGGCTCGGCGCGTTGCGCTGGGCGACCGTCGGTCTGGGTGCGCACGTCGGAGCCACGTACCTCAGCGAGGGCATCCTGGCCCTGGCCATCCGCCACGGCTACGCCGATCCCGGGATGATCGATGTCCGCGATATCGGCGTCAGTTACTTCCTCGCCGCGATCATCGGAGTCCTGACCTACCATGTCGCCCGGCCGTGGCGGTGGCTGTACCTCGGCGGAATCCTGGTGTGGTTCGCCATCCCGCTGCTCATCCACCCCACCTTCACCGGCATCGGGCATTTTTCGGCGCTGCTGATCGGGCTGGCCGCGTTCCCCCTGACGCGTGGGCGGACCGCGCCGGACTGGAATCCCTCCGATATCTGGCGACGCCGGATCCACGTCGACCGAGCGCCGAGCGGTCGTGCGCAGGCCACCGGGTCTCGAATTCCGCCGAACGGGCACGGGTAGCGCAGGGAAAGGATGGGCGGCCGGATCGTTCTTCCGGCCTCCCGTAATCGGCGGTCGGCAAGTCTTCGGAGCTTATTCCGGGGCCGCGTTCGATTCGAGAGCTTTGTCGTAGGCCTGTCCGGCGTCGCGGACCTTTGTCGCGAGAAATCGCATCCGCTCCGAGGTGAGGTAGCCGCCGCGAAGAGCCGTGCCGTCCAACTCGGCGGCAACCTGGTCCAGCGCCAACCGCGCGAACCGCGTTCGATCGACCATGGCCGAGTTCTACCAGGTAGTTCCGGCAGACGCTATTGCACCACGCGGTGCGTTTCCGAAAAGCCGCCGCAGTAGTCCAGCGTCGGCTTCCCAGCAGTGGCGAACTTCTGGCTATCGATCGGCCTATCCTGCTTGGCGGCTGCCGGATCGGGGCCCTGAGCGGTAGGTGAACACCTGATCCGTTCGGGTGGACTACGTGTTGGACAGGCGATGACCCGACTCGTGCACTTCGTGGGCAGCTTGCCCGCACCATTGACGACCGATGACGGTGACGTGCTGGAGTGGTTCGTCCAGCGCAGCCAGGGCCGCCGGCTCACCGGCGTACCGCGGGACCTGGATCCCACCTGGGTCGTGGAGTACCTGCGGGAGCGGGAGAAACACGACGACGTCTTCGAAGTGGTGCGCAGCGGGGACTTCGCCGATTACGCCGACATGCGCGTGTACGGCATTCGCCCTGGCGCCACCCTCGAACCCCGGCACGTGGCGATGGATCGCGTCGACCGTATCGGCGCGGCCGTCACCGCCTTTCGCGCGCTGCGGGATCGACATCCGGGACTCGCCGACACGAGATTGCAGATCAGTCAACCGAATCCGCTGGACTTGGCGTTGTTCGTGTTCGGAGGCGCCGCGGTGGCCGACGGTCTTCCGCTCGGGCGCGCGCTGCGCCACCTCCGGACGGTGACTCCCGCGCTGCGCAACCTGCCGGTTTTCGTGGAGGCCGTGCTGGCCGAAATGGCCCGAGTCACCGCCGAGCACGGCGACATGATCACCTGGCAGGTGGAGTCGCCGATCGCCCAGCTCGCACTGGTGAAGGCGGCGCGATTCGGTGCGCAGGCTCCGGTCGGGCGTCTGGTCGCGCGACAGTTGGCCGATTTCCTCGCGCGGGCACACGATCTAGGCGCGCGAACCGTCCTGCATCTGTGCTATGGCGACTACCAGCACAAAGAACTTCTCGCCCCGCGTAGTCTCGCGCCGGCCGTGCAGCTGTTGAACACCGTCGCACGAGACCTGCGCGCTCGCGCCGTGCCGCTGCCACCCGCGCACATCCCCTGTGCCTACGGTGCTCATCCTGCTCCGCTGGAGCCGGCGTTCTACCGGCCGCTGCGCCGGCTGGACCCGGACTGGCGCGTCATCGCCGGGGTCGTGTCTCCCGCGGAAGCGCAAGACGGTATCCGAAGCCTGGCCTTGTTCGAAGCGGCCGCCGGGCGATCCGCCTACGGTGTGGCGACGGCGTGCGGCCTGGGCCGCTGCACTGTCGAGGAGGCCGAGCGCGCCGCCGCGGCCACCGTGGCGACCGCGGCGGCGGCGCCGAGCGAGGTCGCGCGAACCGGAATGGCGCGAGACTGACTTCGGTGCAGGCGACGCGCATCACGCCGCCGGAGGCTCGCGAAGAAGTAGCTCGAGCGACGCTGCCGCGGCCGACAAGTGCGGTGCGCCAAGGGATCACCGCATCGAGCCTGTGATGGCAGCGGACGAAACGGGCACGGGCATGGGGCGGCTCGGGCCGGTACCCTGGTTTCAGGGGCTGTCGCCAGAAGCGCTAAGTTACTGCGAATTTCCGTGATCCCACCCGCGATATTTTCGGCGTTGTGTACCTTATGTTATCGAAGGTTCGCTTCGCACAGAGGAAGCGGGCCGGGGTCGTGGATACGGCCCGGCAGAAGGACTCCGTGGTCCCGTGCGGTGCATCCGTCCCGAGACGCGGACGACGTCGAGGATTGGGTGTGGCCGAATGCGTGTATCTGCTCCGATAACGGTCTCGGCTTTGGTTGTTGCTGGTGTGGTGGTGAGTGGTTCGGG
>NZ_JBHWFB010000021.1:0-130313 GCF_042733915.1 Nocardia sp. NPDC059691 | reverse complement strand
GTCTTGTTCCTGCTGCCCTGGTGTACGCTGGTTGCGGCCACCACCGAGGAATCCGGCCCGCTGTTCTGGCTGGGTTCGGCACTGTTCCTGCTCGGGTTCGCGTGCCTGCCCGCGGCGATGTATCTCGGCCACGGGCCCGTGCAGTCGGACGCGGCCTCGATCGTCGGCGACACCTTGCTCGGCGTCATGTGGATGCTGTTCAGCTGGTCGGTGCTGGGCAATCTGGCGCGCGCGGGATTGACCGTCGCGGGCGTGGACGACCCGGCTCGCTCGCGGATCGTCGCGGCGGGCGTGCTCGCGGCCGCGACGGTGCTGGTGGTGTGGGGTGTGATCGAGGCGCGCCGGGTGCCGCGGGTACGCACGGTGGATGTCGCGATTCCAGGTCTCGGCTCCGCGCTGGACGGACTGCGCGTGGTCGTCGTGACCGACACCCATTACGCCGCGCTGAACCGGCTGCGCTGGTCGGAACGCGTGGTCGAGGTGGTCAACGCGCAACGGCCCGACATCGCCTGCCACGCGGGCGACCTCGCGGACGGATCGGTGGCGAAGCGGCACGCGCAGGTCGATCCGCTCGGCAAGGTCGAGGCCGAACTCGGCCGGTTCTACATCACCGGCAATCACGAGTATTTCGGTGACGCGCAGGGCTGGATCGAGCACATGGCCGCACTCGGCTGGCAGCCGTTGCACAATCAGCACGAGGTCGTGCGCCGCGGCGACGACCGGCTGGTGATCGCGGGCATCGACGACCCAACCGGCATCGGCTTGACCGGTCACGGCCCCGACCTGCCCGCCGCGCTCGCAGGGGCGGACCCGGACGTTCCGGTCGTCTTGCTCGCCCACCAGCCCAGGCAGGTCGCGGAGGCCGCGGCCGCGGGAGTGGCGTTGCAGATCTCCGGCCACACCCACGGCGGCCAGATCTGGCCGTTCCACTATCTGGTTCGCCTCGAGCAGCCCGTCGTGGCCGGGCTGAGCCGCCACGGCGAGCGCACTCAGCTCTACACCAGCCGGGGCACCGGATTCTGGGGTCCGCAGCTGCGGGTGTTCGCCCCGAGCGAGATCACCGTGCTGATCCTGCGTGCGGAGTCGGCGACCGGGTGAACCCCGGGGCGCCGGTCAGCGCGGGCCGGGCTCGGCGTCGGCGCGGCTGACGGCATCGGGTGCCGACGGCGGCGCAGGGGAATCGCCGGAACTCCACGCCTCGGTGACACCCGGAATGCCGTCCTGAACGATGTAACTGGCGCGGGTACGGATCGGCGCGCCGGGATAGCGGACATAGGGCACGACACGAAAGTCGTTGCGCCACAACCGGTGATCGAGTTCCACCCGGACGTACCCACGCTGGGCGTTGAAGAACTTGACGTCCGGATTCGCCGCGAGCAGACCGCGTCCCTTGTCGCTCAGGTCCACTCCGTCGCCGTTGCTGGTGATCGAGGTACCGGTGAATTCCGCCGCCACAACCGGTGATCCGGGATCGGAGTAGTCGCGCCGCAGGTCGGCGGCCTGGTTCTCGTGCCGGTCGCCGGTGATCACCACCAGGTTTCCGGCGCCGCGCGCCGCGGCGGCGCCCAGCACCGCGTTGCGGTCGGCGACGTATCCGTCCCACGCGTCGGTGGAGACGCCGACCCGTGGACCGGGGTCGGAGTCGTTCTGGCTCATGCCCACCTGGTTACCGAGGACCTGCCAGCGAGCCGGGGAGTGGGTCAGACCGTCGATCAGCCAATCGCGTTGTGCCGCACCGAGGATCGTGCGGTCGGGAGAGAAGCGCTCGGCGCAGCCGCTGACCACGGCGCCGCCGCAGGCCTGCGGGGTGCGGTACTGGCGCGTATCGAGCATGGTGATCTCCGCGAGGTCGCCGAACCGGAAACGGCGATGCAGCCGGATGCCCGCCGCGGACGGTAACTGCGCCAGGCGCAGCGGCTGGTGCTCGTACATGGCCTGGAAGGCGGCGGCGCGGCGCCTGCGGAACAGGGCGGGCACCCGCCAGATGTCGAGGCCGATGCCGGGCGCGTCACCGGCCCAGTTGTTGTCGACCTCGTGGTCGTCCATGGTGACCAGCCACGGGAACGCGGCGTGGGCGGCGCGCAGCGGTTGCTCGGATTTGTAGAGCGCGTAGCGCAGCCGATAGCCGGGCAGGTCGACGGCTTCGTCGCGAAAGTGGGGACCCATCGTGACACCCGCCCGCCCACGCAGCCAGGCCCGCTCGTAGATGTAGTCGCCCAGATGCACGACCAGATCCAGGTCTTCCCGGCTCATGTGCTCGTAGGCGGTGTAGTAGCCGGAACTCCAGGACTGGCAGGAGGCGAAAGCGAAGCGCAGCCGCGCCAGGGCCTGGCCGGGCGCCGGGGCGGTGCGGGTCCGTCCTACCGGCGACACGGCCGGCCCCGCCCGGAACCGGTAGAAATACCAGCGATCCGGGGTCAGCCCGTGCACCTCCGGATGCACGCTGTGGCCGAGTGCGCGAGTGGCCACCGCCGATCCACGTGCCACCACGCGGCGGAAGTACTCGTCGTCGGCGACCTCGTAGTCGACCGTGACCGGGTGCAGCGGCGTGCCGCCGAGGCCGTCGGGCGCCAGCGGGTCGGGGGCCAGCCGCGTCCACAGCACCACACCGTCGGGGGCGGGATCGCCGGACGCGACGCCGAGCGAGAACGGATCGCCGAGCCGGCGCGGGGCCGGAAAACGGGCACTACCCGCCGCTGCGGTGCCCGCCAGGACCGCGGCAGACCCCGCGGCGCCGAACCGGAACAGTTCCCGACGTGAGAGGGCCATACATCAGCGTAAAGCCGCGTACGGCGACGGGAAGGCGTCGCGCGAGCGGGTGCGGCGTCAGAGCAGGCCGCCGCGGCGAGCGTGATGCAGCGCGTCGACGCGGGAATTGGTGCCCAGCTTGCCGTAGATGCCGCGCAGGTGGGTCTTCACGGTGTTGACCGAGACCCCGAGGTCCTCGGCGATCTGCTGGGCGGTGCGACCGGAGGGCAACTGCTTGAGCACGGTCATCTCGGTGTGGGTCAAGGCGGGGTAGGCAGGCCTGCGCCGCGCCGCGGGATGACGGCGGATCGACTCCGCGAAGCTCTCCGCCCGGCCGAGACGGCCCGCGTAGCCGTCCAACAAGGGCATCGCGGCGGGCACGTCGAGGAACGGCCGCAGCAGCCGGTGCGGCGTCGCGGAACCCAGCGCGTTCTCCAGCGCGGCGAGGGCTTTGGCCGGAGCGCGGGACTCGTGCTGTGCCGCGGAGTAGAGCAGCCACCCGGTGACCGCGCTGACCGGACGCAGCTCGCCCGGGCGGTCCAGCAGTGGTTCGAGCACCGCGCAGGTCGCCTTGCGACGATCGGCCGCGGCGTGCAGTGCCGCATCGGCCAACCGCACCTCGGGCAGTTCGCCGACGATACCGCGGGCGCGTTCGACCAGCAGTTGCGCCGTCCTGGCATCGTGCACGCGCAGCAGCGCCCACACCACCGGCAGGATCAGGCTGCCGGTCGCCGCGGGCACCGCCTTGTGCTCGAGCAGGACGAGCAGGCTGCGGCGCAGCGCGTCGACCGCGGCCGACTGCTCCTCGGCTCGCTCGAGTTCGAGCAGGCGGCCCACGACGTGCGCGCGCCATCCCGCGACCGGACCGTGGGATCCGTCGTGGTCGACCCGCTCGGTGAGCACCGACGCGATCTGCGCCGCGCCCGGCGTCTCGCCTTGCAGGTAGGCGCCGTAAGCGGCCACGGCGGTCGCCTGGACGGCGTCGGTGGTCTCCAGCAGCCCGTGTTCCTCCGCGATCGCCAGCGCGCGCGCCGCGCGGTCCCGCATCGCGGTGGCGGCGTCGACGGCGTCGGCGGCGAACGCCAGCCGGGTCAGCGCACGCAGCACCAGGCGAGGGCGCCCCGCGTGCTCGGCCAGCGCGAGCCCGGAGTGCAGCAACTGTTCTCCACGCGTGACCGCGCCGCCCGCGACGAAGGCGGTGGCGATCTGGATCTCGGTGTACGCGTCGAGATCGGGATCGCCGGTCGGCGCGACGTCCTCCGGAGACTCGGGCAGCACCGCCCCGGTGGTCGCCGCGACGTCGATGGTCGCGGCGAGGGTGAGCGCGTCCAGCCGCTGCGCGTCGGCGAAGGAGGCCTTGGCCGCGCGCCGCGCCGCCGCGGTGTCCAGGCACGCCACCGCGGCGGCCGCGCTGCCCGCGACGAGAGCGTCGACGACGCGCACCAGCCAGAGAAAGGGGTCGTCGAGCAACGCCGGCGCCGAACGGGCCAGATGATCGAACAGCGTCCGGCCCGTGCCGTCGAGAACCATGCGCAGCGCGCACGCCGACAAGAATTCGCACAGTTGCTCGTGGTCCGCGCTCGCGAGCTGATGCGGCAGCGCGGTCTCGGGCAGCCCCGCGGTCCGCAACCAGCGGGCCGACCGGCGATGCAGTTCCGCGCACACGTGCGGCCCGAGGCGGCGAGCTTCGGCGAGGAAATAGGCGCGCACCAGCGGATGACAGGAGAACCAGACGTCGCCGTCGCGCACGACCGAGTCGATCGGGAAGCCGATCAGGTCGAGTTCGTGCAGCGAGTGCCCCGCACCGCCGCCCACGAGTTCGTCGGCGAGCTGCTCGGTGAACGCGACGGGAATGCTGGTGCAGGTGAGGAACCGGCGCAGCGTGGGCGGCAGTACCTCGACGAGTTCCCCGAGCAGGAAATCGGTGACCGCGCGTGCCGGGCGGGCGAGAACGGCGAGCGCCGCGGCGCGGTCGTCGGATCCGGCGGCCAGATGGATGGCGGCGATGCGCACGAGCGCGGCCCAGCCCCGGGTCAGGGCGCCGAGCGCATCGAGCTCGGCGCCGGTGAGTTCGCACCCGTGGTGGCGGCACAGCGCGTCGATCTCGTCCGCGGTGAAGGCGAGTTCGCCCGCGCCCCAGCGGGTCAGCCGCGCGTGCAGTTCCAGGACGTGCCAGCGGATCGGCGGAGCCGAGCGGGCGCACAGCATCGTCGTGACGGTGGGCGGCGCATGGTGCAGGAAATATTCGATACCCGCGAGCAGGAGCGGATCGGTGAGCAGATGAGCGTCGTCGAGCACGAGGATCGTCGGCGTCGTGCGCGCGGCCAGTGTCTCGACGAGCGCCGCGGCGTACGCGGCAGGGGGACAGGCGTCGGTCGTGGTCGCGATCTCGAACCGCTCGTGCAGCACCGTCCACAGCGACGCCGCGTCGTCGAGCTGCTCGGTGACGGTCAGCCAGGCGACATCGGATCCGCCCGCGGCGTGCCGGGCGGCCCAGTCGGCCGCCAGCACCGACTTCCCGGTCCCGGCGGGTGCGCGCAGCAGTAGTACGTGCCCGGTGCCGGACATGCTGTCGGCGGCGGCGTACAGATCGGGCCGGGGAATCGGAGTGAACGGCAACGCCGGTATTTCGGCAGCGGACCGCGCCGCGGCGGGGATGCGGCGTAGAGCGGGGACGTGCGATGTGGTCACCGTGCCTCCCGGGCCGTGTGCTGGCAGATCACTACCGCGCCTCGGTAGCGGAACATACCCGGTGCGAAGTCCGCTCGATCAGATCGTGTGTCGTCGTTATGGAACTTTCATTTCGCGCGAACGCGAAATATCGGAGTCATCCGAAACGGGTGAAGTGCTGGACGGGGCGACTGGTGGAGATTCGGAAGGCGTCCATTACTTCCCGAGAAAGGGGGCGACCGATGACGCACATGACCGAACCGGAGGCACACCCCGTTCGCCGTGGCATCGCGGCGGGCACGTCCATCGCGGCCGCGATCCTGCTGCTCACCGTCGGTGTGCTGTCGATCTTCGAGGGGATCTCCGCCGTCGCCGAGGACGAGCTCATCGTCGTCGGCGCCGACTACGTCTACAAGTTCGACACTACGACGTGGGGCTGGATCCACATCGTGCTCGGCATCCTCCTGGTCATCGCGGCGCTGGGCTTGATGACCGGCGCGACTTGGGCGCGGGTGGTGGCGATCTGCCTGGCCGCGCTGTCGATCATCGCGAACTTCCTGTGGCTGCCGTACTACCCGGCGTGGTCGATCCTGGTGATCGCGCTGAACATCGTCGTGATCTGGGCGGTCGCCACCTGGCGTCCGGAAGCCGTCTGACCGGGCGAACATTGTGGCATGTCACTACTCCGGCGTGCGGGAATCGTGGTCCGCCGGTGTGGGTGGGACGGGGGTGGCGGCGATACCGGCTCGGCGGGCAGCGTTGCGGAGAGCAAACTCCGGCGATCGCCCGGTGAAGTCGGGGTTTCCGCTGCCCCCATAGGTGAGGTTGTGGTATCCACCTTCGAGACCGCACTACGAATTCGAAGGGACGCCAATGCCCAGCAAGCCCCCGCTCGTTCTCCTGCACGGTGTCACGATGTCCGAACGGGTGTGGGATGACGTCACACCCTTGCTCGCCGCGCGGCACGAGGTGATCACGCCGACCGCGGTCGGGCATCGGGGCGGACCGCAGGCCCTGCGGCGTCCGGCCCGGGTCGAGCACTTGGTGGACGACATCGAACGGCGGCTGGACGGGCTCGGACTGCGCCGGGTACACGTCGCGGGTAATTCGCTGGGCGGCTGGATGGCCATCGAATTGGCCCGGCGCGGGCGAGCCGAGACCGTCTGCGCGCTCTCGCCAGCGGGCTTCTGGGAAGCGGGGGGCCGAAGCCGTTCGGCCGCGACCCGCCGCATCGCCCGCGAGGTGAGCACCGGGCGGCTGCTCGGCTTCCTCGCCCCGGTGGGCCTGCGCAGCGCGGTGGTGCGGCGAACGGCGTTGCGCAACATCGCCGTCCACGGTGATCGCGCCTGCGCGGCGCAGGCCATGACGTTCCTCCGGGACCTGCTCGGCTGCACCGTCACCGCCGATCTGCTCGGCACCGACGAACAGATCGCCGCGCTGGACCCGTTGCCGTGCCCGATCAGGGTGGCCTGGTCGGAGCACGATCGTGTGCTGCCCGCGCAGATCCACTTACCGATCGCGCGGGCGCGGCTGCCCGAGGCCGCGTTCTCGGTTCTGCCGGACACCGGTCACGTTCCGATGATCGACGACCCCGAGCTGGTCGCACAGACGATCCTGACCACCACGAGCATGACCGCCGCCGAGGCATCCTAGGGCTGCCCTGATTCGCGCGGCCGCGGCTCACGCTCCATGGGAACGGGCCGCTCACACGTCGAGCAGGTGCGGCAGTCCGGCGCGGTAGCGGTCGGCGTCGATGCGTTTCCACGGGTCGAAGACCGGCAGGGACACCAAGGGAAAGACCGGGACGCGGGGCGCGGGATCGTCGGCGGCATCGAGGATCGCGTTCGTGGCGGCGCGGCCGGATTCGTTGGCGCCCTCCATGGTGGCGAGGTCGATGTTGTTGCGCACGTGGTCGCCGCCGAAGAAGAGGTTCGGCACAGCGCAGCGGGCCTCCGGGCGATGGTCGTAGGAGCCGACGGTGTTGACCAGCAGTGGGGTTTCGTTGTGGATGCCGCTCGCGGTCCAGCTGACTCCGGGGTCCAGATGCCAGGAGCGGATGTCCTCGGGACGCAGCCAGCCCGTGCCGGTGTTGAGCCATTCGCTCAGCTGTGCCCACACCTCTTCGGCGATCTCGGCGGCGGTGCACTGTTTGGCCGTTCGGTGGAAGCGGATGCCGGGGGAGTCCCAGTCGGAGATGTCCACCGAAAGGCATTCCCGCACGGTGCCGTCGCCGTACCGGGCGGCGAAGTCGCCTACCCACATCGGCGCTTGACGCAAGGCGGTGAGCGCCCACGGCGAGCCGAGCGCGGCGATGTGGCCTTCCGGCAATTCGGTCGGGCGGGAGAGGTAGTACTGGATGCCGACCATCCAATCGGTCCGGAGTTCGCGCATGCCCGCCAGATGCGGGTCGGCGTCGATGATCTCGTCGCTCAGCAGCGCGACCGCCTTGTCCACCGGCATCGCGCACAGATACCAGTCCGCGGTGACCGCGCTGGAGCGGCCGCTGGGATCGGTGACGATTGCCGAGGCGATCCGACCGTCTCGCAGCTCCAACCGCCTCGCCCGCTGCCCCAGCGCGAATTGCACGCCCCGCGACCGTAGGTGCGTCACCCACGGATCGATCCAGGCTTCGTTGGTGGGGCGGTTGAGAATACGGTCGATACCGGCGGAGTATTGCGGGATCGCCCCGGTTCCCGCCAGGACCAGGGCCTCCCCGATGGTGCCGATCGTGCGGGCCGAACTCGACTGGGGTTTGGCCGCGACGGTGATGCGGGTGAGGGCGCTGACGAGGTATTCGCGGTAGGCCGCCGACTTGCCTTCGGCGCGCAGGATCTGTTCCCACGTCACGTATTCCCATTGCCCGAACCGCCGTTCGGTGCACGAGGTGAACCAGACGGCCATCTGTTTGGCGAAGAACGCCAGTTCGGCCGGGGGCAGTTCGGGAATGAAGCCGAAGGCGCCGATCAGCGTGTTCTGTATGCGCTGTGGTGTGAGCTGGTCGAGGCCCCCGAAATCGACCGGCGCGAACAGTGGCGGCCTGCCGCGGAATCCCGCGACCGTACCCTCGACGCGAACCAGGTTGCCCGCCACGCCATCGGCATTGCCGGGGAACGGAATTCGGCGCATGGTGTCCGGAAGATTCTGATAGCAGCCGGGGAAGAACCGGAAGCCGTGCTCGCCGGGCAGGTCCGCGCGGCCGTCGGCGCCGGTGCCCGGCACGCCCATACTGCGTGCCTTGCCGCCGAGGAACGCCGGTTCGTACACGGTGACCTCGTAGCCGCGTTCGATCAGTTCGTGTGCCGCCGAGAGCCCGGCGACTCCGCCGCCGAGAACCGCGACCGACTTTCCGCCGGTGCGTAGTCCTGGCGTTCGGCGCACTTCCGGTGGTGCGGCGTGGGCTGGGGCGGCGGCGACGGAGACTCCCGCCGCGAGCGCGCCGCGCAGCAGGTCGCGGCGGGTGAGGTCCAGGGTCGGCCGAGGGCGCGGGTCATGCATGTCGATCTCCTGAAGATGCCGCGAGACTGTCTCGCGGCGGCCGGGACGGGATGGCGTCGGCGGGCCCGGTGCTGGTGAAGGCCCGGGCTTCCCTTCGTTCGGAGACCGTGTCGCGGCATTCGCCGACCAGGTCGGCGAGGACGGGCCACGGTGCCCGCCACGAGTCGCGCAGCGCTCCCGCCGCGAACGCTGCGGCGCGTGCGGGAGTGAAGACGTCCTTCGGTTCGACGGTGCGGGAGAAGACTTCGGTGACCCGGTCGGCCAGCACGGGGTCGCCGGCGGCCTTGCGGTAGAGCTCGAACTCCAGCGGGCGCATCGCCGTGCCCCGGGCCAGGCGGTTGGTCCACTGGTAGACGCCTAGGCACTCGCGATCGCGCAGCTGTTCCCACGCGGTCAGGACGATGTCGAGATGCGCGGTGTCGTCGAGGGCGGGTGCGGCGAGTTCGCCGAGCAACCGGCCGTAGCGCAAGGCGTCGCGTATGCCCTGCGCGGTCACCGGGTCCTTGAAATGGCCCGCGTCACCCGGCAGCGCCCAGCCCGGCCCGGTCGAGCGCCGGAAGTAGGACGCCAGGCCGGTGGCCGCACGCACTCGCCCGACTCTGCGGCAGTCGCGCAGCCGCAGCCCAAGACCCGGTAGTCGGTCGATGGCCTCCTGATACCGGCGCTCGGCCCGACCGGCGCCCGGCTCGGGAGGCTGCGCGGGCGGTTGGACCAGGCTGAGCAGCAGACCGTCGTCGCAGGGGAACGCGGTGCCGAGGTCGGGACCGCAGCGCCATTGCGCGGCGACGTGCCGCTGGTCGGTCGCGCCGTCGTGCCAGTACGCGAAGTAGCAGTCCCGCCCGCTCGGTGCGGACAACCGGGGCGGGGCGGCGCCGACGAGCCGGGCCACCGTACTGCGGCGGCCGTCCGCCCCGACGATCAAGCGGGCGCGCACCTCGTGCACGCCACCGGCTTCGGTATAGCGGACGCCGACGCAGCGACCGCCGGACCACACCAGGTCGGTGACCCGGACGCCCTCTCGGATCCGCGCTCCGGCCGCGACGGCGGTGGCCACCAGCGCGGCGTCCAATCCGGTCCGCCGCACGCACATCGCGTGGCCGATGCCGTCCACCGGTGTGAACGACGACCGGACCTGAAGGCCGCCACCATCGGCGAAGGCCGTGGTCAGCGGGGGCGCGCCGAGCCGAAGGACGCGCTCGAGAGCGCCCACGCGGCGCAGTTCGGCCAGGCCGGCGGGCCACAGCAGGTGTGTCGAAAGGGTGTCGGACGGAAAGCGCGCCGAGTCCAGCGCGACGACGTCCCGCCCCGCCGTGGCGAACGCGATGGCGGCCGCGGAGCCCGCGCAGCGCGCGCCGACCACCACCACGTCGGTGTACTCGATTGCCGGAGAGGAGGATCCGCGCATCCCCGAACACCTCGGTCAGATAGTCTCGGACACTGTGTCCGATCGATCGTGAGCCGTGTGTGCCCGAATGTCAATATCGGTGCCGTGTCGGCAGAATGGACGCCATGGTGGGACGCACCCGACCGGCACAGCCGAGTAAGGCGGCCGCCGCGCCGCAGAGAGGAGCCGGATGCCCTCGCTGACCCGAGTCCCCAGAAGCGCGCGGAAACCGGTCGACGACCGGCGCGCGGAATTCGAACGACGTGTCCTCGCCGCGGTGGAGGAGTTGCTCGCCGACGGCACGCCCTACACCGAGATCGCCGTCCACCGGATCGCCGCCGCGTCGCAGTCGGCACGGTCGACGTTCTACCGGTACTTCCCGGACAAGAGTCAGCTGCTGATCAGGATGGCAGAATTAGCCACGGCCGATCTGTTCGAGGCCGCCGAGCGCTGGTGGCTCGCCGAGCACAGCGGGCGACAGGCCGGTGTGGTGGCTGCCGTGCGAACCATGATCGCGGGCTTCCGCGAGCACCGCTCCCTGCTGCTGGCGCTGAGCGAGGTGGCCGCCTATGACCGTGACGTCGGCGCGTATTGGCGCGGGCGGGTCGCGGAGTTCGTGCGAGTGGTGCGATCGCGATTGGAGACCGAGCTGGCCGAGGGCCGGATCAGCCCGGCGATCGACCCGCAGGCTACCGCCATCGTGCTCACCTCGATGGTCGAGCGGGCGATCGCGGCGAGCTTCTCGTCCGGGTCGGGAGTCACCGACGACGCCCTGGCGGAGGCGCTGGGCCGCGCCATCTGGTTGACCGTATACGGCGACGCACCGTCCTCCTGACGGATCACTCGGCGGCACAAGCGGTCCCATTGCTACAGTCGCGCCCATGACGCAACCCGGACCGCCCCTGCGGATCGGCATCCTGGGCGCCGCACGCATCGCGCCCGCGGCTCTCGTGCGGCCCGCCGCGGCGAGCCCGGACGTGGTGGTCGCCGCCGTGGCCGCCCGCGAGCCCGGACGCGGACGCGCGTTCGCCAGGAAGCACGGCATCGCGCGGGTCTTCGACAGCTACGCCGCACTGATCGCCGCACCCGACATCGACGCGGTCTACAACCCGCTGCCCAACGGTCTGCACGGCCGGTGGACCAAGGAGGCGCTCGCGGCGGGCAAGCATGTGCTGTGCGAGAAGCCGTTCACCGCCAACGCCGCCGAGGCGCGGGAGATCGCGGCGCTGGCCGCGACGTCGGACCGGGTGGTCATGGAGGCGTTCCACTACCGCTACCACCCGATGACCAGGCGGGCCGAGGAGATCATCGCCTCCGGCGAACTCGGCGAGCTGGTGCGGGTGGACACCGCGATGTGCTTTCCGCTGCCGCGGTTCTCGGATATCCGCTACGACTACACCCTCGCAGGCGGGGCGCTGATGGACGCGGGCTGCTACGCGGTCCACATGGCGCGGGTCTTCGGCGGCGAGAATCCGGATGTCGTCGCGGCGACGGCGAAATTGCGTGGCCAGGATATCGACCGCGCGATGAGCGCCGAGCTGCGCTTTCCTTCCGGTCACACCGGACGGCTGCGTTGCTCGATGTGGTCGTCGGACGTGCTGCGCATCGGTGCGCGAGTGGTGGGCGAACGCGGTGAACTGCGGTTGCTCAATCCGGTGGCGCCGCAGCTGCCGCGCAGGCTGTCGGTGCGTTCGGAGCGCGGCAGTCGCACCGAGCAGGTCTCGCGCCGCAGCACCTACGCCTATCAGCTCGACGCCTTCGTCGCGGCGGTGCGGCACGGCGAGCCGGTACTCACCGCGCCGGACGACGCGGTGGCGACGATGACGGTCATCGACGCGATCTACGCGGCGGCGGGTTTGCCGCTACGGCAACCGGCCTGACGCGGCGATCGCCTCGGTGTAGACCGCGACCAGGCGTTCGGTGAACCGGGACTGCAGCGTCCGATCCGCGTGCCGCGCCAGCACCTCGCGCATGGCGTCGAGCCGGTCCCGATGCTGCGCCAGCAGGCGCAACGCCTCGGCGAGCGCGTCCGTCGAGGCGTCGCGCGCACGGAATTCGCCGCCTTCGGGGACGGTTTCGGTGACGTCGGGGTCGCAGTGCAGCACCGGAATCCCGGCCGCGACCGCTTCGAGCAGCACCATGCCCTGCGTGTCGCACCCGGCGGACGGGAACAGCAGCACGTCGTTGGCACGCATGGCCGTAAGGCACTCCGCCTGGCTGACTTCGCCGTGCAGCCGGACCCGCTCACGCAGGCCGGGCCGGTCGACGGCCGAGCGCAGGCGCGTTTCCAGCGCTCCCGCACCGTAGATGTCCAGGGTGCAGCCCTCGGCCAGGCGCACCGCCTCGACGGCGTCCAACGGTCGCTTCTCCGCGGAGAAGCGACCGCACCACAGCACGCGCAGCCGCGGCCCCCGGTCGCGGGGACGCTCCGGGAGGGCGCGCACCAGATCGTCGTCGACTCCGTTGGACACCACGTGCAGCGGCCGATCCACCCCGTGAGCGGCCAACCGCTGCGCGAAATGCCGTGTCGGCACCACGACGTGGTCCGCGGCCTGTGCCTGCGCGACGAGCGGCCGCCAGGCGTGCCGCGCCGTTCGGCTTTCCGGCAGGCGCGGCAGCTCCTTGCGCAAGCCGACGAACCCGCCGTGCAGCACGCGCATGGTGAGGGCGGCGAGGTAGGGAAACGGCGAATTGCGTTCGATGAAGGAATCATCGCGGCTGTGCATGGACTGGACGACGGGAAGTCCGTGCCTGCGCGCGGCGCGCAATCCGGCGATGCCCGCGCCGTAGGTGGTCTGCGCGTGCACGACGTCGAAACCGCGCTCGGCGAAGACCGTGTCGATGAGGCGCGCGTTCCTGCGGGTCGGCAGCGCTACCGGATACCCGTTCACGCTCATTCCGCCCGTGGTCGTGAGAACGACGATCCCGGAGTCCGGCGGTGTGGGCTCCGGCGGGGGAATGGTGAACACGGTGACGCGATGCCCGCGCCGTTCCAGCGCCGCGCGTTGCGCGCGCATCGACGTCTGGATGCCGCCGAGGGTGGCGGGGTGGAAATCCGCGAACATCGCGACGCGCAGCGAACGTCCCTCGCCCGGTGGCTCGCTCACGCCGTATCCCGCGTTCGGGGTGTGGAGCAGCCGTCGAGGAATTCGAGGATGTGCCCGTACACGTCGAGTGCGGAGCCGCGTCCGAGGAAGGTGTCGAGATGGCCGTAGGAAGGGATCTCGACGTAGCGGACGTCCAGCCCGGGGTGCCGGGCGGTGAGCACGTCGTGGCACAGCTTGTTGGAGTCGAGCCAGACTTCGTTGCGGCTGCCCGACAACAGCAGGACCGGGCAATCGATCCGGTCGGCGTGGTCCAGCGCGTTCTCCGGTAGCACGCGGTAGCGGTCGTCGTTGTCGTTCCAGCGCTGCACGGCATGCGCCAGCTCCATCCGCCGCAACTGCGGCAGCACATGCACCGGGACCGGCCCGAACAGTTGCGCCAAGCGGTCGTGGGTGCGCGGATCGAGATGGTCGTGGACGAACAGCTCGGCACCCATGCCCCAGCCGCCGTGGACCATCCGGCAGGTGGGGTCTGTGCATTCCCCTTTCCGGGTGAGCAGCGCGTACAGCAGCGTTTTCCGCGACCACAGCCCGACTTTGCGGAAATCGGACTCGAGGTGATGGACGCGGGAGCCGAGCAGTTCGCCGCCGACGAGCACGCGCATCCGCACCGCGGCGCTCACTTTCGGAGTGAGGAACACGCCTTGGGCGACGACTCCGGCGAGGCCGGGCACCAGGCCCGCGGCCATGCTCATCGACAGCGCCAGGGCGCCGACGCAATGCGCGACCACGAACAACCGCTGGTCGCCGATGCGTCCGCGGATCTCCTCGACGGCTCCGGGTAGGTCGTAGAGCGCCACGTCGTCGAAGCTGAAACGCGGGCCTGCGGCGTTGTAGGGCAGCCGACAGCTGCCGCGCCAGTCCAGCAGCCACGGCTGGTATCCGGCGTCGACGAGAGCGTCGACGATCGTGCGGATCTCCGGCAGCAGGAACATCTCCGAGGACACGCCGTGGCCGTGGACCAACAGAACCGAGGGCCGCTCGGGATCGTCGACGACCACGCGCCGCAGGCCGAGCAGGGTCCCGTCGGCGGTGCGGAACGGGATCTCCTCCACAACCGGTGCGGCTCCGGGCCGGATGGGGGTGAGCATCAGCGCGACTCCTTCGCGTTGCGGCGCAGATCCAGCAGTTCGGTGCCCACGCGCAGCGCCGGTTCCAGCAGGCCCTTGCCGAGCTGGGATCCGAACCAGCTCAGCCACAACAGTTTCGCGGTCCGCCGCTGGCGTTCGGACAGGCGTGGGTCCACCTGGATGCCGTCGATCTGATCGGGCAGGTAGGTGTGCAGGGGGACCGCGACCTCGCCCGCGAGGCTCGCCGGTTGGTCCTCCCGGCCGAGTTCGACGGTCAACGTGCGTGCCTGCCGGATGATCGTGCGGCGCGCCTCGGCGTATTTGTAGCCCGACAGCCACCACGTCCCGCCGTCGGCGTCGCGCAGCGACAGCCGGTAGTGCATCAGCGGGTGTTTCAGTCCGTGCCGCATAGGGATGCCGTCGTGCGGACGCACCGACGCCACACCGGATACCGTGAGCGGGCTGTCGTGCAGACGCGCGCACCGCAGCTCGCCCCCGACATCGACTGTGCGCCCGGCCACCAGCTGGTGGGTGCTCGCGATGGACAGCCGCAGGTCGAACGTGCAGGGAGTGTCCGCCGCCGCGTCGACGGGCCCGATCGTGCCCACCAGGGTCTCCGCGAACCACAGATACGGTGGGTCCTCCGGCTGTGGCAGCCGTGCCAGGCCGGTGCCCGCGAGCATCTCCAGCGTCTTGTGTTGCGACCGGGCGCCGTAACGGACCGGTTGGGGCAGGTTGTGCGCGCGCAGGAAGGCGCGGGTGCGTTCGTCGGTCGCGGCCGGAACGGACGCCATCGTCTCCAGCGGATGACGCGCGGTAGGGCTGCCCAGCACCTGCGCCAGCGATTCCAGCTCCGGGACCGGCTCGGTGCGGATCCGCTCGACCACCTCGTCACACCAGGCGGCCCAGTGCCGCACCCGCATGTCCATGCCGATCGCCGCCGATTCACCCAGCATCTGCTCCAGCGTGGTCGGCGTGCCGGTGAGATGGTAGTTGTGGCCCCACGCCGTCGGTGCGCACACGATCGCCGCCGCGACCTTGCTCACCCAATCGACCGGGGCCACATGGAGATTGCGCAGCGCGGGGACGGTGCCGAACCGCGACAGCGCCGCGATGATGCCGCTGTTGAGGTCGCGCGGATTGTGCGCGCCGGTCTCGCGGTGCCCGCCGATTCCACCAGGGCGCAGCACCGTGACGACCAGTCCGTGTTCGCGGGCGCGCCGCAGGACGGCCTCGGCCGCCCATTTCGTCCGGTCGTAGCCGATCACGAGTTTGCCGATGTTCGCCACCGGATCGTCCTCGCCCATCGAGGCGATGCCGAGCTCGTTGAACACCGCGATGGAGGAGACGTGGTGCAACGGTTTCGGTCGTCCGGTTGCCGCCAGC
Source organism: Nocardia sp. NPDC059691 (assembly GCF_042733915.1). NCBI lineage: Bacteria > Bacillati > Actinomycetota > Actinomycetes > Mycobacteriales > Nocardiaceae > Nocardia > Nocardia sp. NPDC059691. The sequence continues at coordinate 114,456 of NZ_JBHWFB010000021.1, read as the reverse complement.
CGGGCCAGGGTCAGCGGGCCGAGCACGTTGCCGCGGCGCAGCGACCGGTAGCCACGCAGGAAGTCGACCGCCGCGCCGACGTTGACGATCGCGTCGATCTCCTCCGCCAGCGCGGCCCACGCTTTCTCGGAGAGGCCGAGATTCGGTTCACGCAGGTCGCCCGGCAGCACTGTCACCCGCCTGCGCACCTCCGGCGACCACGGCAGCAGGAAACGCGTCAACGCGGCGGCCAGCCGGTCCACGGCTTCGGCGTCGTCGCGCGCGCGAACGAGGCAGACGACGTGGGCGTCGCTGCCGCGCAACAGGTCCAGCAGCAGGTGGCTGCCGAGGAAGCCGGTGGCGCCGGTGAGCAGAACACGGCGCGGCGCGACCCGCTCCGGCGGGTCGGTGAAGGGCAGCCGGTCGGCTCCGGCGACGTCGGCCATGAGCTGCGCGAGTTCGTCGTCCACGGTATCGGCCACCGGCGACGGCGTTTCGCGTTCGGTGGCTTCCGCTCGCGCGCCCAGCCAGCGCCGCGCCAGCCTGCGCGGCCGCGCGTCGGCGAACACGTCGTCCAACTCGAGGTGGACGTCGAGTTCCCTGGCGAGCGCCGCCACGAATTGCACCGCGGCGACGGATGTTCCGCCGCCGTCGAAGAAATCGGTGTCCGGCCCGAGAGGCTCGACGGTGAAGCGGTCGGCCACCTGGATGACCGCCGCCGTGAGCGACTCGGTGTCCCACGCGCCGGGACGCGCGATCGCCGCCGTCGCGGTGGCCACGTCGCCGCCCGCGCGGGCCAGCAACGCGGACACGTCCAGACCGCCGCCGCGTTCGATCGCCTCGGCGAGGTCGCGCCGATCGGCTCGCTCGGCGGGCGGCGGGTACGCGCCGTTCGGACTGCGCACAGGAAACTCCTTGTCGGCCATGGTCATCGCGCCCAGGATCGGAACGTGCGCAGACGCTCCAGCGGCACGTCGACCTCGATTCGTTCGCTGTCGATGTCGCCGCCGCCGAGCGCGGCGGCCAACCGGCGGGCGGGCACGTTGCGCGCGGTGCGGTGCACGGTCATACGCACCGTCGCGCGATCCAGCGACGCCGCGCGGTCGGCCAGCCAGCCGAGCAGGCGTTCCTCGACGCCGCGGCCGAGGGCGCGGCAGCTGAGATGCCATCCGCGCACACACAGCGCGGTCGCGTCGGTGTGCACCGCCAGCACGGCGATCGTCCCGTAGTCGCCGAACCGGTCGCGCGCCGCGGCGGTCCACACCTCGCCGTCCTCCCGCCAGCGGTCGACATCCTGGTCGGTGCTCGAGCCCAGCGCGAATTGGCTGGTGCGCCGGACCAGTTGGACCGCACGCGTCAAGCCGTGGTCCGACAGCGGCTCGACGGTCACCTCCAGATCCAGTTGGTCCAGGAACTGCGCGAAATCGACGTGCTCCCTGGCCAGGTCGCGTTCGCGCTCGTGCCGGTAGAACTCCGCACGGTCGGCGTCCTCCGCGGTCACCGCCACCGGTGTCACCGGCCACAACCGGGTCAGGAACGCGGTCAGCTCCTCGATCGGGGGACAGGTCACCGCGAGCACTTCCGGCAGGCGGGAACGCATCTTCGCGATCTCGACCGGGTTGTCGTCCAGATAGACCACCTCCTCCAGCGCGAGGCCCAACGTTCGCGCCGCCGCCTCGAGCCGGTCGGTCTTGCTGTCCCACCCGGTGCAGACGAGGGTGAAATCGGTGGCGCGCAGCGGACTGTCCGGGCGGTCCAGCACCGCTTGGACCGAGTCCTCGTCGTTGTTGCTGATCAGCACCAGCAGCGTGCCCGCGGCGCGCCATTGCCGCAACCGCCGCGCCAGCGTGCGCCGCGGCGGATCGAAAGTGACCGCCGCGGGGCCGATCTCACCCACCACGCCACTCCACAGTGTGTCGTCGCCGTCCACGGCGATGACCTTCGGCGCGGGCAACAGGGCCGTGCGGGCGACGGCGGCGAGCGTCAGCGCCACCGCCGCCTGGAACTCCTCGGTGAACGGCAGGTGTGCCAGCGCGTCGGTCTGCGCGTCGAAGCGATGCGCCACCCGGTGGTCGCGAGTCCAGTCGGTTTCGGTGAGAACCGCGACGCCAGGGATCTCCCGTAGCCGCTCGGCGGTCAGCCGGTCCCACCGCGTCAGTCGCCCATCGGGTTCGGGCGACGGGAGGACGCCGACGATGATCGGAACGCGCGCGCGTTCGGCGGCTTCCCGGACGGCGGCGGGATACCGCGCGGCAAGTTCGTCGAGATCGTCGTCGGTGAGCGGTCCGAATCGCTCCAGGTCCGCCGCGCGCAACAGCACGATGCCCAGGGCGGTCGACGGTTGGGCGAAGACCCCGGACGGGTCGCGCAGCCCGGCCAGCACGTGGTGGTACGGCGCCTCGAACACGGTCGGACCGTGGATGCCGTGAGCGTGTGCCGCCGCGCGATACAGATCCGGCAGCTTGCCCAGCGCGAACGTGGCCGCGAACGCGACGCCGCGCGGCGCCTCCGGACGCGCGGGGCGCACCGGCAGCCCGGGACGCTCCACCACCTCCTCGAGCAGCGCGAGGTAGTCGCGCCCGAGCCGGGTGCAGCTCGCGTCATCGATGATGTCGGCGTTGTAGGTGAACCAGATGCGGTCCGCTCCGGCGAGCACCGCCACCATGAGGTCGAGATCGGAGTATCCGGTGCCCACCGGAATCAGGTCGGCGCGGTGCACCGGCGCATCGGCCCGCAGATAGTTGAAGTACACCTCGACCAGCGGCGCGTTGTCCCGATACAGGCCCTCCGCGGCGAGCGTGGCGAGCACGTCGGAGAAACCCGCACCCGGCACCAGCAGGCGCCGCAGCCGGTCGCCGGACCTGCGCAGTAGGTCGTCGATCGACTCGCCGGGCTCGACGGTCGCCGGATACGGCACGGGCACACCGAAGTAGCCGACCGCGGTCGGCGCGTCGGCGTGGATGCGGGTGTCCACCGGCACGGCGAGCGCGAAACGATCGGTGTCCTGCCGCCGGGCGAGCAGCACTGTCAGCGTGCCGAGGAACAGCGCCGCGGGCGTGATGCCCAGCTCCCGAGCGCGTCGCGCCGCCCGCTCGCGCAGCCCCGCGGGCAGCTCCAGCAGCACCTCGCCGGCACGGTGGGTGCGCTGAGCAGGCCTGGGCCGGGCGAGGGTGAGTTCGAGGCGGCGGCATCCGGCGAATTCCGCGCGCCACTCGGCGTCGGGCTCGGCCTGCGGCGCCTGGGCGGCGAGCAGATCGTGCATGTCCTTGTTGGACAGCGTGTCCGGGAACTGGGCGCCGGACAACTCGGCGCCGATCTCTCCGGCGATCAGCACCATCGACTGGACATCGCACATACCGTGGTGGGCTCCGAAGACGAGCTCCTGCTCGCCGGAATCGGAACTCAGCAGTTCGAACCGCCACAGCGGCCCCTCCGCCAAGTCGAACGGCTCGCGCATCAGCTCGCGGAACCGGACGCGCGTGACGGCGTGATCGAGCCGGTCGACGGCCGACGAGCGCAACAGCGGCCCGCCCGGTCGGGACCGCACCTGCAACCGGGTGCCGTGCTCGTCGCTGGGCACGATCACCGTGCGCAACGCCGCGTGCCGCGCGGCGAGGCGGTCGAGAATCGCGTCCAGTTCGGCGTGTTCCACCGTCCTGGGCAAGCGCATGGCCAGCCCGCCGGTCTGGGCGACGCTCGGAATGCCTTGCTGGGCCGTGCGCAGCAGCCGCATCAGATCGCGGGTGACGGGCAGCGTGACGACCTCGGGGACGTCCTGGTCGTCCGGGCGCGCGGCGGGCTCGCCCGTCTGCGTGCGCGCCGCCTCGCCGACGAGATATTCCGCCAGCGCGGCGGGACTGCGCCCGGCGAAGATCTCGCTCAGCGGCACCAGGATGCCGGTGTCGTCGCGCAACCGGTTGCGCAGTTCCACCGCCATCAGCGAGTCCATGCCCAGCCCCTGGAACGACCGGTCCGCCGCGATGGCCTCCGCACCGGAGTGCCCGAGCACGTCGGCGGCCCGGCGCGCCACCACGTCGATCGCGATCGCGGTCGCCTCGGCGGGCGGCAATCCACGCAGCCGCTCGGCGAACCGGGACCGCACCGACGGGTCGGCGGCGTCGCGGTGCACGACCGTTCGGCGTGAAGGCGGACGGATCGTCCCGCGCAGCAGCAGCGGAGCATATGGTGCGCGCCGCATCGCGTCGGCATCGATCCGCAGCGGCGCCAGCACCGGCTCGTTCCGGCGCAACGCCGCGTCGAAGGCGGCCAAGCCGTCGCGCGCGCCGAGCGGGCGCACGCCGGAGCGTTCCATGCGCCGGATGTCGGCCGCCGCCATCACCTCGTGCATGTCCAGGCTCCACGGACCCCACGCCAGCGACTGCGCGGGCAGGCCTCGGGCGACGCGATGGGTGGCGAGGGCATCGAGGTAGGCGTTGGCGGCGGCGTAGTTCGCCTGCCCGGGATTGCCGAGAAGGCCCGCGACCGAGGAGAACAGCACGAAGCACGACAGGTCCATGCCCGAGGTCAGCTCGTGCAGGTGATACGCCGCGTCGACCTTCGGCCGCAGCACCGCTTCGAGCCGTTCGGGCGTCAGCGAGCCCAGCGTGCCGTCGTCGAGCACCATCGCGGCGTGCACGACGCCGCTGAGTGCACGTCCGCGCAGCATTTCGGCCAGCGCGGCACGGTCGGCCACATCGCAGCGGGCGAAGACCACGTCCGCGCCGAGACCGGTGAGCTCGGCGCGCAGGTCCTCCGCGCCGGGGCCGTCGGCGCCGCGGCGGCTGGCGAGCAACAGCTTCGTGACCCCGTGCGCCCGCACCAGATGCCGCGCCAGCAGCGAGCCGAGCCGCCCCGGCGCTCCGGTGACGAGTACGAAACCGTCGCCGAAATCGGGGGCGGCACCACCGGACACCGGAGGACGCACCAGACGCGGCGCGAACAGGACGCCGTCACGCACCAGCGCCTGTGCCGCACCGGAGGCGAGCACCGTCGCGACGTCGACCTCGGCGTCAGCACTGTCGACCAGCACGATGCGGTCGGGGTTCTCCGACTGCGCTGTGCGGGCCAAGCCCCAGACCGCCGCTCCCGCGGTGTTTTCGATGTCCTCGCCGGGCAGCGCCATCGCCCCGCGGGTGCGTACCACGATGGTCGCCGCCGCGAGTCGCGGATCGTCCAGTGCCGCCTGCAGGCCTGCGAGCGCGTGCCGCACCGCCGTGTGCACCGTATCGATCGAATCGCCTCGAGCGGCTTCGATGATCACCGCGTCCGGCGCGGGCTCGTGCGGACCGAGCCGCGACCAGGCGACGGCGGTGACCGGCCGCGGCGTCATCGGTGTCGGAAGCGCCGACCACTCCGGCCGGAACAAAGTGCGGTGCGCGGCGGACAACGCGCTGTCGAGCAGCTTCGCCTCGGGTGCGGGCCGAAGGAGCAGCGACCGTATCGACACGACCGGTTGTCCGGTGTGATCCTCGGCCATGACCCGCACCCCGCCGGAGTCGTCGAGCGAGATCCGGACCCGCAACGCCGTCGCGCCGGAGGCATGCAAGCGCACGCCGGTCCAGGCGAACGGCAGCAGCGCCGAACCACTCTCGTCCGCGCCCAGCAGCAGCGCCGCGTGCAGCGCGGAGTCGAGCAACGCGGGATGGAGTTCGAAGCGTGCGGCATCGCCGTGGGCGTGCTCCGGGAGCGCCACGTCGGCGAAGACGTCCCCGCCGCGCCGCCACGCCGCGCGCACCGACCGGAACAGCGGCCCGTAGCGATGCCCGCGATCGGACAGTCGCGTGTACATGTCCTCGACGTCGACGGCCGTCGCTCCCGCCGGAGGCCACCGGTCGGCATCGAGGCCGCCGGAATCGGTCTCGTCCGTCGCCGCCAGGATCCCGCGGGCGTGCAATGTCCACGAGGTGTCGAGATCGCGTTCGAGTCGCGAGTGGATCGAGACGGGTCGGCAACCGTCGGCGTCGGCGTCGGCGACCACCACCTGGATCTGCACCGCGGCCTCCTCGGTGAGCACCACCGGGGCGTGCAGCACGAGTTCGCGCACGTTTCCGGTGTCCACTTCGTCACCGGCGCGGATGGCGAGTTCGACCAGAGCGGTGCCGGGCAGGACGACCGCCGCGGGCGCGGCATGCTCGGCCAGCCACGGATGGGTCCGCAGGGAGATCCGGCCGGTCAGCGTCACGCCACCGGAATCCGGTTGCGGCACAACGGCGCCCACGAAAGGATGGCTCGCGGACCGCAATCCCAGCGCCGCGGCGTCCTCGGACACCGATTCGGTCCAGAACCGCCGCCGGTCGAAAGCGTAGGTCGGCAGGTCGACGCGGCCGTGCGCGGGCGTGAGGCGGGTCCAGTCGAGGTCGTGGCCGGCCACCCACAGCGCGGCCTGGGCGCGGGCCAGGCTGCGCGGACCGTCCTGGTCACGCACCAGCGAGCCGACCGCGACGACCTCGTGACCGGTGTCCTCCGCGACGGCTCGCACCGCCGTGGTCAGCAGTGGATGCACGCCGAGTTCGACGAAATACCGGTATCCGTCGCCGATCATCCGCTCGATCGTGCTCGCGAACCGGACCGGTTCCCGCGCATTGCGGTACCAGTAGTCGGTGTCGGCGGGGTCGGTCATCCGCCCGCCCAGCACCGTCGAGTACCAGGGAACGACCGGCGCGGCGGCGGCCGCCCCGGCGAGTTCGTCGAGCAGTTGCCGCCGGATGGGCTCCAGCAGAGCGGAATGCCCGGCCAGCGCGGGTCCCGCGGCCAGCATCCGCACGTCGACCTGTTCGTCCTCCAGTTCGCGCACGAGCGCCTCGACCGCCTCGCGCGCTCCCGCCACGACCGTGGAGCGGGGGATGTTGATCGCCGCGATCGATACCGCTGTGTCCGATGCCAAGCGTTCTTCGAGTCGCTGTGCGGGCAGGCCGATCATCGCCATCGCGCCCTGCTCGGTGATGCCGGCCATCAGGCGGCTGCGTGTCACGACGACGTGGGCGGCTTCGTCGAGGCTCAGCGCACCGGAGACGTAGGCCGCGGCGATCTCGCCCTGGCTGTGGCCGATCACGGCATCCGGTATGACGCCCGCGTCCCGCCAGGTGGCCGCCAGCGCCGCCATCGTGGCGAACAGCAGCGGTTGCACGAGGGTGAAGTCGCCCAGTTGCGCCGCGGTGAGACCGAACAGCGCGGTCGCCAGCGACCATCCGGTGCGGTGCCGGAACGCTTCGTCGCAGCGCGCGAACTCGGCGCGGAACACTTCGGAGCGAGCCAGCATGTCACGTGCCATCCCGGCCCACTGCACGCCCTGCCCGGGGAAGACGAATGCCGTCTTGCCCGCGGTGAGCGCCGCGTCCGCGCCCACGACCACATCGGGCGCCGCTCGGTGCTCGACCAGATCGCCGAGTGCGGAGAGCATTTCGCCCCGCTCGCCCGCCACGACGACGGCCCGCCATTCGAACGGCGTGCGGTGCAGAGCCAGCGAGCGGGACACGGGTGCGGGATCGAGTGTGGGATCTTCGGTGAGGTGATCGAGCAGGCGTCGGGCTTGACCGTGCAGCGAGACCCGATTGCGTGCCGAGATCGGCAGCAGCGCGATCCCGCGACCGCCCGGTTCGTCGTCGAACGGGCCGGACTCGTCGTCTACGGCGGGCGCTTCTTCGAGAACGAGGTGGGCGTTGGTGCCGCTGAGCCCGAACGCGCTCACTCCGGCGCGGCGGGGCCGATCGCCTCTCGGCCACGGCGCCGAATCGGTCCGCACGGCCAAACCGCTGCCGTCCCAATCGATCTGCGGCGTCGGCGGCCCGTCATGGGCCATCCCCGGTATCCGCTCGTGTTGCAGCCCGAGTACCAGCTTGACGACGCCGCCGATGCCGGCCGCCGCTTGGGTATGGCCCACATTGGATTTCAGCGAACCCACGCCGAGCGGGCGTTCGGGCTCCCGGTCGGGACCGAAGACGCGCGCCAAGGCGCGTGCTTCGATCGGATCGCCGAGGGCGGTGCCGGTGCCGTGCGCCTCCACGTAGTCCAGGTCCGCGGGCCTCAGCCCGGCGGCGCGCAACGCCGCCTTGATGACCTGCTCCTGCGCGAATCCGTTGGGCGCGCTGATACCTTGGCTGCGCCCGTCCTGGTTGACCGCGGAGCCGCGGACCACGGCCAGCACCCGGTCGCCGTCGCGCCGGGCGTCGTCGAGCCGCTTCAGCAGCACCAGACCGGCGCCCTCGGCCCACACCGTGCCGTCCGCGCCCGCCGAGAACGGCGCGCACCGTCCCGACGGCGACAGCACACCGAGTTTGCACAGCTCCACGTGCGCGGTCGGTCCCATCAGCAGCGTCGCGCCGCCGGCCAGGGCCAGATCGCATTCGCCCGCGCGCAGCGCCTGCGCGGCCAGATGCATGGCGACGATCGATGAGGAACAGGCCGTGTCGAGGGTGACGGCGGGTCCGTGGAAACCCAGCGTGTACGCGACCCGCCCGGAGGCCACACTCGGGGAGAGCCCGGTGCCGACCTGCCCGTTCAACTGGCTCGGAGCGGGGTCGGCGAGATAACCGGTGCTGTACACCCCGAAGTACACCCCGGTCGTGCTGCCCTGCAGCTGTCTGGGGTCGCGGCCGGACCGTTCGATCGCCTCCCAGCTCAGCTCCAGCATGAGCCGCTGCTGCGGGTCCATCACCGCCGCCTCGCGCGGGCCGATGCCGAAGAACGCGGCGTCGAACTGGTCGACCTGGGTGAGGTAGCCGCCGCGGAAGGTGTAGGCCTTGCCTTCCGCCGCCGGATCCGGGTCGTAGAGCCCGTCGACGCTCCAGCGTCCTGGCGGCACCTCCGACAGGCCGTCGCGTCCGTCGTCCAGCAGGCGCCACAACGCTTCCGGATCGTCGGCGCCGCCGGGAAACCGGCAGGCCATCGCGATGATCGCGATGGCGTCGTCGCTGCGCTCCTGCTGCAGACCGGGCGCGTCCTCGGTTGCGGTATGGTGCAGCGCCGCCACGACTTGCGCGATGGTCGGGTGCTCGAAGAACAGGTTGGTGTCCAGACTCCGCCCGACCCGGTCGGAGAGCTCCACGACCAGTTCCACCAGATCCGCCGAGCCGAGACCGAATTCGACCAGCGGCCGGTGCACGTCGATGCGCGCCGGATCGAGGTAGGCCAGCCGGGCAATGATCTCCACCAGCCAGCTCCGCATTTCCTCGGCGCCGAGCGCCTCGCCTCGCGGTGCGCCCGACGGTGCACCGACCTCGTCGAGTTCTCCGCGGACAGGCGACACCGGCGCGAACTCGTCGTCGAGATACGCCGCGCGGCAGGCTTGTCGCTGAACTTTGCCGCTGCTGGTCTTGAGGAGGGCGCCGGGCCGGATCAGGACCACCGATCGCAGCGTCAGCGCGTGTTCCGCGCCGATCGCCGCACGGATCGCTGCTTCGGCGTCGGCGAGCTCGGCGGGATCCTCGGTGCGCACTTCGGCGACCACCACGGGCAGCTCTCCGTCGATGCCCCCGTCCACCGAGAACGCCGCGACGCACCCCGGGCGGACGGCCTCGTGCGCGGACTCGACCGTCGACTCCAAGTCCTGCGGGTAGTGGTTCTTGCCGTCGATGATCAGCACATCTTTGCGCCGGCCCGTGACGAACAGCTCACCGCCGGAGAAGAATCCGAGATCGCCGGTGCGCAGGAAAGCGCGATCGTCATCGTCCAACCCGGCATGGAAGGTCTCGGCGGTAGCCGTCTCGTTGCCCAGATACCCTGCGGCGACGCTGGTTCCGGTCACCCAGATCTCGCCCTCGACGCCGTCGGCGCACGCGGTGTGCCGGTCGGGATCCACGATGACGATCGACAGCCCTTCGGCCGGGCTCCCCACACCGACCAGCTCGGACCGGCCGGGCGGCAGGATCACCGTCGGCGGCGCGCCGAGCTGCGCGGCGCTGACGATGAGCGTGGCCTCGGCCAAGCCGTAGACCGGCTGGAACGACTCCGCCCGGAATCCCGTACTCGCGAAGGTGTCGGCGAACCGGCGCACCGTGGCCGGACGCACCGTCTCCGCACCGTTGAACGCCACTCTCCAGCAGCTCAAGTCGAGGCGGTCGATCTGTTCGGAAGTCATGCGGCGCAGGCACAGCTCGTAGCCGAAATTGGGGCCGCCGCTGGTGTGCGCGCCGAACGCGGAGACCGCTTGCGGCCAGCGCTCGGGGCGCTGCAGAAAATCCTTGGGCGACAACAGCACCGCGTTCGCGCCGACGAACATCGTCTGCAACACGGGGGCGATGAGCCCCATATCGTGATACATCGGCAGCCAACTGACGAACAGCGCGTCGGTGAGCGAAGCCAGCAGATCCGGCGTATGGCCCAGTGCCGTGGCGATGGCGCGTTCATTGTGCAGCAGGTTCGCGTGGGTGACCACGACGCCGCGCGGCGCGCTCGTCGAACCCGAGGTGTACTGCAGGAAGGCGACCGAGTCCGGCCCGACGGCGGGCCTGCGCCACGAGTCCGCCGCGTCGTCGGGGATCTCGTCGGTCGCCAGCCAGGCCGGCTCGCCCAGTTCGGGCAGGTGCTCGATCGGCGCGGTGGCGTCGGCGCGGACCTGGGCGGTGGTGAGCACCGCGTCCACGCCGGCATCGGCGACCAGGTGCCGCAACCGCCGCAGGGACCGGGAGTCCAGCTGCGGTAGCGGGGCGGGCACGGCGACGACGTCCGCGGCCAGACAGCCGAAAAAGCTTGTGATGAAATCCAATCCGGACGGGTACAGCAGCAGAGCCCGGCGGATGCCGCGATCCTGCAACGCGGCGGCGATCGCCCGCGCCCGGGCAGACACCCCGGCATAGGTGATGTCGTCGATGGGGCCGTCGGCGTCGCCGGTCCGCAAGAAGCGGTACGCGGTCGCGGCGGGCACGGTCTCGCCGCGGGTGAGCAGGATATCGAGGAACGAACGGTAATCGGTCATGCGGTACAACCTTCGGAACTCGACGGTCACGGTTGTCGTGCGCTCGCCGGTCGCCGCCGCGATCGGTCCGCGACGGCCGACCGGCAGCTCATGGTCGGGGGGTCGCGGCGGCGAGTTTCTCGACGGCGTCGACCGCTGCGGGCACGCCGTTCTCCTTCGCGGCCGTGTGGCCGACCTCTGCCGCTCGCTGCCGCACCTGGGGCGTCAAGACCTGCGCCAACGCGCGATGCAGACGATCGGTGGTGATCGTGCGATACGGGAAGGTCGCTCCGATGCCGAGCGCGGCGATGCGCCAGCCGTAGAAGAATTGATCGCTGTGCACCGGGATCACCACGGCCGGGATCCCCGCTCGCACCACGTCATGGGTGTTGCCGCTGCCGCCGTGGTGCACCACCGCGGAGCACCGCGGCAGGACGCGGTCGTAGTCGAACGAATCGATGATCAGCAGGCTGCGGTCGGCGCTGAACCCTTTCGGGAATCCCTCGCCTTTCACCGTAACGAGTGCCCGCGCGCCCAAGCGCGCGCAGACCGTCGCGATCATCTCGCGGCATTCCACCGGATCCAGCACGGGCATTCCGGTCATGCAGAAATAGATGGGCGGCGACTCTTCGTCCAGCCACGCGTCGAGCCCCGGATCGATGACCGCTTCGCCCCAGGCGTCACGCAGCGGCTGCGGCAGAACGGAAGCGCCCACGATCGTCGCGCGGTCCGGCCAATCGTGCGGCTTGGGCAACAGCACCGGGCTCACCATGTGGACCAGCGGTATCCGCTCCGCACGCAGGCGCCGGAAAGGATTGCGCGGCCTGCCTGGCAGGCCCATGTGACGGCGCAATTGCCGGTCGACCTTGCGATACAGGAACGTATAGGACCATTCGAACAGGCTGTAGCTCGCCCGTGACAGCGTGCGCGACGAGGTCATGTTCTTCGCCATGAACGACGACGGGAACTCATCGGTGCGTTCGAGCGGATAGGGCAGGCAGCCAAGTACCGGCGTCCCGGTCTTCTCACGGAACTCCATCGCCCACGGCAGCGTCGACGCGCAGGCGACGACGACGTCCGCGGACGTGCAGGCGCGCAGGAGTACCTCGTGCATCGCGACACCGCGCTCACCTTCGATGATCCGCACCGTGTCGAGCATGATGCGCACGAACGGCAGCGTCTTGCCGGAGGCCAGCGCCCGCTTGGCCGCGGTCGTCTCGAGCAGTTCGGCGGCGTCGAAGGGAATCACATGGGGTTCGAAGCCCGCGTTGCGCACGATCTGCGCTTGATTGCGGGTGGCGGTGATGTCCACCTCGTGACCGCGGGCGCGAAATTCCTGCGCCAACGCGAGATATGGTTGATGATCGCCCCGGGTACCTGCGGGCAACAAGGCCACACGCATACTATCGACTTCCGCTCGTGCACTGGGCTCGTCCGGCCGAATCCCACGAATCGGCCGACATCTGGTTCGTTGTCGGGGTCCGCCTCCCGCGGACGTCCCGCTCGCTCGACAGAGTTCGGAACGGTACTCGGCCCCCCGCCGTTCTCAACGGGCCGATTGCCTGTCTGCAGAATCGAGAGTTGGTCCTTTCGTTCGAACGATGAGCCGACGGACCGCGCCGAACCCGGCGTGGTCGGTTCCGCGAAACCGGCGCAGGCCAGTATCCCGGCTCGACCGGGCGTCGTCCAGACTAGGCGCGGACCGGGGTGCTTTCTTCTCAGTGCTGGGAGGTAGCGGCCCTGGAACCCACGGCCGAGCCGACCGGAAAACAAGGGGCGTCAAGCGGATCCGGCGCGCTACGGTGCCCGGATGCGCGATACCGACGATTACTTCGGCGAGCAGGTCGCGGCCACCTATGACGAGTCCTCGGCCGCGATGTTCGAGCCGGGCGTCGTCGACCCGGCGGTGACCTTTTTGGCAGAGTCGGCCGAAGATGGCCCGGCCTTGGAATTCGGCATCGGAACGGGGCGGATCGCCTTGCCGCTCGCCGCGCGCGGAGTTCCCGTGCACGGCATCGATACGTCACCCGCGATGCTCGCCCGGTTGCGTGCCAAGGCCGGCGGCGACGAGATCGCCGTGACCATCGGAGATTTCGCGTCCACGAAGCTGACGTCACGATTCTCGCTGGTCTACCTGGTGTTCAACACGATCATGAACGTGACCACCCAGGCGGGTCAGGTCGCCTGCTTCCGCAATGCGGCGGCCCACCTCCGACCCAGCGGCCGCTTCGTCGTCGAAGTCATGATGCCCGGACTGCGCGGGCTGGCGCCCGGCCGCAACACGGTGCTGTCTCGGACCGGATCGTCGAAATGGGCCTACGACGAGTACGACATCGCCACGCAGACGATGAGTTCGAACTACCTCGAGGTCGTCGAGGGACGCGGCAGCTACCGATCGATTCCGTTCCGCTACGTGTGGCCCGCGGAATTGGACCTGATGGCCGAGATCGCCGGCCTGCGGCTGGATGCGCGGTGGGACGGGTGGACACGCGAACCGTTCACCAGCGAGAGCCGCGGACACGTCTCCGTCTGGCAGAAGCCCGGCGGCTGAGCCCGGCGCTGCGGGTTGGGTCGTCGTCCGGGGCGACGTGTCCTCGCCGTTGGTGGGTCGAACGCGCGGAACGCGCTGGGGCGTACCGATCCCGTCACCACACACGATAAGGCACGGTGGCGGTGTAGCCGGTGGTGCGGTCCAGGAGGACGGTCAACCGCAACTGCCAATAGCCGGGGAGGGCAACGCGCACCGGTTGGGAAACGAAATAGTGCGGGCCCAGTTCGACGGGCTCGATCCGTCGGAAGGGAACGTCGATGGGGACCGAGGCATCGCCGGCACGGGTCAGTCGGCCGGTGACGGCGGAGGCGTCGATCGGGGTACCGCTCGCGTCGCGCAGGTGGACGGTCAGCTCTTGTTCGCCCGCACCGGCGCCGTCGACGGTGACCTCGGCTCGTGCCCGGCCGAGGTCGGCGGTCACCGTGATCCGCGGGTCGTAGGCGTCCCTGGCCGGTGTCGTGCCCGCGAGGACGCCGGTCACCACCAGAACGGCTGCCAGAAGGACGAATTCGAGGCGCAGCGCCGAGTGCGGAACGCGGCCGCGAACGATTCGTCGCGCGGCGAGCACCACACCGGCCGCGGCGAGCGCCAGCGCCGATTTGAGCAGCAGGAGCCGACCCCACGACGTCGTCCACAGTGCCGCGAGCGGGTCGACCGAGCGGAGGCTCTGATAGACGCCGGTCAGCACGAGCGCGGTGACGGCGGCGATCGCGACGCGGCCGAAGCGCGGGAGCAGGGCGGAGCGGTCGGGCCGCCGCCGGACCGCGACCGCCAGCACGACGGCACCCACCCACAACGCCATCGCGAGCACATGGACCGCGGTGGAGAACAATGCGGCGGGTCGGTCTCCCCCTGCCAGGGCGTGGCCCGACCCCGCCGTCGCCACGACGATCACCGCTCCCGCGACGGCGATCACTTTCGGTCGCGACCGACCGGCCGCGAGCGCGGCACCGGCGACAGCGCGCACCACGGCCGCCGCACCCGGCGAGGATGTGAGAGCCTGCGCCCACACCTGTGGATGGGCCCAGCCGTCGGGGCCGGTGAGGCGAGCCGGTGTCATGGCGAGCCCGAGCAGCGAGACGGCGACGACGGTGACCGCCCCTATTCCGGTCAGTTGCGCGACCAGCGCCGTCCTGGTCCCCGCACGCCACACCAGCAGCGTCACCCCGGGGACGCCGACCGCGAGCACCACACCGAGATATCCGACGGCGGTGAGCATCCTGGCTACGCCGTCGGCGGTGACCGCGATCGGATCACGAGGTGGATCGCCGAGGGTCAGGTCGGGCGGCACCCGGATACCGAACACACTGGAACCGCTGACCGTGTGACCGTCCGCGGACAGCACCACCCAGCTCAGCAGATACGTCCCAGTGGGCAGCTCGGGCCGCACTCCGACCGCGACGGCACGGCCGCCGTCGGCGGCCGACACCGCCTCGGTGTCGACCCGGCGGCCGTCCTTGTCGGAGACGGTGACACCGGCGCCCGCCGCCGTCACCGGTTCGTCGAAACGCACCGTCACCCGCGTCGGAGCGTCCGGGACGGTCGCACCGTACGCGGGGTCGGTGGCGACGAGCACGGCATGCGCCGACGCGACCGCCGACGGAGCCAGTAATACGGCCGCGACCGCGAACAGCCCGGCCAGCAGTGCGCGTGCCAGGACCGTCACCGGCTGCGCGCGCCGCGCACGAACGGCGCCGCCGCCAGAGCCAGCGCGCCGAGCGCCACCACCAGCGCGATCCAATCGACCCATCCACCGGAATCCGAATTCCGCGGATCTACAGGCGATTGCGCGGACGCCGCCGCGGTGGCGCCGGGCGCCTCGTGCCCGCTGTGGCCGGATTCGGCGCTCAGACGCACCACCGGAGCCGGTTTGTCGGGCGGTGTCCCGTCGGTGCTGCGTTCGATCCAGGAGACCACGGTGCCGTCGCTGTAGGTCTGGATCGCGGGCAGCGCGAGTTCCCGGACATCCGGCAGCGGACCGAGCAGCAGCCGGAATTCCCCGAATTCCCCAGGCCGCACGGCGGACCCGGGTTGCGCGGTGAACGTCACCGACGACACGGCCGAGGTCACCGTGGCGCCGTGCCCGTTGTCGATCGGCGCGGGTAGCGTGGTGCGGCGCGTCGACACATCCCATCCGGGTGTCGTGGCGGTGCGTACGACGGCGAGCGGATGGTCCAGGGGCAGGCCGACTTCCAGCCGCACGGTGCCCGCCGTCTCGGATTCCGTGGGAACCCGCAGCGTGACCACGCTGTACCCGCCGGGGGCCGCGTCCGGTGCGCCGGCCGTGACGTGCGCGGCCGCGATTCCCGGTCCGGCGCACAGCCCGGCCAGCACCATCGCGGCCGTGGCGGCCAGACGTCTCACTGCGAACCTCCCTGTCGTTCTCCGAGTTCCCGCGCCGCGGCCGTGATGCGCGCGGCGTCGACGAGCGTGATGGCCCGCCCTTCGTGCGCCACCACGACCGGCCCGGAATGGCCGGAGATCCGGGCGGCGGCGCGGGTCAGCGGTTCCGTGGTGCCCGCCACCGGCAGCGGCGGTGCCAGATGAGCGATGACGGGGTCGTCGTCCGGCGCACCGGCCAGCGTCGTCGCGACCGCCGCGCCGAGGATTTCCGGTACCACGACCGGTCCGGTCTCGTCGCGCAGCAACAGCACCGGAAGCGCGGGTGCCGCGCCGAGCAGCGTTCGAGCGTGGGCGACGGTCGCATCCGACGGGATGGTGCGCGGACTTCCGGCGACCTCGCCCACCACATCGGCCACCGTCGGTCCGGTCACTCGGTCGCGCAGCGCGAAGCCGAAACGGCCGAGCCACTGGTCGTCGAAATATTTGGTGAGATAGGAGCGACCGGAGTCCGGGGCGATGACGACCACCACGTCGTCCGACCGCAGTGTCCGCGCGACCCGCAGGGCGGCGGCGATCGCGGTTCCCGACGATCCGCCCAGCAACAGCCCCTCCTCGCGGGCGAGGCGATGCAGCACCTCCAGCGCCTCCGGGTCACCGATCCGCTCGATGTGATCCACGACGGCGGGGTGATACGAGGTGGGCCACTGGTCGTCCTCGGTGTCGGGATGCCGGTAGTGTCCGACGGATTCGACGTACCAGGCACGACCGTCGCCGCCGCCGTAGACGGAGGTCTCCGGGTCGGCGCCGATCACGCGGACGGCGCCCCCGGACACCTCTTTGAGGTACTCGCCCGCGCCGGTGACGGTGCCGCCGGTACCAACGCCCGCGACGTAGTGGGTGATTCGCCCGCCGGTCTGGGCCCAGATCTCCGGACCCGTCGTCCGGTGATGCGCCGCCGGATTCGCGGGATTGTCGTACTGCCCGGCGAACCACGCGCCCGGGATCTCGGCGGCCAGCCGGGTCGCGACCGTGCGCACGTGCTCCGGATGATCGGCCGGCCGCCCGCCCGGGGTCACCCGCACCTGTGCGCCGTAGGCGCGCAACAGCGCGAGCTTCTCCTCGCTGGTCTTGTCCGGCACCACCACGATCGTGCGGTAGCCGCGGGTCGCGGCGATGGCGGTCAACGCGATGCCGGTGTTGCCGGAGGTCGCCTCTACGACCGTGCCGCCGGGCCGCAGCTCACCGGAGGCCTCGGCGGCGTCGATCATCGACCGTGCGGCCCGATCTTTCACGCTGCCCAGCGGATTGAGGTACTCGAGTTTGACGTAAACCGTCGCGGTGATCCCCTCGGTGACCCGGTTCAGCCGGACCAGCGGGGTATTGCCGATCGCGTCGGTGACGGAGTCGAAGACCCCGCTCGTGCGCGGGTGGGTTGCGGTCATGCGACGGCCCTGCCTGTCTCGCCGAGCAGCCGCAGGATCTCGCCTCGCAGCCGCAGATATTCCGGATCGTCGTGCGTGCGGGGCCGGGCCAGTGCGATCGGCACGTCCCGCACCACCTTCCCGGGCCGGGCGGAGAAGACCACGACCCGGTCCGCCAGCCGCAACGCCTCGTCGACGTCGTGGGTGACCAGCACGGCGGTGAACCCGTCCTCCTGCCACAGCCGGACGATCTCGGTCTGCAGCGTGGCGCGGGTGAGCGCGTCGAGCTTGCCGAGCGGCTCGTCGAGCAGAAACAGCCGCGGCCGGTTCACCAGCGCCCGCGCCAACGCCACCCGCTGCGCCATCCCGCCGGACAGCTGCGCCGGATACGTGTCCCGGAAACCGTCGAGACCGACCAGTGCGAGGGCTTCGGCCACCCGGGGCCGGTCCTCGGCCAGGGTGCCGCGAGCCTGCGGTCCGAGCGCGACATTCTGCTCCACGGTCCGCCACGGGAACAATGTCGGATCCTGGAACATCAACGCCCGGTGCGGATCCGGGCCCTCGATCGGCGCACCGTCGGCGCGCAGCACGCCCCGCGACGGCCGCTCGAGTCCCGCGAGCAATCGCAACAAAGTCGACTTGCCGCACCCCGACGGCCCGAGCAACGCGACGAACTGCCCCGCTTCGATCCGCAGGGACACGTCGGTGAGCACCCGCAGCCGGCCCAGTTGCTGGGCGCGGGTCGGTTCGGGTGCGGGCCGCCCGAGCAGGCGCTCGACGACGTTGCGCGGGCGTGCGCCCGCCACCGCGAATTGATGTGAGACCGCATCGATCTCGACCGCGCTGCCGCGTGCCGCGCCGCTCACCATCGCACCAGATCCTTCTCCCAGGCCAGCACGCGGTTGCGGACACGGAACAGCAGCAGCATGAGCGTGCGGCACACCACCACCATGATCACGATCGCCGCGTACATCCGCGGATAGGCCGCCCACCCCTTGGTCCACTGGATGTACCAGCCCAGACCGTTCTTCACGCCGAGCAACTCCGCGACGGCCAGCGCGGCCAGCGAAGCGCCCAGACCCATGAACAGTCCGGTGAAGATGCTCGGCAGAGCGCCGGGCACCGCGACCCGCCAGACGAGGAAATGCTTGGACGCCCCGAGAGTCTGCGCGACATCGAAGTAGCCGCGCGCGACGCCCGCGATGCCCGCGCGGGTGAGCACCGCCACCGGGAACCACACACCGAACGCGACCATGAAGATGCTGCCGCTGTAAGTGGTGGGGAACAGCACCAGCACCACCGGCAGCAGCGTGCCCGCCGGCACCGGGCCGACGGTCTGCAGCACCGGATTACCCCAGTAGGCGGCGAGTTTCGACCAGCCGAGAGCGATGCCGGTGCTCAGGCCCGCGACCGCGCCGATGACGAACCCGACCGCCAGCAGCAGCATCGAATGCCACGTGCTCGACGCGAGCAGGCCCGCGTCGCTGTAGAACACCAGCAGCATCTGCTGCGGCGACGCGAAATGCGGGGGTTGCAGCCACCCGGTCTTGGCGGTGGCGAATTCCCAGAACAGCACCCAGACGCCGAGCACCGCGATCCACGGTGTCCAGTACCGCAGCCGCAGGGTGGCCGCGCGGTCGCGGTAGGCGTAGGCCGCCCACAGCGTGAGCGCCGCCGTCCAGGCGGTGAACAGCCCTCCGGCCGCCAGCGGCGCCGCGACGTCCAGTCCGTCCGGGACCGCGAGCGTGACCACCGCGGTCAGAGCCCACACCGCCCAGGCGAGCGCGAAGCCGAGCGTCGGCGGATAACGTGTCATTCCCGGCGGCCGCGTCGCAGGAGAGGTCGAATCGGCCCGGACGGCGGCGGTGTCGGCCGTTGTCGTCATCGCGGTGTCACCAGTTCAGCCCGAGATCCGCGTAGACCTTGCCGGCCAGCGCGTTCGGATCGGTCTTGCGGTCCAGGTAGCCGGTCTTGGCGAATTTGACGATGCCGGAAGTGATCTCGCTCTCGAGTCGCGCCGCCGACGGGTTGTACCCGTAGGTCTTCAGGATCGCTTCGATGGTCGGTTGGTCCGCCGCGACGTACTTGTTGTCGACTTCGATGGCCGCGGCCTGCGGGATGTTCGCGCCCGCCCATCGGCTGCCCTCGGCCCACGCGGTCACCAGCGCCCGCGCCACGTCCGGGTCCTCGCGCAGCAGCCGCCCGTTGATGGCGGTCGCGCAGCAGTAGAGCTGCCGGTTGGTGCCCTGGGAGTTGTTGGTCAGTTCGCGAGCCTTGCCCTTCAGTGTGGGCAGCAGGCCGTTGGGGTCGCTGGCCGCGATCGCGGCGATGTCACCGCGCACCAGCGCGTCGGTCAGCTGGTCGGCGGCGAAGACCCGCCAGTCGATGTCCTCGCTCGGGTTGATGCCCGCGTCGAGCAGGTCCAAGGAGAAGAACGACATCGCCGAATCGCCGATCGCGCCGACGCCGATCGGCTTGCCCCGCAGCTCGGCGACGGACTTGATCGGGCTGTCGGGGGGCACCACGATGCGCAGGCAGCCCTCGTGCAGCCCGGCGGCGAGTTTGGCGTCGATGCCCTGTTCGATCGGTTTGAGCCAGGAGAAGAAGATGCCCGGCGCCGCGTCGAGTTTGCCCGCGCCCACCGCGTCCTTGATCTCGTCGCCGCCGGTTTTGACGATCTGCACGTCCAATCCGTGCTTCTCGAAGATCTTCTCGTGATGCGCCACGTACAGCGGCGCCTCGCAGACGCCGCCGCCGTAGCCGATCTTCAGGGCGCGGTTCACCCCTCCGGCGCCGGGAGTGCGGCGTGTGGTGAGCCACGCGGCCAGGCCGCCGCCCGCGACCACCGCCGCGGCGATGCCCGCGCCCGCGAACAGCTTGCGCCGCGACAGTGCGGGAGTGTCCGGTTCCGCCGGTGCTGCCAGATCCTCGTCCTCCGGATCCACCGGGGCGGGTGGGTCCGCGGGCGCGGTGAGCGCGTCGTCCGGCTCGCCGCCCTGCTCCGGGGCGTGCTGATCGTCGTTGTCTGCCATGTGCTCGATGCCTTTCCCTGCTGGCCGACGGTTCACCGCGCCCGAGATTCCGGCGGGCCGGGCGCACCGATCAGCCGAAGCGCCGGAGGCTCTCAGGTTCGCAGCAACACCTTCGCGGAGACATATTTCGCGTCAGCGCGATCGAATCCGGCTGCCTTGTCGTCGCAGCGGCGGCGTGGGGGAAGCACAGGCGGTGGTGTTCGCAATTCGGGTGGGATGCCGTCGATCTCGCGCGTTGTCCCGCTTCGGAGGTCCGGTTCACCGACGCGACCGACCAGTGTCGTCTTGCCCGGCCCCGTCGCCGACGGCGGGATCGCGTGGATTGTTCGGCTGGCCGGAGCCGCTTCGGCCGATGGCGTTGCCGCTCGAAAAAGGAAATGCAGCGTACGAATGTCGATTGCGCACATCGGTCACCGATAGCCCGCCACCGCTTCTTTCTCCGGTCGCGCTCGTCCTGGCAGGGCGGTTTGCCACTGCGCCGGGTGCGCGGGCAATATGTGGAGGCTCGACGGTTGCCGCAATAGCTGTTCGCCGCGAACCGTCCTGCGCCGCGAGGGGGACCCCGGTGTTCCGGGGGCGGAACCGATCTGTTATTTACTGGCTACGATTGTTTTTTCGACTGCACGCGCTCGGTAACCGTGAAGGGATTATCTGTATGGCACGCAAGGTCGTCGTGACACTGGTCGATGACTACGACGGCAAGTCTCAGGCCGAGGAAACCGTGTCTTTCGCCGTGGACGGCGTGGCCTACGAGATGGACTTGTCGACGGAGAATGCCGGTCAGTTGCGCGGATTCTTCGAACAATGGGTTCCGTATGCCCGCAAGGTCGGCCGTGCGCGGCGCGGCCGCGGCGGTGTCATGCGGTCGGCGAACGACCGGGAACAAGCCACGGTGATCCGGGAGTGGGCGCGCAAGAACGGCATCGACGTCTCGGCGCGTGGACGTATCTCCGCCGAGGTGGTCGAGGCGTACAAGAAGGCGAACGGGTAGCTCCGGGACAGTTCGTCTCGGTTCGTGACCGTCCTCGCGTCTGCGGGGACGGCCACGGCATTCTTACCGCGCCGCGCCGCGATAACAGCGCTCGACGGGGGTAAACGATCGGTATGACGGTCACGATAGGCGCTCCGAAGCAGGACCTGCCCCGCCCGCGCGGCGAGCTGTCGGAGGCGGTGGTGAAACTGCTGGGCAGCCGACCAGGTGGTTCGGTGCCGGTGCCGGGCTCGGTGGACCCGTACGGCGAAGACCTGCATCTGGCGCTGCACACCTGCTACGAACTGCACTATCACGGTTTCGCGGCCGTCGACGCGGGATGGGAATGGGACCCGGGTCTGCTGGGGCTGCGCGCCGCGCTGGAACAGAGATTCCTGCGCGCGCTGCGCGAGGACGTGCCCGGTGGCGATGATCTCGACGCGGAGCTGGAACGGTTGCTGGTGACGCCCGCCGACCCGGAGGGGTTGAGCCGTTTCCTGCGCGACGAGAGCGAATGGTGGCAGATGCGCGAATATTTCGTGCACCGTTCGATCTATCACCACAAAGAGGCCGACCCCTACGCCTGGGTGATTCCCCGGCTGCGCGGCCAAGCCAAGGCGTCGCTGGTGGCGGTGGAGTTCGACGAGTTCGGAGGCGGGCGCGGCGAGCGCGTGCACGCGCAGCTGTATGCCGATCTGCTGGCGGGCGCCGGGCTCAACCCGGACTATCTGCACTATCTGGATGTGGTGCCCGCGCCGATGCTCGCGCTGATGAACATGATGTCGCTGTTCGGGCTGCACCGGTCGTGGCGGGGCGCGCTGGTGGGGCATTTCGCCACGGTGGAGATCACCTCGCCGCCGGGCGCGCAGCGGCTGGTGGAGGCGCTGGAACGTTTGGCCGCCGACCCCGCGTGTCTGCTGTTCTACCGCGAGCACGTCGAAGCCGACGCGGTGCACGAGCAGGTCATGCGCACCGGCGTGATCGGCGATCTGCTCCGGCGGGAGCCCGAGCTGACCGAGTCGGTGGTATTCGGTATCCAGGTGACGAACCTGCTCGAGGACCGATTCGCCGATCATGTGCTCGAGGCCTGGCGCGCGGGCCGCAGCTCGTTGCGGGAAACCGGCAGCGAGACGGTCAGCGGGGGTGATTGAGTACCGCTGGGCGGGCTATCCGGCGAATGTGATGTTGATTCGACCCCCCGGTGTCTATCCGCCGCAGCTGGACACCTGGCTGCTCGTCCGCGCTCTGTCCGAGGCGGGTGTTCCGAGCGGCGGGCACGCGGTGGACGTGTGTACCGGCACCGGCGCCTTGGCCGTCGCCGCCGCGTACGCGGGAGCCTCGAAGGTGACGGCGGTGGACGTGTCCAGGGCCGCGGTGGTGTCCGCGTGGCTGAACTGCCGGATGCGCGGTATCGAGGCCGAGGTGCTGCGCGGTGATTTCGCCGCGGTCCTCGGCGGGCGCAGTTTCGATCTGGTGCTGGCCAACCCGCCGTATGTCCCGGCCCCCGTGGGGGTCCACACGCGCGGCATCGCTCGTGCGTGGAATGCGGGTTCCGGGGGGAGGGCGGTCCTCGACCAGTTGTGCGTGGCGCTGCCCGCCCTGTTGAAACCGCGTGGTGTCGCGTTGATCGTGCATTCGGCGCTGTCGGATCCGGATACGACGCTGGCCCAGCTGCGCGAGCGAGAATTGAAGGCAGCTGTCGTGGCCAGGGCGACCGTGCCGTTCGGGCCGGTGCTGCGCCGCCGCGCGGACTGGCTGGAATCGGCCGGGCTGATCGGACCCGGCCAGCGTATGGAAGATCTGGTGGTGATCCGTGCCGACCGAATCCGGCAATGAGCAGTGGCGGCGAGTGACGCTCACCGCCGACGGCCCCGCGTTGATCGAGGGCCCGGTCGAGTTCGTCACCGCGGACGGCCGGACGGTGCGCTCCGACCGGTTCCTGGTGGCCTTGTGCCTGTGTAAGCGCTCGAAGAACTACCCGTTCTGCGACACCAGCCACCGTAAGCATCGCCGTTCGTCGTGACCGCGGGTCACTTCGGCGAACGGTCCGAGCGCAGGTCGCGCACGGTGTCGAGCAGCGCCTCGGCCGCGCAGGCGGTGGTCTGCTCGAGCACGTCCTCCGGTTCCCCGTCGAACTGATGGTGCCATGCGCGCACGTCGTGCTCGGTGGCGATCGCGAACCACACCGAGCCCGGCGGCTGTCCGTCCTGCGGGTCGGGACCGCCCGCGCCCGTGACGGCAACGGCGACAACGGCATTCAGCAGGCTCCGGACACCGGTGGCCATCGCTTCGGCCGCGGGACGTGACACGACCGGCACGTCGGGCACCCCGAGAACCGTTCGCTTGACCTCCGAGCTGTAGGCGACGAGCCCGCCGCGAAACCAGGTGGAAGAGTCGGGCGCGGCGCCGAACGTGGCGCACAGCCTGCCCGCGGTGAGCGATTCGGCGACCGCGACGGTGGTTTCCGAGCGCTGCGCCAATTCGGCCAGCTCGTGTGCGTAGTCGTCGGCGTGGGGCATCTTGGTCCTTCCTGTGCTGTCCGCGGCTCACCATACGACCCGCAGAGGGTCCGGCCGCGCGGCGGACGTCGCGGTTTCGGGGGCGCGGCGCCGGGAATGTCGGCAGAGAACCGGCCCCGACGCAAGGAGAAAGCGATGACCACCGACGCGATCGTGCTGCTTCGTGACGACCACAAGGCGATCCGAAAACTCTTCCGGGAGTTCGAGAAAGCAGGCGACGACGCCATCCGGACCAAGGCGAACGTGGTGAACAAGATCATTGAGGCGCTCACCGTGCACACCTATCTCGAGAACGAGTGCATGTACCCCGAGGTGCGCAAGCTCGTCCCCGAGCTCGAGGACGACATCCTGGAGTCCTACGAGGAGCACCACGTCGCCGACGTGCTGGTCAGCGAGCTGGCGACGATGAAGCCCGACGACGAGCACTTCACCGCCAAGACCACCGTGCTGATCGAGAACGTCGACCACCATATCGATGAGGAGGAGAACGAGTGGTTCCCGAAGGTGCGGGAACGCCTGGGACGTAAGCAGCTCCAGGAGATCGGGGCGCGGCTGCAAGAGCTGAGGAAGAAGGCGCCGACCTCGCCCGCGCAGCCGTCGGCTTTGAAGAAGGCCGTCGACGCCGTGCTGGCCTGATCCGGTCGGGGGGGGGGGGGCCCCCCCGGGGGGGCGCCCCCACCCCTCAGTCCTGCACGGTCACCACTGCAAGCCCGGAACCACGCGCGCGACGCGCGCCGCGGGGGAGGGCAGCGCCATGAGCGGCATGATCACCGGCGCCAGCGCGGACAGCGCGCCGCCGGGCGCTTCGGCAGCGGGCGACGGATCGGCCGGACGGCGGTCCGAGCCGCCCCGCGCCGCGCGGGACTCCCCGAACAGCCGGAAGCCCTGGTGCATGATCTGACGCTTCACCGACGGCATCAGCAACTCGACCGCCTGGGCGAAGGTGCCGACGGGCGTGTCGATGCGATGCGGCCGGTCCTCCAGCGCGCGCACCACGATCGCCGCGGCCTGATCCGGATCCGGCACCGGAAGCGAGCGGTACAGGTCGGTCGGGGCGATCATCGGGGTCCGCACCAGCGGCATCCGCACCGAGGTGAACGTGATACCGGCATCCCGGTTCTCCACCGCCGCGATGTCGCTGAAGTTGTCCAGCGCCGACTTGCTCGCCACGTAGGCGGCGAACCGGGGCACCTTGGTCTGCACCGCGATCGAGGAGATGTTGACCACGTGCCCGAAGCGGCGCGCTCGCATCGACGGCAGCAGTCCCAGGATGAGCCGCACGGCGCCGAAGTAGTTCACCGCCATGGTGCGCTCGAAATCGTGCATCCGGTCGGTGGAGTTGAGCACGGAGCGGCGGATCGAACGGCCCGCGTTGTTCACCAGGTAGTCGACGTGGCCGTGGTCGTCGAGGACGCACTGCACGAGCTTCTCGACCGCTTCGGAGTCGGTGATGTCGCACGGGTAGGTATGCGCGACACCGCCCTCCGCGCGCACCGCCTCGGCGGCGGCCGCCAGGTCGTCGTGACCGCGGGCGACCATGAGGACCGTGGCGCCGCGCCGGGCGACGGCGTGCGCGGTGGCCAGTCCGATACCGGAGGACGCTCCGGTGATGAGCACGACCCGCCCGGCGAGCGGGTCACCGGTGACCGACACGCGGCCGCGCTGCGGGTCGAGGTGGTCGCGCCAGTACTGCCACAACCGCTCGGCGTAGCTGTCGAACGACGGGACGGTCAGACCGGAGCCGCGCAGCTGGGCGCGGGTCGAATCGCTGATGAACTCCGCGGAGAACGAGGTGTGCGGAGCGACTTCGGCCGGGATGCCCACCTGCTCGAGCAGGAAATCGCGCACGGTGGTGACGCCGGGGATGTGCGCGAGGCCGCTGAGCGCCAAACCGCTGCCCGGCACCGTTCCCACGCCGGTCGGGGCGCCCGCCGCGGCGGCGAGCGCGCGATACACCTCCCCGAAGGGCTGCGGCTCGGGGTTGACCAGGTGGAAGGTGCGTCCGTCCAGGCCGGGGCGACGGATCAGTTCGCTCATGGCGGCCGAGACGTAGTCGACCGGAACGATATTCGTGGCGCCGAGATCGGGCAGCGGCAACGGCAGATCGGACGGCAGCGTGGCCAGCCGCGCGATCGCGCCGAAGAAGTAGTAGGGGCCGTCGATCTTGTCCATCTCGCCGGTGCGGGAATCGCCCACGACGATCGCGGGCCGATAGACCCGCCAGCGCACGCCGCGCGCCTGGCGGACGAGTTTCTCGGCGGCGAACTTGGTGCGGTGATACGGCGAGGTCAGCTGCTGTCCGAGGTCGAAGTCCTCCTCGAAGAACTTGCCTTTGTGGTCGCCCGCCACCGCCACGGAAGACACGTGGTGCAGCACCGCGCCCAGCTCGCGAGCCAGCGCCAGCACCGAGCGCGTGCCGGTGACGTTCGCCGCGTGCGCGGTGTCCTCGTCGGCCGTCATGTCGTAGACCGCGCCCAGATGAACGATGTGGTCGGCCCGTGGCGCTTCGCACGCCAAACCGAGCCCTTCGGCGGTGAGATCGCCGATCAGCGCGTAGACCCGCTCGGCGCCGCGCCAGCCCGCCGCGATGTCGGTGAATTTGCCCAGTGACGTCTCACGCACCAGCACGTGGACGATCGCCTCGGCGTCGTTGTCCAGCAGGTCTTGCACAACCCGCCTGCCCAGGAAACCGGTCCCGCCCGTCACGATGTAAGTGGCCATCGCACTCTCCTGCTGTTCAGTCGAACCTTGTTGTCGCACAATTCATCCGGCATGCGGCAATGGATGCGGACAGCGTCGATTCGGCCCCCAGCGACAGACGTCGGGCCGAAAGTAGGAACACCTTCGTCCTGACTTATTACTCAACAGTAATCGACCGCGTGCGGCCCCGGCAAGCGATCATGACCCGTTCACCCTGTGGGACTGGTCACCGTCGGCGCAGGTCAAACGGTATGTGTTACAAAGATTTCCAGTTACCCGAGTTCTGGTCGAGTGTCCAGCAACTGGGCAGCGTCCGGTCTCGCTACTTCTTCTCGACGCGGGCGGGTGGCGTCTGCAGCGGAGGCTTGTCGCGCAGAAACGTCTCGAAGGCGTCCAAGTCGGTCGGGCCCACCGCGGTATCGGCTCCCTCGGTGAAGACGGTGAATCCGTCGCCTCCCGAAGCCAGGAAGTTGTTGGTCGTGATGCGATACGTCGCGACGGGATTCAGTGGCTGACCTGCGATGCGGACGCTGTCGGCGATCACCTTCGCGCCTGTGGGGGCGGTGTCGGAATAGGTATAGCTGATCCCCGCCGGAGACAGAATGGTCGATTTGCCGGAGTTGTTCCACTGCTGTTCCAGCAGGCGCAGGATCTGGCTGCCGGTCAGCGTGAGCGTGACGACCTGGTTGCCGAACGGTTGGACGGTGTAGAGGTCGCCATAAGTGACCGGCCCCTGCTTCAGATCGGCGCGCACGCCACCGGGGTTCATGAAGGCGGCGACGGCGGCGGCCGGACCCGCCGTGACCGACAGCATGGAATCGGCGATCACGTCGCCCAGGGGCGAGGTGCCCGCCGGTCCCGGGTCGTGCGGGAGGGCGTTCGCGGCCGCGCCGACGACGCGGCCCGCGCGCGGCCGGGACTGCTCGGTGTAGAAATCGATCAGCGCGGTCGTCTGAGCGTCGGGTGTCACCTCGCGGGTCACCACGCGGTTGACCGCCGAGGCCTGCACGCCGTCGCCGCCGAAACGCAGCGTGACGTCGGTGACGAGCCGCCCGTACGAGGCGGCCTGGGTGATCACCTTGCCGCCGATGGTGCACACATAGGGCTGGTGGCTGTGGGCGGTGAACACCGCCCGGACCGCGGGGTCGATCCGCTCGGCCAGTCCCGTCACGTTCGGGGTGACGTTCGCACAGCCGTTGTAGTCCAGGGCCGCGTTCCGCTCCGGCCGCTGGGAACCGCCGTCGTGCACCAGCGCCACGATCGCTTCGGCGCCCGCCGCCTTCAACTCCGGCACGTAGCGATTGATCGCGGCGGCTTCGTCGCCGAAGTGGAAGCCCCGGATGCCTTCGGGCAGAACGATGCTCGCGGTTTCGGGCGTGACCGTGCCGACTACGCCGATCCGATGGCCGCCCACCTCGAGCATGGTCCACGGGCGCAGCGCGGGCGGTGGGTTGCCCTGCGCGTCGATGACGTTCGCCGCGAGATACGGAAATTTCGCGCCGGTGAACGGAGCGCCGGGAGAACATCCGTCGAAGGCGCACCCGCCTTGTTGCAAGCGCGCCAATTCCAGCACGCCGTCGTCGAATTCGTGGTTGCCGACTGCGGACGCGGCCACTCCCACGTTGTCGAGGAAGTCGATCGTCGGCTCGTCGTGGAACAGGCTGGAGATCAGCGGGCTGGCCCCGATGTTGTCGCCGGCCGCCACCACCGCGCTGGACGGATAGGCGGCCTTCAGCCGGGCGAGATGAGTGGCGAGATACGCGGCTCCGCCCGCGTCGTATTGCGCGATCCTGCCGTTGGACCCGCTCGGCGGCTGCAGATTGCCGTGCAGATCGTTGAAGCCGAACAGGTGCACCTCGTCCGGTTGCGCCGCACGCAGGTCGTTCGTCGAGATCAACGGCACGATCCCGGCCGCCGTCGAGGAGCCGGGACCGGCGCCGGGGTCGGACGTCGTGCCGCAACCCCCCACCAGACCGACACCGACAAGACCGGCAAGAACCACGGCGATGCGGCGACGCGCTCTCATATCACGACTGTCCCACGTCGGCGACGGTCGCGCACAACAGCCGAAATGCCGCCTGCCGCACGGCGATGCGCCGCGCCCGATCCCGCTACTGCGCGGCCGGGAATTCCTCGGCGAGTTCCTCGAAGACCGCGGTGTTCATCGCGAAGGCGCGCCTGCCCTCGTCGAGCACGCGGCGGCGCTCCAGGTCGTCGAGCGGCAGCCGGTCGAGCAGGGCACGGTATTCCCGCTTGAACGCGGCGGGATTGCCGACTCCGTCGAAGACGTAGAAGCGGACGCCGTCGCCGCGATGCGGTAGGTCCCACAGCTTCTCCGCGGTGCCGCGGATGACCTGTCCGCCGGACAGGTCGCCGAGGTAGCGGGTGTAGTGGTGGGCGATGTACCCGGCGGGCCAGTCGCGCGCGCACTCGTCGATGCGTTCGGCGTAGGCGGCGGTGGCGGGCAGCGGCTCCAAGCCGGTTCGCCAGCCGGAGCCGAGCAGATGCGTGAGGTCGCGCTCGAGTTCCGCCGTCCGGGCCAGCTCGGGCCGGATGAACGGCCCGGCCACCGGGTCGTCGGCCAGCGCCGCCCACCGCTGTTCGAGCGCGCGGTAGATGAACCAGAGCTGGCCGGTGTAGCGGTGATACGAGTCGACGCCGAGCGATCCGCCGAGCATGTCGCTCATGAAGCGGGAGTTCTCCGCCTCCGCATGCTGTTGCGCGGTGGCGGTGCGGATCTGCGCCGAGAACGGTACTGCCTCCGACATGTCCGGACCACCTCACCTCACAGCGGGGCCGCCACCGAATCGCGGGCCCTGACCAGTTCGATAAGAGATTACCGGTCGGAAGTTGCGCGCGCATGCACCTCGCGGGTCAGTGCGCGGGCGTCGATCGGCGGCGGCGCCGGACGATCGGGCGGCGCAGCGAGCCGAACCGGCGCAGAATCCGCGGCCTGCGCACGGTGCGGTCGCACCACTCGCCGAGAGTCACGCCCGCCGCCAGCGCGCAGCCGACGCCGACGGCCGCGAGCAGCTGGTTGCCTCCGATCAGCAGTTCGTCGTTGAGCAGGGCATAGAGCCCGCGGTAGACCTTGAGGCCGGGAAGCAGCGGAGTGATGCCGGCGACGGCGACGACCAGCGGCGGAGTCAGCGCGCGGCGGGCCATCAGGCCACCGGCCAGGCCGACCAGCGTCGCGGCGACGCCGGAGGAGATCACCGGGCCGAAACCCGCCTCCTGGATGAGCAGGAAGCAGATGATGCCCGCGGCGCCGCTACCGGCGGCCGCGGCCAGCGCCCGGCGTTCGGCGTAACAGGCGAGCGCGAACGCCAGGGCCGCCACCGCGCCGGCCACGATCTTCACCGGCAGGTCGGTGATGTCGCGGGCGGAGGTCAGGTACACCGGGGGCACGGTGGCGTCGACGAGATCGGCGATGCGCAGGGTGAGCGCGATACCCGCGATGATGCCGCCGGTCATCATCATCACCTCGAGCATGCGGGCCGTGGCCGTGATGGGCGCGCCGGTGATCGCGTCCTGTACCGAGCCGACCAGCTGCAATCCGCTCAGCAACACGGTGATTCCGGCCGCGATGATCAGGGTCGGGTCGACGTCGATCCGCAAGCGCGCGGCGAGGCTCGCCAGCACGATGGCCGGGATCGCCGCGATGGCGCCGCCCACCATGTGCTGGAAGAAGAACGGCAGCCCGTAGCGATTGAGGACGCGATTGGTGCGGTCGATCGCCGCGGTGGTCGCGAAACTGACCGCGGCCACGAGGGCGCCGCCGCCGAGCAGCGCGGCGATCGCCGCCGCCATCAGCGACCACGCCGCGGTGGCGGTCCAGCGGTGGTACGGGTGCGGCGCCGAGGTGATCGCGTCGAGTGCGGCGCGGGCCTGAACCGGTGGGACCACTTCGTGGCGGATCCGGCGGGTCAGCCGGTCGACGGCGGCGAGCCGGGTGAAATCCAGGGCGCGGTAGTGCACGATCCGCATCGTGCTGGCCGGTGGCAGCGCGGGGCCGCGGTCGGCCCAGATGCGGATGGCGTCGTAGGTGACGTCGATGCTGCACCGGGACAGCCCGTAGGTGGCGGCGATGAACCGCACCGTCGTGGTGGTGTCCACCACTCCGGTGCCGGAGGCCAGCACCACTTCGCCGACCCGGACCGCGAGGTCGAGGACTTCGGCGACCCTGGCGTCGTCGGTGAGGTCGATCGGCTGTAACGGCGTCGGCGCGGTGACGATGGTGTCCGCGGTCGCCTGCCGGTCCGCGACCAGCATGCCGACGGCCTGGGTGACGACCGGAATCGGCCGGGCACGCCGCAGGCGAAGCCCGCGACGCCAGCCGAGGTGATCCACCCGTCCGGTGGTGACATCGCCTACGGAAGTTGCCTCAGGACTCATGGAGGCGAACCTAGTCATCCGATGTCTTCTCGGCATCCGCGCGGGTCGCGGGGGGCGCGCCGGTCGCGACCACCCCTTGGTCGGACCGCGGATTCATGGTAGAACTTGTTCTAATTTCGGCGATGGGAGCGCGTACGGTGCGGTACGGAATCGTGTTGTTCACCAGCGATCGGGGCATCACCCCCGCGGATGCGGCGGTGGCCGCCGAGCGTGCCGGATTCGACACGTTCTATGTGCCCGAGCACACGCACATTCCGGTGGTCCGGGCCGCGGCGCACCCGCGCACCGGCGATGCGAGCCTGCCCGACGACCGTTATCTGCGGACTCTGGACCCGTGGGTCGCGCTCGGCACCGCCGCGTCCGTGACCGAGCGCATCGGCTTGTCCACCGCGGTGGCGCTGCCCGCCGAACACCATCCGATCACGCTGGCCAAGACCATCGCCTCGCTGGATCACCTATCCGGCGGCCGGGTCAGCCTCGGCGTCGGATTCGGCTGGAACACCGACGAACTGGCCCACCACGGCGTGCCCGCGGGCAAACGCAGAACGGTGCTGCGGGAGCATCTGGAGGCCATGCGCGTGCTCTGGACCGAAGAGGAAGCCGGCTTCGACGGCGAGTTCGTCACCTTCGGCGCCAGCTGGTCCTGGCCGAAGCCGGTGCAGAAGCGCATTCCGGTCCTGCTCGGCGCGGCGGGTACCGAGAAGAACTTCACCTGGCTGGCGAAGTACGCCGACGGATGGATCACCACGCCCACCGAGGACGACCTGGACCCCAAGATCGCTCTGCTGCGCCGGATCTGGCGCGAGCAGGGGCGTGCCGACAATCCTGAGGTCATCGCGCTCGCCGGGCGGCACGACGCGGAGCAGCTGGCGCGCTGGGCCGAATCCGGTGTCACCGAAGCCGTTTTCGGACTGCCCGACCGTTCCGCGGAGGACGTCCGGGCCTACCTCACGCGCCTGGCGGGAAAACTGGGTATCGAGCACGCTGGGTGACACGCGCGGCGTGACCAACCGCGTCCGCGGATCACGACAAGGGCTCACCAGGGCACCGGCCACGACGATAGCGCCCGCCGCGACCAGCAGCCATCGTCGTCCCGGCTCCGCGCCCGCGTCGGCGACGGCCGCCGGTGCGGGGTGGTGCGCGCCGAAGACACCGTCCGCAAACGCCATCCGCGTAGACCGGTCCCCCCTGGTCGCTGACGACCGTCAGGCTCAGCCGGATCGGCACCGGCGGCGCGCGTCTTTCGTCGGCAGCACGGCGTCGGCGCCGGTGTAGCGGCCACCGCCAGGGAGCGGCGCGGCCACGTTCGGCGACCCACCGCCGGTCACGGCAAATATCGTGTCGGCCGTCGGTGCGGCCGGGCTGTGGCCACACGCCGGGCGCAGCGAGCGCCGCCTCAGGCAGGCGGCGAGCCGAACCGCCCCCTGACGAGAAGTGGCCCGCGCGAAGCGGGTTCGCGCGGGCCACGGAGGACGCTGTCAGCGCAGGTCGCGGCTGCGGAATGCGGTGATGCCGACGGCGAGCAGCGCCGCGGCGGTCGCGAGCAGCCACAGCAGCGGCTGGGCCTGGAATTCGGCGCCGGGCACCTTCGGCGGGTGGACGAACGGCACGAGATCGAGCATCCAGTGCGGCAGGCCGTCGAGCGAGCCGACGAAGAAGATCACCACCATGGCGCTGAGCACGCCCCACGCGACCGGGGCGAACCGCGGTGCGAGACCGTAGAGCGCGACCGCGATGCCTGTGACGACCCACACCGCGGGCACCTGCACGGCGGCGGCGGCCGACGACTGGGAAAGTTTCGTCCCGAGGTCGCCGTCCGCCGCGCCGTAGACGATCCCGATCGCCACGCCCGAGACCAGCAATGCGGCGGCGGGGCCGAGCAGCGCGAAGCCGATGTGGCTCAACGCGTAGCGGACGCGGCCGACGGCGCCGGACAGGGTGGCCTCGACCCGGGCGCTGGTCTCCTCGTCGTGCAACCGCAAGGCGGCGGAGATCGAGTAGGCGGACGCGGCCGCGGCGAGCATCGTGAGCGCGTAGGTGATGAAGGACTGCTGCAGCTGCTGTGAGCCGCCCATCCGGGTGACCATGTCCCGGATGGACGCGCTGCCGTCGAGCATGTCGCCGACGCTGTTCACCGCGCCGCCGATCAGCAGGCCGTAGAGCGCGAAGCCCACCGTCCACGCCAGCAGGGTGCCGCGCTGCAACCGCCAGGCCAGACCGAACGGACCGGACAGGATCGCCGCCGCCGCGGACGGCCCCGGACGCTCGGCGATGAGCCCGGAACCGACGTCGCGGTGGCCGAGCAACGCGTACGCGACGCCGGTGCCCAGCACCGCGAGGGCGGCGAAGAGCAGCAGCACCCACCAGCGTTCCCCGGCGTACGGGCGGATCTGCAGCGACCAGCCGATCGGCGACAACCACGAAAGCACACCGTTTCCGGCGTCACCGACCGCACGTAGCGCGAAGGCCGCGCCGAGCGCGCCGAAGGCCACGCCGCGCGCCACCCGCGCACCGGCGCTGACCTGGGCGGCGACCGCCGCGACGGCCGCCCAGACGATGCCGGACGCGGCCAGGGCGGCGCCGAAGGCCACCGATCCCGCTCCGGGCAGGTCGATGCCGTAGAGCGACAGGGCGCACACGATCCCGGCGAGCAACGCGCCCGAATAGGTCATTATCAAGGTCGCGGTGAGACCGGCGAAACGCCCGATGCTGGTGGCGCTCACCAGTTCCGCACGTCCGGTCTCCTCCTCGACCCGGGTGTGCCGGATCACCGTGAGCACCGTGGCGATGGCGATCATGGTGTACATGGCGCCTGCTTTCCAGGTGCCGATCGACCCGAGCGCGGAGCTGAACACCGGGCCGTACATGGCGATCAGCGCGGGACTGTCGGCCGTGGTCCGCGCGAAGCTGTCCAGCGACGCTTGGTTGTCGTACAGACCCTTGATGCTGGCGACCTGGAACGCGGGCATCAGGCCGATGAGCAGCGTCCACAGCGGCAGCACGATCCGGTCGCGCCGCAGGTACAGCCGCAGCAATCGCCCGGTGCCCGCGAAGTCGCCGGATACGCCGAATACCTGCGCCGCCGTGGCGCGGCCGGCGATGGCGGTGGTCATGCTCGCACCTTCTCCCCGGTGGCCGCGCCGGACTCGGCGCCGTGGCCGTCGACGTGGTAGTGCCGCAGGAACAGCTCCTCGAGCGTGGGCGGCGTGCTGGTCAGGCTGCGCACGCCCGCGTCGCCGAGCACCCGGATGAGCTCGCCGAGGTGCTCGTTGTCGACCTGGCAGCGCAGCGTGTGGTTATCGAGTTCGATGTCCTCCACGCCCGGGATGCGGCTCAGATCGCCCGCGTCGCCGGTCAATTCGGCGGTGATCGACGTACGCGACAGGTGACGCAGGTCCGACAGCGACCCGCTCTCCACCGTGCGCCCGGCGCGAATGATGGTGACCCGATCGCAGAGCGCTTCGACCTCGGACAGGATGTGGCTGGACAACAGGACGGTCGCGCCGCGCTCTCGCGCCTCGTGCACGCACTCCCGGAAGACCTGCTCCATCAGCGGATCCAGCCCCGAGGTCGGCTCGTCGAGCAGCAGCAGCGGCGCGTCGGAGGCCAGCGCGGCGACCAGCGAGACCTTTTGGCGGTTGCCCTTGGAATAGGTGCGCGCCTTCTTGCGAGGGTCGAGATCGAAGCGCTCGATCAGCTCATCGCGCCGCTTCTCGTCGAGACCGCCCCGCATCCGGGAGAGCAGATCGATGGTCTCCCCGCCAGACAGCGACGGCCACAACGTGACATCGCCTGGCACATAAGCCAATTCGCGGTGCAATGCGACCGCGTCGGCCCACGGGTCGCGGCCGAACAGTCGAGCCTGCCCGCCGGTGGCGCGCAGGATGCCGAGCAGTACCCGGATGGTGGTGGACTTGCCCGCGCCGTTGGGGCCGAGAAAGCCGTGGATCTCGCCCTCGGTGACGGTGAGGTCGAGGCCGTCGAGCGCGGTGACGTGACCGAAAGTC
This sequence comes from Nocardia sp. NPDC059691, assembly GCF_042733915.1. Lineage (NCBI taxonomy): Bacteria > Bacillati > Actinomycetota > Actinomycetes > Mycobacteriales > Nocardiaceae > Nocardia > Nocardia sp. NPDC059691. Next base: position 79,648 of record NZ_JBHWFB010000021.1, on the reverse strand, counting down.
TTGCGCAGATCGCGGACTTCGATGATGTCGGACATCACTTCTCCTTGGTGAATGTGTCCAAGATCGTGGGATCGGTGAGCAGCCCTTGGGTGTAGAACTCCAGGGCCGGTGGGGTGAGTTCTTCGCTGAGTTCGCGAATCGCCTTGCGGTAGTCGATCGTCTCGTCGCGGTGCTGGCGCATCTGCATGTACAGCATGGTTGCGCCGACGTTCAGCATCATCAGGTATCGGGCGCGCGCCGCCGGGTCGCGGCTGGGTTTGATCCTGCCCGCCTCGACCGCCTTCTCGAGGTATCCCTCGGCATCTGCGGCCATGTGCTCGAACAGTGATTCCGCCATCGGTCCGCCTGCCTGCAGGCTACGCACCATGTAGGCGACCAGCGGCGCGTACGACTCGATCTCGGCCAGGGCGTCGAGCATGCCCGCCTTCACCGACGACGCGGTGATCGCCTTGACCTTCTCGTCGCGGATCAACTGCAGCACCCGGTCGTCGCAGGCGGCGCGCAGGCCGTCCTTGGACCCGAAGTGATGGTTGACCAGGCCGGGGGAGACGCCGGCGGCGGCGGCGATCTTGCGGACTCCGACCTGGAATCCGTGTTCGCCGAACACCTCGATCGCGGTATCGCGAATGCGCGCCGCGGTGCTCAGATCGTCGGCGGATCCTTGCGGAACGGGCTGTTGGTTAAACACATGTTCAGTATATTAAACAGCCGTTCAACGGTCTAGCAAGACCTGTCGCCGACTTGTCGCGCATCACGGTTTGCCGCCCGTGTACGGGGCTATCGTCGAGACATGACTAGCGGCACGGCAACGACGGCGGACCACCTACGCGCGGCACTCGACGGCCCTTGGGCGGCCGTCCGGGACGAAGCCAGGACCTTGCTGGCCGGGGAGGAGTTCACCGCCGATCCCTACCAGGACTACAAGGCCGCCCGGGCGCGCGTGCTCGAGCAGATGAAGGCGATCTCCACGATGGGGTTCGCCGAGCGCGGCTTCCGCCGGGAGAACGGCGGTACCAGTGAGCCGGGCGCGGCGGTGGTCGGCCTGGAGATGCTCGCGTACGCGGATCTGTCGTTGTGGGTGAAGTCGGGCGTGCAGTGGGGTCTTTTCGGCGGCGCCGTGGAGAATCTCGGCACCGAACGGCACCGGGAGTTCATCGAGCGCTTGATCTCGCTGGATCTGCTCGGCTGCTTCGCGATGACCGAGTCCGGGCACGGCAGCGACGTCGCGAACCTGGAGACCACGGCGACCTACGACCCGCAGACCCAAGAGTTCGTGGTGCACTCGCCGACGCCGTCGGCGCGCAAGGACTACATCGGGGGCGCGGCCGAACACGCCAGGATGGCCGCGGTGTTCGCGCAGCTGATCACGCAGGGCGAGAACAAGGGCGTGCATTGCCTGCTGGTGCCCATCCGCGACGAGAACGGCGCCGACCTGCCCGGCGTGACCACCTATGACGACGGCCTCAAGGGCGGCCTGCCCGGCGTGGACAACGGGCGCATCGTCTTCGATCACGTGCGCGTGCCCCGGGAGAACCTGCTCAACCGCTACGCCGACGTCGCCCCCGACGGCACCTACAGCTCCGAAATCGACAACCCCAGCCGCCGGTTCTTCACCACGCTCGGCACCCTGGTGCGCGGCCGGGTGAGCGTCGGCGGCGCCGCGGCGGCGGGCGCGCGCGTCGCCTTGAGCATCGCGGTGCGCTACGCGCTGCTGCGCCGCCAGTTCTCCGACCCGGACACCGGGGTGGAAACCGTGCTGCTGGACTACCGCAGCCACCAGCGCCGTCTGCTGCCGCTGGTCGCGAAGTCGTATGCGCTCGCGTTCGCGCAGAACGACCTGGTGCGGCGGATGCACCTGGTGCAGACCGGCCAGAATCTCGAGCCGGGCGCACAGCGCGCGCTGGAGAAGCGCGCGGCAGGCCTCAAGGTCGCGCAGACCAACCACGCCACCCGCGCCATCCAGGAGTGCCGCGAAGCGTGCGGCGGCGCGGGTTATCTCACGGAGAACCGGCTGGTGACCTTGAAGGCCGACACCGACGTGTTCACCACCTTCGAAGGTGACAACGTGGTGCTCACCCAGTTGGTGGCCAAGGAACTGCTCACCGCCTACGCCGACGAGGTGCGCGACCTGGACGCCCTGGGCTGGGTGCGCTTCGCCGCGACCATGGCCGGTGACGTGGTGCGCAAGCGTTCGGGCGTGCGCCAGCTGATCCAGACCCTCCGTGACCGCGGCGACGATTCCATCGATGAGGGCGATCTGTCCCGCCGGGCGGTGCAACTGCAATTGTTCGCCGACCGTGAGGACTACCTGGTCCGCACCGCGGCGCACCGGCTGCGCGCCAGGGCCGAGGAGACCGGCCCGTTCGAGGCGTTCAACAATGCCCAAGACCACATCCTGGCAGCGGGCTCGGCGCACATCGACCGGCTGGTGCTCGAAGCGTTCATCGAGGGGATCTCCGACATCGAGGACCCGGCCGCGCGTGAACTCGCCGACTGGATGTGCGACCTGTTCGTCTACTCCACCATCGAGGAGAACCAGGCCTGGTACATCATGCACCGGTTCATGTCGGTGGACCGGGCGAAGGCGGTGCGCCGCGGCGTCAACGAACTGGTCGACCGGCTGCGTCCGCACGCTTCGACCCTGGTCGAGGCCATGGGCGTGCCGGAGCGGATGCTGCGCGCGGCCATGCTCGACGACGCGAGCGTCTTCCAGCGGGACCAGCCGATCTCGGCGTCGTCCTAGCGGCAGGGCGGTCGCCCCCGTCGGCGGCCGCTCAGCCCGGTCCGTACGCCGTGAGCGCGGTGACCACGAACCACACGACCCAGACGAAGGCGACGATCATGCCGATGGCCAGGACGGTGCGCATCACCGCGCGCCCGAAGTCGAGGTCGCCGGACTCGCGTGGATACAGCTTCCACGGGCTGTACCAGGGCGCCCGGATGACGAAGGCGGACGCCTGCGCTTCCCGCTCGGCCTGCGCGAGTTCCTCCGCGTAGGCCTCGGCCTGCGCCTGGTTGGGCCCACCATGCCAGAGCGTGATGTCGATCGGGCCGAGGAAGCCCTCGTTGAGCAGTTCCTGCGGCGCGGGCAGGTAGGGCAGGATGCCGAGACCGCGGAACGCGACGGCGACGTCGTTGGCCGTCCAGAGGAACTTCTCCTCCGTGGCGAGCGAGTCGAAGTAGTGCCGCAGCCGGCCCGGGTCGTCGCCGATGATCACGTCGAAACTCGGATCGGCCCACCGCTGTTCGAGTCGCAACTGGGCGCCCGACAGCGGGACGACCAGCGCGACGCCGTGCACGACCCGCTGCCCGAGTCCGCGGGCGGCCAGCCATTCCTGCAACGCGAAAGTGTGCTCGCGGGATTTGTCCAGCGGCGTGCTGCGGTCGCGGCTCTCCGTCGCCACCGGCTCGCCGTTGATCGTCCACTCGCCGTTGAGCGGGACCTCCAGCACGCCATCCTGGCGGGCGACCAGTGCATCGGCCTCGATCACCACGCAGCTGGTCGGGGTCCAGACCACGGCGTCGAATTGGTGCAGCCGATCCTTGTGGAACAAGCTGCAGGTGATCGTCGCGACACCATGCGGACTCCCGGGGTCCTTCCAGGTGCGCAGCCAATCGATCAGCACCCGCTCTGCATTGGTACCTGCGGCGTTCTGGACTCGCACGAGCATTGGCGGCCACCCTTCACGTCGACACTCGACAGTGGACAGGATACGAGGTGCCGCAACGGATTCGCCGCGCCCGTGCCGACGGACGGCGTGTCGGGCGCGAGGCACGGCGGCCGGGCTACTCCGGTTCCTCGGCGGCGATCCGGCCCGCCCGCACGGCCCCGGCCAGTTCGGCGTGGTCGGCTTCGGTGCGGTCGGCGTAACGCACCGCGAACGCGGCGACCGCGTCGTCGAAGCGTTCGTCGCCGTCCAGATATCCCGACAGCAAGCGCGGATCCAGCGATCGGGAATGGGCCCTGGCCAGCAGCGCGCCCGCCAGCCGCCCGTAGTCGTCGAGGTCGTCCGCGGGCAGCTCGGCGGGATCGATGCCGCCCTTCATATTGCGGAATTGCCGGACGATGAACGGCATTTCGACGCCGTCGCCGACCGGGTCGAGGGACGTCCACCCGAGCAGGAGATCCGACTCGGACTGAACAAGCCTGGCGCCTCGCACGATTCGCTCACCCTCGTGCCGTACGGCGGCCGTCGGCAGGAACGGGGCGAGCGCCGCTGCCGCGGCCTGCTTCACTTGCAGGACCAGCGCCTCGCCGTCGTTGCCGTGCAGCAGCGCGAGATAGCTGCGCAGCCCGACGCTGCCGGTCCCGACGATCCGGAACGCGATGTCGGACACGGCGAACCGGGCCAGGAGATTGCGCCGCGACTCGGGCAAGGTGTCGGCATAGCGCTCCAGCCCGCCGATCACCGCCTCCGCGACGCGCTCGTCCACGGCGGTCAGAATCGGCGGATCGCTGACGAAGCGGTGCTTGCGGATACCGGTCTGGTGATCCTCGAGGTGCTCGGTCCACTTGGCCACCACCTTGGCGCTGGTGTTCTTGCGCGCCTTCTTGGCCGCCTTCTTGAAGTCGTCGAGCAGGTCGTCGGCCTCGGCCCTGGCGAGCACCGACTCGTCGGGCAGTGCGGACCAGGACGCCATGAACGGCATCGCGGCCAGATCCGCCACGGCCAGGCGGTAAGAACGGGCGGCGTCGCGCGCGGCGGTGCGGCACTCGTCCTCGTCGGCGCCCGCCTCCCGCCCGGCCAGTACCAGGCTGGCCGCGAGGCGCTCCAGATCCCACTCCCACGGACCGGGCACAGTCTCGTCGAAATCATTGATGTCCATGATGATCTCGCCGCGCGCGGTGCCGTACAGGCCGAAGTTCGCCGCGTGCGCGTCACCGCACAGCTGGGCGGTGAGCCCACTGTCCGGGCCACCTGCCAGATCGGCCGCCATCAACCCCGCCGCGCCCCGATAGAAGGTGAACGGTGAGGCGATCATCCGCCCGATCCGCAGCGGTATCAGGTGCTCCAGCCTGCCCGCATTGCTCATCTCGACGAAATCGAGCACGCTCGGACGCCGTACTCCGGTGGCCGCCCGATCCCTTGCGCTGACCGGAACCCGCTCACGCAACGCGCGTCCGCGGGCGCGCACCTCCTCCGCGGGCACGTAGGAGCGCAGATCGATACCACTGTCTGACACAACGGATCACGCTAGCCGCCAGCGACCGTTCATGCCGCGTGGTGTCGGCCTCACTTCACCTGGGTACGGGGCGACGCGGGCTCGATCGGCAACCGCAGCGCGCCCGGCGCCTCGGCGGGCACCGCCGGTCGCGCCGGCGGCACCGGAGCGATGCGCCGGTAGGCCGACCCCAGTTCCGGCCGCGGGTCGGGTTCGTCGCGGTTGGGCCAGAACGCCATCGCGCGCTCGGCTTGCGCGGTGATCGTCAGCGACGGGTTCACGCCGAGATTGGCGGTCACCGCCGAGCCGTCCGCCACGTGCAGGCCGGGATGACCGTAGACCCGCTGGTACGGGTCGACCACGCCGCTGCGCGGGCTCTCGCCGATCACGCATCCGCCGATGTAGTGGGCCGTGGCCGGGATGTCGAACACGTCCATGATCAGCCCGTGGGTGTCGCCGTCGACCTTGGCGCCGAACCGTCTGCCGATGTCGTGGGCCAGGGGGATCCAGGTCGGGTTCGGCTCGCCGGTGCCCTGCCTGGTGCGCAGCCGCCCGCGCCGGCGGAACGAGGTCAGCGAGTTGTCCAGCGACTGCATGATCAGCAGGATCACCGACTTCTCCGAGGCGTGCCGTGCGTTCAGGCTGCGCAGGAACACCAGCGGGTGCAGCAGGATCGCCAGCAGGAAGCGCAGGAAGCGGAACGCGCCGCCGTCCACGATCGGCACCGACATCGGGAACAGCGCGTTCTGACCCTTGCCGTAGTGACACACCTCGACGTGGGTGTCGGGCTCCGGGTGGATCGATGAGGTGATCGCGATGCCCTCGGCGAAGTCGCGGCGGGCGCGGCTGACCACGTTGAGGATGGCCTCGGAGTTGCTCCGGGTCAGTTCGCCGAGCCGGGGCGACAGGTGCGGCAGCACGCCGTCGTCCCGCATCTCGAGCAGCAGCTTCTGGGTGCCGAGCGCGGCGCCGGCGAACACCACCTGCTCGGCGGTGAAGGTTCTGCGCTGCTTGCGGATCCAGCGGCCGGACCGCTCGGTGTCGACGGCGTATCCGCCGCCGGGCAGCGGCCGCACGGCGGTGGCCGTGGTCAGCGGGTGAACCTGCGCACCGGCCTGTTCGGCCAGATAGAGATAGTTCGTGGTGGTGGTGTTCTTGGCGTTGTGCGGGCACCCGGTGAAGCAGCGCGCGCAGTGCACGCAGCCGTTGCGGCGGGGACCCGCGCCGCCGAAGTAGGGATCGTCGACCTCCGTGCCCGGATCGCTCTCGTTGAAGAACACGCCGACATCGGTCGGATGGTAGGTGTCGGCCACACCGAGGTCCTCGGCGATCTCCCGGATCACCTCGTCGGCCGGGGTCGTGCGCGGGTTGGGCGCGACGCCGAGCATGCGCTTGGCCTGGTCGTAGTACGGCGCCAGTTCCGCGCGCCAGTCGGTGATGTGCGCCCACTGCCGGTCGGTGTAGAAGTTCGGCAGGGGCTCGTACAGCGTGTTCCCGTAGATCAGCGAGCCGCCGCCGACACCGGCGCCGGAGAACACGGCGCACTTGCCGAGCAGGCTGATCCGCTGCGGACCGGTGAGACCCAGGCGCGGCGCCCAGATCGATTTGCGCACATTCCAATTCGTGCGGGGGATGTCCTCGGCGTTCCATCGGCGGCCTGCCTCGAGCACCCCGACGCGGTAACCCTTCTCGGTGAGCCGCAGGGCGCTGACGCTGCCGCCGAAGCCGGAGCCGATCACCACCACGTCGTAGTCGAATGCGGACATGACTTCCTCTCGCTCACCGGCCACATGGTGAGAAATATTCCAAATCATTCTGTCACCGTCGCGCTGTGGCGGAAACCATCCTCGCACGGGCATGCCGCGTCGATCTCCGGAAATTCGGCCCGCGGAGATGGCGAGGAACGGGGTCGGTGGGGTATGCACGGGGCGTGACAACCGAATCGGGCGCAGCCCAACCGGAGGAACGCGCCGCCGACGGCGGAGTGCGGGGAGTCTTCGCCGACCGCATCCTGACCGTGCCGAACGTGCTGAGCGTGCTGCGCCTGCTGGGCGTCCCGCTGTTCCTGTGGTTGCTGCTGATCGAGCGGGCCGATGGCTGGGCGTTCGCCCTGCTGGTCCTCAGCGGCGTCACCGACTTCCTGGACGGCAAACTCGCCCGGCTGCTCGGGCAGTCCTCACGGCTGGGAGCACTGCTGGATCCGTTCGTCGACCGGCTCTATCTGGTCACCACGCTGGCGGCTTTCGTGATCCGCGGCCTGATCCCGTGGTGGGTCGCGGCGATCCTGGTCGGCCGCGACCTCGTGCTGACCGCGACGTTGTCGGTGTACAAGCGCCGCGACCTGCCCCCGCCGGAGGTGATCTACCTGGGCAAGGCGGCCACCTTCGCGCTGATGTCCGCGCTGCCCTGGCTGCTGGCGGGGCAGATGGACTGGGCTGCCGCCGGTTTCGGGCGCGCCTTCGGCGGGGCCCTACTGATCTGGGGCACCGCGGTCTACGTCTGGACCGGCGTGCTGTACACCGGCAAAGCCATCGCGGTCGCAAGAGCGATACCGGCTGTGGGGCATCGGACGGCGTAGCCGATAGAGTTTGCGTGCAACGTTCAAACGAAAGGACGGCCTGTGACCCAGACCCCCGAGGATCTGCGCTACACCGAGGAGCACGAGTGGGTACGCCGGATCGCCCCGACCCGGGTGCGGGTGGGCATCACCGACTACGCCCAGTCTCAACTCGGTGACGTTGTGTTCGTGCAGCTGCCCGAGGCGGACGCGGAGGTGGTCGCCGCGGACAGCATCGCGGAGGTGGAGTCGACCAAGAGCGTGTCCGACATCTACGCGCCGCTGAGCGCGAAAGTCGTTGCGGTGAACGACTTGCTGAACTCGGAGCCGGAGACGTTGAACGCCGATCCCTACGGTGACGGATGGCTGTTCGAGTTGGAGGTGGGCGATGCGGCGAGTCTCGACGCGACGCTCGGTGAACTGCTGGATGCCGCAGGTTATCAAGGAGTTATCGGGGGCTGAAGCAGCCTTCCCAGTTCTACCTGCACGGGTGCGGCCCGGCAGGGTACGGTCAATGCCAACAGATGCACCCGGCGGCTGTGCCGGGAATCTAGTGACTCGACGGCAGGTCGTGGTACCAGAGGTATCACCTGCTTGCAGGGATAATCAGGTTCGAGGAGGAGAGAAACGGTGAGCGAGAACAAAGACCCGGGTTACGGGGAGACCGCGGCCGAGACGACGTCGGTCTTCCGCGCGGATTTCCTGAACGAGGTCGACGCGTCGCGCTCCGGAGAGCCGACCGGCGAACAGCCGGTCCAAGGGGTCGAGGGTCTGCCCGTGGGCGCGGCCCTTCTGGTCGTCAAGCGCGGCCCGAACGCGGGCTCGCGGTTCCTGCTGGATCAGCCGACCACGTCGGCGGGGCGCCACCCCGACAGTGACATCTTTCTCGACGACGTCACCGTCAGCCGTCGGCACGCCGAGTTCCGTCAGGACGACGACTCCTTCCAGGTCGTCGACGTGGGCAGCCTGAACGGCACATATGTGAACCGGGAGCCGGTGGACTCCTCCGAACTGCAGAACGGTGACGAGGTCCAGATCGGCAAGTTCCGGCTGGTGTTCCTCACCGGACCGCGCGCCCAGGTGACCGACTCGTCGGCGGGCGCGGGGAGTCTATGACGGCGTCGGTGCCGGGTCGCGCACTCATGAAAGGCTCGGAGTCATGAAGGACCTGGCGCTGTGACCGGTGCGGCGCAGTGGGCACGCGGAGGGATGTCGATCGGCTCCGTGCTCGACCTGCTGCGCCCCGACTTTCCCGACGTCACCATCTCCAAGATCCGCTTCCTGGAAGCGGAGGGCCTGATCCGGCCGGAGCGGACGCCTTCGGGCTACCGCAGGTTCTCCGTGGCGGATGTGGAACGGCTCCGGTTCGTATTGACCGCGCAGCGCGATCAATATCTCCCGCTGAAGGTGATCAAGGAGCAGCTCGAGGCAATAGATAGCGGTGCGGCGACGCTCGGCGTGCGGGAAGCCCGCGCCCGAGCGCACTCCGTCCGCCCTGGTGCGCCGGAGTCCGGGCGCGGCACGCCCGATGCGGAACCGGCCGTGCCGGCTTCCGAACGTGGCGTGCGCCCGGTGGCCGCGCCTCGTAGGCTCGGCGTCGTGCCGAGCGAGATCTCCCCGGATGATCTGCGGTTCGATCACGAAATCCGGGTCACCCGGGCCGATCTGCTCGACCAGGCCGGGATCGAGGAGAAGTTCCTTGGCGACCTCATCCGGGCCAATCTGATCACACCCGGCCCGGCGGGGTACTTCGACGCGGACGCGGTCACGCTGGCCAAGACCGCGCGGGCGATGGCCGAATTCGGTTTGGAGGCACGGCATCTGCGTGCGTTCAAGCTTGCCGCCGACCGGGAGGCCGCGCTCGTGGCGCAGATCGTCGCCCCGATCGCGAAGAGCCGGGACGCGGGTGCGCGCGCCCGCGCGGAAGAGACGGTGCGTGAACTGGCCGCGCTGTCGCTGACCCTGCACACCTGTCTGGTCAAGTCCTCGGTCCGGGGCTCGCTCGGGGGCTGACCCCCGAGAGGCCACGGTCCGTAGGTCCCGGCAAACCGACACCCCTGATTTCTGCTGTGCAGACGGATCGCTGGACCGGTGCGGGTTCGCCTAGACTCGTGGTACGGCGAGCTCTGCGGCGGTCATGCCGGGCCGGCGGCGAGTATGGGAGGCAGTGCGATGAGCGAAATGCGCGTGATCGGCATCCGTGTCGAGCAGCCACAGAACCAGCCCGTGCTGTTGCTCCGCGAAGTGGCGGGCGACCGGTATCTGCCGATCTGGATCGGGCAAGCCGAGGCGACGGCGATCGTCCTCGAGCAGGAGGGGGTCACCCCGATCCGCCCGCTGACCCACGACCTGATCAAGATCTTGATCACCGAGCTGGGGCACACATTGAAGGAAGTGCGGATCGTCGATCTGCAGGAGGGCACCTTCTACGCGGATCTCGTCTTCGAGAACGATCTGCGGATTTCGGCGCGGCCATCGGATTCGATTGCGATCGCCTTGCGGGTGGGTTGCCCGATCCATGCCGAGGAGTCGGTTCTCGAGGAAGCCGGTCTCGTCATGCCGGACGAGCGCGAGGACGAGGTGGAGAAGTTCAAGGAATTCCTGGAGTCGGTGTCTCCCGACGACTTCAAGGCGACCGATAGCTGAAGTAGAGGTCGAGACTTTCCCCGCGCGTCGCGTTTGGCTCGATGACGCCGCGGGCTGGACAATCGTGGGGAGTAATCTCGACAGTTGGGCCACGACCGTTTCGGCCGAATCCGCACCGATTCGGTCGGTGACGGCGCCGGGTCATCGATGAGGCTGGGAATGCGTCGGCGAAGCAAGGGAGTGGTCAGTGGCAGAGCAATCGCAGGATGTGGTACAGCCAGGACTGTTCCCCGACGACTCGGTACCTGACGACATGGTCGGCTATCGCGTTCCCAGTGCGTGCCAGGTGGCCGGAATCACCTACCGGCAGCTCGACTACTGGGCGCGCACCGGTTTGGTGGTGCCTTCCATCCGGAGCGCCGCGGGTTCGGGCAGTCAGCGGCTGTACTCGTTCAAGGACATCCTGGTCCTGAAGATCGTCAAGCGGCTGCTCGACGCGGGCATCTCGCTGCAGAACATCCGGATCGCCGTCGATCATCTGCGCAGCCGCGGCGTGCAGGACCTGGCGGGAATCACCCTTTTCTCCGACGGCACCTCGGTGTACGAGTGCACGTCGGCCGAGGAGGTCGTCGATTTACTGCAGGGCGGGCAGGGTGTGTTCGGGATCGCCGTGAGCGGCGCCATGCGCGAGCTGACCGGCGCCATCGCGAACTTCCCCGCGGAGCGCGCGTCGGCGATCACCGAGCGTCCGGAGGACGAGCTGTCGTTCCGTCGTAAGGCGCGGATGAACCGCAAGACGGGCTAGGATTCGCACAACGCTTTCACGGCCGGGCAAGGCGTGCAGCCTCCCCGGCCGTGGTGTGTGACAGCGCCGTCGGCGGCGGGCAAGGGCCGGGGCGGCAGCGAGAGGGGGCGCGGTGCAGGCACGCGATATCACCGGGCTCGTCGGGCCGATCGAGCGGATCGACGCGTTTCCGACCGTCGACGAACTGAATGCCTTCGCCGACGCTCTCGCGGCCGGTTACCCGGACCGGATCTCGATCACCGAGCTAGGACGTTCGCGCGGCGGTGACCCGATTCGGGAGGTGACGGTCGGATCCGGCGACCGGCATATCTTGGTCTTCGGCAATCCGCATCCGAACGAGCCCATCGGCATGGCCACGATTCGCCATCTGCTCGGCCGGATGGCCGCGGACGAGACGGTGACCGTGGGCGCCACGTGGCATTTCCTGCTGTGCGTAGATCCGGACGGAACGCGGTTGAACGAGGGGTGGTTCGCCGGACCGCACACCAGAACCGGCGTCGCCCGCGGCTTCTACCGGCCGCCCGCGGCCGAACAACCGGAATGGTGTTTCCCCACCGAATGGCGCGGCCGGCGCGTCGGGGTGCCGCTGCCGGAGACGAAGGCGATGATGGCGCTGATCGACCGCACGCGGCCCGCGCTGATCGCCTCCCTGCACAACGCGGAGTTCGGCGGCGGTTTCTTCTACACCTCCGGCGGTGATCCCGGGTACTGGTCGGCGTTGACCGCAGGCCTCTCCGCCGCCGGCGTGCCGATCTACCAGGGCGAACCCGACGCGCCGGGCGCCCGCACGCTCGCTCCGGGAGTCTTCGAGCTGCCGCTGTTCGAGGCGATGGCGGATCTGCTGGCGGCCCAGGGCCTCGACTCGGTCACCGCGCTGGGCGGGGGCGGCTGCCGGGACTACGCGGCGCGCTACGGCACGGCGATCCTGGTCTGCGAATTGCCGCTCTGGGTGGACTCGCGGATCGGCGACGGTTCGGCGGGCGACCGAGTGCTGGGCGACCTGCTCGACGCCACCGCCGCCGACTACCGGGCCATGGCCGAGGTCGCCTCCGAGGTGCTCGCTCGCGTCGACGGCACATTGAGCGGTCGCAGCCCGTTCGAACGGTCGGTGCGTGCGCTGGTCGCCGGGCTGCCGGGTCTCGCCGTGAGCAGACAGTCGGTGCCGCAACGAAATCGGATCGCGACCCGGGGCGAGATCTTCGTCGAGCAGTACGACTGGACCGCGATGCTGCGCCTGCGGCTGGGCGGCATGCTGCTGCGCCTGCTGGAGGACGAATACGCGCTCGGCGGCGGTACGGCGCTGGCCGCCGAGCGCGACCGGTTCGCCGCGGTATTCGATCAATGGTGCACCGATGTAGAGCTGAACGCACCCGGTGTCGCGGTGCCGCTGGCCCGTCTGGTGGGCGTCCAAGCGGAGTCGATCGTGCTGGCGGCTGCGCGGCTGCGCGCCGGACTCGCCATCTGACGGGTGATGCCCGCTCGGTCCCCCGAGTGACCAGAACGACACGGTGCGCGCGGGGTCCGGTGGCGCGCTCCGGCGTGTCGTCGGCTTAGACTGACGGTGCGTCGCCGCCGTGCGGGAGAGCCTCGGTCCGGAAACGAGTCCGAGCGCCGAAGGAGCAGCACCTCCCCGTCAATCTCTCAGGCAAAAAGGACCGTGCGGGCTTCGACGCCTCTGGAAAGCGGCGGCTTCGAGCCGCCCGCCCATGGGGAAAGGGTCTCGGCCACTGGTCGCGGGACCCGAATCTCTCAGGCGCCACGACAGAGGGGGAGGGCCGGTACCCGTCGACCGCCTGGTCGACCCCGCCCGACCTTGGGAGCTGTTGTGACTCGCTCGTTCGCCGATCGCCATATCGGACCCGACCGGGAGGAGCTGGCCCGGATCCTGGACGTTGTCGGCGTGTCGTCGCTGGACGAGCTGGCTGCCGTCGCGCTGCCCGCGAGCATCCTGGACGGCGACGGCCTGGCCGGGCTGCCCGCGGCGGGCTCCGAGCACGAGGTGCTCGCCGAGCTCGCCGAACTCGCCGGGACCAACACCGTGGCCACCTCGATGATCGGGCTGGGTTACTACGACACGCTGACCCCCCCGGTGCTGGTGCGCAACCTGCTGGAGAATCCGGCCTGGTACACCGCCTACACGCCCTATCAACCCGAGATCAGCCAGGGCAGGCTCGAGGCGCTGCTCAACTTCCAGACCATGGTGTCGGAGCTGACCGGCATGGACGTCGCCAACGCGTCGATGCTGGACGAGGCCACCGCGGCCGCCGAGGCCATGACACTGCTGCGCCGGGCGGGCCGATCGAAGTCTGCACGCCTGGTCATCGACCGCGACCTGTTCCCGCAGACCAGAACGGTGCTCTACACCCGGGCCGAGCCGCTGGGCCTGGAGATCGTGGAGGCGGATCTGTCCGCCGGAGAGCTGCCCGACGGAGAGTTCTTCGGTGTGCTGGCGCAGACTCCCGGGGCTTCCGGTCGCGTCGTGGACCTGACCGAGTTGATCGCCGCGGCACACGATCGGGGCGCGTTGGTCGCGGTCGGGGCCGATCTGCTGGCGATGACGCTGATCACGCCGCCCGGTGAGCAGGGCGCCGACGTATGCTTCGGCACCACCCAGCGCTTCGGTGTCCCGCTCGGTTTCGGCGGCCCGCACGCCGGATACCTCGCGGTGCGGCAAGCACAGGCCCGCCAGTTGCCCGGCCGCCTGGTCGGCGTCTCGGTGGACGCGGACGGCTCCGTCGCCTATCGGCTCGCCTTGCAGACCCGCGAGCAGCACATCCGCCGGGAGAAGGCGACCTCCAACATCTGCACAGCGCAGGTGCTACTGGCCGTCGTGGCCGCGATGTACGCCTCCTACCACGGTGCCGAAGGGCTGCGGGCGATCGCCCGCCGGGTGCACGCGCACGCCGCGGCGATCGCGGCCGGTCTGGACGGCGCGGTGGTGCACGACAGCTTCTTCGACACGGTGCTCGCGCACGTGCCCGGCGGCGCGGAAGCCGTTGTGGCGAAAGCGAAGTCGCGCGGCATCAATCTGCGCCTGGTGGACGCCGACCACGTCGGCATCGCCTGCGACGAGGCGACCACCGACGCGCATGTCGCGGCCGTGCTCGAATCCTTCGGCACCGCGGTGTCGTCCGAGCCGGGGGCGCCCGCGCCGGTCGCGGCGATCGAGAGCCGGACCTCGGAATTCCTGGCGCACGCCGCGTTCACGAAGTACCGGACCGAGACCGCGATGCTGCGGTATCTGCGCGCACTGTCCGACAAGGACATCGCGTTGGACCGCAGCATGATTCCGCTCGGCTCCTGCACCATGAAGCTCAACGCCGCCGCGGAGATGGAGGCCATCACCTGGCCCGGTTTCGCGCGCGTGCATCCCTACGCGCCGGTCGAGGACGCGCCCGGCTTGCTGCGGGTGGTCGCGGACCTGGAACGGTGGCTGTCGGACATCACCGGCTACGACTCGGTGAGCTTGCAGCCGAACGCGGGCAGCCAGGGCGAGTACGCGGGGCTGCTGGCGATCCGGCGCTACCACCTCGATCGCGGCGACACCCATCGCGACACCTGTCTCATCCCGTCCAGCGCGCACGGCACCAACGCGGCGTCGGCGGCCATGGCCGGGCTGCGCGTGGAGGTGGTGAAGTGTCGCGCCAACGGCGACGTCGACCTCGACGACCTGCGCGCCAAGATCGCCGATCACGCCGATCGCCTGGCCTGCATCATGATCACCTATCCGTCCACGCACGGCGTCTACGAGCACGAGGTCGCCGAATTGTGCGCGCTGGTGCACGACGCGGGCGGCCAGGTCTACGTGGACGGCGCGAACCTGAACGCCCTGGTCGGCCTCGCCCGGCCGGGCCGGTTCGGCGGCGACGTGAGCCACCTGAATCTGCACAAGACGTTCTGCATCCCGCACGGCGGCGGCGGTCCTGGCGTCGGTCCGGTCGCGGTGCGCGCGCACCTGGCGCGATATCTGCCCGGCGACCCGCTGGAAGCGGGGTCGCACGCGGTGTCGGCCGCGAAGTACGGCTCGGCCTCCATTCTGCCGATCACCTGGGCCTACATCCGCATGATGGGCGCCGATGGGCTGCGCCGCGCCACGCTGTCGGCGATCGCTTCGGCGAACTACATCGCACGGCGGCTGGACGAGTACTTCCCGGTGCTCTACACCGGCGAGCGCGGCATGGTGGCGCACGAGTGCATCCTGGACCTGCGCGAGATCACCAAGCGAACCGGCGTCACCGTCGACGATGTGGCAAAACGCTTGGCGGACTATGGGTTCCACGCGCCGACCATGAGTTTTCCGGTGGCCGGTACGTTGATGGTGGAACCCACCGAGAGCGAGAACCTCGCCGAGCTGGACGATTTCATCGAGGCGATGATCGCGATCCGGGCGGAGATCGACCAGGTCGCCGCGGGCGTGTGGCCGGTGACCGACAACCCGCTGCGCGGGGCGCCGCACACCGCGGCGGCGCTGGTGGGGGAGTGGGAACACCCCTACAGCCGGGAAGTCGCCGTGTATCCCCGAGGTCTCGGGCATGCCAGGGCGAAGGTGTGGCCGCCGGTGCGCCGGATCGACGGCGCCTATGGCGACCGGAACCTGGTTTGCGCCTGTCCACCGCTGGAGGCGTACGCGGACTGACCGCCGGTCCGGTCGCGTATCGACCTCACCGCGTGGCGGCCGCTTTTGCGTAGGTGTTCGCCAGGTCCGGCCAACCACCCGGACTGCCCACGGCTTCGTGCATGGACTCCCAGCCCGGTCCGTGCTTATCGAAACCGGAGTGCACCAGCGTGACGGCGGTGCGGTCGGGAGCGACGGCCGAGAAGGTGACATCCACGCGGCTGGCCCGCTCCGGATCGGGTTCGTGCTTCCAGTCCAGGCCGATCGCCCAGGAGAACGCGAAGTGGGTCGGCGGCTGCCACACCAGCACGGTGCCCCATGGACATTCGGTGCCGTCGTCCTCGCGACCGAGGCAACGGCCGCCCACGCGCGGCTCGATCACCTCCTCGGCGAGCCGGCCCGCGCCGATATGGTGCTCGCGCGGCCACCAGCTGTCGATGCCGGTGGTGAACACGTCGTAGGCGGTCTCGATGGGTGCGTCGACGACGAGTTCGACGCGTACGTCCTTGTCGCTGGCCTGCTGTGTCATGACTGCTCCTGGTCGGTAGCTCGTTCTTCGGCGGCCCTCCGGCCTGCTTCGTCCTGGAAAGCCGACATCGCGGTGGTCCAGAACCGCGTGAAGTACACGCGTAGCGCGTCGATACCGGTGGGATTCAAGCGGTACACCCGGCGGGTGCCGACCGCCTCGTGGGTCACCAATCCGGCCTGTTCCAGCACCCTGAGGTGCTGCGATACCGCGGGCCTGCTCACCGGCAGATCCGCGGCCAGCTGCCCTACCGCGCACGGCCCCTTGCCGAGGCGCTCGAAGATCGCCCGCCTCGTCGGGTCACCCAGCGCCGCCAGCGCCGCATCTCGGTAAGTCCCCACGAACCGTAAGTTTAGACTTACCAATAGCGGCTGTCTATAGTGCGAGACGGGAGTTCTGTCTTCGCACGGGCGGCGCGCTACGGCGTGGTGAGCGCCTGGACGACCGCGGAGCCGAAGCCGATGTCGTCGGAGGTGGCCAGGCGGGTGTAGTTCCCGCCGGTCTGCTGCGCCAGGGCCTGGAGGGTCTGGGTGCCGCTGCCGCCGACCACGATGACGTCGACGCGCACCGGCCGGGTGCGGTCGGTCGCCGCGGCGATGTCCGCGGCCAGTTGGGTGCCGGTGACCGTGGAATCGTCGTCGGGTCCGTCGGTGATCAGCAGCACCGAATTGGTGCGGCCCGGCGTGTACCCGGCGACGGCGCTCTTGTACGCCGCGATCAGGGATGGGTAGGCCTGATCCGACCGGCTCTCGCTCGGGCGCACCGCGGTCAGCGCGGTGCCGATCTTCGTGCGCTGGTCGGTGGTCAGCGGGGCGGTGGCGGCGGCCACCCGGTACGGAGTGGTGCCGTCGAGGTTCTTGCCGAAGGTCCACACGCCGAGTCCGAAGTCCGGCGGCATGACCGTCATCGTGGAATTCAGCGCCGCCAGAACGTTCGCCAGACGCGTCGTGGCGCCCTCAGCCGTCCCCATCGACGCCGACACGTCGACCAGGACGGTGGAGCGCACGCCGAGTACCGGATTCGCCAGCGTGGCGCGGACCTTGTCGAGCGCGCCACGGGGCGGGACGGCGGCCGCGGTCTGCGGCGCGGCGGCGAATCCCGCCGTGACGAAGGTCTGCGCCTGCTCGGGCTTGCGTAGATAGTCGGTGAACCGTCCGGCGATGAGGTTCTGCGTCTTGTCCACCCACGCGCCGGACATCAACGCGGCCGGGTAATCGGCCACGAGCGCGGACCCGGCGGGGCGGAACGCCACGACGCCGGGCAGACCCTTCAGTTGCTGCTCGGTAGCGGCTATCGCGTGCATGGGCGCGCCCTGCGCCGTGAGCTCGGTCAGCGCGGCCGTGGTGTCGGACGCCTCGGGAGCGTCGGCGGCGAGCCCGGAGATCGCGGCGACCACCTGACCGGACTGCGCCGCCTGCTCGCTGAGCGGTTCCGCGCCCGAGACCGCGGAGCCGACCGCCGTGGCCGCGGCGAGCGTGGCGTCACCCGCGGGCAGGGCCATCCGTAGCCCGCCCCATCCGTTCAGGCCTACATCGGCGAGCGAGCCCTGCTGCAACCGCGGCAGGTCGGCCCAGGACACGTCGGCCTGCTCCAGCGCGCGACGCAGCTCCTCGGGCACCGCGAGCACGATCGGGCTGGTGGCGATGGGTACCGGCGTGCCCTCGATCAGGCCGGGCACCCGCATGGACTCGATGGAACGGGTCGAATCGGCGATCCACAGCGCCGGCTGCGGGCCGAGCGCCTTGTCCCATGGCTTGCCGCTGGTGAACGCGGCGACGACGGCCGCGGACGGCTGTGCGGTCACCTCGACCCGCGCGCAGTGGTCGCGTACTTTCGGCCGGGTGGCGTTGTAGCTGTCCGCGGCGGCCCGCACCTGCGCGGCGATGCCGGGATCGGCCGTCACGGAGAGTGTCGCGGGCCCCTCGACGCATTCGGCCGCCGCCGCACTGTCCTGGTTCGCCGCGCGATCGCGCAACTGGAACCAGACGACGACGATCGCGGCCAGTAACGCAACGACGACCACTGCGATAACCGGACCTTTGCTGACGCCCCGGGATCTGGTTGCGCTGCGATGAGTGCCCACGCGGTCAGTGTATGGTCAGCGGCGCCGAACGAAGTCGGCGAGGCTCCCCGATACCGGCGCGGGTGCGCGCGGTCGTGTTGGCCCGCCGCCGTGCCGCACGGCACGACGGCGGGACCGCTCAGTGGCGGATCACCCGTCCGCGGTCGAACTCGTGCCCGCCCCAGACGCCGGATTGCCCGGTGCGTGCGGCGAAGTCACCGCAGGCATCCCGGATCGGGCAGCGCGCGCAGACTTCCCGGGCGTAGTCGAAGTCCTGTGACGGGTACGGGAACCAGGCTTCGTGGTTCGGGTCGCCGCGGCAGGCCGCCCGGTGCCACCCTCGGGAATCCGAGAGCGGGAGCAGGTCGGCCAGGGTCGGCTCCGCGACGGCGGTGGTCTCGGCGCTCGTCATCGCGATCTTCTCCTTTCTCGGCTCGTGGTCAGGTCGCGGCGAGTTGCTTCCAGATCCGGCGCTGCTGCCGGATCCGATGGGTAGGGGCCTTCGGCTCCCAGAGCAGGCGCATGCCCGCCTCCTCCGGGGTGCGGTCCGCCTTGGCCGTGTTGCACGGCGCGCAGCAGGCCACCAGGTTGCCCCAGGTGTTCGGGCCGCCCCTCGACCGCGGCCGGATGTGGTCCACGGTGTGCGCCGACCCGGCGCAGTAGCCGCACCGGTTCCGGTCGCGACGCAGCACGCCCGCCAGGGTGGCCCTGCTCTCGTCGTGCACCAGCACGGCGTGCTCGAGGTAGACGTAGCGCAGCAACCGAATAGTCTGTGGCAGAGCGATTTCCACGTGCCGTGACCGAATCGGGAAATGCGGCTCACGGTCGGCCACGGTCTCCGCGGCGCCGGCGACCAGCAGCACAACGGCCCGGTCGGCCTTGATCTCGTCGAGCGCCTCGTAGGAGGCGTTCAGGACGAGTACCCCGCTGTGTATCCAGTTGTCGGCGGTTGTCGCCGCCTGGTCGGCGGCACGGCGGAACGTCATGGGAATCACCATGTTTCGTGCGAATTCGAGCGAAGGGGGAGAGTGAGCGGCGATCAGCCGAGGATCTGGAGGCGGCTGTCGACCGGTTCGCCGCGCCGTGCGCGCAACGGCCTGCCGATCGCGCCGCCCGCGGCCGACGATCGCGCCGCGAGGGTATTCATTCGCTTCGTCGTCTCCGGAATCACTGCCGCCCCTCCTCTCCACTGCTCGGCGGCCACCTCGAGGCGGTGGCCGGTGTCGAAACACATGGTGGCACAGCGGACCCGCCGTTGTCGGGTCATTTTTCGGCGGTGCTGTGGAGGGAGATCCCCGGACGTCAGGCCGGTCGCAGTTCGGCGGCGCCGAAGGAGACGTTGAACCGGTCGCACCAGATCGCGACGCTGGTCAACCGGGCCAGGTCGGCGTCGGCGGGGATGGGGTAGTTCTGGTTGCCCTGGTTGCCTTTGAGCTTGCCCAGGTCGGTGTGGCTGCCGTCGTCGAAGACGAACCACCCGGCGCGGCCTTCGCGCACCGGCGCGTCGGTGAGCCAGACGTGCAGGTCGGGGCCGTCGGAGGTGTCGAGGTCTTCCAGTCTCAGCACTCTGCTGCCGTCGGCCAGTCGCAGGACTGCGACGGTGCCCGCGGTGGCGTGCTCGTGCGAGATGAACCTGCCCCGAGCGATGGTGCGCGGCTGGGCTTCGGTCCCGCCCGGACCCGGCGCCGGGGATGCCGACGGCGCGGCCTCCTGCACGGTGGTGTCGGTGAACAGCCGCCATGGCTGGAAAACGGCCAGTCCCGCGCCCAGGCCCACGACCAGCAACGCAACGACGGCCCAGGTGATCGGCGATCGAGCGATGCCCCGTGCGGACGCCATGGATTCTCCTCGGAGTGTTCAGGGAAACTCGCCCCCATCCGATTATGGGGGCGAGCGGGCGTGGCGTCGACGGAAGAACGTCATCCGATCGGGGAGTGTCCGAGCAGGACGTGGCCCGTGAAGTGGGTCTGCTTGGCCCGCGGCAGCGGGTGGAACAGGCAGCCGTGCACGTCGCGGTAGCGCATCTCGAGCTCGCAGTCGCGCGAATAGCCGATTCCGCCGACGGTTTCGATGGCCAGGCGCACGGTGTGCAGAAGTGCGTCCGCCGCGGCGGTCTTACGGCTGAGCGTGCGGCTCGCGTACTGATCGGTGTCGGCGAAGTGCAGGTTCTCCGATCCGGTGAACATGGCGTCGACGAGATCGCCCGCGGTGGTGTGCGCGGTGGCCATCTCGCCGGCCAATTGGACGGTCGGCGCGTCGGCCCGCCCGGCGGCGAGCGTGGTCGCGATATCGACCGCGCCGTCGGCGATGCCGAGATAGGCCGCCATGACCAGCGGCATCGCCGCGCCGATCACGACGTTCAGCAACGGCGGCCACACCGATGCCGGGCGGGTCAGCGATACCGCCGCGTCGGGCACGAATACATCCTCGAGCACCACGGTGTGCGAACCGCTCGCCCGTAAACCCAAAGTGTCCCAAGTCTTCTCGATCCGTACGCCGTCGGCGGTGAACGGGATGGCGCAATGCAGCACCTGCGGGCCGCTGGGTGCGTCGTCCCAGCGCACGCTGGTCACCAGGACGGTGCCCGCCTCGCATCCGCTGGCCGGCGCTTTGCGCGCCTGCACCCGGTAGCCGCCGTCGACCCGCTCGGCGCGGCCGTTGGAGCCGACCCAGTCCGAGGCGCCGGTGCTGACCAGGATCGCACCAGCGACCACCTTGGCGAACAGTGGTGCGGCATCGATGCCGTGGTTGTGCCGCCACACCTGGGCGGCGACCAGGTGGGTGTGCATCGCGAAGGCGACCGCGGTGGAGGGGTCGTGGCGGCCCAGCTCGCGCAGGATCGCGCCCATCTCGCGGTGAGTGACCCCGCCGCCGCCGAACTCGGCGGGGACGAGCGCCGCGGACAGTCCGCTCTCGCGCAGGAGATCGAACGCGGCGAGAGAGATCTCGCCAGAGTGGTCGCGCGCGGCGACCTCGGGATGAAGAGCCTCGCCGACGCGGCGTGCGCGGGCGATCCAGTCGGTGGTGGTGTCGGTGGGGGCAGGAGCTGTAGTGGTCATGTTTCGAAGGTAGGAACGGCCGCGATAACCGGATAGTGCAGAAAGTGGACCGCCCCGGTCCAGAACCCAGATCGCGTTCGCGAGGTGCCATGACGACTTCGACGCCGAGTTACGGCCAGTACTGCCCGATCTCCCGGGCACTCGACGTGGTGGGCGAGCGCTGGTCACTGCTGATCCTGCGCGACCTGCTGCTGGGCACCACCCGGTTCAACGACCTCGCGCGCGGCCTGCCCGGCCTGTCGCGCAGCCTGCTGGCCAAACGCCTGCGGCAGTTCGAGCGAGCCGGGCTCGTGGAGAAACTGGTCGGCGAGTACCTGCTCACCGACGCCGGGCGGGAACTGGAGCCCATCCTGTTCGGCCTCGGCGAATGGGGTGCGCGCTGGACCTTCGGCACGCCGCGCGAGGACGAGCGTGACCCCGCTCTGCTGGTGTGGTGGATGCACACCAGGGTCGACACCTCGTCGTTCCCGGGCCGTCGCCACGTGCTGCACGTGCGTTTCACCGACGACCTGCGCCGATTCTGGATCGTGATCGAGGCGGGAGTGCCCTCGGTGTGCGAATCCGATCCCGGCTATCCCGTGGACGTCGCGATCAGCTCCGATGTCGCCTCGCTGTACCAGGTGTGGCTGGGGCGGCTGCCACTGGCGCACGCGCTGCGGACGGGCCGGGTGGCGTTCACCGGCACGCCCGCGCTCACCCGCCGGATGCCCTCGGTGCTGCGGCTCAGCCCCGTCGCCGGGTACGCGGACACGTCGCACCCGGACGCCGCCACTCGGCGCGCATCCTGAACTCCGGCGGCCTGCTCAGAGATTCCCGCCGACGCGCTCGAGGCGCTGGGCCACCAGTTCGCGGGCCTTCTCGCGCAGCGCGGCCGGTACCCGCTCGGATACACCGGGTCGCCCGGGGCGTAGCTCTTCTTCGGTGCGGACGAACTCCGCGGCCGAGTCCAGCTTCCGCCGGTACTCCGGGTCGGCCTCGAAATCCCAAGCCCCGGTCAGCCGTTCGTGTCCCGCGCGGTGCCGGTCACCACGCCGTCGAGCAAAGTGGTCGCGAGGATGTCGGCTATCTCGCCGGGGGAGCGGCCGCCGTGCGGGCGGTACCAGAACGACACCGTGTTCAACATGCCGAGCACGCTGTTGGTGACCACGTGGTCGTCGGTGCGCAACAGCCCCTCGGTGTGACCGGCGTCGATGACGCGTTGCCAGCACTGCTGCACCCGGTCGCGCAGGTCTTGCAGTTGCGCGGCGCGCTCGCCGGTGAGCGCGCCGACGTCGCGCAGCTGGATGGCCACCTCGCGCTGATGCCGCACGATCAGCCGCACGTGACTGTCGATCAGCTTGCGCAGCTTGGCGACCGGATCGCCGGGCCCGTCGGCGATCTGTTCGGCCTCGGTCAGCATGAGCTGCGTGTAGTCGCGCAGGATCTGCCAGAGCAGCTCTTCTTTGGAACCGATGTGGTAGTACAGCGCGCCGCGCTGCACGTCGGCGCGCTCGCCGACCTCGGCCACACCGGTGCCGTGGAAGCCCCGTTCGGCGAACAGGTCGATCGCGGCCCGCACGATCCGCGCCCTGGTGTCGCTCGCGGTCGATTCGGCCGCGGGCGGACGGCCCCTCCTACGGGACGGTGCGGTCATTTCGACGGGTCCAGCACGATCTTGCCCACCCCGTCGGCCCGCTCGGCGAACATCCGGTAGGCGGCGGGCCCGTCGGACATCGGAAGGTGGTGGGTGACCACCGCCTCGGGCCGCAGCCTGCCGCCCGCGGTGAGCTTCAGCAGCGCGGGCAGTTCGTACTGGATCGAACACAGCCCGATGTGGAATTCGAGGTCCTTCACCTGCGCCGCCATCATGTGGAACGGATAGGCGCGGTTGTGGCTCACGCCGATCACACTGACCCGGCCGCCGTGCCCGACGGCGCTGATCGCCAGCTTGATGGTTTCGTCGGCCCCGACCGCCTCGATCGCGACATCCGCTCCGCCGCGCAGCGTTTCGCGGATCGCCTGCTTCGGATCGTCCGATTCGACCGGCTCCGCGCCGAGGTCGGCGGCGCGCTTGCGGCGTTCGGCCAGCAGGTCGACGCCGAGTACCCGCGCCGCGCCCATCGCGAACGCGGACTGGACCGCCATGAGACCGACCGGGCCGAGACCGATCACCACCACGGTGTCGCCCGGCGCGATCCGGGCGCGCCGGGCCCCGTACCACGCGGTGGGCGCGTTGTCGGTGAGCACGACGGCGGCGGTGTCGCTCACCTCGTCGGGCAACTTCGCCAGATTGCCCGCGGCGTGCGGGACGGCGAGCAACTCGGCCTGGCATCCGGCCAGTGCGCCGCCGAGCCCGTAGCAGGCATCCACCGGCAACGGATGGCGAGCGCACGCGGTGACGATCCCGGCGCGGCACTGCGCGCAGCTGTCGCAACCGGCCGAGGCGGCGACCAGCACGCGGTCGCCGACGGAGAACCCGCGGGTGTACGGCCCCACTTCCACGATCTCGCCGACGGCTTCGTGCCCGACGCCGTAACCGGCGCCGGCGACGAATCCGTGTCCGGCGTAGATGTGCAGATCGCTGCCGCAGATGCCCGCCGCGGTGACCCGGACGATCGCGCCGTCGGGGCCGGGCAGCGCGGGATCGGGCCGGTCGCCGTACGAGATCTGTCGCGGTCCGTCATAAGTCAGCGCCTTCATCGCCATCCTCCGTCGATCGGGAGGGTGGCGCCGGTGCAGAACGCCGAGGCCTCGGTGGCGAAGAACAGCGCCGCACCGACGATCTCCTCCGGCCTGCCGACCCGGCGCAGGGCATTGTGTCTGGTGAGTTCCGCGCGCAGCTCGTCCGGCCACGCCGTGGCGATGTCGGTTTCGAAAGGCCCGCACTGGATGGTGTTGACCCGCACGTTCGGCGCGAACGTCTGGGCCAGCCCTCCGGTCAGTGCGTTGAGACCGGCCTTGGCCGCCGAATAGGGGACCGCGAAGGGTTCCGGCCGGATCGCCTCGATCGAGGAGACGTTGATGATCGAGCCGCCGCCGTCGGCGGCCATCCGGCTGCCGATCAGAGCGGACAACCGGAACGGTCCTTTGAGGTTCACGCCGATGACCTTGTCGAACAGCGCCTCGGTGACCTGGTCCAGGCTGGGGTACAGCGGCGAGAGGCCCGCGTTGTTGACCAGCACGTCCACCCGGCCGAACGTGTCGTAGACGGTCTGCACCAGGGCGTCGCACTGCGACCAGTCGCTGACGTTGCAGGCCACCGGCAGGGCGCGGCGGCCGAACCGCTCGGTCACCTCATCGGCCAGCGCGGCGCAGCCGTCCAGCTTGCGGCTTGCGATCACCACGTCCGCGCCCGCTTCGGCGAACGCGAGCACCATCTGTTTGCCCAGCCCCCGGCTTCCCCCGGTGACGACAACGACCTTGTCGGTGAGTGGCACCTTGACTCCTGCATCTCCGAAAATGTTCCGATCAGTACATTAAATCCGGCGCGCGTTACGATCAAGGGGCTGTCCGGCCGACCGCCGACGGCTCACGACCCGCCGGGCGCAACGAACAGCTCACCTCGGCGTGGCGACGGATTCGGGCACAGGCATGGGCGACCCGGCGCGCGGTTACACCGCTACCCACGGGTAACATGGCACTGTTTTCCCACTCGGTTTTCTCGGAAGTGAGGCAGTAGATGACAGAGCGGATTCAGGTCGGCGGGCTCCAGGTGGCACGCGTTCTCCACGAGTTCGTCGAGAACGAGGCGCTCCCCGGTTCCGGCGTGGATTCCGCCGCGTTCTGGGCCGGCGCCGAGCAGGTCATCAATGATCTCGCTCCGCGCAACCGCGCTCTGCTGGCCGAACGCGACGAGATCCAGGGCAAGGTCGACGCCTGGCACGCGGAGCACCCTGGCGCGAACTACGACAAGGCCGCCTACAAGAACTTCCTGACCGACATCGGCTACCTGCGGCCCGCGCCCGCCGATTTCCAGATCACCACCCAGAACGTCGACGAGGAGATCGCCGTGACCGCGGGCCCGCAGCTCGTGGTGCCGGTGATGAACGCCCGTTTCGCGATCAACGCCGCCAACGCGCGTTGGGGCTCGCTCTACGACGCGCTCTACGGCACCGACGCCATCTCCGAGGCGGGCGGCGCGGAGAAGGGCACCGGCTACAACAAGGTGCGCGGCGACAAGGTCATCGAGTGGGCGCGCAACTTCCTCGACGACTCGGTCACCCTGATCACCGGTTCGCACATCGGCTCGACGTCCTACAAGATCGTCGACGGCGAGCTCGAGGTCGGCCTCGAGGACGGCACCAGCATCGGCCTGGCCGACGCCTCTCAGCTGGTCGGCTACCTCGGTGACCCGGAGGCGCCGAGTTCGGTGCTGCTGAAGCACAACGGTCTGCACATCGAGATCCAGATCGACCCGCAGTCCCCGATCGGCAGCACCGACACCGCGGGCGTCAAGGACGTCGTGCTGGAGTCCGCGGTCACCACGATCATGGACTTCGAGGACTCGGTCGCCGCCGTGGACGCCGAGGACAAGGTGCTCTGCTACCACAACTGGCTCGGCCTGATGAAGGGCGACCTCGCGGAGAAGGTCAGCAAGGGCGAGAAGACCTTCACCCGCACCATGAACCCCGACCGCGTGTACACCGCGCTGGCCGGCGGCGAGCTGGTGCTGCACGGCCGTTCGCTGCTGTTCGTGCGCAATGTGGGTCACCTGATGACCTCCGACGCCATCCTGGACGCCGAGGGCAACGAGGTGCCCGAGGGCATCATGGACGGGCTGATCACCTCGCTGATCGCCAAGCACAGCCTGGCCGACGACGTGCAGCTGAAGAACAGCCGCACCGGCTCGGTCTACATCGTGAAGCCGAAGATGCACGGCCCGGACGAGGTCGCGTTCACCGACGAGCTGTTCGGCCGGATCGAGGACGTGCTCGGGCTGAGCCGCAACACGCTCAAGGTCGGCATCATGGACGAGGAGCGCCGCACCACGGTGAACCTCGCGGCCTGCATCCAGGCCGCCGCCGAGCGTGTGGTCTTCATCAACACCGGCTTCCTGGACCGCACCGGCGACGAGATCCACACCTCCATGGAGGCCGGGCCGATGGTCCGCAAGGCCGACATGAAGTCCCAGCAGTGGATCCTGTCCTACGAGGATTGGAACGTCGATACCGGTCTCGCCGCGGGCCTGCCCGGCAAGGCGCAGATCGGCAAGGGCATGTGGGCCATGCCGGACCTGATGGCCGACATGCTCACCCAGAAGATCGGTCACCCGCGCGCGGGCGCGAACACCGCGTGGGTGCCCTCGCCCACCGCCGCGACCTTGCACGCGACCCACTACCACCTGGTTGACGTGTTCAAGCGGCAGCAGGAGATCGCCAAGGGCGGTCGCCGCGCCACCGTCGACGAGATCCTGGAGATCCCGCTGGCCGCCGCGCCGAACTGGACCGACGAGGAGAAGCGCCAGGAGCTGGACAACAACTCGCAGTCCATCCTCGGCTACGTGGTGCGTTGGATCGACCAGGGCGTCGGCTGCTCCAAGGTGCCCGACATCAAGGACGTCGCGCTCATGGAAGACCGTGCGACGCTGCGCATCTCCAGCCAGCTGATGGCCAACTGGCTGCGCCACGGCATCGTCAGCGCCGATGAGGTGGTGGCCAGCCTGGAGCGGATGGCCCCGGTCGTCGACCGGCAGAACGCGGGTGACCGGAACTACCGGGCGATGGCGCCGGACTTCGCGGGCAGCATCGCGTTCCAGGCGGCCAAGGAACTGATCCTGGAGGGCACCAAGCAGCCCAACGGGTACACCGAGCCGATCCTGCATCGGCGTCGTCGTGAGGCGAAGGCGCTGGCCTGCGTCTAGTCTCCGTGTGTCGCGAATCCCCCGGTCCCGTCGGCCGGGGGATTCGCGCTTTCGCGGGCGACCAGGAGTTTCGACTCTTGTATATCGGTCCGTTACCCTGGGGGCCGCACGAGATCGTCGATTTGTGAGGAAGATTCATGGGAAGCGTTGTGCTCGACATCGTGGCATTGGTCGTTAATCGCGCGGCGATGTTCTGGAATTGGATGGCCACCGGATCGGCGGGCTTCCCTCCGCTGTGAACGTGCGGTCCACGATCTGCTGCGAGTAGTGAAGTCCCCTGGTCAGGTGTGCTGGCCGGGGGATTTTCTATTCCGGCCGGAATCGGGAAACGTTCCGAATTGTTTGTTTTCACACCGGTGGATCTCGCTGCCTGGTGAAGTGCGTAGTCATCGGTGCCGGAATTCGCCGGACATCTGGACCATGCGAACTCGGGCGCGGTCTCCGGAATTGGACCGCGCGAGCTTTCCGCCCGCTTCCCGCGTCGCTGTGATCGTCAGTGCCCCGGGGGATTTCGCCGCCGATCCCGCGCGCGAAGCTCCTGCCCCTCGTATCTTGAACACGTGAACTCCGCAGGGTCCGTGCGCACACGGTCGCGTATTCCTCGTTGGTTCGTTCTGTGGATGGGGCTCCTGACCGCCCTGGTCGCGCTCTGCTGCGCGGCGCTGTTCTGGCAACTCGCCGCGGAGGGCACGTTCCCGACCCTCGTCGTGCTCTGGGCGGTGCTCGGTGTGCTCGGTGGGATCGCCGTCCTGTTCGGACTGCTCGGGCTGCTGCGCTACCGTGCCGTGTTCCACAGCCTCGCCTCGCCCGTGCTCATCGCGGCCCTCGTGGCGTCGGCCCTCTACGACGTCCCGGAGGACACCGGCTGGCGCCTCTCCCGTGGGATCCTCGAAGACCAAGCCGTCGACTGCGCGCACTCCGGCCACCGCAGCCGCCTCGGCGTCTACACGATCACCTTCATCACGCCCCGCGACGGCGGCTGCCTGTTCTACACCCAAACGGGCGACTCGAATTCGGAGGGCTTCGCCTTCTTCCGCGACCCGGCCACCCCGCCGCACCTCGGCCCGCCCGCCACCAACGGCATCGAATACGCCGCTTTCGACGGCCAGTGGTACCGCTTCGTCGACACTCACTGAGCGCGGTCGGCAGATTCGGGGGACGGATCACCATTCGAACGGGAGCGGTCGGCGGGGCTCGATCCAGAGCGCTTCGGCGAGGGCACACAGCGTTCCGTCGCTTCGTGACAAGGCCACGCCGACCGTGTACTTGCGGCCGTCCGATGAGATCGGCCACCCGTAGGACAGGTAGGGGTCGCCGGCGCGGACCGGTTCGAGCTGCGTGGCGGTGAGAGCGGCGGTGACCGCTCCGGGGCGCAGATCGCGCAGCGCCATCGCGGCCCAGCCGCCGGGGCAATCCAGAGCGGACCAGACGTTCTCGGTGGGCAGCAAGCCATCGGGTCCGGCGAGCGCGGGATCCGGTGTCCAGGCGGCGATGACCATGTCGTGCGTGGACATGGCCCAAGGCGACAAGCGCAATCCACGTCCGGGCACGCAGGCCGCACCGCAGCCGTAGCAGTGGCTCATCTTGCGCAGCGCGCCTGCGGTCGCGCTCGCCGCTCGAGCCTGTTCCCAGCTGGGCGCGGGCCGCGGCGTGACCGTGACCGTCGATGGGGACGCTTCGGCGAGTACCGCACCGTCGAGGTCGGTGAGTGACGCGCCGCCGGAGCCGTCGGCCGCCAGTACCAGCGGAGTGTCCACGGACACGCCGCGGCGGAAGTCGACGCGCACCTGCGTGGCGCCGCTCGCGGCGGCGAGCAGTCCCGCCACATACCCGCCGAACGCCACACCTGGGTAACCACGCACGTGCGCGGGCACCTTGATCGCATCGGTCCGAATCATCTGTTGCCCAACCTCTCCCGGCCGACGATCATGACCCGGTTCAGCCGACCATACCGTCGCGGTGTCGCCGGGCCGTCGGCGGGCCACCTGTCGACGCAGGTCGAGGGGACGACGGAATATCCGACGCTCCGCACGCTGTTGCGCCGACATGTGACGAACGCTGGAATGAACGTACTGATCGTGTACGCCCACCCGAAGCCGGACTCACTCACCGGCGCTCTGAAAGACGTTGCGGTGCGCCAGTTGCGGGCGGACGGGCACGAGGTGCGGATCACCGACCTCTACGCGATGGGGTGGAAGGCCGCCGCCGACACCGACGATTTCGGCGCGGTCGAGGAGCCCAACTTCATGCTGGCCTCGGGTGCGGCCTACCGCGACGGGACGCTGAGTCCCGACATCCGCGCCGAGCAGGAGAAACTGCTGTGGGCCGACGCCGTCGTCCTGCATTTCCCACTCTGGTGGTTCGGCATGCCCGCGATCATGAAGGGCTGGGTGGACCGGGTTCTCACCTGCGATTTCGCCTATGGAGCCGGGGGTAAGGCGTTGCCCAGATACGGTGCGGGCGTCCTGGCCGGGCGGCGCGCGATGCTGGTGGTCTCGGTCGGGGGCAGGCAGCCGTCCTACTCCGATCGCGGGATCAACGGCCCCGTCGAGGATCTGCTGTTCCCGATCCACCACGGCATCCTCTACTACACCGGCATGGACGTGCTGCCGCCGTTCGTGGTGCACGACACGATCCGCCTCGACGCCGCGCGCTTCGACGACGTCGCGTACGACCTGCGGCGGCGGATGTCGGAGCTGGCCGAACTGGAGCCGATCCGGTACCGCCCGCAGGGCGGCGGCGACTACGACCGGACTCTGCGTCTCGTGGCTGGTCGCGAAGCGCGGGGAGCGACCGGCTTCGGATTGCACGTGGCGTCGTAGCCGCCCGGGTGATCAGGGCAGTGGGGTCGCTCCGCGCTGGGTGAGCAGCATGCCCATCACCCCCGCCTCTTGGCCTTGCCCATGGATCATGGAACGCGCGATCTCTTTGACCGGCCCGGAGCCCAGGAGACTGTCGGCGGCCTCGGCCATCGCGATACCGCCTTGGTGGTGGCGAAACATCAGTTGAAGGAACAGTATCTCCGCGTTCCGGCCATGTGCCGCTGCCAGATTGTCCAGTTCCGCCGTGCTCGCCATCCCGGGCATCAGGGGTGCCGTCTGCGCGGCCGTCGCCTGATGGCCATGCGCCGACGCGTCCGCGCCGTGCATCCACGCCATCGGGTGTACGGAGCTGGGCGGCGCGTCCGCCAGGCGCAGCCAGCCGAGCATGGTGCCGATCTCCAGGCGCTGTGTGCGGTCGAGTTGTTCGGCCAGCCGGGCGACCGCCGGATCGACCGAGCGATCCAGCCGCTGCACCATCAGCAGCGCTTGCTGGTGATGGGTGGTCATGTCCTGTACGAAGCCGATCTCGACATCGGTGAGCACCGGTGCGGCGGAACGACTTTCCGGAAACACCAGCGGCCGCAGAGCGGCGCCGAGCACGAGCAGCGCGAAGGCCGCCGAGACCAGGGCGGCGGTCGACATCCGGCGCCGCATCGCTACGACCCGACGATCGACCGCTGGTCCGCCGGTGGCGAGTACACGTCGTCGTCCAGTCGCAGCACCATGAACCCGTTGTCCGAGCATGCGACGTACAGCTGTGATCCGCGCCATTCCGGTGGTGAGAAGCACCAGTCGGTGGACACATCGCCGAAGGCGAGGCGGCCGGTGCGCGGGGTGGTGGCGTCCAGGGGGTTGAACTGTCCCTCCAGTACGGCGCGCACCGCCGGAGGGGTGCTCATGAGCGGAACGCCGATGAGCGAGGCGAGCGCGTGCGGCGAGTTCCACAGGCTCATGTTCTGCCCGGTGCGGGCGGGCGGGTTGTAGTAGGCGATCTCGCGGATGGCGTAGGGGTCGCGGATGTCGAACACCCGGATGCCGGAGGAGATCCATCCGCAGGCCAAGGCGGTCGGGTTGTCCTGCCGGTCGGCGGCGCAGTAGTGCGATTCGTAGGCGAAGGCGGAACCACCCATCGACGAACCGATATTGCTGTCGATGTGCTGCGGCAGGTTGATCTCGAGCTTGATCTTGTTGGCCACCCTGGGCGCGGTCTCGTCGGAGATATCGATGAGTTTGACGCCGCCGGAACCGCCTTCGTCGACGGTGTAGAGGTAGGGCTTGCCGTCGTAGAAGACCGGGATGCTGTGCTGGGTCGCCCAGCCGTCCGTCCAGAACACCCGGCCCAGATGGTGCACCTGCGGGTTGGGGTCGCGGCGCTGCACCGCGCTGATGTCGAGGACGGTGAATCCGCCGAGCGCGGAGATGTACATCCGATCGCCGTCCGGGCTGATGCCGAATCCGTGCGCTTCGATGCCCGTCAAGCCCTGCCACACCACATGCGGGTCGGCGGGGTCGCTCAGGTCCACCGCGCTGACGAAGCCGGGCGCGACTCCCGAGGCCCAATAGGTGTTGCCGTCGGGGGAGAACCCGCCCTCGTGCGTGGTGATCGGCAGCGGCATCGCCAGATTCGTCCCCGGACCGGGATTGAGCAGCCGTGGATGCGCGCAATCGGAGATGTCGTAGACCGACAGGTAGCCCACACCCTCGCCGACCGGCACGCCGGTGCCGACCAGCAACTTGCGCTCGGTGTTGACCTTGAGGCTCTCCCAGGTGCCCGCGAGCATCGCGGGCTCGGTCAAAGTCGCCGTCGGACGCGGATTCGCCGGATCGGACACGTCGAGCACCTGGACGCCACGGCCCTCGCTGATCAGGTCGCCGGGAAAGAACGAGCCCAGATAGGCGCAATGCTCGAAGCTGGTGGAGGTGATGCCCGCGCCGCGGCCCGCGTAGCCGCCGACGTAGGAGATGTTGCACCGGTAGCCCTGCGTGCTGCGCCCGCTGTCGCGGTCGGCGGCGGTGACATCGCCTTGCAATCCGCTCTCGGGGGCGGCGCCGGGTCCGCACTCGGCGCGGGGAACCGAGGTGCGCCCGACGTCGAGGAACTCCTCGACTGCGTTACGAACGTCCGATGGCGGATCGGCCGAAGCGCTCACGGGCAGCAGCACGGCCGTAACCATGCCGATGGTGAGCAGAGCCAGCGGTTCGGCACGGCACAGTCTGGCCAACGGGCGCATCGTCGCGACCCCCCAACTTCGTCGTCGAGATTGGCTACCCAGGGTGACTGGGACAGTCACCGCTAACTGACTGAATAGTAATGATTTCCGTCGGTCCGAGGGCGGGTTTCGCCGAATCGCAGACTGATTCGCGAAGTTTTCCGTTCCGCGTGGTCAGCGCGGCTGGGTCGGTCCGGTGCCGAGTGCGGCCGAATTCGGGTGCTCCGACAGGAGTTCGTCGCAGGCACCCAGGAAGACGCGTCGTAGTCCGGCTGCGCGTTCCGCCAACTCGGCCTGGGCGCGGACGTACTCCGCCCGCCCCGAGGGTGTCTCGATGCGAACCGGCTGGTAACCGAGGCCGGACAGGTCGTACGGGCTGGCGCGCATGTCCAGTTCCCTTGCGGCGCAAGCCAACTCGAAACAATCCAGGAGCAGCTCCGACGAGATCAGCGGGACCAGCTTGAAGCCCCACTTGTACAGATCCATATTCGCGTGCAGACAGCCCGGCTGTTCGCGACGCAGCTGGTCGGCTCGGGTGAGCGGCTCGGCGTTGCGGCCGACGGCGTCCGGGGTGAAGAAGCGGTAGGCGTCGAAATGCGTACAGCGCAGCGACATCGAGTCGAGCACGCTGTCGGTGCCCGCGCGTCCCAGCCGCAGCGGCACCCTCTGGTGGCGGATGTCGTCGGTGCGATACACCATCGCCCATTCGTGCAGCCCGAAGCAGGACAGATGAGCGGGCCGGGACGCGGTGGCACGCAGCAACTCCGCGACGAACGCGACGGTATCGCGGCGTTTGTCCAGGTATGCGGGATCGGCGGTGCAGAAGCCCGCAGCGCCGGAATCGGTGACCACGTGGTGATACCCGCGCGCATCGCGGTATTCGGCGGCATCGGCCATCCCGATGCCGTATCCCGGATGCCAGCGCCGCAACTGGGCGGGTTTGTGCCCGTAGTAGGTGAACAAGAAGTCGATCACCGGGTGCGACGAACCTTGCGCCCGCCGTTCGAGATAGGGCCCGACCAGATCGTCCAGCCGGACCCGGTGCGCGGCGGCGGACTCCCGCCACTGCGCACCGGACAACACCCGCATGGTCATCGCACCCCGCGCGGGCACGCTGCCCGAATCGTCATTCGCCCACCCGATGCGTTCCGTCTCGGACGGTGCCGACGAATTCCTCCACCAAGTCCTCCAAGGCGACGATGCCGGTGGTGTTGCCCCGGTCGTCGACCACGCGGCCGAGATGGCTGTTGGTGCGCCGCAGCCGCGCCAGCGCCTCGTAGAGCGTGGCGCCCATGCCCACCGTCGGCAGCGGGCGGATATCGGTGCGCGGGATCGGCGTCCCCGGACCGGCGCTCTCGTCGGCGACCTTGTCGAGCACGTCCTTGACGTGCAGGTAGCCGACCAGCGAGCCGTCGTTCGCCCGCACCGGGAACCGGGAGAAACCCGTCTCGGCGACTGCGGATTCGATGTCGCCGAGTGTGGTCCCGTTGCCGCGCAGCGGAATCGATCGGGTCGCGTCCAGCGGCACCATCACGTCGGCGACCACCCGGTCGCTGGTGCCGAGGGCCTGCGTGAGGCGGCGATGCTCCTCCTCGTCGAGCAGCCCCTCCGAGCGGGACTCGCCGATCATCTCGGCCAGTTCCACCGTCGACACGGTGGCCTCCAGCTCGTCCTTCGGCTCGACCCGCAGCAGGCGCAGCGACAGGTTGGCGGCCAGGTTGTACAGCGCGATGAGCGGGCGGGCCAGCCGCAGCCACATCAGGTGCACCGGCACCAGCAGCAGCGCGCTGCGCTCCGGCCCGGCCAGCGCGATGTTCTTCGGGATCATCTCGCCGAACAGGATGTGCAGGATCACCACGATGGTCAGCGCCAGCGCGAACGCCACCGGGTGCAGCAGTTGCTGCGGCAAGCCGAGTAGGTCGAACGGGCCTTCCAGCAGGTGCGCTACGGCGGGCTCGCCGACGCGGCCGAGCAGGATCGAGCAGATGGTGATGCCCAGCTGCGCGGCGGCGAGCATCATCGAAAGGTTCTCGCCCGCTCGGATGACGGTGTTCGCGTTGCGCTTGCCCTGCGCGGCCAGCGCTTCCAGCCGGTCGCGGCGGGCGGAGATGAGCGCGAACTCGGCGGCGACGAAGAACGCGTTGCCTGCCAGCAGCACGACGGTGAGCAGGACGCCGAAGAGGTCACCCATGGCTGTGCTCCTTGGTCGCGAGGGCGTCGGCGTCCACCGGGATCAACCGGACCCGGTCGATGCGCCGTCCGTCCATGCGTTCGACCCGGGCGATCCAGCCGCCGGAGCCGTGGTTCTCCGGCGCCGTCCACTGCTGCGAGCGAGGGTTGGGCAGCACGACTTCGTCGCCGGGCACCGGGATGCGGCCGAGCCGGGTCAGCACGAGGCCGCCCAGCGTCTCGTACTCGCCCTCCGGCGCGTCGTACCCGGTGGCCCGGGAGACCTCGTCGATACGCAGCAGGCCCGAGCAGTCCCAGCCGTCGGAGACGCGCCGTACGTCGCGCTCCTCCTCGTCGTGCTCGTCGCGGACGTCGCCGAGGATCTCCTCGATGATGTCCTCCATGGTGACCAGGCCCGCGGTCCCGCCGTACTCGTCCACGACGAGGGCGACCTGCATGCCGTCGGCGCGGACCCGTTCGAGCACCTCGTCGCCGTCCAAGCTGGCGGGCACGATCGGCACCGGCTGGGCGAGCCGGTAGAGGGGGGTCGTCCGGCGCGCGTGCACTGGGCGGGTGAAAGCCTGCTTGACGTGCACGAAGCCGAGGGTGTTGTCGAGATCGCCGTCGATCACCGGGAATCGGGAGTAACCGGTGCGGCCCGCCGCGTCGATCAGATCGGCGATGGTGTCGTCCTTGTCGAGCGACTCGATCTTCACCCGCGGAGTCATCAGCTCCTCGGCGCTGCGCTCGCCGAACTGCAGCGAGCGGTCCATAACCTGGGCGGTGGGCTGGTCGAGCGCGCCGCGCAGCGCGGACGTGCGCACCAGGGAGCCGAGTTCCTGCGGCGAACGGGCCGAGCGCAACTCCTCGGCGGGCTCGACGCCGAGCCTGCGAACCACCCAGTTGGCGGTGCTGTTGAGGAAATGGATCATCCACTTGAACACCACCGAGAAGCTGACCATCGGTCCGGCCGTGACGCGGGCGGTGGCCAGCGGCTTGGCGATGGCGATGTTCTTGGGCACCAGCTCGCCGTAGATCATCGACAGCGAGGTGGCCAGGATCAGCGCGAGCGTGAGCGCGACGCCGCCCGCGGCGGCTTCGCTCAGCCCGATGCCGGCGAACACCGGATGCAGCAGCCGGGCCAGTACCGGCTCGGCGATATAACCGGTGATCAGCGTGGTGATGGTGATGCCGAGCTGGGCGCCGGACAGCTGGAACGACAGCGTGCGATGCGCCTTGCGGACCATGCGGGCGCGGACGTCACCGGTGCGGGCGTGCGCCTCGACGGTGCTGCGCTCCAGGGCGGTAAGGGAGAATTCCGCGGCGACGAACAGGGCCGTGCCGACGGTGAGTGCGATGAATCCGATCAGGCTGAGCGCGGTGAGCGCGACGGACATGGTCAGCACCACCCGAACGGTGCTGCGTGACGGCCTGTGCGGAATGGGACTACTGCGGGGAGGGGGACGCCGGGTTGGTCACCCGGCTCGATAGAGGAGCCCTCCTGTGCGGCGCCCTCGGACGCGGGTGACAACTGGATCCTTTCGCAAACGAGTCGTGGTGCCGGTGTCCGGCAACCACCATGCTACCGGCCCACGTGCCGAGTGGCGTGGGCCGGTGCCGGTGCGATGCGTGTGTCGGCGCTCACCAACCGCTGGGCAGCGGGCGGCCTTCGGCGAATCCGGCCGCGGACTGCACGCCGAGCACGGCCTTGTCGTGGAATTCGGCGAGCGTCCGTGCTCCCGCGTAGGTGCACGCGCTGCGCACACCGGAGCAGATGTGGTCGATGAGGTCCTCGACGCCGGGACGCTCGGGGTCCAGCCGCATCCGCGAGCTGGAGATGCCCTCTTCGAACAGTCCCTTGCGCGCTCGGTCGAATTCGCTGTCGGAGGCGGTGCGGGCGGCGACGGCCCGCTTGGAGGCCATGCCGAAGCTCTCCTTGTACGCGTTGCCGTCGCGATCGACCCGCAGGTCGCCGGGGGACTCGTAGGTACCGGCGAACCAGGAGCCGATCATCACGTTGGACGCGCCCGCGGCCAGCGCGAGCGCCACGTCGCGGGGATGGCGCACGCCGCCGTCGGCCCAGATGTGCACGCCGAGTTCCGCGGCGGCGGTGGCGCATTCGGCCACCGCGGAGAACTGCGGGCGGCCGACGCCGGTCATCATCCGGGTGGTGCACATGGCGCCGGGGCCGACACCGACCTTGACGATGTCGGCGCCCGCCGCCGCGAGATCCCTGGTGCCCTCGGCGGAGACGACGTTGCCCGCGACCAGCGGGACTCCGAGCCCGAGATCGCGCACGGCGGTGAGCGTTTCGAGCATCTTGGCCTGGTGTCCGTGCGCGGTGTCGATGACCAGCAGGTCGGCGCCCGAATCCACGAGGGACTTGGCCTTGGCGGCCACGTCGCCGTTGATGCCGACCGCGGCCGCGACGCGCAGCTTGCCCGCGGCGTCGACGGCGGGCTGGTAGATGCCCGCGCGCAGGGCGCCGGTCCGGGTGAGCACGCCGGCCAAGGTGCCGTCCTCGGCGGTGAGCACGGCGAAGTCGGCGTGCTCGGCGTGCAGCAGGTCGAACAGGTCACGCGGGGTGGTGGTCGCGGGGGCCCGCACGAAATCGGTGACCGCGATCTCGCGGAGCCGGGCGAAGCGGTCGACGTCGGCGCAGGCGGCCTCGGTCACCACGCCGACCGGGCGTCCTTCGTCCACCACCACGACCGCGCCGTGCGCGCGCTTGTGCATCAGGGCGACCGCCTCGGAGACCGAACGGTCGGGGGCGAGGGTGACCGGGGTGTCGGCGGTGAGCGAGCGGCTCTTGACGAAGGCGATGGTGTCGGCGGCTGCGGTGATCGGCAGGTCCTGGGGGAGGACCACGATGCCGCCGCGGCGGGCCACCGTCTCGGCCATTCTGCGCCCGGCCACGGCGGTCATGTTCGCCACGACGATGGGGATGGTGGTGCCCGACCCGTCGGTCGTCGACAGATCGACGTCGAAGCGCGACGCGACGTCCGTCCGATTCGGGACGAGGAAGATGTCGTCGTAGGTCAGGTCGTACGGCGGCTGATGACCGGGAAGAAAGCGCACTCGACCGATGATATCCGCGCGCCGACCGGTGTGCGCCGTTCTGCCCGGGGCTCGACAGTGCGGATATGCGGTGCGTCGTCTGTCCCGTCGGTCTTTCTTCGCCTGTGGGCTCAGGCGGCGGCTTGCGAGCGGGAGAGCATTATCGTCGCGGCGGCCATGACGAGCACCGCGCCTCCGGTGATGACCAGTCCCGCGGTGTCCGTCCGCAACCGCTCGTCCAGCACGGCGATGCCGATGAACGCGGCGGCCAGTGGCTCGACGACCGTGACGGCGGGCAAGGAAGCGGTCAGCGGTCCCGCGTGATAGGCGCGCTGCTGCAGGTAGACGCCGGTGACACCGGCCCCGATGAGTGCCCAGGTCTGCCAGCCGCTGAGCACATCCCCGAGACCGTGTTCGAACAGGTCGGTGACGTAGTCGGTGAGCGCGGCGGCGAGTCCGTAGAGGGCGCCGCTCGCGGCGCCGATCAGCAGCGCGCGCCACGCCGGGTCGCGCGCGGCGATGCCACCGGCGGTGGCGGCGGCGATCAGGCCGAGCAGGATGCCCAGGGGCACGAGCCAATCTCGCAGTGGCGCATCGGTGTTGCCCTCGGTCGGATTGCCGACGAGCAGGAAGCAGGCCAGCGCGGCGGTCAGCGCGAGGGCGGTCGCCCAGGTGCGCGGCGCCACGCGGCGGTCGTTGAGCCGGGCGGACATCGGTAGCGCGAACACCAGCGCGCTCACCAGGATCGGCTGCACCAGCAGCACCGCGCCCAGGGTGAGCGCGACGACCTGCATGGCGTATCCGCCCGCGTCGCCGACGACGCCCGCCCACCAGCGCGGGGTACGCATCAGCGAGCGGATCAGCGACGCGCCCTCCGGCACCGCGGCCGCCGCGTGCTGTTGCGCGACCGCGGCGACCGCGAACAGCAGCGCAGCGAGCAGGGCGCAGAGGACGGCGGCTGCCGCGTGAGTCGACACGTTCTAGTTTGCTCCGCGATTGCCCCGCTTCGGTGACTGCTGCGCGCGTACGGCGCGTCGCCGTGTCCGGCCCGGCGTGTCGCCGGAGGCGTGCCCTGCGGCGCGTCCGGAGAATCCGCCCGCCGTAGCGGAACGGCGGTGGGACGCACCCTCGACCGAACCCGCACTGTGCCCGGCGGAGCTGCCGGTGGCGGGCTTCCCGGCGACTTTCGCCTGGCCGCGACGACGCCCCGGCGCGGTGACCGATTCGCCACCACGGCTCGGCACCGAGCCCGACCGGGACTGCTTCGCCGCACCGGCGCCGCGGCCAGCGGCCTGAGCTGTCTCCGCACGCCGGTTCGCTTGACGCCGTGCGGGTTTCGTCGCCGGGGTGGTCGCGGGCGCGGCGGAAGCCGGAACCACCGGAGTTCCGGACGGGCGGCGGGCGCCGGTGATCTCGACCAGGGTGCGGTCGCCGGGACGGACCGCGACTCCGTCCACTTCGACACCCGCCTTACGGGCCATCGACTCGACGTCGCGGCGCTCTTCGTCCATCACCAGCGTGACGACCACGCCGTCCTCACCCGCGCGGGCGGTGCGCCCGGCCCGGTGCAGATAGGCCTTCGGCTCCGGCGGCGGATCGACATGCACGACGAGGGAGATCCCGTCGACGTGGATGCCGCGCGCGGCGACGTCGGTCGTGACCAGCACCGGCACCGAGCCGTCGGCGAACGCGGCGAGGGTGCGGGTGCGATTGTTCTGCGCCTTGCCGCCGTGCAGCGCGCCCGCGGCGATGCCCGCCCCGCGCAGCTGTTTGGCGAGCCGGTCGGCGCCGTGCTTGGTACGGACGAACATGATGGTCAGCCCGTCGCGGGCGGCGATCTCGGTGGCGACCGCCCGCTTGGTCACCTTGTCGCCGACGTAGAGCAGATGATGCGACATCGTGGTGACCGAGGCCGACGGCGGTGCGGTGGAATGCGTGACGGGGGAGCGCAGGTAACGCTTGACCAGCTTGTCGACCTCGCCGTCCAGCGTGGCCGAGAACAGCAGGCGCTGACCGTCGCGCGGCGTGCGGTCGAGCAGCTTGGTCACCTGCGGCAGGAAACCCATGTCGGCCATGTGGTCGGCCTCGTCGAGCGCGGTGATCGTCACGTCGGACAGATCGGCGGATCCCTGGGTGAGGAGGTCGGCGAGCCGTCCGGGCGTGGCGATGAGCAGGTCGACGCCGCGGGCGAGCCGGTCGGCTTGGCGTTTGATCGGGGCGCCGCCGACCACCGCGGCCACGCGCAGGCCGAGCGAAAGCGCCGGTTCGTCCAGTGCCCGCTCGATCTGTGCGGCCAGCTCGCGGGTCGGCACCAGGACCAGTCCGCGCGGGCGGCCCGGCTTGGCCGCGGCGCCGGCCAGCCGGGTGAGCATCGGGAGGCCGAAGGCCAAGGTCTTTCCGGAACCGGTCGGCCCGCGGCCGAGCACGTCCTTGCCTGCCAGGACGTCGGGCGTCGTGGCGGCCTGGATCGGAAACGGCGTCTCGATGCCGTCGCGTCGCAGTGCCTGGACGAGCACGGCGGGCAGGCCCAGACCCGCGAAGGTCGCGGGGGGCGCCGCGGCGACGGTGGTCGAGGGGGTCACGAGGAGGATGTGCCTTTCGTCGCACGGCGCGTTCCACGCGGATCGCGCTGTTCGGTGGGATGGAGAACGGTGCGCGATGCGGTTTCACCGCGCGGTGGCGCGGGCGATGACGCGCGCCGGGTAAAGCGAGAGGATGCGGCCGACCGGAGGCGGGCCGAAGGTTCAGGATACGTGCCGGGGAGTCAGCCGTGGAACAGCCGACTCAGTTCCACGAGCC
Organism: Nocardia sp. NPDC059691; assembly: GCF_042733915.1. Lineage (NCBI taxonomy): Bacteria > Bacillati > Actinomycetota > Actinomycetes > Mycobacteriales > Nocardiaceae > Nocardia > Nocardia sp. NPDC059691. Next base: position 39,379 of record NZ_JBHWFB010000021.1, on the reverse strand, counting down.
AGGGTACGGCCACGGCCTGCGTCGGCACCACCAAGATGGCGGCCGAGCCGAGGTAGGCGGCCGTGGCGATGCGCAGGTCCCCGATCCGGCCGCTCAGCCGCTGGATGCGGATGAGCGTGGTGGGGCCGCCCGCGGCGAGCGCGCCTTGCGGCGCGGTGGACTTCGCGCAGGCGACGAGGGCGCGGGCCAGCGGCTTCGGTCCGGTGACCTTGACCGCCGAGTCGTCCGCGAGCAACTCGATGAGCAGTTTCACCGAGCCGAGCGCCGCCTTGCTGCGCACCACCCGGGGGAACGCCTCGTGCACGGCCGTGAACGCCTCCAGCACGAGATCGTGCCTGGCCCGCAGGTGCGAACGTTCGTGGCTGACGATGGCGGTGACCTCGGCGTCGGCGAGATTGGTCAGAGTGCCTTCGCTGAGCACGACGCGCTGGCGCAGGCCGGGCAGGCAGTAGGCGATGGGCTCGGTGGCGGCCAGCACCCGGATGTCGGCCGCGCGCCGGTGCGGACCGCTCTGGTCCAGCAGGTCGACGAGCATGCGGTGGCGCGACCGTCGCCTGCGGGTGTGCACGCCCACCCGGATGATCGCGTAGATCAACCGGGCGCCGATCAGCAGCGTGAGCGCGAAGACGAACACGTACGCCAGCCACAGCGGCAGGCCGAGCGCGTCGATCTCCCTGGTCGGCGCGGTGGTGGGGCGGCCGTCGGGACCGGGCACGAGCAGCTCGGCGGCGATGGCCAACCCGGAGCCGAACGCGCTGAGCACGGCTGCGAGCGCGATGGCCTGCCAGAGCACCAGCGCTGCTCGGGGCGTCCGGTAGGTCCAGGTCGCCCGGCTGAGCAAGGCCGGGGCAGGCCCCGCGAGAAGCAATGCCAGTCCGGCGAATACCGGCGCGGTTGCGTTCATCGACTCAGCTCACTGCGTTGTGGGGCCAGGGCGCCCGAGGAGTCTACTGCGGCGGGGGCGGCGAGTCCTCGGTTGCTTCGAGCTTAGCGAGTGCTTCGCGCAGAGCGGCAGCCTCGTCCTTGCCGACCTGTTCCACGAAGTGCACCAGGGCCGCGGCACGGCTGCCCGCCGCGTCGGCCTGTTGCAGGGCGTCGACCATCAGGCTGGCCACGAGTTCGTCGCGGGTGTGCACCGGCGCGTAGCGGTGCGCGCGGTCGTCGCGCCGCTGGACCACGAGGTTCTTCTTCGCGAGGCGTTGCAGCACGGTCATCACCGTGGTGTACGCGAGCTCACGGCGTGCGGCGAGCGCCTCGTGCACCTGCCGGACCGTTTGTGGTTCGTCGGCCGACCACAACTGGTCCATGACCGCTTTCTCGAGTTCACCAAGACCTGCCATTCCCTAATTTTAGGTACTCAACGACGAGGATGCGTACTACAGGGTGTCGTAACTATGGAATAGCTGGTGTGTCATTTCTCATACGGCGCGGTCTCGGGCGTTGTGGCAGCCGGGCCGCCCACCTTTCCGCGCACGTGCCTGGCGCCGATCGGCACGATCATCGGGCGGCCCGACACCGGGTCCTCGAGCACCCTCGCGTCCAGGTCGAACACTTCGCGCAGCAGCTCGACCGACACCACCTCGCCGGGGGCGCCCGCGGCGACCACGCGTCCGTCGCGCATGACGACCAACTGGTCGCTGTAGCGGATCGCGAGATTGAGATCGTGCAGCACCATCACGACGGTGCGGCCGAGATCGGCGTGCAATCGGTCCACCAGGTCGAGCACCTCGATGGAGTGCGCCAGGTCCAGATAGGTGGTCGGCTCGTCGAGCAGCAGGATGTCGGTGCCCTGGGCCAGTGCCATCGAGATCCAGGCGCGCTGGCGCTGGCCGCCGGACAGCTCATCGAGCGGGCGGCCTGCGAGGTCGGCGATCCCGGTTTGTTCCAGCGCGGTCGTCACCTCGGATTCGTCGGTTCCCGACCACTGCCGGAACCAGGACTGGTGCGGGTGGCGTCCGCGGGCGACCAGATCGGCGACGGTGAGCCCTTCCGGCGCGATCGGCGACTGCGGCAGCATGCCGACGACGCGGGCGATGTCCTTGGTCTTCATCGTCGAAATAGCCTTGCCGTCCAACAACACTCGGCCTTCTCGCGGGCGCAGCAGGCGGCCGAGCGAACGCAGCAGGGTGGACTTCCCGCAACCGTTGGGCCCGATGACGGTCGTGACGACGCCGGGAGTGACGGTCAAGCTCAGCCCGTCGACGATCACCCGGTCGCCGTAGCCGAGTGTGACCGCCTCGGCGCCGAGCCGGTGCGCAGGAGCGCTCGCTCGCTCCGTGGCGTCAGGGGTGGTGATGTCCGCGATCGTCATGACAGCGTCGCCTTCCGGTTCATACGCACGAGCAGGTACAGCAGGAACGGCCCGCCGAATGCCGCGGTCACGACGCCGAGGGGAAGGTCGACCGGAAACGCCGTGCGGGACGCGACATCCGCGCCGACCACCAGGATGGCGCCGGTGACCGCGGCGCCGACCAGCGGCTCGCCCGGCGTGCGCAGCAGGCGTCGTGCGATCTGCGGCGCGGCGAGGGCGACGAAACCGACCGGCCCGACGGCGGCGGTGGCCACCGAGGTGGCCACGACCGCCGCTCCGATCAGGACGGCCTGCTGGGTCTGGATGCGCACCCCGAGCGCACGCGTGGTGTCGGACCCGAGGCGCAGCGCGGCGAGCGAGCGGGCGGAGGCGAGCGCGACGAGCGCGGCGATTCCCGCGGCGATCGCCGCGGGACCCAGGCGCGCGTTGTCGGCCGCGTTGAGCGATCCGTTCAGCCACAACTGCACGCGCTGGGCATCCGCCAGGCTGGCGCGGGTGAGCAGCCAGCTGATCCCGGCGGTAAGCAGGGCGTTCACGCCCACGCCGATCAGCACCAGCCGCAGCCCGGTGGCGCCGTACGCGCCGGTGGCGGTGCGTCCCCAGGCGAGCAGGTAGATGGCGACGGCGGTGAGCAGCCCGCCTGCCAGGGCCGCCACCGGCGCGCCGACCGAAGCGGCCAGGCCGGTGCTCGCGCCTCCGGTGCCGACCAGCACCGCGACCGCCCCCAGGCTCGCGCCCGAAGTGATGCCGAGCATGTCCGGCGCGGCCAGCGGGTTGTGCAGGATGGACTGGGTGACGGCGCCCGCGAGCCCGAGCGCGAGTCCGACCACGAGCGCGGTGAGCGCGCGCGGCAGCCGGGACTGCAGCACGATGAACCGCTGAGCCTTGGTGCCGCCGCCGGTCAGGACGTCCAGCACGCGCCCGAGCGGTAGATGGGACTCGCCCACCGCGACGTCCAGGCACAACAGTGCGAGCGCCAGCGCGATCAGGACCGCGACGATCAGGATCATCCGCGGTCGCAGCACCGTCGACACCGGCCCGACGCGCAGCGCGGGGCGGGCACTCGAGGCTCGCAGCGAGATCGTCACAGGTTCACCGGCTTTCGCCTGCGCGCGAACGCGAGGAAGAACGGCACGCCGAGCAGGGCCACCACTACGCCGACCTCCAGTTCGCCGGGGCGAGCCACCACCCGGCCCGCCACATCGGCGATCAGCAGTAGCAACGCGCCGAGCAGCCCGGAATAGGGAATCAGCCAGCGATGGTCGGGCCCGGTGATCGTCCGCGCCAGATGCGGGACGACCAGGCCGAGGAAGGCGATCGGCCCGACCGCCGCCGTCGCCGCGCCCGCCAGCAGCACGACGGCCGCCAGGCCGAGCGCGCGGCTGCGGCCGACGTGCACGCCGAGCCCACGCGCGACGTCGTCGCCGAGGCCGATCAGATTCAGTCCGGGCGCCGCCAGCACCGCCAGCAACATGCCCACGGCCAGGAACGGCAGTACCTGCCAGAACACCGCGGCGTCGCGGCCGGCGACGGCGCCGATCACCCAGAACCGGTAGGTGTCCAGCGCGGCGGCGTCGAACAGCACGACGGCGTTGGTCATGGCCTGCAGGAACGCGGTGACCGCCGCACCCGCGAGCACGAGGGTCAGCGGGCTCGCCTTGCCGCCGCCCACGGACGAGGTCGCGAACACCGCCACCCCCGCGATCAGCGCTCCGGCCAGCGCGAACCAGATGTATTGCTCCGGCGCGGCGAAGGCGAACAGGTACACGCTCAACGCGGCCAGGAACGCCGCACCCGCGTTCAGTCCGAGCAACCCGGCGTCGGCGAGCGGATTGCGGGTGTAGCCCTGGACGAGCGCGCCCGCGATTCCCAAGGCCGCCCCGCAGACCAGTGCCAACGCGGTGCGCGGCAGCCGCAGCCCTCGCACGATCTCTTCCTCGGTGGAACCGGCTGCGCAGGTGAAGGGTCCGCCGGGGCAGGTGAGCGCATGATGCACGGCGTCGTAGACGGTCCCGGGCGCGAGCGAGCGGGCGCCCACCGCCACGCCGGCCAGCACGGCGAGCAGCAGCAGGACGGTCGAGACGAGAAGTCCGGAAAGACGTCGCCGCCTCACGGTGGCAAGAGAAGTCACGGCGACGAGCTGCTCCTGAAATCAGCGATACGGTTGCTAGGTCTGGTAAGCCTAACCTATCTTCTCGGACAGGCGGGCATGGCCGAATGTCCGCCGCGCCGCGCGACGGAGCCGATCCCCAAGGAGGTTCGATGACCGAGCTCATCACCACGCCACATCGCTCGACGACGGCGTTCGGACGCGCCTGTGCCCGGCTGCGCGCGCTGCAACCGGAGCACCCGCGGGTCTATGCCGTCGCCGCGATCGCCGAGCAGGGCAAACGACGCTGGTGGCAGCTGGCGGACGGAGTGCGCGAGGGGCGCGTCGAACTCATGTACCGGCGGCATGCCGCGGAGATGATCAGTGCCGGCGTCGCGGCGGAAGTGGTTGCCACGGCGCTGATCCACGCGATAGCCGGTCGGGTGGTCGCGCTGCTCGTGGCAGAAGGGCGGGCCTGGGATCCGGGCTTGGAGAACCTCTGGATCCATACCGACAACGACGGCGGAATCGACTGGGCGGGCTTGTCGGACACCACGATTCGCGTGATCGACGGTGATCCGCTTGCGGGCGGTCCCGGTGTGGTCGCGTTGCCGTGCCCGGAGGCGATGTACGTCTGGCTCGCGCATCGCTGCGAGCCCGCGCTGACCGTCGTCCAGCGGAACCTGACTCGCTGCTCCGGTTTGAGCGCCGGGCGGTTCTGGTCCCTCGTCGGTGAATCCGTCGCGGGCGCTTCGACTTACGTGCCCGATCTGGCGCGGACCGATTCCGTCACCGGCGCGCGTCGTGGCCAGGCGCTCTTGGCGGCGATGGCCGAGCGCGGGCTGCCCGTGCGGCGATCGGGTTCTTGCTTAGTTAGGTAAGCCTGACCTATACTCATCTCCGGCGTACGGATCGCGCGAGAGTCCCGAGGGCTGCGGTGACCCCCGATCCCGTGCCGCGGCGGGCTCCACTTCCGGTGGGGCCCGCCGCTCTGTGTCGATCTCTTCGGCGGGGCACCGCCCTGGCCTGCGAATGAGGCCGCGGCGTTGCGCGCAGGGTGCTGTGCGACAGTGAATACATGACACAGCAGGAGACTCGCCAGTTCGGCTCCCTGGCGGACGTCACGCCCGAGCAGATGAACGCTTACAGCGAAGGCACCTTCGCCGACCTGATCGGCCTGCGCTACACCGAGCTGAGCCCCGATCGCGTGCGCGGCGAGTGGGTCGTGAAACCGCATCTCTACCAGCCCGCAGGCATCCAGAACGGCGGCGTGTACTGCACCGTCGTCGAGACGCTCGCCAGCATCGCCGGCGGCGTCTGGTTCGGCGACCAGGGCACGGTCGTCGGCGTGAACAACAACACCGATTTCCTGCGGGCGGTGCGCGAGGGCACCCTGACAGGCGAGGCGACCCCGCTGCATCGGGGCAGGCTGCAGCAGCTGTGGCAGGTCGTCATCACCGATGAGCAGGGCCGCGCCGTGGCGCGCGGTCAGGTGCGACTGCAGAATCTGCCGCATCGGTCCTGACCGCTCGACCGGCGACGGCGGAACGGGCGTGCCAGAATGTGCGTCACCCGTCACTGTGAACCGGTGAGGAGCCCGGATGCGACTGTCACCGCATGAGCAGGAGCGCCTGCTGCTCAGCTACGCCGCCGAGCTGGCCCGGCGCAGGCAGGCGCGCGGACTCAAGCTGAACCATCCCGAGGCGGTCGCGCTGATCACCGACCACGTGCTGGAAGGCGCGCGGGACGGGCGCACCGTCGCGGACCTGATGTCCTCGGGACGGACGGTCCTGACCCGCGACGACGTGATGGAAGGCGTGCCGGAGATGATCCCCGACGTCCAGGTCGAGGCGACCTTCCCGGACGGCACCAAGCTCGTCACCGTGCACCACCCGATCGGATAGGCGGACGGTATGTGGTTTGCGAGCGCCCCCGAGCCGGACCGAGGCCCGGCGTGATCCCCGGCGAATACCTTTGCGCCGAGGGCGTCATCGAACTGAACGTGGGCGCGCGGCGCCTCGAACTCGACGTGGTCAACACCGGCGACCGGCCGGTGCAGGTCGGCAGCCATGTGCATTTCCCGCAGGCGAACACGGCGCTGGAGTTCGACCGCGCGGCCGCGCACGGCCACCGCCTCGACATCCCGGCCGGGACCGCGGTGCGCTTCGAACCCGGCCTCGGGCAACGGGTAGGGCTGGTGCCGCTGGGCGGCGCCCGCGAGGTGCACGGGATCAGCTCGACCCCACCGGGCCGTCTCGATGGCTAGTGCGTGTGCGGACCCGCAACGGGGCGGCGCGGAGTACGCGGGCTCAGGAGGTAGGACGCGATGAGTGAGCTGAGCCGGGCGCGGTACGCCGAACTGTTCGGACCGACGACGGGCGACCGGATTCGTCTGGCGGACACCGATCTGCTGATCGAGATCACCGAGGACCGCAGCGGGGGACCGGGGCGCGCGGGCGACGAAGCCGTGTTCGGCGGCGGCAAGGTCCTGCGCGAATCCATGGGCCAGTCCCGCGCGACGCGCGCCGAGGGCGCTCCCGACACCGTGATCACCGGCGTGGTGATCATCGATCATTGGGGAATCATCAAGGCGGACGTCGGTATTCGTGACGGACGGATCAGCGCGATCGGCAAGGCGGGCAACCCCGACACCATGACCGGGGTGCACCCGGACCTGGTCGTCGGGCCGTCCACCGAGGTGATCTCCGGCAACGGCCGCATCCTCACCGCGGGCGCGATCGACTGTCACGTGCATTTCATCTGCCCGCAGCTGTTGGAGGAGGCGCTCGGCGGCGGCATCACCACCCTCATCGGCGGGGGCACCGGCCCGGCCGAGGGCAGCAAGGCGACCACCGTGACGCCCGGCGCGTGGCATCTGGCGCGCATGCTGGAGGCCACCGACGGCTGGCCGGTGAACATCGTGCTGCTCGGCAAGGGCAACACCGTCAGCGCCGAGGCCATGTGGGAGCAATTACGCGCGGGCGCATCGGGTTTCAAGCTGCACGAGGACTGGGGCTCAACGCCCGCCGCGATCGATGCCTGCCTCACCGTGGCCGAGGCGGCGGGGGTGCAGGTGGCGCTGCACTCGGACACGTTGAACGAGGCGGGTTTCGTCGAGGACACCCTCGCGGCGATCGCGGGCCGCGGCATCCACGCCTACCACACCGAGGGCGCGGGCGGCGGCCACGCGCCCGACATCATCACCGTCGCCGCCCATCCCAACGTGCTGCCCAGCTCCACCAACCCGACTCGTCCGCACACGATCAACACCCTCGACGAGCACTTGGACATGCTCATGGTGTGCCACCACCTGAGCGCGTCGATCCCGGAGGATCTGGCCTTCGCCGAAAGCCGCATCCGCCCCTCCACCATCGCGGCCGAGGACCTGCTGCACGATCTCGGCGCCATCTCGATGATCGGCAGCGATTCACAGGCCATGGGTCGCATCGGGGAGGTGGTGCTGCGCACCTGGCAGACCGCGCACGTGATGAAGCGCCGCCGCGGCGCGCTGCCGGGCGACGGCGCCGCCGACAACGCCCGGGTCCAGCGCTACGTCGCGAAATACACCATCTGCCCGGCCGTCGCGCACGGCCTGGACCACGAGATCGGGTCGGTCGAGGTGGGCAAGCTCGCCGATCTGGTGCTGTGGGAGCCGGCGTTCTTCGGTGTCCGCCCGCATGCCGTCCTCAAGGGCGGCGCGATCGCCTGGGCCGCGATGGGCGACGCCAACGCCTCCATCCCCACGCCGCAGCCGGTGCTGCCGCGCCCCATGTTCGGCGCCGCCCCGGCGGCCGCCGCCGCGACCTCACTGCATTTCGTCTCCGAGCAGGCGATCGAGGACGGCCTCGCCGACCGGTTGCGGGTCCAGCGCAGACTGGTTCCGGTCCGCGACGTCCGTGGCGTGCGGAAGACGGATCTGCCGAACAACGACGCCATGCCGCGCATCGAAGTCGAGCCGGACACTTTCACCGTCCGCATCGACGGCGAGGTCTGGCGCGAACAACCCGCCACCGAATTGCCCATGGCCCAGCGCTATTTCCTGTTCTGACCGGCGCGGGTACGGGTTCGACCGATCGGTCGGTCCTCGCCGGGCTTGCCGAACTCCTCGATCAGCACCGGATACTGCTCCCCGCCGTGTCCCGCGACGCTCTCGCCGACTACATCGACGCCGCCGAGCGAACGGCCGCCGACAACTACCCGCCCTTCGCCGCCTCCGCTTGAACACCTTGCGAGTCGCGCACGGCTGCGACGAGGTACGAGAGGACGTCTCAATGGTGTGCCACTCGTGGACGCCGGGCGTATAGTCCGCTGGACCTGGAGCAAGGGAGGGAAGCATGCCTCGACCGGGCGAGCGTAAGGCGGCGCGTCGGGCGCTGACGGGTGTGGTCGGCGCGGGGACGTTTCTGGCCGCGATGTTCGTGACCTCCGCGGCCGCGCCGCTGCCGTCCGACGGCGGTGTCACGGTCACCTTGAACGACTACTGCCAGGATTCCGGTGCGGTGGGCCGCCTCGCGGACGGCCGGACCGTCTACTGCACGCAGGTACAGAACACCGACGCGTTCGTGTGGTCCTTCAGCCGGAATCCGATCCCTCGCGACCCGAATACGCGCGGCTACACCTGCGACGGCGATGCCTGCCACTGGCCCGACGGCAGCGCCGTCCCGAACTACCAGCGATGCGGTGTTCTCTGCGGCGAGCCGCCCACCAATGGCGACGTGCAGAGCGGACTCTACGACTGCCTTCGAACCGGAGCCGAATTCGAGGAGTGCGAACGCCGGATCCGATGAGGGGCACCTAGGAACGGATCCGAGAACTAGGTGAGCCGGTGCTCGTGGATCGGTGCGCTCAACCCGGTGCCGTTGAGGTCCAGGTACAGCAGGCGCTCGGTGACGGACACGGTCACGGTGTTGCGGCGTTCGGTCGCGGCGACGGCGGAATCGATGAAGTCGCGATCGAAGCTGTAGAGCGGTATCGCTTCGGCGCGATGGATGCGCTTGCCGGGGAGTTGCGCCAGCACCTTGGCCGGGTCGCGGTGAGTGTAGACGGCGACCCGGTCGGCGAGTTTGCTGCCTCGGTGCACCCGCTCCGCGTCCGGAGCGCCGACTTCGATCCAGGCGGTGAGGCGGCCGGTGAGGTCGCGCACCAGCACCGCTGGCTCGTCGGTGGAGGAGACCCCACCGTCACTGAAGGCGATGCCCTCCTCGTATTCGAGGCAATAGGCGAGCACGCGGGTCAGCATGAACTCCGCGGATTCGGACGGGTGCCGCGCCACCCGCAACTCCAGCTCCTGGTAGACGCCCCGATCGACGTCGGCCAACTGGACGGCGAAGTTGTGCAATGTCGCGCTGAGTGCCATAGCTGCAAGAGCTTATCGCCGCCCGGTGATCAGCCCCGAGGCAGCGCGGTAGCGATGATTTCGCAAGCTGTCGGCGATGGGCCGGACGATCCGGTGTCCGATGAATGTCATTGACGACGCTTAGGATTCGGCGGTGACACTTACTCGTGACGACTTGGCCGGATACGTCGAGCGCGACCTCGACGCCGACCTGGCCAGATGGTTCGCCGATCGGCCGCTGGTCACCGTGCCGGAGGAGACCCGGCCGGTGGCGCCCTTCCTCGAACGGCTGGCGCCTTCGTCCGCGGCGGCGCTGGCGGCTTTCGATCGCCGGGTGCGGTCCGGGCGGATGCCGCGGTTCCTGGATGTCCACGACTGGTCCTACGGTTTCGACTTCGCCGGAAATGACTGCGGCATAGTGGATTCCGACTACGAGACCGAGCTCACCGACGACGACGTGTATTCGATCGGCGCGGACGGCGGCGGCAACCTGTACGTGGTGCTCAGCAACGGGCAGATCGCGATCTGGTTCCACGAGGAGGAAGTGGTCGAGGAGGGCACTCGTTTCGACGACCTCGATGTCTTCCTCTGGTCGGTGGTGCGTTTCCACGCGGTGCGGGCCGGGGTGCTGGAGCGCGAGGCGGTCGAGGCGGACTTCCTGGCGCTGGGACAGGACGGCGCGCTCGAGCCGAACCTCGGGTTGCTGCGCTCGATGAAGTAGCGCGCGCTCAGTCTTCGCCCGCTCGCCGCTGAAACGGTAGCTCGGCTCGGAAGACGTCCCGCAGCCAGGGAGCTCGGCGGTGATGCGGGCGGCTGCGGTCGGCCCAGAGCGGATTGGATTCGTCACGGCGGTAGACCGCGAGTTGCCCGGCGATGCGGAAGTGCAGTCGGGTGGCTTTGCCGACCACCTCGCCATCGGTCGCCAGCGACTCCGGCGTGGGTAACTGCACGAAGAGTTCGGGCAATTGGCGTTCGCCGTAGACCTTGCTGTGGCCGATCGCCGCCAGCAACAGCGCGAGTACGGCGCGGGTGCGCGACCAGCGCAGATCGGCGCGCAGCCAGCGGATATCGAGTAGTCCGGCGTCGAGCCGGTCACGGAAGGCGGGCACCGCGCCGTGCGGGTGGTAGGGACCGTTGCCGACGAACAGGAACCACACCCGCTGCCAGCGTCCGTCCAGGCAGATCTCGATCGGCTCGGCCCGGTGCAGGGTCACCACGAGCGCGGCGGCGAAGGCGGGCCATTTGCCCCAGCGTGACTGCCACTTCTCGCGCAGCTGCACCAGGTCCGGATAGGCGCCGAGGCTGGCGGTGTTGATCAGATGCCGGGTGCGGGAACCGGTGTCGTCCTCGCATTCGACGCAGGCGATGTCCACCGCCACCGCCTCGCCGACACCGGTGGCATCGATTACTTCGCGCAGGTCGTAGACGCCGAGATCGCGGGCGAAGTGGTTGAGCGTGCCGGTGGGGATGACGACCAGCGGCAGCTCGTGGCGCAACGCGACCGCGGCCACCGCGGCCACCGTGCCGTCACCACCGGCGACGCCGACCGCAAGCACCGGTTCGCCGTGCTCGGCGATGGCCCGCTCGAGCTGGTCGGCGCAGTCCAGATCGGGCTGCGTGCGCAGCACGGTGGCGGCGGGCAGGGCCGCGACCACGTCGTCGGTGGGATCGTAATTCGGGTCACCGGACACCGGATTCACCATGACCACCAGGCCTTTGCCCTCCACCAGCGCGGGCACTTCGCGAACCGGACGGGCCTGCGCCTCATCGGATTCGCGTACCGGCCACCAGCGTCGCGTGGCCAGGGCGACACCGGAACCCACGGCCGCTCCGACGAGCACATCGGAACTCCAGTGCACACCGGTGTGCACCCGAGAGTAGGCGACGGTGGCGGCCAGCGGGGCGACAGCCAGTGCGGTACGGGGACTTTCCAGAGCGACAGCGGTGGCGAATGCCGCGGCGCAAGCGCTGTGTCCCGAGGGGAAGGAGGAGGAGCGCGGGGTCGGAACGAGTCGCCGGTGCACCGGCAGGAGTTCGGCGGCAGGCCTGCGCCGGGCGATCAGCGACTTGAGGCCCACGTTGACGACGAGACTGGCTCCGGCGACGGAGACGACGCCGCGCAGCGCGGCCCGCCGCGGCGCGCCTTGGCGGGAGGCGAGCAGCGTCGCGAGAACCAGCCACAGTCCGCTGAAATTCGCGCTGCCGGTGAGCCGCAGCAATCCGTGGTCGACCACCGAGGCAGGCAGTTCGGCGACCGCGCCGCCGATCGCTCGATCGATTCGTCCGATGCCGTGAAACTTCCGGCGCACCCAGCTACTCACTCGTCCGACATTACCGATCACCGCGCACACAAACGTGGACGCACAGCGGACTCCCGCGGTGTCGGCGAGGCCTAGGGCTCGGCGAGAGGTCGTGGAGCCGACACCTGCCACGAGAACCGATGTTGCGAAGGAATTCTCGAGAAGCCGACTGCCAGTTGCCGGGAATTCGAAAGGGATGCCGATGAAGGCGATCGTCGGTGCGGGCGGTCACATTGATCGCCGTGAGCGTGGCGGCTACGGGTTGACAGGGCGGATCGGATGCGGCCTCCGAACAAAGCCGGTCACCCCGGCCGATCGATTGCCGATGTCCGCCGAACCGAGGCCGCGACGGGTGGTGACGCCACGCATGCTCCCGCGAAAACACCTGTCACCAGCGGGACAGGGCGATGTGTCGATCCCGGCTCCCGCATGGCAGCTCGGCGGCGCCCGCGGTCGCGACGATTTGTGGTCGCCTGATCTTCTGATCGCCGATTCGTCCGCACTCCGCGCAGCACGCGGCTATCGTAGCGATGCGAGATTGCTGAAAAGTTGCTGATGCGCCGCATCGGCGGGTGGGCGTGGCATGTCTCAGCTAGTGAAGCCATTGCCGGGCAGGGGATGCCGCAATGGCGTCGGTCGGCGCGAGGTGTGCGGCGGCGAGGTCCGCCATCGGCGACAGCGGCGCATGTGCAACCGATGGTTGCGCTATGCCCGGTGGTCGACTAACGTCAAGCGCAACCAAACGTTGCATATGGAGGTCGTGAATATGGAGTACGGCAGCGTCGAACGCGAGATACACGTCGACGCCTCGCCCGAGGTGGTCTTCGAGGTCGTCAGCAGCCCGGAGCACATCTCCGAATGGTGGAGCGACGACGCCGAGTTCGATACGGCGCCCGGTGCGGTCGGCGAACTCGTCTGGGGCGACCGCGTCGATGTCGTCCCGATCAGGGTGGTGCGGGCCGAGCCGCCGCGATTGTTCTCGTTCCGCTGGTGCTATCCGGGCGGTGCGATCGACGATTCCGCCGCCTCGCTGCTGGTCACTTTCGAACTCACCCCGTCGGGCGCGGGTACCAGGATCCGGCTCACCGAGACGGGGTTCCGGGAAATGGGTTGGGAGGCGGCGAAACTCGAGGAGCAGTACCGCGACCACAGCGTGGGATGGGACACCTTCGTCCCCCGCCTCGGGGAGTACATCGTGCGGCTGGTGTCGACGCCGTGACCGCCGCGGTCGACGACGACCTGTGGTCCGCCATCGGGGACCCGATGCGCAGGCGGATGCTCGATCTGCTCCTCGCGGAGGGGAACGGCACGGCCACCAGCCTCAGTGAGCGGCTGCCCGTCACGCGGCAGGCGGTCGCCAAACATCTCGTCGTGCTCGACCGCGTCGGTTTGGTGCACGGCACGCCCGCCGGGCGGGAGCGGCGGTACCGGGTGGACGAGGCGCAACTCGCGCGCGCGGTCGCTCAGTTGTCCGCGGTCGGGGCGGCGTGGGACGCCAGGCTCCGGCGTATCAAGCGCATCGCGGAGGCGATTCAGCGCAGACAAGACCAGCAGTGAGATCACGCGGTTGCGAGAACAACGGAAAGAGGAATCGAAATGGTGGACATTCTGCACAAAGTGGGCATCGAGTCGCCGGTGGACGAGGTCTACGCCGCCTTGACCACCACCGAGGGGCTCGCCGGGTGGTGGACGGCCGATACCGAGGGGGACGGCGGCGAGCTCGGCGGCTTGCTCGAATTCCGCTTCGCGGCAGGTGGATTCGACATGCGGGTGCGCGAGCTCGACCCGGGAAAGCGAGTGCTGTGGGAGGTGGTCGGCGGGCCCGACGAGTGGATCGGGACCCAGGTGGACTGGAGCCTCGAGCAGGCGGGCGACTACACCACCGTGCTCTTCGCCCACCGGGGGTGGAAGGAGCCGGTGGACTTCATGCACCACTGCAGCACCAAGTGGGCGGTCTACCTGCTGAGCCTGAAATCGCTGATCGAAACCGAGAAGGGCGCTCCGCATCCCCACGACGTCAAGATCGACAGCTGGGATTGACGCGCCGCGCGGGAAGTTCGGGGGCACCGCGACGGCATTTCGCACCGGCGGCATCGCCACCGGTGCGGATGCTGTCGCCCGTCGGCCGGTCGGCGTACCTTGCCGTGAGCCGTTCGAGCTCGATGGCCGCACGTTTCCGATACGCGGTCAGGGGGTGAGGATGGTCTTCCCGATGGCCGTGCGGTCTTCGAACGCCCGATGGGCGGTCGCCGCTTCGGTCAGGGGCAGCACCGTGCCGATGACGGGGGTGAGTTCACCGCGCACCGTGAGGTCCTCGGCTCGGCGGGCCAGCTCCGGCCACCGTTGCGGGCGATATCCGAGGCTGAAGGGAATCAGCGAGGCGCCGACCGGTAGAAGTTGCTCCGAGCTGATCTCGACCGCGACGCCGCTGGCCGAGCCGAAGACCACCATGCGGGCGCGCGGTTTCGTGAGCAGGCTGTAAGCCTCCCGAGCCGTCTGTCCGCCGACGGTCTCGAGCACGACCGACACCGGACCGGCCTCCTCGGTCCATCCCGGTCGCGTGTAGTCCACGGTGGCATCGGCGCCGAGGTCGGCGGCCAGCTGCCGCTTCGCGGCCCCGCTCGCACCGGCGACGACCCGGGCTCCGGCTCGTTTGGCCAACTGGATCAACAGGGTTCCGATTCCTCCGCCTGCCGCCTCCACCAGAACCGTGTCCTCGGGCCCGATTTCCGCGGCTTCGATCAATCCAACGGCCGTCGCGCCCTGGCCGAGCAGCGCGAGGGCTTGATGCTCGCCGAGGCGATCGTCGAGCGGTACGGCCGCCGCCGCCGGAATGCGCACCAGCTCCGCGTAACTGCCGGAGGCGACCGTGCCGACCACTCTTTCGCCGATGCGGCGGGTCTCGACGCCGGGACCGACCGCGGCCACCGTCCCGGCTACTTCGATGCCGGGCGTGTGCGGCAGCGGCAGGCCGAGCGGATCCGGGGTCACCCCGGCGCGCACCTGCACCTCGAAGTAGTTGACTCCGGTGGCCGTGGCCCGGACGAGCAGTTCGCCCTCGCCCGGCGTGGGATCGTCGACCTCCTCGACTCGCAGCACTTCCGGGCCGCCGTACTCGTGATAGCGGACTGCGCGCATGAGATTCACCTTTCCGAATACGGACTGTCGGTCCGTTTAGCGTGCCGCTATGATACGGACTACGGGTCCGCTTATGTCAACTGGAGAGGTCAGCGATGCGCGCCGACGCCGAACGCAACCGGGCCGCGATTCTCGCCGTAGCCGGGCGTCTGATCTGCGATGAGCAGCGCGACAACGTCTGCATGGACGAGATCGCGGCAGCCGCCGGAGTCGGGAAGGGCACGCTGTTCCGCCGATTCACCGACCGCGAAGGGCTGATTCGCGCGCTGTTCGACGACCGGACCGGCCGGGCTTGGGCGGCCGTCCGCGACCTCGCCGCGGATCCCGCCGTGCCGGTGGACGAGCGGATACAGACGTTCGTCGCCACGGTGTTCGACCTCACGGTGGTCGAGTTGCAGCCGTTGACGCGCGCCCTGCCCGACGGCTGTCGGTCCGAGACCTGGGCGCCGTGGCGGGCGCTGCTGGCGGAGTTGATCGCCCAGGTCGTCCCGGATGCCGACGCGGAGTTCCTGGCCATGGCGATCTTCGCGAGCATGCGTCCGGAGATCACCGACATGACCTCCCCGCAACGCCATCGGGAGGGCGTGCTCGCCTTGACGGCTCGCGTTCTCCGGTCAGGGTAGCGGCGTCGATCGCCGCCACCCTGCTCGCGAGCGCCCAGTCAGGCGCCGACGTAGGCCGCGAGATGTTCGCCGGTGAGAGTGGAGCGGGCGGCGACGAGGTCGGCGGGAGTGCCCTGGAAGACGACCCGGCCGCCGTCGTGTCCCGCCCCAGGACCGAGGTCGATGATCCAGTCCGCATGCGCCATGACCGCTTGGTGGTGCTCGATGACGATGACCGACTTGCCGGAGTCGACGAGCCGGTCGAGCAGGCCGAGCAACTGCTCGACATCGGCGAGATGCAGGCCGGTGGTCGGCTCGTCGAGGACGTAGACGCCGCCCTTCTCGGCCATGTGCGTGGCCAGCTTGAGCCGTTGCCGCTCGCCGCCGGACAGCGTGGTGAGCGGCTGACCGAGGCTGAGGTAGCCCAGCCCGACGTCGGCGAGCCTGCTCAGGATGGCGTGCGCGGCCGGGGTGCGGGCGGCCTCGGTGCCGAAGAACTCCTCGGCCTCGAGCACCGACATCGCGAGCACTTCGCTGATGTCGCGGCCGCCGAGGTGGTATTCCAGCACCGACGCCTGGTATCGCTTGCCCTCGCACTCCTCGCAAGTGGTGGCGACACCTGCCATCATCCCCAAATCGGTGTAGACGACGCCCGCGCCGTTGCAGGTGGGGCACGCTCCTTCGGAATTGGCGCTGAACAGCGCGGGCTTCACCCCGTTGGCCTTGGCGAACGCCTTGCGGATCGGCTCCAGCAATCCGGTGTAGGTCGCCGGATTACTGCGCCGCGAGCCGCGGATGGGCGCCTGATCCACCGCGACCACGCCTTCGCTCGCGGGGATCGACCCGTGCACCAGCGAGCTCTTGCCGGACCCCGCCACGCCGGTGATGGCGACGAGCACACCCAGCGGAATGTCGACGTCGACATCGCGCAGGTTGTTCGCTTTCGCGCCGCGGATCTCGAGCTTGCCGCTCGGCTCGCGCACGGTGGCCTTGAGCGCGGCCCGGTCGTCGAAATGGTGGCCGGTGACGGTGCCGCTGGCCCGTAGCCCCTCGACGCTGCCCTCGAAGCAGACGGTGCCGCCCGCCGTGCCCGCTCCCGGACCGAGGTCGACGACATGGTCGGCGATCACGATCGTCTCCGGCTTGTGCTCCACGACGAGCACCGTGTTTCCCTTGTCCCGCAGCCGCAGCAGCAGGTTGTTCATCCGCTGGATGTCATGGGGATGCAGGCCGATGGTCGGCTCGTCGAAGACATAGGTGACGTCGGTGAGCGAGGAGCCGAGGTGGCGGATCATCTTGGTGCGCTGGGCCTCACCGCCCGATAGTGTGCCGGAGGGCCGGTCCAGCGAGAGGTAGCCCAACCCGATCTCCACGAACGAGTCGAGAGTGTGCCGCAGCGCGCCCAGCAGCGGCGCCACCGACGGCTCGCTCAGGCCGCCGACCCATTCGGCGAGGTCGCTGATCTGCATGGCGCAGGCGTCGGCGATGCTGATGCCCGCGATCTTCGACGAGCGCGCCGCCTCGGTGAGCCGGGTGCCGTCGCACTCGGGACAGGTCGTGAAGGTGACCGCGCGGTCCACGAACGCCCGGATGTGCGGCTGCATCGCCTCCCGGTCCTTGGACAGGAACGACTTCTGGATCTTGGGGATCAGCCCCTCGTAAGTGAGATTGACCCCCTCGATCTTCACCTTGGTGGGCTCCTTGTAGAGGAAGTCCTGCATCTCCCTCTTGGTGTACTTGCGGATCGGCTTGTTCGGATCGACGAAACCCGACTCCGCGTAGACCCGCACCGTCCAGAAGCTGTCCGACTTCCAGCCCGGGATGGTGAACGCGCCTTCGGCGAGCGACTTGGAATCGTCGTAGAGCTGGGTGAGGTCGATATCGGACACCGAGCCCCGGCCCTCGCAGCGCGGGCACATCCCGCCGGTGATGCTGAAGCTGCGGCGCTCCTTCACGGTCCTTCCGGAACGTTCGGTCGTGACCGCGCCCGCCCCGCTGATCGAGGCGACGTTGAAGGAGAAAGCCTGGGGCGAGCCGATGTGCGGCTTTCCGAGCCTGCTGAAGAGAATGCGCAGCATGGCATTGGCGTCGGTGGCGGTGCCGACCGTGGAGCGCGGGTCGGAACCCATGCGTTGCTGATCGACGATGATCGCGGTGGTCAGCCCCTCGAGCACGTCGACCTCGGGCCGTGCCAGCGTCGGCATGAAGCCCTGGACGAACGCGCTGTAGGTCTCGTTGATCAGCCGCTGCGACTCCGCGGCGATCGTGCTGAACACCAGTGAGCTCTTGCCCGAGCCGGAGACGCCGGTGAACACCGTCAGCCTTCGCTTCGGAATCTCGATGCTGACATCCTCGAGGTTGTTCTCGCGCGCGCCGTGCACGCGGATCAAATCGTGGCTGTCCGCGGCGTGCGGCGCGGGCGACTGCGTGTCCGTCGTCGTGGCCGTGCTCATCGTGTCTCCATCTGTCGGGCGGGGCCGCCTGCGCGGCCGGCGTCGCCGGGCTCGGTTCGATCGGTTCGCGCCGGGCGGTCAGCGCAGCTGCTGGATGCGGATCAGGTTGCCCGCGGGATCGCGGACGGCGCAGTCGCGCACCCCGTACGGCTGCTCGGTCGGCTCCTGGACGATCTCCGCGTCGTTGGCCGCCAGCCGTTCGAAAGCGCCATCCAGATCCTTGGTTGCCAGCAGGATGCCGCCATAGGTGCCCTTCGCCATCATCTCGGTGATGGTGCGGCGCTCGTCGTCGGTGATGCCGGGATCTGCGCCCGGCGGATGCAGGACGATGGATGTTTCCGGCTGGCCGGCGGGGCCGACGGTGAGCCAGCGCATCCCTTCGTACCCGACGTCGTTGCGGACCTCGAAGCCGAGGATGTCGCGGTAGAAGGCGAGGGCCGCGTCCGCGTCGTCGTGCGGCAGGAAGCTCGCGTGAATGGTGATGTCCATGGCAGTCAGGCTAATTGCGGCTCGGTAACCGGTGCTTCTCGATTCCTGATCGGTCTGGTCACCTGTTTCGACACGCACGAGGGGATCCCCGCCGTGGCGCGCGCCGCCTCGCGCCGGTAGACGCTCGGCGGCACACCGACCAACTCGGTGAAGCGGGTGCTGAAGGTGCCCAGCGACGAGCAGCCGACCGCGAAGCACACCTCGGTGACGCTGAGGTCGCCCCGCCGCAGCAGCGACATCGCTCGTTCGATGCGCCGCGTCATCAGATAGGAGTACGGCGACTCGCCGTAGGCGAGCCGGAACTGGCGGCTGAGGTGCCCGGCCGACATATGCGCGTCGCGCGCGAGCGCCTCCACGTCCAGCGGCTGCGCGTACTCGCGATCGATGCGGTCGCGAACGCGGCGCAGCCGCGCGAGGTCGTGCAGGTGCTGCGTGGCGGCGGGGCGGCTGGTCACTTACGCGATCGTGCCACATGGCGGTGACAAGCCGAGGTGCTACCAGAAGGTCGCCGAGAGCTCGTACTCGGCGAGCGCGGACCGCACCAGCTCGGTGAGCTGCTCGGTGTCCAGCAGGGCAGGCGGGTGGAACCCCATGACGCGCATCGTGATCTTCTCCGCGGCCTCGACCAGCGCGACGTACAGATTGCCGCCGCGTTCGGTCACGACGCTCCGCGCGTCGAGGCTCTGATTGACCAGGCCGAGCATCATCGCCGAGGCCGGGCGGCCGTCGATGCGCAGCATGTCGGGGTCGAGCTTGCCGAGGCTGGAGCACACCGTGGAGGTGGGGTCGGTGGCGGCTTGCCGCGCCAGCCGGGCATACCGTCCGCGCGGCAGCGCCACCGCGACCGGAACCAGCGGCGGGACGTCCTGTCCGCTGGCCGCGGCCGCGGTGAGTTTTTCCTTCATCACCGCGCGCAGCGGAGCGAGGTCGGCCGGTGCGCCGTCGCGCACGTCCACTTCGAAGGCGATGGAGGTCAGAGCGTTCGCCCGAAGATCGTCGGCGGTGCGGGTGCTGACCGGCATCATCATGCGCACCCGGCCCTCTTCGTCGGTGCGGCCGACCTCCGTCGCGATGGCGGTCATCATCGCCACCGCCAGGGTGGTGCCGGTTCCGCCTCGGGCCCGTGCCGCCGCATGCCACAGCTGCGCCGGGACCGTCGCGGTGACGGTCGGAAGCCGGAAGCCCGGCGCGTCGCCGGCGGGCCCGGTCCCGCCGCCGCGCCCGGTGACGGCCAACCGCAACGCCAAACCGGCGGCGGAGGGTAACGACCCGGCTCGCCGCGCGGCATCGCGGAGATCACCGGCGAGCAGGCGCATCCGGCCGAATTCATCTGTGCGGTAGGACAAGTCGAGTCGCTTGTCCGCGACGGCGTCCGTGACCGCCGTGCAGAACGCGTGGCCGTCGGCGAGCGTGTGGGAAACCAGCAGCGACACCACGCTTTCCCCGTTGTCGAGGTGGGTCGCCGCCAACCGCCACGCGGGCCCGCCGAAGGTACGCAACTCGGCATTTCCCTGTTCGGCGATCCAGGCCTCCAGATCGCCCGAGGGGATGGGCTCGTCGGCGACCTCGAGCGGGCTGAATTCGACTCGGGTGGTCCACCGGTCCCCGGCGGCGGGGATCATCGCGGGCGCGACCGCTCTGCCCAGCCTGCCGTGCCGCAACGCCTCGTGGAAATGCTCGAGCGCCGCCAGATCCACCGCACGGTCGTAGCGCCAGACCGCCTGTATCGCGAGGGTTCCCCCTAGCGCGGAGTGCCCACGGGCACTCACGCAATCGATATCGGTCAGGCGGTAGGTCACGCGAATCTCCCCTCGAGTACCGGACACCGGGGCGGGTCCGCACCGGCGTCGTCGCCGCCACAACTCGGCGCTACGACGATGAAGATCGTTCGAATGTCCGGTTTCGAGCTGTTCGGCCAACCAAGAGCATCCGGCCTGGCAACGCCGTGGTCAACCCTACTGGCGGGTTCGGTGATCACGGCACCCGGCGATGCGCCGCGCAAGCGGGTTCGGCCGCGGACGCCTTCGCTGTCCAGCGCGAACGGCTGAGCCGCCCGCTGTCCGGCCGACCTGCGGAAGGCGCCGGAGGGGGCGAGGCGGCCGAACCCGCGACGGCTCGAGCTGGACGTCTGACCACTTCAGCAACGGGTGGGGACTGTGGCCGGCTTCCGGTGCGGTCAGGCACCCGGAGTGTCGGCGGCGAAGATCTGTCGGGCATGTCGTGCGGAGTCGGTAGCCGACCACGGCGCCAGCGCCGTCGTGAACATCAACTCACACCACGACAGCGCGGGCACGGTCCCTCCGGCGAGGGTCGCGATCAGCGAGAGTTCGACATCGTGCCCCGCCCACGCGGCAAGCAGCCACGCCGTGTCGAGCCTGCCCAGGAACTCGTCGGTGCTGTCGGGTGGTCCAGGGCGGGCGTCGACCGCCAGGTGTACGACGGCGGCGACGGCGTGGCGTAGCCGGGCGTCGAGTTCGCCGCCATCGTGGACCAACAGCCCTTCCAGCGCGGTGCGCAACGTGGCGCCCGCATCGATGTGCCGGACGGTGTCGGTGGATGCGATGTCGCCGATCATCGGCGTGTCCTCCTCGGGCTCTGGCGAACCGGGGCCGACGCCACGTAAGGGCGTACGCCGAAACCGGAGCGGCGGTCTACGAGACCGGCCAGCGAAGCGGTGCTCCACTCGAGCCATCCGTAGGTGCTGCACCAGCCACGCGCCGGATTCTCTTTGGTGACGATGAATTCGAGGGCGAGGCCGGTGAGCACGGCGGTACGTTGCAGCGCCCTGATGTCGAGCTGCCGGTCGGTGACGATCAGGCGCAGCAGCGCATGGCCGAGACCGGCCTGCGTCTTCGCCTGGCCCGCGAGCCAGATGCCGCGCGCCGCGGCGGTTGTCGGGGCGGAGGCGGGCCGGCCTGCCACCATGTCGTCCGGCGGTGGTTCGAGGGGGCCGTACCACAGCGGCCTGCCTTCGGCGGCGCACACCGCAAACGTTCTTCGTTCGTCGTCGCCGCTGGCCGCCAGTGTGATGCGCGGCGTGGGATGAGCGTGTGCGGACAAGTCGGAATGCTCCTGTTCTAGTGATGACGGAGTTCGATCCGCCGGTGATCGGCTCGAAAATGAAATCGTCGATCGTTCCGGGGAATTTCTCGACCAAGATCTAATGCAATCCGCTCGGGTATGTCCATCTTCCCGACGCACCCTTTTGCGGATACATACCGCGCAGTGTCCGCCCTGGCGAGGATTTCTTCGGCGAGGGGTGATCCGGTCGGCGAGGAACGGAAGTCGCGGCGGTGCCGGTCGCCGGGAGGAATGAAAAGTACTGTAGGCCAACCTGTTACCGCAGTGCACTTGCGGTGTGTGATCTGTCTAACATGCCGGTCCAGTTGGTTTCATATCGTGATCGAATGCATTTAACATCGGTGCGCAGAAGATCTTCCCGGGGGTTGCTGCGGCAATGTAGCCCTGGCTTGTTCTTTTCAACGATCCGGACGCCGGAGGGGATTGCGGTCGCCGTCCTCGCCGGCATCACCTTTTCCTTCGATGTGTCCCGTCGTTCAACACAGTTGTCAGAGGAGTGGATCAGTGACGCACCGAGTATCGGGCAGAATCGACAGTGGCCGCCCCGAGCCGCCCAGCTTCGGAAGTATGCTGCGCCGGCTACGTGACGAACGCCGGGTGTCGCGGGAGAAACTCGCGTTCGCGGCCGGAGTGAGCGCGAGCTATGTCGCGCACCTGGAAAGCGGCGAGCGCGCCCGTCCCACCATGGTCGTCGTGGAGGCGTTGGTCGGTTATCTGAAACGGGTGAAAGCGCTGACCGATGCGGAGCGCCGCCACTTGTACGAGTTGGCCGGTCTCTCGATCAGCAGGTCGCCGTCGATAGCCGAGTTGTGCGCCGAGATCACCGACGACATGCGGCAGGCGCTCGTCGCGCAGGAGCCGGGCCTTGCGGGCTTCGTCGATACCCGATGGAATGTTCTCGCCTGTAACAGGCCGTTTGCGCGCGCGTTTCCCGGCCTGGTGGACGACATGAACATCCTGCGATGGTTTTTCGGCAACCCGCTGTCGCGCCGGGTGATCGTGGAATGGGAGCGGGAGGCCGGTCTGATGGTCCGCTGGCTGCGCGGCCTCATCGGACCGGCGGCGGAATCGGAATGGCCGGCGGATCTGCTCGCCGAACTCGCCGAGTACGCCGACTTTCGCCGGATGTGGGCAGAAGGAATAGCCGTTTACGGCAGAGAACGGCCCGCGATGCATTTCCGTGATAACGAGACCGGAACACAGCACGCGGTGCATGTTCAAGTCTTCCGTCTGGACTCGGGCAACTATCCGGGGTGGATTCAGTACTACCTGGGCACCTCGGTGCCGCAACGCGCTCCCAGCGCGCTGCTGGAGTTGCCGATCTGCGGCGCCGCGAACCCGTAGCGCGGCGTCCCGCGGACCACGAACTCGTTGCGGAGCAGGACCAGGGCCACGGTGGCATCCGCGGATGCAGGGCTTCGGGGACGGCTTCACCTCGTGCGATCGCGCGGCCCAGGAGGGCCGGCCATGGGGCCGGCGTCGGCAGATGGCGTTCGTGTCGGTCCCGGCCGTGCGGCGACCTCGTCCATGGTGAGTGCGGCGTATCCGGAATTCGAGGTGCGATCAATGCAACGTTCGGGACCGTGGTCACGATGAGTTGGCCGTGCAAGGGAATGCGATTGTGCGCCAAGCGCCTTCAACGGCGGGTTTCGGCGCCTACACCGTTGTCGACGTGGAGACCTCGGGTCTGCGGGCCGAAGAGCATCGGGTGCTTTCGGTGGCGGCATTGGTCCTGGACGCAGACGGCCAGGTCGTCCATGAATTCCATACGCTGGTCGATCCGGGCTGCGACCCGGGGCCGGTGCACATCCATGGCCTGACGACCGAGATCTTGCGCGGCTCACCGCGCTTCGAGCACGTGCGCGAACCTCTTTCGGCCCTGCTGGCGGGCCGGGTGATGGTCGCGCACAACGCGCACTTCGACTACCGATTCCTCGCCAGCGAATTCGGCAGGACCGGCGCCGATCTGCCGGTGGGGCGCCGATTGTGCACGCTTGCCCTCGCGCGGCGGGTCGCGCCGCCGACGCCGGATTGCAAGCTCGGCACGCTCGCGGCCTATTACGGGATTTCACGCTCGAGAGCGCACGACGCGTTGGACGACACCCGCGTCCTGGCCGGTGTGCTCAGAGCGCTGATCGCCGATGCGGCGCGGCTCGGCATCACGCCGCCTCTGCTGCGCTGCCCACCGAAGGAGAACTACCAGAGCGCGTGGGGTCTGCCGACCGAGCGGACGGGCCCGAAAACACCGTGTCCTTACACGTATCCGGGCCGGTTCGAGACCGGTGGCGCCCTCGTCCAGGGAATGAAAGTCGCCTTCACCGGCGATACCGCGACCGATCGGGACGTCCTGGTCGCCCGTGCCGAAGCGGCCGGACTAGAGGTGACCAGCGCGGTGAGCGGTCGCACCAGTGTGCTCGTCACCAACGCGCCGAATTCGACCAGCGGCAAGGCTCGCAAAGCCGTCGAGGTCGGCACCCCGATCGTCAGCGAGAACAGATTCCTGTTGTTGCTGGAGCGTGTCGAGCCGGGTGAGCGCAAGGACGATCAGGTGGCGCGGACTTCCTCGACACGTCGTCGACCGTCGCGTGTGCCGGTTGCACCCGGTGGCCCCTTGGCGGGACGCCGGGTGCTGGTGCTCGGTGGAACGCATGGCGGTGCCGCCGCAGTCCGGTCACGGATCGCCGAGCTCGGCGGCTCCGCGGCGGTGAACATGTCCGGGCGGGTAACCGACGTGCTCGCGCTGACCGGAGGGCACGCCGACCGGCGCTGCGTACGGGCCGCCGAACTAGGCATCCCGGTGCACGGCGCCGAATTGCTCTCGGCGCCGCAGCCTTCCGACGCGTCGTCGGCATCGCGTCGCGCGGGCGCCGAGCCTCTTGCGCTGATTCGTGGTCAGGTGATCGATCTACCGATCGACGACTTCGGCATCGATTGGACGATCCGGGCGTCGTGGGCCTACAGCGGCAGCGGGGCGGTTGACCTGGTCGCGTTCCTCGTCGACGGTGACGAGCAGGTGGCGGGCGACGACGACTTCGTCTTCTACAACCAGCCCGAGACGCGGGGCGTGCGTCTCATCGCCGAGGGGCCCGACGAGCAGTCCGTCGCGATACGGCTGGATCAGCTGCCGCGATATTGCCGCCGGATCGTGCTGGCCGCCGCGTTGGACGACGCGGAGGCCACCTTCGGTGATGTCGGCGCGATCGAGGTCGAGGCGATGCCGGGCGCGGAGGCAGGCGTTGTCGCGCGCGCGACGATGGACGCGGCCACCGAGGAACGGACGTTGGTGCTCGCCGAGGTCTACCTGCGTGGCGACGTCTGGCGGTTGCGTGCGGTGGGCCAGGGTTATCCGACGGATCTCGCGGTGCTGGCGCGCCGGTACGGGGTGGATGTGGCGGAGTGACGTCGCGGTGGCGGCGAGCATGCCGAAAACCGCTGTCGTCCGCTGTCATCCGGCTTCGCCACTGTCGCTGGATTTCCATCGGGTGGCGCGCTGTCGAACACTTGCGCAACTGATTGACGTACCCCGATGGGCGGGTTTCTAATGATGGATGGCGCAATTCGTGCGCCGGTCGACCGACGAAGCGAGGTGAGCGGCAGATGCCGGATGACAGTATCGACGTCTACAGCTGGGCCGCTCTCGCGAAACAGGTTGCGCCGGCGCGTCGTTGATCCGCGCGCGTGATCGCCCGCCGGGCAACGGCGCCCATCGGCCGACGCGGTACGGACCCTCAACCTTCGTCATCTCTCCGGCGCGTAAGAGCGGCGCGTCCGGGTTCGGCCGATACGTGGCCCCCGACCCGCGGCGCCGCCCGATCACGTCGCTGCTCGCCCCTGCGTGCGTCCTCGGTACCGGAGGAGCGCGCCAGCCCCGCACGATAGCAAGTATTGGAGCATCCACTATGGCCACATTGCCAGAGAAGGCCGAAACATCGCCTCGCACAACAGATCCGGAACGGCGGCAGCAGGCCGGATCCGCGGTGCGCTCCTTCCGCGGGCAGCGGTAGTCGATGACGACCTTTCTCGGTGCCGTGACCGCCGACCACTTCGATACCGAAGTGCTCCAGCAGCATTGGATTCCGCTCGCCGCCGACGACGCCGACACCGCGGCGGTGCTGCGGGAACGGCTCGGCATCGACTTCACGTCCGCACGCGATCAGGTCCTGGAGACCGACAGCTTTCGCTACTTTCCGGTGACGGCCGGATTCCAGCGTGGCGAGAACATCGAACAGGAGACGATCGTCTTCGCCCTTGGCGGTGAATTCCTCGTGACGCTGCAGCCGTCCGAGCATTTCGTCCCCTTCGACAAGGCGGTCGCGAAGATGCGGCGCGACCCGGCGCTCGCCGGCTCCGCGCACGGCGTGATGTACGCGCTGCTGTGGGCACTGAACGAGGCGTCGGAGCGGGTGCTACATCATGCGGGTGACGCCATGGAGGCGTTGCGCGACGAGATCGAGCGGACGATCACGGGCCGGGACCGGCGCGAGATCGAGCTCGCCGACCTGCGCGGCGTGATGTCGCGGATGAACGCGACCGAACGCATCGTCTCGCGCACTCAGGAGACCCAGCGGCAGCTGGCCCGCGCCGCGCGGCATCTGATGGCCGACACGTCGTCGGGGAAGGCGGAACTCGACGAGGCGATCGGCATCCTGCTCGCCGACATCGACGGGGTGGGGCAGTATGCGGGCTCGGCGTACGACAACGTCCGCTTCTTGCAGCAATCCGTGACGATCTGCCTGAACGTGCGGCAGAGCGAGATCGTCAAGGTGTTCACCGTCACCACCGCGGTCGTCCTGCCGCCCGTTCTGGTCGTCGGCTGCTACACCGCAGGTCTGCTCGACATCGCCGAATTGCCCTGGCAGCTGAGCCTTTTGCTCACCGTGCTGCTGGCTCTGGCGGCGGCGGTGATTCCATCGGCCTATCTCGAGAAGCGGGGCCTACTGCGCTGAGCCCTCGGGCGCGCGTGCTTTTCCGGCGATCATTACCTCGCGCGTAATCGACTCTGGGCGCGCGGCGCGGCAAGGTTGGAGACAGCCGATCGGAAGACCCGAACGGTTGCCGAAAAGCATTACCGCACAGGAGGATTCATTATGTCGCGCTACGAGGAAGCGGTCGATCGGTACTTCGCCGCGTGGAACGCCACCGACGAGGACGCCAGGGCCGCGGCGGTGGCGGCCGCGTGGGCCGAGGACGGCGCGTACACCGATCCGCTCGCGGAGGTGCGCGGGCACGCCCAGCTGGCGGCGGCCATCGGGGGCGTGCAGGCGCAGTTCCCCGGGTTCGAGTTCCGTCGCCTCGGCGCGGTCGACGGCCACCACGACATCGCCCGCTTCTCCTGGGAGCTGGTCTCCGCGACCGACGGCAGCGCCCCGGTCGCGGGTTCGGACGTGATCTCCCTCGGAGCCGACGACCGGATCACGAGTGTGCACGGTTTCCTCGACCGGGTGCCCACGGCGTAGCGCCCGGTGCCGGACCTGCGATCCGTATCCCGGCGACACGCCCGGCGCACCCGCGGCCCAGGTTGCGCCTGCGGCGAACACCGTGCGTCGTCCGCGGCGCGAGGGCATCCTGGACGCAGTAGTGCAATTCCGGCGAACAGGGTGGTGGTCGGCGTGGACAACGCCGCGATGGATGCCTACTCCCGCACGGTGATCGCGGTGGCGGCGTCGGTGACGCCGCACGTGGCCAGCGTGCGGACCAGGCGGGGGAGCGGATCGGCGGTGGTCTTCACCGACGACGGGTTCCTGTTGACGAACGCGCACGTCGTCGGCGCGGCCCGCGAGGGTGAGGTGGTCTTCGCCGATGGGGTGGAATCCCGCTTCCACGTCGTCGGGGTGGATCCCCTGTCGGATCTCGCGGTGTTGCGCGCACGCGGCGGCGCGCCGGACGCGGTGCCGCTCGGAGATGCCGACCAGTTGGTGGTCGGCCAGCTGGTGGTGGCGGTCGGAAGTCCGCTCGGCCTGGCGGGTTCGGTCACCGCGGGCGTGGTGAGCGCGCTCGGGCGCGCGGTTCCGGTGGCATCCCGCCGCGCCGGCCGGGTGATCGAGGACGTGATCCAGACCGACGCCGCGCTCAACCCCGGAAATTCCGGTGGCGCGCTGTCGGACTCGGCAGGCCGGGTGGTCGGCGTCAACACCGCGGTCGCGGGCATCGGGCTCGGCCTCGCCATCCCGATCAACGCGACGACGCGCCGGATCATCGGCACGCTGCACACCGAGGGGCGCGTCCGGCGCGCATACCTCGGCTTGGTCGGCGTGCCCGCGCCGCTGCCCGAGCCGGTCGCCGCGCGCACCGGGCAGGCCGCCGGGGTGCGCATCGTGGAGGTGGTCCGTGGCGGCCCCGCCGAGCTGGCCGGGCTGCGCCGCGGTGATCTGGTGCTGAGCGTGGCGCGGTCGGAAGTGTGTGACGCGCAGGGGATTCAGCGGCAGCTGTTCGCCGAGTCGATCGGCGTGCAACTGCCGGTCACCGTGCTGCGCAACGGGGCCATGGTCGACGTCATCGCGGTCCCGGTGGAACTGGTGGCTGACTGAGCGCTCTCCAGCCGGTCGCCGGGACCGGCTCGGCGGTGGTCACCGGGCGTCCGCACCCGCCCACACTACCGACTCACGAGGTGTCTTTCTGGGCGTCGATTGCCTGTTCGAGTCTGACGGACATGGCCGTGGCGACGAATCCGGGAATGGTAGGTGCGAAGAGCTTGAGGTAGGTATCGATCCATTCGTGGCGCGCGACGAGGAACGGATAGTCGGTAGGGGCCATGTGGCGTACCGCGAGGATGGGCAGTGGTGCGTCGAGCGCCGGGAACGCCGGATTGTGCAGTCCGGGGTAGGTGCAGCCCGGATAGAACTGCCCGATCATCAGACCTTTGTCGACGAATTTGGTTTTCTGTTGTCGTTGCACCGTGTCGATCGAGGCGTAGTCGGTGAGGTCGGGAAAGACCGCGAGAACGGCCTTGAACAGCGACTCGGGCGCCTCCTGCGGTGGCAGGGCCGGGAACAGGTCGTACAGATCGTCGGCGATCGCGGTGATGCGCCCGATATCGATGTCGTGACCATCGAAGTAGGCGGCCCACAAGTACCTGTGCGTGATGGCGTGGCTGGTGTAGGGACAGACAGGACCGGGCCGGCCGAGATCCGGGTGGGAATGGCACAGGTATTCGCGGGTCCACCGACGGAGTTCGGGGAACCGGGGGTGGTCGGCGAGGCCTGTTTCCGCGTCGGGAGCGAAGAGGTTGACCGGCTGGACGCCGGAGCGTGTCCCGACTATGGGGTCGGTGTTCATCATCGGCTGGTCCTTGCTGAGATCGGAGGCTCCGGTGAGGGGACGGGGGTGCGGCGGAAATGCTCGGTCAGGGTTGATCCGATGGCATGTAGCGCCTCGGGGTCGGTCATCCTTTCGTGCGGGACGGCGACACGGTGTTCGAAGATGCTGCCGGTGAGGTACTCCTGCCACGCGAGAGATGGAGAGGGGCCGTCGTCCGGGTGGCCGTTGGCGGCGCTGAAGTAGAGCAGATCACCGTCGAAGAGTGCCGGTCGATGATCTCGGGTGAGGTCGATGAGCCGGGTGTAGTCGCCATACAGAACCGCCAGATGCTCGGGCGTGAGGGCGGTGAAGAGACCGCCCTGCCGGTGCAGCAAGTCGGTCGCGGCCTCGACGGTGAAGTCGGCCGGAATCCGGGAACCGGCCACGCCGCCGAACTCGGTGAGCAGGTCCCTGAGGGTGGGTAGGGGAGCTTGCGCGCTGCCCGCGTCGACTACGCGCGTGTCCATCATCGCCAGGGTGGCGACGGGTTCGCCCTCGCGGCGCAGTCGCACGGCGATCGCGTGCGCGATGGTGCCGCCCAATGAGTAGCCGAGCAAGTGATAGGGGCCGTGCGGCTGGACCGACCGGATCTCCCGCACATAGCGGGCGGCGAGTTGGTCGAGCGTGTCGAACCGCGCGGTGGGGTCGGTCAGCGCCGGGGATTGCAGCCCGTGAACGGGCCGCTCCGCACCGAGGTGCTGCACGAGTCCACTGAAGCCCCAAGCCAAACCGACGGCCGGGTGGACGCAGAACAGTGGCGGCTCCGCACCGGTCGCGCGCAGGGGGAGCAGGACGGCGAGCGCGTCGTGGGGGTCGGGTTCCTCGAAGCCGCTCAGCCGGGCCTCGATGCGGCGGGCCAGCGATTGCGGTGTCGGGTCGCTGAAGATCCACTGAATCGGCACGGGCACCCCGGTGGACTCCTCCAACCGCGCCACCAGTTGGGTCGCGGCGAGCGAGTTGCCGCCGAGGGCGAAGAAGCCGTCGTCGCAACCGGCACGCTCGAGCTGGAGCGTTCGCGCGAACGCCTCGCAGACGGCGGTCTCCAGAGGTGTGGACGGCGCGCGGAACGGGGGCCGGTCCGGCGCGGGCAGAGCTTTGTAGTCGAATTTGCCGGTGCTGGTGAGCGGGATCCGGTCGAGGACGACGATGGCGGTGGGGATCATGTGGGTGGGCAGGCGGGTTGCGAGGTAGGTGGTCATGGCGACGGTGTCGGGTGTGGTGTGCGGCGTCGGTACGACGTAGCCGGTGAGTTGGCCGGTGCCGTCGGGGTGGGTGTGCACGGTGACCGCGGCGTAGGCGATGTCGGGGTAGCTGCTCAGCGCGGATTCGACCTCGCCGGGTTCGACGCGGTTGCCCTGGACCTTCAACTGCAGGTCGCTGCGGCCCTTGTATTGCAGTCTTCGGTCGGTGGTCCACGCCACCAGGTCGCCCGTGCGATACATTCGCGTCCCGGGCCGCCCGTACGGGGCGGGGACGAATCGGCTCGCGGTGGTCGCGGGTTGCTTGTGGTAGCCGCGGGCGAGGCCCGGCCCGGACAGATAGAGTTCGCCGACCACTCCGAACGGAACGGGGCGGAGATTGCGATCGAGTACGACGGCGGTGAATCCGCGGATCGGGCCGCCGATGGCGATCGGGCCGTCGACGGTGGTGGACAGCGGAGTGCCTGCGCAGCTCACGACCGTGGTCTCGGTGGCCCCGTAGCTGATGAGCACCGTGCGGCCCGGCGTCCATCGCGCCGCCAGCTCCGGCGGACACGGCTCACCGCCGATGACCAGGGTTTCGAGTCCGTCGGGATTCATCGCGGCGAGCATCGTCGGGGTGAGCGCGGCATGGGTGACGTGTTCCGCCCGGACCAGCTCGGACAGTCCGGCGCCGACCGGTGTGGGGGCGAGGATCAGCGTGGCTCCGCCGCAGACGGCGCTGATCCATTCGAGGATCGAGACGTCGAAGCTCGGCGAGGCGACAGCCAGTATCCGAGAGGACGGAGTGATGCCGAACCGTTCCCGCGTGTCCGCGGCCAGGTTCGCTATCCCGGTATGTGTGACCACGACGCCCTTCGGGGTTCCGGTGGAGCCGGAGGTGTAGACCAGGTAGGCCGGGTGCTGTGGCCGTAGTGGGGCTGTTCGGTCGGCATCGCCGATCGCCGCGGAGGACACTTCTGCCGACGTCGCCGCGAAGGAGGGGCTGTCGACGGTCAGCCATTTGATGTTGTCCGGCAACTGATTTCGGTAGGGCTCGCGAGTAAGCCCGACCATGGCACCGGAATCCGTGAGGATGGTCGTGCTGCGTTCGCGCGGATGGCTGGGTTCCACCTGGACGAACGCGCCGCCGGTCTTCGCGACCGCCCACACGGCGATCATGGCGTCGATGGAGCGAGGTAGCGCTATGGCTACGAACGATTCCGGTCCTATCCCGGTGTCGATCAACACCCGCGCCCACTGGTTCGAGGTTTCGTCGAGTTCGCGGTAGGACAGTCGTACGCCGTCGCAGACCACCGCTTCGGTCTCCGGTTCCATCGCGGCGGTCAGCACCTGCGGCAGCACCGACATCACCGCGCCGCGCGGGCCACGCACGGGGACCAGCGCGGCCTGCTCGGCCTGCGACAGCAGCTGTAGCCGGGTGAGCGGCAGGTCGATGTGGTCCGCGACGGTGTCGAGCACGCGCAGCACACGGTCGGCGATGGCGTCGATCTGCTGCCGGGTCAGCAGGTCGGGCAAGTATTTGAAGGTCAGGTGCAATCTGTTGTCCTGGTGCACGATCAGGCCGAGCGGGTAGTGCGCGGCATCGCGTCCGTGCACGCCCAGGACACGCATTCCCGCGATGTCGGTGTCTTCGGACAACCCGGTCGAGTCGATCGGGTAGGACTCGAAGGCCGTCACGGTGTCGAACATCGCGCCAGGACCGGCGATCTGCTGGATCTGGGCCAGGCCCAGGTGGTGATGGTCGAGCAGCGCGGCTTGTTCGGTCCGGATTCGCCGCACCAGTTGGGCGAGGGTTTCGCGGTGGTCCAGCCGGACCCGCACCGGCACCGTGTTGATGAACAGCCCGATCATCGATTCGATGCCGGCGATCTGGGGCGGGCGCCCGGAGACGGTGGTGCCGAACACCACGTCCTCGCGGCCGGTCGCGTTGGCCAGCACGATTCCCCAGGCGGCCTGAACGAGGGTGTTGAGCGTGACCTCCTGTCGGTGGGCTGTGGCGACCAGTGCCGAGGTGCGGTCTTCGCCGAGCTGAACTTGTACCTCGCGCGTGGCGGTGGTGTGCCTGCGGCCGCGGTCCGCGATCGCCAGCAGCGTCGGCTCCGACACGCCGTCGAGTGCCCGCGTCCACGCGGTTTCCGCCGCGTTCCGGTCTTGGGCGTGCAGCCACGTCAGGTAGTCACGGAAGGGACGGCCCGGAGCGGGCGCCGTGGCGTCGTCGTCGCAGGCGTAGAGGGTCAGCAGCTCCCGGATGAGCAGTGGCGTGGACCAGCCGTCGACGAGGATGTGATGCATGCTCCACACCAGCCGGTATCGCTCGGGGGCAATGCGCACCAACGTCATTCGCAGCAGCGGCGCCGCGGCCACGTCGAAGCTGGCGCGCCGGTCGGCGGCCATGAGCTGATCCAGCGCGGCGGCGGAATCGTCGTGCTCGGCCAGGTCGATGAGGGTGAACGGCACGTCGACGTGCTTGTGCACCACTTGGACCGCTTCACCCGCGCCGTCGCGCACGAACGCGGTCCGCAGGTTGGGGTGCCGTCCGACGAGCGCCTGCGCGGCGCGGCGCAGCCGCTCGGCGTCGACGTGCCCGCCGAGTTCCATGCAGAGTTGCACGATGTAGGCGTCGAGGGCGCCGTCCGCGAGCTGAGCGTGGAACAGCAACCCGGTCTGCAGCGGCGTGAGCGGCCAGATGTCGTCCAGGGCCGGGTGCAGGCGCTCCAGCCGGTCGATCGTGTCCTGGCTCAGATCGAGGAGGTCGAGGTCTGAGGGGGTGAGCCCGCCGGCGCCGGGCCGGGACGCGTAGTCGGCCAGCGCGGTCACCGCGTCGCGCCACAGTTCCGCGAGGCCGGTGACCTCGTCGGAGGTCAACAGACCGGTCGGATAGTCCCAGGCGGCGGTGAGAGCCGGCCCTTCCGGGGTGTCGGTGACGACCGCGTTGACTCCCAGCACGGATGCGGCGGCCGCGTCGGGGTTCTGGACTCCGCCGCCTCCGGCGGGCATCCACCCGGCCTCGCGCAACGCGGCGGGAATGGTGTCGTATCGGCCCATATAGTTGAAGCTCACCTGCGGTGCGGGCAGCGCACGCAGGATGCGGGCGGTATCGGCGTCGAGGTATCGCAGCTGGCCGTATCCGATCCCGTGATCGGGGACCTGCCGCAAACGTTCCTTCACTGATTTGACGACAGCCCCGGCGGCGGGTCCGGCGGCGAACGCGTCGTCTATGTCGATGCCGGACAAGTCGAGTCGCACCGGATAGGTGGTGGTGAACCATCCGACGGTGCGCGAGAGGTCGGCGTGCGGGAGCACCGTGTCGTGGCGGCCGTGGCTTTCGAGGGTGAGCAGCGTTTCCGGCGCGGTGTCGCCGTGCTCGCGCCGCCATCGGGTCAGCGCCAGAGCGAGCCCCGCGATCAGCGCGTCGTCCACGTTGCCGCGGAAGGCCTCCGGCAGCGTGGTGAGCACCGCGCGGGTCGCCGCGATGGGCAGCTTCACCTCGACGGTCGCGACGGTGGCCTGCACGTCCACCGCGGGATCGATGGGGCGTGCGCCGATCGGCGGGTCCGCGACGTCGAGTGTTGTGCGCCACCACTCGAGTTCGTCCCGGCGCGCGGCGGCGGTGTTCAGGGCATGCGCCCAGCGTCGCATCGAGGTACCGACAGGCGCGAGCCGCGGCGGTTGCCCCGCGCTGATCTGCGCCCACGCGATTGCGAGGTCGGGAACCAGAATGCGCCACGAAACGCCGTCGACGACCAGGTGATGCGCGACGATCAGCAGCCGTCCCGGCTGTCGCGCCCACTCGAACCAGACCAGTTGCAGCACGACGCCTGCCGCGGGGTCGAGGCGCTCGGCCGCGGCGTTCGCCTCGGCGTCGGCGATCGCGGCGAAGTCGCTGCTGTCCGGCGCCGCGGTTACCGGCACGCGCCGGATCAGCCCCGCGGCGGGTGCGGCGGTCGGCGATACGTGCAGCGCCCAGCCGGACGCGTGCGCGGGGTCCGGGCGTAGCCGGGCTCGCAGCATGTCGTGGCGTTCGAGCACCGCTTGGACAGTGGCGCCGATTCCGGCGCTGTCGATACCGGCAGGCAGCGTGAGCATCGCCCACTGGCTGAAACGGTCGAAGCCACCGCGTTCGAACATCCAGCACATGATCGGCGTCAGCAGTATCTGTCCCACGCCTCCGCCGGGCAGTTCGGCGGGCAGGGCGGTGGCCTCGGTGCTGTCGCGCACGGCGACCCGGGCCAGTTCGGCGACCGTTCCGTGCTCGAACACGTCGCGCGCGGAGAACAGCAGATCCGCCGCCTTGGCGCGCGCGACCAGCTGAATCGCCATGATGCTGTCGCCGCCCATGGCGAAGAACGAATCGTCCGCCCCGACCTCGTCGAGTCCGAGCACCTCCGCGAACAGTCCGGCCAGCGTCGTCTCGACCCCGGTGGCCGGTGCCCGAGATCCGGCACGGGGGGTGAAGTCCGGCTCGGGCAGAGCGGTGCGGTCCAGCTTGCCATTCGCCGTCCTCGGCAGCGCGTCGATCACCACGACGGTCGCGGGCACCATGTGCGAGGCCAACCGCTCCGCGGCGAACTCGCGAACCGCGTCCGTGTCGAGCTCGGCCCCGGACTCGGGGACCACGTACCCGATCAACCGGTCGCCGGTGACCGCGCCTCGGCGCACGGCTGCCACCGCGTGCGCCACACCCGAGTACGCGAGCAGCGCCGATTCGACCTCGCCGAGTTCGATGC
The DNA here is from genome assembly GCF_042733915.1 of Nocardia sp. NPDC059691. Classification (NCBI taxonomy): domain Bacteria; kingdom Bacillati; phylum Actinomycetota; class Actinomycetes; order Mycobacteriales; family Nocardiaceae; genus Nocardia; species Nocardia sp. NPDC059691. The sequence continues at coordinate 4,356 of NZ_JBHWFB010000021.1, read as the reverse complement.
GGAAACCACGGATCTTCACCTGAGAATCCGTCCGGCCCATGTAGTCGAGCGTCAGATGTCCGGTCGGCGACCGCAGCCACCGCACCAGGTCACCGGTCCGGTACATGCGCTGCCCCGGCCTCGCGAACGGATTCGCGACGAACCGAGACGCGGTCGTGCCCACCCGGTTGCGGTAGCCGCGCGCCAAAGCGGGACCCGCCAGATACAACTCGCCGACGACTCCGACCGGTACCGGCCGCAACCAGGTGTCGAGCACGATCTCCTGCACCCCGCGGATCGGGCTGCCGGTCGTCACGGCCTCACCCGCCACCAGCGGGCGCCCGGCGTCGGTCTGGATCGTCGCCTCGGCAGGACCGTAGGTGTTGAACAATCTGCGGCCCGGCGCCCACCGCGACACCAACTCCGGTGGGGGTTCCTCGCCGCCGATCACGACCGTCCCGAGGCCTCCGAGCCCGGCCGGATCGACCGTCGCCAAGGCCGTCGGCGTCAGCGCCGCGTGCGAAACCCGCTCCCGCGCCAAGATTTGCGCCAGCTCGTCCCCGCCGTAGACAGTCGGCGGCGCGATCACCAGTTGCCCGCCCGTCGCGAACGCCCAGAGGTATTCGAGTACCGCCGCGTCGAAACTCGGAGACGCGGCGTGCAGCACCCGCGTGCCCGGCCCGACACCCAAACGCGTACATTGATCGTCCACCAGATTCGCCAGCCCCTTGTGCGACACCACCACGCCTTTCGGCTCTCCCGTCGACCCGGACGTGTAGATCACGTACGCCGCGTGGTCGGGCCGCACCGGCCGTGCTCGCTCCTCGTCGCTCACCGGCGCTGCCGGGAATCCCGCCAGCTGCGCTTCGACCGCCGGTTCGTCGAGCGCCAGCCATCGCACCGATCCGGGGAAACGATCCCGCCATCGCGACAGCGTGATCCCCACCGCCACACCCGAATCGGTGAGCATGAACGCGATGCGGCCGGCCGGATACTCGGGATCCATCGGCGCGAACGCCGCCCCGGACTTCGCCACGGCCCAGACCGCCAGCACCGACTCGAACGACCGCGGCAATCCGACCGCGACGCTCGTCTCCGGGCCCGCTCCCAGGCCGATCAGCATGCGTGCCAGGCGATTCGACTCCGCGTCCAGTTCGCCGTAAGTCCACCGGCGATCGCCGCACACCGCCGCGACCGCACCCGGATCGTTCGCCACCGCCGCGGCCAGCAGATCCGGCAAGACCTGCGCCGACACCGTCGGACGACCCGACACGGGCGCCAACTCGCGGTATTCCGCGGAGGACAGCAGATCCAGCCGGGACAGCGGTAGATCCGGGTCGGTGGCGACCGCGCCCAGCACGCGCAGAACTCGACGCAGCGTCGCGTCCATCATGTCGTGGTCGAAGAGATCGGGCAGGTACTTGATGTCGAGACGCAATCGCGTGTCGACCTGGGCGACAACGCCGATCGGATAGTGCGCCGCGTCGGTGCCGCTCACATCGAGCAGCCGCATGCCCGCGATGTCGGTGTCCGCGGTGAGCCCGCCACGATCGACCGGATAGGACTCGAACACCGTCATCGTGTCGAACACCGCTCCCGGGCCGGCCACCCGTTCGATGTCGGTCAGGCCCACGTAGTGGTGGTCGAGCAGCGCGGCTTGTTCGGCCTGGATCCGGTCGAGCAGCTGCCCCAAACTCTCGGTGCGGTCGAGCCGGACACGCACCGGCAGCGTGTTGACGAACAGCCCGATCATCGATTCGACGTCCGAAAGTTGCGGAGGCCGTCCGGAGACGGTGGTGCCGAAGGTGACATCCGTCCGGGATGTCAAGGCGCCCAACACAATCGCCCAGGCCGTCTGGACCACGGTGTTGAGGGTGACTCCGCGTGCCCGCGCCAGGTTCGTCAAGTCGGCGGTCTGTTCCTCGGTCAATTCGCCGAGGACATCTCGTGATTCGGTGTAGCGGCGGCGGGGGTCGGACGGAGCCATCAGAGTCGGCTCGTCGGCGCCGTCGAACGCACGGGCCCAGGCGTCGAGCGAAGCGGTCGGGTCCTGCCGCGCCAGCCACGCCAAGAAGTCCCGATAGGGCCGGACACGAGGGAGCATCGCGTCGTCGCAGTCGGTGGCGTAGAGCACCAGCAACTCCCTCAGGAGCAGCGGCATCGACCAGCCGTCCAGCAACAGGTGATGGTTGGTCAGCACCAGCCGGAAGCGCTCCGGCCCGATGGTGACCAGCATCCAGCGCAGCAGTGGGGCGCGCGACGGGTCGAACCGGGTCGCGCGGTCCTCGGCCATCAGCCGAGTCCACTCTCGATCCCGTTCCCCGTCGTCCAGCCCGGACAGGTCCAGCTCCGTCCATGGCGCCTGGACGTCTTCGTCGACCACCTGCACCGGCCCGGTGTCGGTGACGAACGCCGCGCGCAGATTCGCATGCCGGTTCAGCAGCGCCTGCCCGGCTCGGCGCAGCCGCTGCGCATCGACTCGCCCACCCAGTTCGAGGACCAGCTGGACCACATAGGCGTCCACCGATTCCTCGGCGAACACCGCATGGAACAGCAATCCCTCCTGCAACGGAGTCAACGGCCAAACATCGCTCAGCGCCGGATATCCGGTCTCGAGCCGTTCGATATCGGACTGGGTGAGATCGACGAGGTCCAGATCCGACGGCGTCCGTCCGCCGGTCCCGGCGCGGCGGCTGTATGCCGCCAACGCGGTCAGTACCCGGCGCCACGACTCCGCCACCTCGTGCACCTGGTCGGCGGTGAGCACCCCGTCCGGATACGACCACCTCGCCCGCAGCCGCCGCCGGTCGCCGTCGTCCAGGACGAGGGCGTTGATGTCGAGCACCGCCGACATCGGCAGGTCCGGATCGAGCGCACCGGTGAACTCTGCGCCCGAGAGGTCCCCGCCGTCGTCCACCGGTAGCCATCCGGCCGACGGCGCTCCTCCGGGCACCTTCGTGGCGACGCGGCCGAGGTAGTTGAATCCGATCTGCGGTGTCGGCATGCTCTCGAGTTCCGGTCCGGTATCGGTGTTGAGATACCGCAGCAAGCCGTAGCCGATCCCGTGGTCCGGGACCTTGCGCAACTGTTCCTTCACCGACTTGACCGCTGCCCCCAGCGCGGGCCCGCCCGCGGTCGCGTCGTCGACATCGATGCCGGACAGGTCGAGGCGCATCGGGAAACTCGTGGTGAACCAGCCGACCGTCCGCGCCAGATCCGCGCCGGGGACCGCGCGCTCCTCGCGGCCGTGCCCTTCCAAACCGATCACGACGTCCGCGAGATCGCCGGAGGCGACCGTGTCGCGCTCGCGCCGCCACTTCGTCACCGCCACCGCCAGCGCGGCCAGCAGCCCGTCGCTCACCTCGCCGTGGAATGCCGCGGGCACGGTGGTCAACAACGCCTCGGTCACCTCGGGGGGAACATTGATCTCGACCGTGCGGGCAGTGGCGGCGACATCGATCGCGGGGTCGAGGGGGCGGGATCCGATCACCGGATCGTCTCCGGCGGCCATCGCTTTCCAGAATCCGAATTCGGCGCGCCGCTCGGCGCTTCCGGCCGATTCGACCAGCCCGTGGGCCCACCTGCGCATGGACGTCCCGACCGGGGCCAGCTCAGGTGGTTCGCCGGACTCGATCCGCGCCCACGCGATCGCGAGATCCGGCACCAGCACCCGCCAGGACACTCCGTCGACGGCCGTATGGTGCGCCACCACCAGCGCCCGGCCCGGCTCCGTCGTGGCTACCGGGTCGAACCAGACCACCTGCAGCACGACCCCGGCGCCCGGATCGAGCCGGTCCGCGGCGGCGTCCAACTCCGCCGCCACAGAAGCACGGAACTCGGCGCTTCCCGGGGCTTCCGGCATCGCCACCCGACGGATGACGTCCTCGGCTCGAATCGCCCCGGCGGGCAAGGCTTCCCACGCCCAACTTCCGTCGTCGGTCGGGCGCAGCCGCGCGCGCAGCATGTCGTGCCGATCGAGTACCGCCTGCACCGTGCCCACCAGCTGCTGCCGGTCGATCCCCGGCGGCAGTCCGAGCAACACCGCCTGCGAGAAGCGGCCGAACCCCGACCCGGCCCGCTCGAGCAGCCACCGGACGATCGGCGTGACCGGCACCGGCCCCACGCCTCCGCCGGGCAGTTCGGCCGCGAGCGCGGTCGCCGCGGTGCCGCCGCGGACGGCGACCTCGGCCAGCCCGGCGACCGTCTTGCGGTCGAACACGTCGCGCGGGGTGAACACCACACCCGCCGCCCTGGCTCGATTGACCAACTGGATCGACATGATGCTGTCGCCGCCGAGGGTGAAGAAGGAGTCGTCGAGTCCGATGGTGTTGGTGTGGAGTATGTCGGTGAATGCTTGGGTGATGGTGTGTTCGAGGG